>NZ_JAXHBS010000014.1:0-3862 GCF_042466085.1 Vibrio sp. R78045
ATTGGGTCCATCTGCATAAAGGTACGTAATGCGACATAGGATTATGGCCGAGCTCTAACTCGCATGATTGTTTGTCTGCTGGTTTCGAATTCACGTGCGATGGCTGAGATTGCCACTCCGTTTTTTATTCTTTCTTTCACTTCCTCTTGTTGAGCCGCAGATAAAACAGATGGCCGCCCTAATGGCTTACCTTCTGCTTTGGCACGGGCGAGGCCAGATTGTGTGCGTTCGATCAATAGATCACGTTCGAACTGTGCGACGGCATTGATGACGTTCATTGTCATCTTTCCGGCGGAACTGGTGAGATCGACGCCACCAAGAGCGAGACAATGAACTCGAATACCTACTTCTTCAAGCTTTGCAACTGTAGTGCTGACATCGATGGCGTTACGACCTAGCCGGTCAAGTTTTGTGACAATAAGTACATCCCCTTTCTCCATTCTATCCAGAAGTTTGGAAAAACCTTCTCTCTGCGCGATAGCCATGGAGCCTGAGATTGCCTCTGTGATGATACGGTATGGCTCAATGGAAAAGCCCGCGGCTTTGATTTCTTGGATCTGATTTTCGGGCGTCTGGTCGACCGTAGAGACGCGGGCGTAAGCAAAGGTTCTAGACATAAGGCAATTAATTACGAAATGGGTGTACGTAACTATAGCTATGTCCTATAGTATTTCAAGGTAATTTTCGGACAGGCTTTGAAACCCTGTCCGCAATCGTTCCTTTTCGGACATTAGATATTAAGGTCATCTATGGCAAGAATGCGTATCCTCACAGCCAATGAACACGAACTTTTCGACAATCCGCCTTTGTTCGATCATCGTGACCGCAAAAAGTTCTTTGATTTCCCCAAGTCACTGTTAGAAATTGCTACGACTATGCGCAATACAGATCATCAGATCGGTTTTTTGGTAAGTTGCGGATATTTTCGTGCTACACGGCGATTCTTTGGAGCTGCCGTTTTTTTAGAACGTGATATAGCCTATATTGCCAACCAGCTTGGTCATTCGCCCCCAACGCACCTCCAGTACCCAGATCGGACACGCCAGCGTCACCAGAAACCTATTTTGGATTTCTATGGTTTTACTACTTTTGATGATGAAGCCTGCGAAAAATTGGTCACTGAGATAGTAACGATGGCCCGGATGCATCTGAAGCCCAAATTGATCTTTGATCGTTGCGTAGATTTTCTGAACCAGCAGCGTGTACAACTTCCATCAGCCTATAGGTTGAGTGATTTAATCAGGGTGGGATTACAGAAACGCAAAACAGAGTTGGTCTCGCTTATAGAACTGTATTTGCCAGATGATGCCCGTAATCTTCTGGACGGCCTTTTCACTGCATCGGAAGGTCAAAATCGATATCGTCTAACTCTCCTCAAGAAACTGTCACAGTCCACGAAACCCACTAAGATCAAAGAGGCCGTGGCTGATTTTGAAACCTTGTCTGACCTCTATCGCCAGTTAGAGTGGACCCTGACACAACTAGAACTTGGCACCTCTGGTATTCGATATTTTGCGGGTAGCGTCCTCAAATCCCGGATGTTCCAACTGCACCAAAGAAGCCAAGCCGATCGACACTTGCATGCCACTGCCTTTATCGTGCACCAGTTTTATAGGTGTCAGGACAATATGATTGATTTGTGGCTCAGTATCATGGCTTCTTTCAAATCTACCGCTGCCCGTGAATATCAGGAAACACTTGCACAAAGCCGAAAAAACCAGCAGCGTCAGATCACATCTATTGTTGACAGCCTAGATGTTTCTGTTTTTAGTGTTTTGCGCAATATTCGAAGCGTCATGGCGGCGGATAGTCTATCGGATACGAACAAAATCGAGGCAATTGAAAAGCTTCTGGCTCACAGTAAAACTGAAGGTTTTGACCAACTCAAAGGTGAGTTGGCGGATACGGTCTACAATAGCAGTTGGTACGACATCTTAGAGACACGTTCGCTGAAGCTGCAAAACCGTCTCAGCCCTGTGTTGCGTGCTTTATCTTTTATGCCAACCACACGTGTTAACCCCTTACAAAAAGCGGTTGATCATTTCAGATCAGATAGAGAGATGTCCGCTGTTCAAGCACCTGTGGATTTTCTTGATGCAGAACAACGGGCTGTGCTTATCCGTGACGATGGTACGTTCCGGATATCTCTGTACAAGGTGTTTTTGTTCCAAGCTATTACCACGGCCATAAAATCTGGCGACCTGAATGTGGAGGAATCTTATAAATATCGTCCGATGGATACCTACCTGATCGGCAAAGAAAGGTGGAAAAAGGACAGGTCCCTCCTTTTAGAGCGAGCCGATTTGGAGGAGTTATCTGATCCTAAATCTGTGTTGGCACTGATGAAAAGCATTTTATCTAGACAATATGAGACGACCAACAATAACGCAGCCACCAATCCATATTTAAAGCCTCGCAAGGATGGGGCATTCCACATCGCCACTCCAGCCATGGATGCCAGTGAAGATGATCCCTTGGGTGCTCTCTTTCCTCAGCGGCACGATGTACCACTCGCGCAGGTCTTGGAAACCGTCAATAATCACTGTGGCATGCTGCGAACCTTTGAACATTGGCAGCAAACCCATGTGGGGCAAGCTCCATCTCACCCCGCCCTTTTGGCAGGGATCATGGGATTAGGTTGTGGGATTGGTGTTCGAAAAATGGCACGGATATCGTCCAGCGTCACCGAAAATGAGTTGGATCACACCGTGAATTGGCGGTTCTCCTTGGACAATATCAGAGCGGCCAATGACGCTGTCGTCAAAGCTATGGACGCAATGGAATTACCCAATTTGTATAGACAGACCCAAGATAAACTGCACACCGCTAGCGATGGGCAAAAATTCGAAGTACGTGGCGACAGCCTGTACGCCAGCCGGTCATTCAAATACTTCGGACAAGGACAGGGCGTCAGTGCTTATACTTTCGCTGATGAACGTAATTTCCTCTGGCATTCCCTAATGATCAGCGCCGCCGATCGAGAAAGCGCCTTTGTAATCGATGGGTTGATGCACAATGATGTAGTTAAAAGTGATATCCATTCCACAGATACCCACGGTTACACCGAAGCGATCTTTGGCCTTACCCATATGTTGGGTTTTTCGTTTGCACCTCGCATCAAAGGGGTTGGACAACAAGCCCTCTATGGCTTCAAGCCCAGAACCCAAGGTGCGGAACACTGGGTTATCCGGCCGGATAAAACGGTCAATGAAACGGTTATTGTCGAAAACTGGGATGATTTTTTACGCTTGGTGACGACCATCAAGCTCAAGGAGAACACAGCGTCCGACATCTTCCGCCGACTGAACTCCTACTCCCGTCAGCATGCTCTCTACCAAACGATGAAAGCCTTTGGGCAAATCATTAAGTCTCTGTTTATACTGCGCTACGTAGACGATTTAGCGCTACGACAAGCCATTGAAAAGCAACTCAACAAAGTCGAACTGGCCAATCGATTCACGCGCGCCGTCGCTGTCGGAAGTCCTCGTGAATTCGCCCAGACAGAAAAGGAAGAGCAGGAAATTGCTGAGGCCTGTAATCGTTTGATCAAAAATAGCATCATATGTTGGAATTATTTGTACCTTGCGCGCCAGGTTGAAAAGGCACCAGACACTGAGACCAAAGAAAATTTACTGCGGCAGATATCGGCACATTCGCCGATGTCCTGGGCCCATATCAATATGCTAGGTGAATACGATTTTTCAGAAGAAAAGCTCAAAGATACACTCGGAATTCTACCCCCGAAAAAGGCTGAATAAATCACATGACAAAGCGGGGGGTAATGAATATAAGAAAAAGGCAGTAAGTCCAATACCTTACAGAAAACTCTATGTCGCATTACGTACCTTTATGTAGACGAACC
>NZ_JAXHBS010000015.1:0-97608 GCF_042466085.1 Vibrio sp. R78045
GCACGCAACTCACTGCGACAGAGAAGCTGCCTTACGCGGTCGCGCAAGATTACTTAGCACGAACACCAGAAACGCGAGACAACACCCTTATCATTGCTTACACAAACAATGATCGTGACAAAATCACTGAACACATTCGTACTGGCCTGATGAAAAATACAGAGATAGGCAAAGAGAACATCACCACCACAAGGCTACGCTCAACGGGCAACAGCAAAGAGGAACTCTCGACCATGATGCCGTATCAAAAAGGACTCATACTGAGCACCAAGCCAGGGGAGTACAGCACTATCACCAAGGTCGATTCTGAACATGGTGTGGTGATGGTCAAAGACCAAGAGAGCGGTATTGAGAAGCCATTCTTACCACGCAACAAAGACCATAAGTTCACAAGTCTCTTTGCCAAATCGGAAAAGCCGCTCTCAACGGGCGATAAAATCATGACTCGCTTTACCGATAAAGAGCGGGGCATCAAAGCCAATGTGCCGTACCACATCCTCAGTGCCACAAACGAGGAAATCACCGCCCAATCAAAAGACGGACAAACGTTAGCCATCAACCCTCAAGCCCTAAAAGACGGCCATTGGGACTACGCTTACACTCGCACCGCTGATATGGCGCAAGGGGCAACCTATCAACACGTGATAGCAGCGATTAAGGGAATGGGGGCATTGACCAACTTAAGACGGGCTTACATTGATTTAAGTCGTGCGAGCACTCACGTTAAACTCTTTACCGATAACCCTAAAGCCATGATGAAAAGCTGGCTATCAAAAGAGGTCAATAAACACAGCGCCATCGAAACGCTCAATACTATACCGCCCCAATCAACGACGTATTTTAATCACAACGCCCTGCCCCACGAGGACACTCGTTATCAAGATAATAACGGGGACTTTAATTACAACCAATTTAAAACGCACATCAATAAGGAGCTACCAAAATATACGGAAAGTTTAGCCATCAACCTACTTGGACAGCCAAACAAGTCAAAGTCTGACCGTGACTACCTCACTTTCGGCATTGGCAAATCAGCCATAAAAGTGTCATTAACGGGCGAACATCGAGGGTATTTTAAAGACTACACTACTGGCGAAAAAGGCTCATTGATTAACCTAGTAATGAGTTATAAAGAGATGAATTACAAAGAAGCCATGGCAGAAGCCCATAATATGCTTAATGAGCCAAATAAATATCAACTAGAGGAAAACAGTAAACATGACAAATTACTGCAAACCACACCAAAACATATTGCGCAATTTGAAGAAAGGGCGAAAGAATATGTACAGACGAGTCAACCACTGAAAGGAACCTTAGCTGAAACCTACTTGAATAAGTTGGGTATTGAACAGCCACAAGGCGAGCACGTCCATTTTCATCAAAGCGTTTATTCATCCGAAGATAAAAGCTTGCACCCTGCCATGATAACCAACATCCACAATAAAGACGGAGACACCAAAGCGATTGAAGTCACCTATTTGGATTTTCAAGGAAATAAAGACGACACACTTGATATTAACCCTAGAACCCTCGGCACAAAATCCAAACACCTGACACAATTTCATCAAGGCCATGATTTGCACACGACGATTATTAGCACATCAATTGAAAATTCGTTTGCGATTAATCAGGCGCATCAAGGCCAATACGATATAATCAATGTGAATCATAAGAATGACATTCAAAATATATCAACCGATGAACTTCGCCAACAAATCATCATTGCTCTTAGCCACGGCAATACAGATTTAAACCCCAATAACATTGAAAAAATAATGGCCAACTTTGCAGGTCGAGACATACAATTCGTCTCGCCTGAAAACATGCTCACTGATATCCAAGCGTGTATGGATAAATACCACCATCAAGGTGTCGATGAAAGGCAAGAATTAAACCAAGAATCGCTACCGATTGACACACTCAATGATAAAAAAGAGAGCGTTATTTCACAATATGGTAAAGATCAAGACAGTAAAGCATTAGAGCAGTTCGAGCCACAAGAGTCATCAAAGCAACAAGGACTCGACTTTGATAATAAACATCACGAGCCGATGGGTCGAGAAATCGAGCGGGAATTAGAAAGATAAAACAATAAAAAGGATAGCCCTAACAGGCTATCCTTTTTTTTCGCCTGCAAGAAAGGTATCCACTTTGTTATTAACATCGGCTTTAACTTGTTGCCTAAATGTTTTCGCTTCGTCTTTGACTCGAAATAGTTTTTCACCATCAAAGGTTTGACCATGAGTCACATCACTGACCGCTGATGTGTTGCGAACCACACGATAAATCTCTTCCATCAACTCTCGATTCGACGGTCTACCATCGTCACTATCGTTGAGCTTAATACGCAGTGCTAACGTCAACAGTTGACGAGTAGCTTCAGAATCACTCAGACGCTCCTGATCTCTAAATTTAATGAAGTCTTGCTCTAACTTGCCGCGTAAAGTGCTTTGTAAAGGGTAAGAGCGGGCCATTATCCTCTCCTTTTTAGTTCAATGAATCTCAATAATATATCAATATAATCACATTGAAGCAATCAACAAAACACCCACTTTAAACCTTACTGCAAAAGGGATAAATAAGAATTGAATGACAACTAATTTAAAACCCATTTAAACACCCCGCAGAGCCTTACTACAAAAGGGATAAATGCCATTTAATTGAGATTGCATATTTACCAATTGAGATTTCAGCGGCTAATTAGTTGAGATTTTGAAAATTTTTTTGAGGTTACTTTTAATGGTTGGGAAGGTTTTAAGCTCTTGTTTATATTGGTTTTATATTTTTACAGACAACCATTTAAATCGATTTTCGATTTAGCGAGGTGTGTGGATGATTCTAAAGAAGTGACGATCAACTCCAATGAACTTCCGTTTGTTTTGTGTTTTTGGGTGGTGCTCTAGGAACAACGAGAGCAAAAGCCGAACCGTTGGCGATTGAATCAAGGGTGATAATGTAAATATTGAGAGGGATGGAAAGCGGAAAAGGAAGAGTTTGAGATAGTCAGCACCGCACCACAATGGTGCATAGCTGCTAATTTTAATTACGGTTGGTAATAAACTTTTTGTACTTTTTGGATGTATATTTTTCTAGCGTTTTCGGTGCGTTTAGAAAATCCGGCATTATATGCCCCGACACTGTTCCAGTTATAGCCATGTGTAGCAAAGTTAGAGCTTAATACCCATGCGCCTAATGAAACATTAAAACACGGCTCATAAATATTCGTTTTGTTTAAGTTAAATTCAGCGAGTCGGGAGAACCAACTAGAGTTAATTTGCATCAACCCAAAATCACGGCTTATAATTTTTCCCGACCTGTTTTTATTTTCATTGTAAGCGTTGGGATCAAGACTGCTTTCGACCTGAGCAATAGAACGCAACAATTTTGGATCAACATTGTAATGAGATCCGGCTTCATCAAAACAGAACGCGCCCGCAGCGGTTGGGAACAATAACAATAGCAAAGATAATTTTTTCATAATCAAAAAAAATGGAGTCCGTTGTGTACTCCATTCTATCGCATATTGAAAGTGATTAATATTCACTCGGTAGTAAAACAGTTGTTACGCTTCTATCTCGCTCGGTAATGATCCATATACGTTCACCGCACAGTATGTATTCAGATATAATACGCTCGCCTGTTTTGGCCGCTTCGTCATTGGTTATTTTATCCTCAGCACAAACATTACCCCAATCCCCATTATTATGACGCATTAAGTAAATGTGTAAACTTGCCCCAATATTTTTATCCAGTAATTCAGCAATGCCTTGCGTCATGACTATCTCTCCTAACTCAAAAGGTATTGCTGTACAAACATAACGTTGTGCTTTCATTTCTTCTTGATTTGGAGTAGTATTCAAAGTGTTCATTTTATGTTACCTCATATTACTTAACTTGAACATGCCTCAATATTTACGTCTAATAAATATTGAGGCTTTTTATTTTTGGTTAATACACATCTTCTGTTTTACGAATATGATTAAATACCTCATAAATATCATCGTATGAATAGCCGTATTCTTCGAGCTTATCAACACAATCACAAATATCATTCGTATAAAAACATTCATGATTGAATAGCTCACGGCGAATAATGGCTTGCTTTCCATTTTCTTCAATATCTTTTTTGATCCCCTCTTTTTGAATTTCACCTAAACGCACCACTAAATTTTTAGCGTTACTTTCTGGGACAATCATTCCCATTCCAAGCGATACATATTCAATGCCTTTTTTCTTGGCATCATTAAACTGTTGATTAGAGAAAGCGAAAAATGCGCCTAGTTCATTGAATAAATCGGTTTGAGCTTGTTGGGTGTAATGAGATAGATATTTCATGATTTAAACCTCAGTGCTGAAATTAAGAGTGGTATCAATAAAAGTCGTTTTTAATGCTTTTGCTATCGCGTCACATTCTTGTTTTATCGCTGAAATAGCATGTTGTGATAATAGGTAATTTTTAACGTGTTTTTCACTACCGTTCGAAGTAGTTGCCATGAGTGAAAAACCTGTTTTCCACTGGTCACGAGGCGTTTCCCACGAACCGAAATATTCGACTCTTAAAACCAAATTAAGCACTTTAGAGGGTTCAATATAAGACGGTAGTTTTTGCAACAAACGCCAAGAGATATCATTTTTTGGTGAGCTTTCGAGTGCCAACAACGAAACGTTGGGCGCTGAATTTAATCTAGAGAGAGTTGGGGTTGAGTTTTGTTGTGCCATAGGGAGTTTCCTTTTTGTTTGAGTATCACTTTTATGGAGCCGCTTGGCTGTCCATCCCTCAAACACGGTTCTTCTCTGCAGGGGCGCGTAGCGTTCATTCACCCTTGCAGATAAGGTTCTGATTTGAGGAGGGTTAACAGCCTGCGAGCGCCATCAAATGATGCGAGTCGAAAGGAAAATCGGCACATAAGAAAACAAGCCCTTACTCGACCTTAATTAAAGTCAGTGAAAGGCAATGAGGAGGCACGACGAAGCGCAACTACGCAGTAGCGGAGGCGTTGGGTGATTGTTCGCAGGAACTTAATGCCACATCGAGCTGGCTCGATATGAGTGGCATAAGTTATCGCGGGAGGAGTGAAACGACGGAATGAGCCGACCGAAGGGAGAACGCCCAAAGGTTCAAAGGTTCAAAGGTTCAAAGGTTCAAAATGAGGATTTAGCAAAAAAAATCCCCACCTTGAAAAAAGGCAGGGATAATAACTTATTTAATAACTTGGATAGCAAGGCTAGCAATAACACCGACAAGAGTAGTGACAAGCAACCAGTTCATACGGTCAAACTTTTTGTCGAATTTAGCTTCTAACTTTTCAAAGCGCTCATCGACCTTCTCTTCTAACTTTTCAATACGTTCATCGACTTTATCAAAGCGTTGATTAGTACGGTTTTCTAACGCCATGAGTTCTTCACGCGTGGCGTTATGTTGAGCTTGGTCAAACAACAGTTTGAGCAAGTCTTTTTGAGTGATATCGTTATTGTTATCTTGGTTCATATGATTCTTCATTATCGTTTCCTTATTAGATAATACCTTAAAGCGGTGTTTTTTTCATCATGTTTACACGTAAGCTCAAGGTTGAAAATCAGGTTATTACCACTTGCCTAGCGAGCGTGCGAGTGGTGAGTTGTAAGGTCCTTATTTTTGACCTAGCTTGAAACAAGAAGAAAACAGAGCGAGGCATTAACAGTAAGGCTTGGTGATGAATTTGAACGAAGGTAACGAAGCGTTTCACCAAAGGTAAAGGTGTTAGACAAGCGTATCACGCCACGCGTTGGGTGATTGTTCGCAGGAACTTAATGCCACATCGAGCTGGCTCGATATGAGTGGCATAAGTTATCGCGGGAATGAACCGACCGAAGGTTTCAATTCATTGAGAAGCTATTGAGGCTTCCAGATAATTAACTAATGCACAATGGTCTTTAAGAGTTAATGGTTCAACAGAGCCTAAAACACTCTTACTGACGATTTGTTTTGTTAAAGGCAAAGACAAATTCACATATTGCTGCGTCACAAACACGATTTGAGAGAAAGTGGGTTCATTCAAAACGAGCGGTTTTTTACCTTTAACCCGAATTTCAAAACGTTCGACGATATAATCTTCTTCGTCGCCTTTTTCACACACCCATTCATCCACTTTTAACACACATTTTTCCTAATCCATTACAATTAAGAATATTGTACTCAAAGAGAAACGACGATTTATTGAGCGTTGATAAGTTATTGATATATTTCCCAAGAGAGACCATTCACGACACGGGGAAATCATCATGCAGCTATGCTGCATGATGACAATGTGGCATTAAAACCCAACATGCATCCACTTGGCGAAATGAGATTTCTGTGGTTCTGTCAGCGAGTTATCACCACCGTCAAAAACTCCAGTGGCTTCACCAACTCACCTTTCTTGAGCGATTCAACACTACTCAGCCATACAATACGGGCACTATACACTTGAGCACTGAAAATGTTAAGAGCAACTAAAGTACGCATTTACCCAACACAAGAACAAGCTGAGTTTTTAATAACTCAAGTTTGGTGCTGTTCGTTTTGCGTATAACAAAGCTCTACATTTAAAGTCTCACATGTACCGCAAGCATGGTGTAACGCAGTGCTATGGCATACATATATCGGCTGTCTGACTCACCTACAAACCAGAAACAGGCGTGGCTTATCAAGTTAGTCAATAGGGTCGGTTTCAAAAGAGCTTGTATCGCATTAGCAAACAAAACTGTCAGAACAGCTTGGGCAATGCTTCGCTATGAAACAAAATATCAGTCAAAGACATTATTTTGCTAGCAATATGAATTAACAGATTACAAATAATGATGTTCAATGGTTAGACTAGCTTACTGAGACCTTGACTACTTCGCAATGCTATAAAAAGCTTTTTTCGCGGCAAGGGCAGTAGGTGCGCATGCATCAAAGGTTAGAAGGTAGATCCTTCAATGAGAAACCGAATATACGACCGCATCTTATCCATTGCACATTCTTATCTTGTAAAACCCGTGGATTCCATATACGAAGTAGATGGCGGCCTTTTTTACGATATCTAGCTCTTCAGCTTGCTCAGCCAGTAATCGTTTGAGTTTGGCATTTTCATGTCTTTTTTAACGGCTTGACTGCCACCCATAGATTTGAGATTCATATAACGATAGTTGTCGTGCAGCAGCAGCGACACCGACTTTCTCAGCCAACTTAAGTGCTTCGATTTTAAATTCGGGAGCATGTTTGATTCGTGTTGTCTTGGTTGTCATTGTCCACCTCGTTAGTGATTGTACTCACTTAACGCAGTGTCCAAAACTGATGGTGCGGATCAGGCGGTCTTACACCAAATGAGTCGGAACGGCTCTACTGGCAAACTTATAAAACCGTGGCCAATTTTACTTGACCACTACACAGATACCGCCTTAGTTGGCGGTATCTGTGTTGATATTATAAAGTCAATGAGTCGTTTCGCAGACGCTTACAATACACTTACCGTTTACTTATATTATTAACCATTCTATTTGGACTACTTATAGATAAAGCTAATTCTGATACTCACAAAGTAGAAAAGAGCAAGGCCAATACTACACGCTTAAGTTCAGGGTTTTGCATTAATTGGCATCGGACAAATATCAACTAGGTAGCTTCAGGATATTAAGTAATTCCAAGAAACTGTTAAACACCTTTAATGCCATGCTAACTTCGTTGTCAAATGAAAATCTTAGTGTTTGATATCGAGTTGGTAGAAACTAACCTGAGTATAATCTCCAGCCTCAATACCTTCATTTTTACAACGCACTACACCCGTACTACATTGATTGTATGCACCAGCTTTAAAGAAGAACCATTCATTTTTATATCCAGCATCGTACTTATTACCAAGGTAGTGCCCCTTCGCTAAATCAATCGCAAAAGAACGAGTGATAGGTATTTTGCTCTCCAAGTTTTTCGTGAACTCGAGATACATAACATTACCATCAACTTGAATCTCGTAGGAGAACTTCTCCCCGAGTTTGATACCATCTGTGGGTTCTGGCTCACCAAATCGAATTTTAGCCTTGCCAAAAACATTGTGAGAAATATCCAAACGACGGTGGTAATCATCGCCTAATGCGTTATTTTCATAATTCCAATATACCGAACCATAGTTTTGATCAGGCAACTTACGGTAGAAAATTTTAAGGGGTTCATTCGTCCCTGCATGAATCTGTCCAATAACAACAGAGAAAGAGTCATTATGACGATGGTCACCACTTTGGCTTACATGGTCGACAGCAAGAGTCGCATTCATTTTTCCACCAATGGCACCAAACTTATCAGCATCAGGATGTGATGCAAGGACAAAATTGTTCGCAGGTTCATAAGGGCCAATCGATGCATTATCTGAGATTAAAGCATGAAGCTCAGAGCGAGCATTACTCGAATTCGGTGTTGTCATCGCTTTATTCGGAGCCGCAAACACCATTGCGCCGCTTTCTTTGTCGGTATAAAACCACGGTGCATGTTGGTAGTCTTCATTCAACTCAGCTTTGGAGATTTCCATCACTTTACCTTTACGCTCAGGTTTTGTGTCTTCCATCGGAATAACTATTTTCCATTTGGACAAATCAAAATTTTCAGACGGTGCTTTGCTTGGATCAAGTTGCGCCATCGCATGAGAAGAGATAGCCGAAATGGTCAAAGCCAGTAGGGTTTTAGAAGTAATATTCATTGTTGTTTCTCTTTATTGTTATGTTGAAAATCCACCGCGATAGCATTGCAACGGGTTTAGTGTATCACTGTGGTTGAAGACGACGCTCTTTGACTCCGAGATGAAGAAGCACACCGTCCCACTCGATAACTGCCCCCTCTTCATTTAGATGACAGCTCAAGTTCACCTCCTTTGCACAATTCATCAGTACACGGTGGTTCGAACGTGCAGGTAGCTGCCACTCTAGATGGTTGATTTGCTTCTGGGCATCCGATTCAACGTCACCATAAAAGTCACTAGAATCATTGATTTCTGGAACGAACCTTGGGCTCCCTATATCTTCTCCAGTAAGCTGAAGGAAATACTCAAGATTGCCTTGTAGAAGTCGAGTCTTATCAGATCCAAGCTCGACGTCACTCGGAGTGTGCAAACGCCATTGGAGCTCTCTCGCTTCAGTTAGCTCGATGTCGTCAAAAATCACAACACCTTTATCTGCTACTTGGACAAGCGTTCGCCAATAATGTTTGCAGCCCACGTAAGTCTCGGTTAAATCAAGAACAACGTAGTTGAAATCCGCGTCGTTTTTCTGTTTGATCAATTGAGCAACACCTGAAGGACAATCCAGCTTTTGCCCCATTCCAGCAATCAAAGGCAAGTTGTGCGCTTGAGTGGTTCGAGTCCACAAGCTGTGATGTTGGCTACCAAATCGATAACCATAACTGCCACTTGGGGTTAAGATATTTTGGCCCTGATCAACGAAAGCAAAGTTACCTTGGTCGCCATGACGGTGTGAGCTGTTGCCAAACTGACTCGCGCGGTAATACAGAGCCATCTTGTTTTTCGACAGCTTGCCCAGGCCAGCGTATGAGTAATAAATATGCGCTAAGTCATTTGAATACTCGTCGACGCCATCCGTCACCTCACTATGGCTCAACTGCGGCATGGTTGGCACAACATCTAATAGATGCAATTTGTAAGACTGGACTTCATCTTCTAGCACTTTATCCAAACGACGGGCGGCCTGATCACCGTAGCGCTGTGCGTAAATACGTAGTGGATTTTGAGCGAAGAACCCGGGCCACTCTTTGCCTTCTCGTTGACACCAAAAGCCGTCACCAAACGGGTGAATACGTTCTTGAGTCGCCACAAAGTCCATTGCAAATTTGACATAGTTTTTGTAAAACGGATGATTATAGAAAGAGAATCCACTCAAACGCTCCACAGCCAAAAAGAACGGATGATGCCACTTGGTATAAGACGACGAATAAAAAGGCCCTTCTACCCAACTTCCATCTTCGCCTCCATAAAATGGCAAAACACCTCGATAAATCGTCAATGCGTAGTCCAACCAACGCTCACACGTGGTGATATCAAACTCTTTATGCAAAGTAAGGGCGGCAATACCTAAGTAAGCTGGAAGCCTTGATGTATGAGAATGCCCGGGAAACTGCTTAAACTGGTCTTGTTCTAGCCTTTCTTCCATTTGAAACGCTAAGCGAACCAATAATGGACGAACAAAATCACGTTCTTCCCCTGTCAATAAAGGCGACAGCCAGTGGTAAGCGAGATATAAGTTCCTTGCTAAAGACAAACCGACCTCATCTCCCCAAGTACATGGGCGAAGCAAAGAAGCGGGTCCCTCTGGGCTCCACTCAGCAAGGCGCAATAACACCTGACAAGCTTGATGACCAGCAATATCGTCACCCCAAACTCGATAGAGTAACGTTAAGGCAATCAAATCACGGTCAATCCAGTTACGCACATTTGCAATGGCTGTACGCTTCCCTTCTTCCTGCCCTCTGCGATAGTGATTAGGGTATTGGATCGCTTCAATATCAATGTCTTCAACACTTGCAGCAAATTTCGCTCGAAACTCTGAAACCGATTTTTGTATAGTTGGGATATCAATGTCGAAATACAGTAAGAACTGATCATGCTCTTCACATAAAGCAAACAGCTCTTTCGCCGATGGGGCTAAATATTCCTCTGTCTCCGCATCAATAGAGAACTCGTGCCAAAGAGATAATTCCCCACTCTGCTCACACCTTACTCGCCAACGGTAGTTGCCCTGTTCAAGGGAAAAGTCCAGCTGCATCGGAGACTGAATACACTCCCAATGCCATGATTTTTTATGGTCTACAGCCTCTAACTCAAGACAATACAACGCTTCATAACGCTCATGAGGCCAGTTAAAACTGGGCGGATTTACCACCACAGTATTCTTTGTTGGTGAAGTAAATAACTGAAAGTCATGCTTTCTTGTTAGGGGTAACATGGATTAATTACTCCTTATTAAACCAGTGATATTGGCCTGACTCAGGGTCAATCCGACCAATTTGTTTAGCTGGCGTGCCAGCGACTATCGCGTAAGGGAGAACATCTGATGTGACCACGGAATTGGCACAGACAAGCGCGCACTCACCGACCGTCGTTCCCGGTGTAATAACGACACCAGAGGTAAGCCAGACGCCTCTTTGAATGACCACGCTCCCCTCCTCCCAACAACTGCGCCCACTAAAACAATTCGTCATTGGGTCAAACACATGGTTACCCGCAACAATAGAAACGTGAGGACCAATCGCGACATCTTCACCAATGACGACATCACCGTTGATGTAGCTGTACAAACCAACATAGCTACGTGGACCTAATTGATTGTCCCCAATGCGAACGATAGCGCCCGGCGCAATACGCACATTTTCATTCGTGAAACCAAGAATTTGAGCTCGTGTTTCATCGTCCGGTTTATTGTTGCTTTGATTGATATATAAGGTGAATTTACGAAACTCTTCATCGGTGAGTTCGCCACCAAATTTTTCTTGTACTGACATAGTGAGTTCCTTGGGCTGAATGAATTCAGCCCATTTTGATTAAACATTATTTGTTATAGAGATAGGATTTATTGAGCGGCTGGCTCTTTTTGAAGCAAGTAGAAGTAGACCACCAATACCACCGATGGTCAGAGCAACAATAATGAACAACATGCGCCCCCACATTGGATTCGGAATAAAAACCAACATAGAGAGGAACACCGCCGCAATCAGCAGCATTTTCCCAAGCATATCGCGCTGTTTGTTGTCCATTGCGATGCTCGTAGCATTCTCTTCCACCACAACTTCAGTATCAACATTGCTAAAGAAACGATTAACTTCAACTTCTCGCTCAGGAGCATGCCCTTTATAGAAGAACTGGGAGAGAACAAAGAAGGGCAAAGTAATTGACATATGGCCAACCACGCCAAGCGTCACTGATTTCATTTCCGCAAACTCACGAGCAGATAACGGTTGGTCGAGCCCAAGAATGCCTTGCATCATCTCTGGTGTGATGAAGAACGCAATGATGGATGACACCACCATACCGACTAAGATAGTGCCCCATCCGGCCCAATCTGGTGTTTTTCTGATGAAGAAACACATAATAGATGGAATAAGGACTGGGAATCCGACCAAAGTGCCAACGAGCATCATCAGGTCAAAAAGACCAAACTGCTTCAAAGAAGTGAGGAACAGGGCAGAAATGATAATGATAATTCCGAATGCAGCGGTAAGCACTCGGCTCGCATTCATTAATTTGGCTTCTGTTACCTCTTTACAAAAATAAGGTTCGTACACGCTTTTTAAAATGATCCCTGCATTACGGTTTAGTGCTGAATCCATTGATGACATTGTCGCGGCGAACATGGCTGCCAGCATCAACCCAACCATGCCAACTGGCATCTCGTTCTTAACGAACATGTAGTAAGTTGCGTCTGCGACTTTGCTGCCTAAACCTTCAAGTCCCCAAGTGCTGGTATCTGGATAATTTCCCGCGACAAACCAAGCAGGTAGGAACCACATCAAAGGGCCAATGATCATCAAACCACATGCTAACAGCGCTGCTTTACGAGCATTCTTAGTGTCTTTTGATGCAATAAATCGATAAGAGTCTACCATGTTGTTGGTACTGAAAAACTGCTTAACAAAAATACAGATAAACCAACCAACAAATAGGTATGAATAACTGTAGCCATCGCCGATGAGTTGTTGTGTCGGTAAGCCCACTTCAAGTAAATTGCCAATACCACCTGATTTCCAGATAGCAACCATCGCAGCAATAAAGGTCATGACGGTGATGATTATCATCTGCATAAAGTCAGAAGCGATAACCGCCCAGCTGCCACCAACTAAAGAAATAAATAGAACAACCAGTCCCGCCCCTACGATGGTCTGTTCTAAAGGGACGCCAATTACGGCACTAGTGAAAACGGCTAAACCATTCAGCCAAATCGCAGCTTGCAGCACACTTAGGGGAACGTTAGCCCATGTAAAGACTTGTTCATTGACACGCCCAAGACGTAAACGTATACCTTGGATCGGGCTGATCACACGCATTTGGCGGGCTTTCGCCGCAAAGAAAAGGTAGTTGACAAAATATCCAAGGGCGTTAGCGAAAAAAACAATCGCAACTGACATACCACTGGTCAGTGCTTTACCCATCAGACCTGTGAATGTCATGGCACTCAGCGCCATCATGAAGGCACTAGAACCAACCATCCACCAAAGCATCTTACCACCACCACGAAAGTACTCGCTCGTGTTCGCTGCGGCTGAACGAAACACCCAACCCAACCCGATAAGGAAGGCGAAGTACCCTAAAACTATGATTACATCAATGTCCATTTTTTTGTTTCCTGTTTTGTAGGGAGATAGTACGCACATCTCATGCAGTTCGACACGCTCTAATCGACATGTTTTAGAAACAACGGAGACTTACACCATAAACAAAACTAAACTAAACGGACTTAAACAAAGTTGGAAATAGCATTAATGTATAACAATAATACAAAAAAAATAGGCACTCGATGGATCTGAAAACACTCACCACTTTTGTCACAGTTGCGCGTTTAAAGAACTTCACAGCAGCCGCTAGAGAACTTCACACGGTACAGCCGACCGTGTCTCGTCATATTTCTGATCTAGAAAATGAACTGCAAACAAAGCTGTTTGATCGTACGACCCACCAGGTTGATCTGACCCCATCAGGGGAACGATTACTGCCAGAAGCCCTACACATCATCGAGAATGATCAACGAGTAAAGTCCGTAATCAAGCAGATAGATTCTGATGAACATCAAGAAATTAAAGTCGGATATCTTGCTACAGCGTGCTCTTTCTTCCTTCCGGAATTGATTAACCGATTTCGCGCTAGGTACACCAATGCCCAATTGCGTCTGTATGAAATGACACCTGCCGAGCAAATTGAGGCCATGGTCGACAATAAAGTTGATATCGTTTTCAGTCGTGAAAGCCATCACTTAGACGAAAGTTATTTTTCTTCTTATCTTGTCTACGAAGACAGCTTGACTGTACTCCTACCCCGAAATCATTCTCTCGCGGCTAAAAAATGCATCGACATTGAAGATCTCCAAAATGAAAGTCTTCATCTATTTCATCGCAATGAATGGTTAGGTGTTTATGAGAGAATCATTCGGTGTTGCAAGGAAAACGGGGTTGCGCCCAATGTCGTTGGAAACCCAATGAATATGCGTCACTTAGTTACGACCATCTCTTCAGGGTTAGGTATCTCCATCGCCCCTCGGTGCATTAAATTTATCGCAGATGACAGTTGCGTATGCAGGCCAATCAACCAAATCGACATTCAATTACCTTTAACGGCCTATTTCCGTAAACACAACAAAAACCGTATCGTCGATGAATTTATTTCGCACACCATTACTGAGAGTACCAAAATTCAAACAATGCTTTAAAGTTCATTGCAGGTTTAGAACCGGCGACGGTGTCGCCGGTTCAACGATCGCAGCATAACCTACCTCAGAATAAGTCCCTGACTGACCTAACTTCTGCTCTACAATCTAAACACGGGTGTTTGTTGAACACTTTCATTCTGTTTTCGCTATTTCAGATACACTCATCCTATGAAAAACCTAAATTGACCTGATTTGGGATTGAATCAGAGCATGATGGACCAGCTCTGACAGCCCCTCTCCAGCCCTAAAGACAAAGAATGCTCTCAAACAGGTCAACCTTCACATACCCTTTCAGCATGGCGGCGTAACCGGGCATTTCTGGTGAGTCTTTAGGGGCGATACCTAAGGCATCGTAGACCTTAGGGAGCATCTCACCACGACGTCGGTTCGATAGAAAACCAAAGTATCGAATCATTCTGAAGTGCTTATCTGGAATATGCTCAATCATGCGCTCTATCAGTGCTTCTGGACTCAAAATGAGGGACTCCGTCCGACCATTCCTATGGTTAAGATAATCAAACGTCACTAAGCCTCCCTGGAAATCATGTCGTAACCTAGACGCTGATATGGGCGGCCGCGGTATCGGCCCATGTAAGTCATGGTGAGGGTCACATTGGCCGTTTTCTTTGCAAAATGCAGCTTCCATCGACGGCAATATTGGCTGGTTAAAAATCGTGACCAATCTTGCTCATTGCGAATGAAAGGGCAGCCCTCTCCACTCAAATCTAACTCTGAGTAATGGGAGCCGAGAAGTTGAGTGATGGCGGCACGCCAACACTTTTCAGTGGTCTTCGCTTTAAAGAAAATGGGCTTCCATAGGCATGTCCTCTTACATAAGCCCCCACGCGTGACAGACAAATGGATGTGCACATTCCAATTCAGCTTTCTGCCGTAGGTGTGAAGTGCACAGAACACCCCGATATCGATATCCAGTTGCTTTGCCCATTCTAAGAAGATTTTGGCTGCGCAACTAAAGAGATGATTGAGAAGAAATCGATAAGATGGGCCACAATGTATGTGGAAGCGTCAACGTAACGTGTTGATACTCACACTCAGGAAAGACATGTTGTTGCTTTCGTATCCACCGCTCTGTCGCTTTAATGCCACAACTGCTGCAAAAGCGAGATTTACACGTCTGGTGAATGTATTTGTGATGGGTGCAGTTAGCATGGCGGCATCGATACTCTTTAGAGCCAAGTATCGTTGGCATTGAAGCATTGTTTGATGGGCTTATTCGGAAACATGGTCTATAGGATAAACGATTCATGCAAAGCACCCTAGTCGGTTGAGTCTCTTTGTTTTCGGCCGTAGGCCGCTCAGGCGACACCGTCGCCGGTTCTACCGCGTTGTAGATGCGTACCTGGCCAATTCGTGCCCGGAAAATGTAAGTAATTTACCAATTAATTGATTAACAAATCATTTTCAGACAGAATAATATAGTTATTCAACAACCAACATGCTCCTTATGTGTGAAATATTTGCTCATCAGCCAACAGAAAGTTACCAGTTTGTTACCCGCTCGATTCGTATAGATGGACATGCAACCAGCGTAAAACTCGAATCGAGCTTTTGGCTGGTCCTAGAAGAGATTGCTCACTCTCAGAATCTTACCGTGCCACGCTTCATATCAACAGTCTACACAGAGGCTCTAGAGCATAATGGTGAGGTAGGTAATTTTGCCTCCCTGCTTCGCTGTGCTTGTTTAATTTACTCCAGCAAACGATAACGATTAACGTATATGATTGCATTTAAATCAAATAATAGCCTTTCATAAAAAGTTTTGTCGTACTCACGTACTACCAGCCTGGTTCATTCACTCATTACTATCCTGACTTCAATTGAGGAAAAATAATGACTAAGCTGATTCACAGTATGATAAGAGTGCACGACCTAAAAACCTCTACCGTAATGCGCTAGAACTTGAAGTCACTGTTCAATATCAGCTCAATGACTTTACCCTAATTTACCTTGCCAACAGCGAAACAGGCTTTGAACTTGAGTTGACACACAACCATAATCAAACTACTCCATATGCTCATGGTAATACCTATGGACACCTAGCAGTCAGTGTCGAGTGTATAGAGAAAACACATAAACGTCTGGCGAACTGCGGTATTGGAACTTCAGATATCAAATCATAAAACTACGAGCAGAAACCGCTGGTAACCTTCTTCTTTATTACAGACCCCGATGGATACAAGATTGAATTTATTCAACGTGAAGGTCGATATCAATAACCAATAACCTAAGGAAATACAATGATTTACTTAACTGCACACTTTTACGCAAAATCCGGACAGGAAAAGAAGTTGCATGAACTACTCAGCGCAATGCTAATACCAACTTTAAATGAACCTGGCTGCATTAGTTATTATTTATTTCAGGATGAATCTGATGATAGAAAGTTCTTATTTCAAGAACAGTTTGCTGATCAAACAGCTTTTGACGCACATTGCAAAGAAACGCACTTCCTTAACCTACTTAGAGGCCTTAATGGACTGCTTGAACAAGAACCAGATATCACTTTCTATCACAAAGTGGAGCCACAAAGTTTAAGTTGATTCTCACAATTTAGTCAGAGTTACTTTTGGTGTACAACGAACAGTATTATCCCTTTAGTCAATACCATGTATGAAGTCGTCGATGTTGATTGTAATAACCAACCAGATAATCTGTTATTGGCTTGGCTCGCCTCTATAAAACTTCTATCACCATTCGTTGGCACCTATCCCGTTATCAAGCTTCTGAACACTCGCTCCATAGGGATATCTCAGCAATTTCCTTTCCTACCCATACTTTGAGTAATTCGATATTTCCATAGCAACTGACGATATTTCTTACTCGTATAGTAGCAACCTTGGTCCGAGTGGTACATCACGCCAGATGGTCTTCCAAGGTTCTCATAAGCCATGCTTTGCGCCTTGCCGTCAAGGCACTATCTGGTGAGTTAGACATTCCAACCGATGGCTTTTCGTGCGAATAAGTCAATGACAACCGCTAGATAAGACCACCTTTGCTCAGTCCGGATGTAGATCACATCACCGCACCATACTTGATTCTATTCCGTTACCACGAACTGACGATTTAGAATGTCCTTTTCTTCTTCAATACGCTTGATTTTCTTTTTAAGGTCACGGATTTCTCTTTGCTCTGGAGCCCGTGGCGATGCATTGGGAGCCTTATCTACTCTTTCAACTTTGAGTTGCCTTATCCAGCTTTCTAACGTTGTTCTTCCAATACCCATCGCTTCGCAGGTTTCTTTGTAGGTACGTCCCTAGTCAAGCACTAGTTGATCGCATTCAAGCTTGAATTCTGGGTTAAAAATGCGTCTTTCACGCTTAGTCATATTGTCATCTGTTTTAGTATCGAGATGATCATACTCCACCTCTTAATCAGGTGGCCAAATTCACTATGCCACTTCAAATTCCCGGCCGACCCTTTAATGAGTATTTTGTGTGACGCATGAAAAAGCCCACGTCTGTAATTTAACATTAATGCCAATTTCCTTTAGGTATATTTTTCGGATCACTTGGCAACTTTCTAATAATTAGCTGTATATGACACTCATCACCAAAACTGCAATTAGAGAATATTCCTACAACTCAATAAGGTGAATATATATATACTTTTAATTTACAGGCTTATATATATACAAATTAACATTTATGTGTGATTTTCATAAATTTAAATGTGGGTTAATTGTTATTTAAATAATTAAGATATAGGTCACACATATATAAAACATAATGTACTAAATTAGTTTAAACCACTGACATATAGAGAAAATTATGAAATTACCTATTGCTACAATTTTAATAACAAGTGCATTTAATACATCTGCTTTTACAATTGTAATTAAAAATAATACAGATGCTCCGATTATGCCTTTTGTTATGAATACAGACGGCTTGACTGCCGATTCTATCAATGGTTGGATTACAGCTAGTAACGAACGAGTTTATGACAAGCGTTCAAGTTGGTTAGATGATCCATCTGTCAATGTCAATGAAGGTAGCACTCATGAAATGTTAATGGGTGATGACCATGTTACAGGGTTTACTTGTGGTGATATTTTATTCGAAGGTAGTCAAGAAATCTTAGTCACTCAAGATAGTGAAAGCAACGACCTAATATGCCAAGTCCAACCATTGGGCACTGTAACTGAAAGTAGTAGTTATACTCACAATACAGATGGGAAAAACCGTGGTTTCATTATTAAAGACATGAAAAATGAATCTGATATAGATAGACCAGAAAAATATGCTGATGGACCTCAAGATCTAGTTTGGGGAGGTGCTGGTATTGGTGTTAATACATATGTCACGGTCAATGCTATTAATAATCAAACAGGGAGTGAACATCCAGTAATAATTACGATGAGAAGGAGCAATCAATGCACTTGGCGAGAGATGAATACAACTGTAAGTTGTCAAAGTGCTACGATCTCTAGCTTCAATGCATTCTTTGAAGAATCCCTTAATGATGTGCTACCTTCCGGTGCATATTCAGGAGTAACCAAAATTGGAGTTGCTGAATGGCAAGGTTCCGAAGTAGATAATTTCAATTTAGGCATCGAAATCACGAAAGAATAATACTGAACTACTAAGGTTAATTAAGAGGGCCCCCCCCCCTCTTTGATCTTACTCGATGAACTTGATTTTCACCTGCAATGCACAACAAACTACAAACTTTGATATATTTTGAAGGTGTTGGTGAGGTTACCCCATTCATACTTTATGCTAATTTGGGTGATGGGACACAATTTACTAACAGTCGACAAGCATCAGCGTTTATCAGGCTAACACCTTTACAATACAGTTCATTCGGTGAATTGATGATGAAGGGCCATTAATAAATTTGGCGGAGTTTAAGGCTCTTCGCTCGATGCTCTACCTTGATGCTATGGCATACATATATCGACTGCCTTACTCACCTACAAACCAGAAACAGTCGTGGCTTAGTGACCCGAAGATAACAAGTCTGGGTTCATAACAAGGTTGCGAACACCGTGAGCATGGTCTTCATCGAACTCATTGCTTGCTAACCACTGTGCTACAGAGGCAATGTCTACCTTCGCCACTTTTGGTCGTACACTCCAAGTCACTTGCAGTGGAGATGCCTGTTTATTGTAGCTAGGGCCAGTTGTTGAACCAGCATATCGAATCGGTTTACCGGTATTTTTCGGGATGTTTATTGCTTGATAGACTCCATTTTTCACCTCGAATTGGGTCAAATCAACGAAGTTAAGTGCACTTTTATCATTAACAAGTACAAATACTTGCGTTTCTACACGCAATTGCGGATTAGAAGTTGACTCACTTAAACATGCCCCGAGAGTTGGTCCTGGCTTAACTTGGGCCGTTGAATGAACGTAGTGAAGCTCAATAGTATCACCTGATTCTAGTTGACTATGGCCTTTAGCGCTGACAGTATCTTTAAACGGCTTAAGCTCAGCGTCACTTAACTTACCGTTATAAACATAGCCAGTATTGTTGCCTTTGCCGTCACCATTACCTGCGTAAACGTTAAATTCACCGCCCTTATGCTCTGCATTTCTATGAAAGTGAACATTACATAGGTTCATTTGTGAGTATTCAGGCGCTTTCCCAAAGTAACGGGTATTATTTCCTGCTAGGTTGTCTATATCACGTGGAGATTGAGGGCCAAACCCTTTTCCTTGAGTGTTTTCGGCAAGCGCTGTACGTTGCTGTGCGATAACACTATCAGCAACATCATGGTTGCTTGAGGCCTGAACGGCTTGCGGTGTAATCACAAGTACAGAAGACAAAAGTAACACTTTATTCATATGCAAATTTAAACCTTTTTGATAGTTGTAAAAGTAAATGAACGTATAGGTGTTACGTTCCTGTGTACATATGATAAGTGTGAGATTTTGTGATAATGCGTGGTCGGTTCCAATTAATTATACAGAATTAAAAACAGCGGTTTCGGTGTCGGACTTATATAGAAAACCATGACTATCGACATACTGTCGGTCAAAATCCATCTCGGTGCCGTGATGTAATACGCCTTCAATCATAAAGGTGACTTCTGAAGAGGAGCTGCGTTTAAGCAGAAAGTAGATACAGGTTGATTTCTTCTCTACATGCCAATGAATAATAACACCAAGCTTCTTAGCATCCGAGGCGCTGGATGTTGTGCCTTCTCCCCACATAGAAGGATTTCGGGAAATAAAATTTGCGTTTGCGACTTGCCCAATGGCGTTACGTAATGCAGTTATTGTGAATAAAACGACGAAGCACATTCAGTATTTCTTTATAAGCTAATACCATGCTGGCTTCCACTTAGTCGTTTTAATCCTATATTCGTGCTCATTCCGTAGAGGCAGAATAATATACGTTACTGTTAGCTTTTACGGTCAAGGTTTTCTTGTTCGTCTACGGTTTTAAAATGATCGCTAGATCCAATTCTCAAGTCAGCTTCCTTGAGAACATCAAGTAAACTGGTCATGGGCGATCGACCGGTGATCTCTCGCTGCAGGTAAGCAAGATTCATCGGCTTCTGTTGTGTAATCGAAATTCATTTTTTACCCTGGGACAAGATTCGAACATTACGATTCTTAGCTCTGATAGCTTGTAATCTGGTACAACGCTCATTGATCCCCCTTAAATTCACTGGTCAAAATGCTTTACCATTGACGTTATTTTAGTCAATATTTTTTACCGTCCCAATAGGTTTCGTATTATATTTTTACGAAAGTTGTTAGACAAATTCCAAGCTAACTATACGAAAGAGGCCGTTGCTATCGCAACGGCCTCTTAGGTTAGAGATTTTGATATAACGTCTAAGCGTGTGTGAAGCCAAAGTCTAATTGGCAACCACACGCCTTAGCGTATTTCATTAGTGTTTTAATAGTAGGGTTTCCTGTTCCCTTTTCGAGCCTAGAAACATTAGACTCTTTAGTACCCATGGGCGCTGCATAGGTTGGCGGAGTCGCTTTGTTAATCGATATCAAAAATGAACATGTGCCCATTACGTGCGGCATGTTCACTTGAGCAGCACAAGTTAAGTAATCACCTAAACTTGAATAGTCTAGTAAATACACGTCTTTTCAAAAGTTGGCGGCTATCACAGCGCTCCGGTCACTCCCCCTATCGAGCACTGATTAGCGAAATAAGAAGCATCGCCCAACGGGTGGTGAGTAGTCACAACGTTGCAGCGCTGCAACTTTTTTGACGGACAAAACACACGAACTCAACATTGGATATTACTTAGGCCGATTAAAGTCAAACAGTTGGTTAATAGGCACTCCCATACATAACAATAGATTCGCCCATGTACCAAGGTTCACTCTCACAATAAGCCTACCAAAATGGTCTTTACTGTAGCCAAGTAAATCAGCGACATCTTGACGGAAGAGGCCAGTGACAAAATCTTTGCCATAAAAGAACTTTACGATTTTCTCATTAAGTTTAACAAAGCTTTGAGCATTATAGACATAGTTATTTAGCAATTTCGCCTTTTCAATTATCCTTGGGGTTGGAGACTCTTAATATTCGTACTCGGCGAAGAGAATGCGGGGTTTATGACGCACTTACATAACTACAAGTTCGTAAAGTAAATCAACATGGCGCCCTATATCTATGGCCGTTATACCTACAAGTTATTTAATATCTTGTCTTTAAAATAGTGTGTACAGTCAACTTGGTCCCGTTGTTCTGGTTCCATAAACTCTGTAGCAAATTGTTGATAAACACCTG
The DNA here is from genome assembly GCF_042466085.1 of Vibrio sp. R78045. Taxonomy (NCBI): domain Bacteria; kingdom Pseudomonadati; phylum Pseudomonadota; class Gammaproteobacteria; order Vibrionales; family Vibrionaceae; genus Vibrio; species Vibrio sp. R78045. The sequence continues at coordinate 22,137 of NZ_JAXHBS010000015.1, forward strand.
ATGACAAGAACAGCTCGAACAAGTCTGGATCAAGGTGTCTCTCTTTAACCATAAAACTCATAATTTTTATTGATTCAGATAGTGTCTTCGCTTTCTTGTATGGACGGTCTGTGCTTGTCAAAGCTTCAAACACATCAGCTATAGCGATAATTTTGGCCGTTAGCGGCATTTCATCCCCTTTCAATCCCATGGGATACCCGGTTCCATCTATTTTTTCATGGTGACCGCCGGCTATTTTAACCACATCGCGCATATGTTTAGGGAAAGGTAATGACTTAAGAATGTTGATTGATTGAATGATGTGGTCATTGATAATAAATCGGTCTTCATCTGTCAACGTTCCTCTACGAGTCGATAAATTATAGATTTCGCCTAGGTTAGCTTGGTAATCAGGTGCCTTTAGAGTGAAGCACTCTTCATTTTCTCTTGGGAAATTCCAAGGAACAAGGTGTTCAGGTAAGTCGGCTAGTACACACTCTGTCGCAGGTATAGGTTGGTGCTCTTGGCTTCGATGTTGCTCAATCCACGATGTCCCTGCCGTTTTACTTAGTGTCCTTGTCCAAGTTCTCTGCGCGATGTCATGCAAACGACTGATATGAGCATCATCAACAAACTCCCCCCCTAAGTTAAGTTCCGCAACAAATTCAAAGTCATTATCAACTTGGTTATTATGCTCATTTAATGACTTTAGCACGTCATCAGGCAGCTCACCGAAATGTATTTTGAGTAACTCAATTTCTTTTTCACGTTTAACGACTTCAAATCGCATCCGCACTTCGTGAATTCGGTTATAGATGGTTTCTAATTTTGTTGCTTTATCAACGATATGTTCAGGTGTAGTGATCTTGCCACAATCATGAAGCCAACTCGCCATCTTTAGCTCTTCCCATTGTTTTGGGGTTAAGCTAAAGTTTTCAAATGCCTGATGTTGTGAATTTTGTGCTGCTTTGGTTAGCCACTCAGTAATGATCGGAACACGTTGACAATGATTTCCGGTGTAAGGTGACTTTCTATCTAATGAACCGGCAAATACTTGAATAAATGAATCAAGGAGCGACTTTTGTGCCTCTATCAGTTCGTGGGTTTCGATAGTAACCGATGTAAAACCCAGTAACGTGGTTAAGTAATCCTCGTAAGAGTGATAGCGTTCTAGCGCATTGTCTCCTTCAAACAACAATCCAAACGAACCAATTACACTGCCTGAACGATCCATCAGTGGCATACACACTACTTTACCACGACGAACACGATCCCAAGGGAGATTAAGTCGCTCTATCTCCTCTGCTTCGAATGTCATCACTTTATTAGCAGCAAACAATTCTTCCATTATCTTCTTTGCTTCACTGACAGGCAGTGGACACGCCTCAGCTTGATGCGCTTCCATACCTTGATACCAAACATACTTGGGGACTAGCACCTCATTATCGATATCGTGCAGATACAAAAATATACCACTCGCCTCCACTGCTTGTGCGGTGTCGTGACATACCAAACTCAGTATTTCATCGAGATTTTCTTTGTTAGCGATATTGTTCGTCAAAGAAATAAATTGGCTGATGGTTGACTGAGTTGCACTTTGCGCTTGATTGAGTTCGGCTATTTCTCGTATATAGCAGTGCTGAATAACGTGTTCTTTATCGAATTTGAAGCTTTCAATATCTTTCGCTTTGCGGGTCGCTCGCTTAATGGGTTGCGATATATACATAGAAATAACGTAAATTCCCGGTAATATAAGCAACAGTATCAATAAAGAGGTGTAGATTGTTTGTTTTTTAATTAATACACCATTATCAAACAAATCATCAGCTTTAGCTGCCATAAGTAAGTGAAATTGTTGACCATAAGAATGGCCAAACGTGGCTATGTGCCCAAACCATTTCTCACCTTCAAAGTAGAACATACCGAGCTGCCCATCTCTTTTCTTTCGCTTAATTGCATAATTGATTGCTTTATTAGGTAACAAGTCAAGTCTACGTGTCATCTGAACTTTAGGGACAGTTTTATTTGCGCTGTCACTGACTGCAAAAATTTGTCCTTCATCATTATAAAGAACGCGAAGAGATGAAGCGTTGGTCAAGGTATCGGTAAGGGTTTGTTGTAGGTCTTCTAGCAACACTTCCGCAGAAATAACAACACCTTGATCGTTTTTACGATAAATAAATACACCCAACATTTCTGATGTCGGGTGGATTGATGGTGTGGAAATTAAGGCGGTCGCTTCTTGCGCATCACTAAACCAGCGATGTGATTTGTACAGAATCGCCTTCCCTGGCTCGATTTCTGATATGAGCTGAAGGTCCTTATCAACCCCTCGAATTTTCAGTATTCCTTTATGGTTATGGGCGATAATAAATTTTACGGTCGTGTTTAAATCCCCCCGCTCAGCCATAGCTTTGTCATTGACTCTAGCTATAGAAAGGAGGTCACCTGAAGGATAATAAAAAGAGTACGACGTGACATGGGGGAATTCGTTTAATAGCTGAGCGAGCTGAGGAATCAATTTTTCTCGCACTTCTATATCTGGTGAATTTACGGCGTAACTTTTTGTGAAAGCGCCAATAGCGGTAAATGCGGTACCGTAGTGCTTGTTAAGTTGGAGCTGAGTCTCTATCGCAATGCGGTTGAACAACTTAGCATTCGCCTCTAAAATAAGCTCTGATAACCCCTTGTTCGTTAGCCAGATTTGTATCCCTGATGTTAAAACTACAACCAATATTATCACTGTCGTTAGATATACGTGAATCGATAATGTCGCACGTTTGACGTTCATTGTTCCACTTCGCTGACTTATTCGTTTCATTAACTGTAGTTGTAATTTACCTTTTGGGTTTAATAAATTGATTATATTGGCCTAGATAAGGGAGGTGCGTCCATCACATCAAAGCCACTTCTTTGTCTACCCCCAGTAAGTGCGGGATTACTTCGCCACCAGTAAGCGTTGAGTGATAAAGTATGTGCCATTGTTAGAACATCGAGCCCACAAAAAGAAGAAGCCAATAGCTTTATCTTGGCGAATAGACGAAACGTATATCAACGGATTGCCGGGAAGTGAAAGGCAAAATGAACCAGGCAGAACCGGCGACGGTGTCGACAGAGCGGTGGAGACGAAAGCAACAACATGTCTTTCCTGAGTGTGAGTATCAACACGTTACGTTGACGCTTCCACATACACTGTGGCCCATCTTTCGAGATAATCGATTTCTTCTCAATCATCTCTTTAGTTGCGCAGCCAAAATCTTCTTAGGATGGGCAAAGCAACTGGATATTGATATCGGGGTGTTCTGTGCACTTCACACCTACGGTAGAAAGCTGAATTGGAATGTGCACATCCATTTGTCTGCCACACGTGGGGGCTTATGTAAGAGGACAGGCCTATGGAAGCCCATTTTCTTTAAAGCGAAGACCACTGAAAAGTGTTGGCGTGCCGCCATCACTCAACTTCTCGGCTCCCATTACTCAGAGTTAGATTTGAGTGGAGAGGGCTGCCCTTTCATTCGCAATGAGCAAGATTGGTCACGATTTTTAACCAGCCAATATTGCCCGTCGATGGAAGCTGCATTTTGCAAAGAAAACGGCCAATGTGACCCCCACCATGACTTACCTCGGTCGATACCTAAAGCGGCCGCCCATATCAGCGTCTAGGTTACGACATGATTTCCAGGGAGGCTTAGTGACGTTTGATTATCTTAATCATAGGAATGGTCGGACTGAATCCCTCATTTTGAGTCCAGAAGCACTGATAGAGCGCATGATTGAGCATATACCAGATAAGCACTTCAAAATGATTCGATACTTTGGTTTTCTATCGAACCGACGTCGTGGTGAGATGCACCCTAAGGTCTACGATGCCTTAGGTATCGCCCCTAAAGACTCACCAGAAATGCCCGGTTACGCCGCCATGCTGAAAGGGTATGTGAAGGTTGACCCGTTTGAGTGCATTCTTTGTGGGCACCGTTTAACGTTTCTTCGCTTTAGGGCTGGAGAGGGGCTGTCAGAGCTGGTCCATCATGCTCTGATTCAATCCCAAATCAGGTCAATTTAGGTTTTTCGTAGGATGAGTGTATCTGAAATAGCGAAAACAGTGTGAAAGTGTTCAATTAACACTCGACTTTAAATTGTAGTGTAGGAGTTAGGTCAGTCACACATTTATTTTGACATGAGTTAAGCCACAATAGTTCAAGGTAAGGAATGATTCAGATTCCTTACCTTGAACCTTAATAGCTTCACGAACGTTCAACCCTTTCAAGTCGTCCACATCACCTAATTGTTCAGGGCTTTGACCACGACTGAACATTTTCAAATGATTCAAACGCTGCGTCATTGCTAAGCGTCGAGATGATAAGGTAGGTGTATTCACCGCACCTTCTGACTGACGCATCATTTTAAGTTGCTGACGGAGCGGCGTGTTTGTGGTGTTACCAAATAACTGTGTCATGTAAAATTCCTCCACTTAACATTCCGAAGTACCGATCCAATGACCGTCTGAATCAAAAGCATCCCATTGTTCACTATTGATAATGGTCTCGTTTTCATCCACCGAATCTGCAGTTCCTTCCCAAAATGGATTCACACCCACAGGCTCATTGTTAGTAAGTTGATTGTGGTAGACCCTAACCAGTGAATGTTTAAGTACCGCACCGAAAAACTTATTCGGATGAACATGATCGGTTTGCACCACAAACTGCATAACCACATCTTTACTCATGTTCCAGACGTTCGTTTTTAGGTACTCAAAAGACGCTTCATCATTTAATCCCTCCCGCTGTGCTAGAACCTGCTTAGAATTGCAATCAATGAGTTGAATGAAACCGGTTTGCCCTTCGCACAAAGAGATATCATTTTTTGGTGAGCTTTCGCGTGCCAACGACGAAACGTTGGTCGCTGAATTTAATGTAGAGAGAGTTGGGGTTGAATTTCGTTGTGCCATAGGGAGTTTCCTTTTTGTTTGAGTATCACTTTTATGGAGCCGCTTGGCTGTCCATTCCTCAAACATGGTTCTTCTCTGCAGGGGCGCGTAGCGTTCATTTACCCTTGTAGATAAGGTTCTGATTTGAGGAGGGTTAACAGCCTGCGAGCGCCATCAAATGATGGCGAGTCGAAAGGAAAATCGGCACATAAGAAAACAAGCCCTTACTCGACCTTAATTAAAGTCAGTGAAAGGCAATTAGGAGGCACGACGAAGCGCAGCTACGTAGTAGCGGAGGCGTTCAGGATTGCAGCGATATCCTTTTAACTAGGGCTGTAGAGAGGCACATTCTGGGGCGGCACGCAGTGACTCACCAGGGTGATGTCACTCTTAGGCCATAGATGAAAGATACAAGCAAAAAGCCTTGCCCGAAGGGTAACCCCAAAGCAAGGCTCAATTGTTCTAGGTGGAGGCTAACTCATCGACCTTAATCAACTGTTATAATTAACCTATGCCATAACGAACATTATTTGGTAGAGCACACGTGCTTGTCCAATTTTGCATGCAAAAGTCACAATGCGAAATTGAAAGTCACTCTCCACGCGTCCAATGAGCTTTGAGTTAGGCCTAACAGAAATATTCTCATATTTTCTAAATTAATCATGAGCAATTTTGCATGCAAAATCGAGTGTCGATTTAACGCCCTTTGAGTTTGATAGAAAAGAACGTTAAAAGAAGTAAGGAAGGGATACCGATCAAATCAATCTTGAACAATCTTAAATTCAGATCGTTTAACTTTTGCATCAATGGCCCGATTATATTTTTCAAGACGCTCTATTTGCCCCTTGTATCTTTCATCGACTGTACCTACAAAAGCCGCATCGAGCTTTGAAGTCAGATCAGCTAGTCTCGCTTCAGGTTCATTTATTAACTCTCCAGAATACGTCCAGGCACCGAGAACCCAAGTAATCACACGTTCTTCTAGCTCTCGTTTAAGAGTATCAACATTGTAATCTCTCATTCGTCGAAAATGCTCTTCATCAGGAGTTACCACACCACTGGAATCCTCAACATCTAAATCGTTGAAACTAAGCGTGTAACCAGTTCGTAGGTCATTCAACATACATAATAGGTAGAAGTGATTTCTAGAAAAAGTCGTGAGCGGATACGAGCCTGAGCCTTTAATGTATGCAATAGAAAGCTTCTTAGCTAAAGCCTGTCTAGCGTCTTTAGCTCGTTTTCTTTGTTGCTCATCTCTAAGTCGTTTCTCTTTAAGGTGAGTGAACTTATGTTTGACACTATCCAAGGCTTCTCTAGCTTTTTCGATAGCTTCAATTTCTTCATCACTAAACAGCGACTTAGTATTTCGGTCTCCTAAAAGCTCCTTGGCTAAACCATTACTTAAACGCGTGATAGCGGTTTGCTTTTTCTTGGCCTTATCTGAATCCCAATACTTAAATAGTTCTTCGTTCATAACTTAACTCCTAGAATATTTAATCAACCGAAAACACTTAACCCTTTGTCGGATATACGCCAATATATTTTGGCCGTGTTTCTTTGGTAGCTATCACCAATAACGACTTGGCCATCTTTATCTAACACTCGTCGCTCAATAAAACCCGCATCGAGTAGGAGATAGAGAACCTTATGAGAGTTACTAAGACTCGGCACATCGAGTAGCTGCTCTTTCAGTGAATTAGCCTCATAGAAAAAGGTTTCATCATCTAATTTCAATCGTTCGACCTTGTCATTATCCAAGTTGTGATAACAAAGGTTCATGATCGTTAAAAGCTGAAAACAAAGTGATTGTCTAGGTAATTGAGAAAGCTCATGTAAGTGCTTAATTCTTTGTTCATATGAAAAAATCATGACGGATTCTCTTGTTTGTTTTTTTGTGTCATTGACTGCATTGACGCGACCAATCTTCGCTCATTGATTCTTGGTCTGTGAGAAGTTTGGATTTAGTCTTCTCAAATAGCATACGCGCGCCAAGTTCTCAGTCTCACGTTGTTCTTCTACATTATTTAAAAACGCCGCAACTAACGTTCAGTTATTCGTATTCGCCAGAGTTCTCATTTTGTGCTTGCTTTGCAAGTTCTAGCCACTCGCCTAATAACACTTTCCAACTTTCATTGATTGGGTAGTCATTCAAGAGAAGAAAGCGAGCTGTAATAGCTTTTTCAATATCAGTATTTGGCAACCAATCAAGCTCAATCAACAAGTCAAAGGAAGCTCTACAAGCCCATTGAGGAGCGCGACTTTCAATAACCCAAGATTTTATTACTTCACCTGGAGGGGGGGACCTATGAGCAACATAGGACCGATCGACGGCTCTAGTCGTTATTTGTTCAATGGCTTGAGTAGCACTGCCTTCAAAATGTAATGAGTACAACTTAATTAGGCTGGCTCGATGAGTATTCACTACTTGAGCCAACTTTTTTTTATTAGTGGACATGTTCTATCGAGTGATACCCAATCACTACAATATCTCTGGCTGGTACTGTCAATTTCCCTGGACTAGAATCGAGTACAATAACTATTTGGCCACTTTCGGCTTGGCCATTGAGATCAATGAAGCCTTGCTCACCTTCAAACGATATTCTTATTCCATTATTTTGTGGGGTAGGGGTAACTCCTAGTACTTTAGTTTGAGTGACTTCATTTAAAGGCTCTTCATTAGTTACTTCTTGATGCTCAGGGGAAGGTTGTTCTTCATCTGCTTGTTTTGATTTAGCCTCTTTCTTAGAAGCCTTTAGGTTTTTTACAAGCTCTTTAGCTTCTTTACGTGAGACAGGAGATTTAAGAAGTTTCTTTGTTTCTGCCTCACTGAGTTCTCCTGCAATACGTAGAGAGTTGACCGTATCAACATCACGGATAATGCCATTGTGATAAGCAAGCTCAATATAAGGAGGGCATTGAGCCGCCTTTCGAAAAGCGCTAATACGAGACTCAGATAAGCTCACAACATTGGCTAGATCTTTGTTCTCAACAATCCCTTGCTCTTCCATTAGCAGCTCTAAAGCGCGGCCCGTTTCAAAAGGAGTAAGGTCGTTTCTATGAAGGTTTTCTGATAGTTGCGCTAACACGGTTCCCGCGTCACGCACCAAACATTCTACGTGAGTGATTTTGTCACTCAGGTTTGCCGCTCTCCAACGACACTCACCCACTTGTATTTTGTAGCCACGAATATCTTTGTGAGTCACAACGATGGGTTGAATCTGGCCGATATCGTCCATGTTTTTAGACAGTTCGGAAATGTACTCTTCATCAAAGAATTTGCGTACCTGTTCAGATGAATAGATGTCCTCTTTAGGGATAAGAACAACACTCTCACCAGGTTTTACCTCGTTGATTTCTTCATCGAGCAACGATTTAGACTTATTGCTCATTAAAGATTTAAAGTCTTTCTTACCACTCATGACAACGCCTCCGCTTTCAATTCAAACTCTTGCATCAAAGCATCGATGTTGATGTATTCAGCTTTTTTCGCGTCATACTCAATAATGCTTTGCTTGAACGCTGAGGCTTCTGAAACTCTAGTTGTATGGATCACCTGAGTCTTGAATACCAGGTCGCCATAATCCTCAGACAACTTGGTAGCGAAATAATCTTGCAATTGAGTTGGGACTTTTTTCACCATGTTTAGGTACATACCTAATACAGATACATCCAAACCATAAGTGCTTTTGATACGCGCTACAGATTTAAGGATCTTCGATACACCTTGAAAACTGTCTTCTTCTGCTGTGGTAGGAATCAATAAACCATCACACGCGATAAGGGCCGAGTATTGCAGGTTTCCAACAGAAGGGGCGGTGTCGATAAATACGTAGTCGTATTGTTCAGACAATTTATTGATGTTGTCAGCAAAGAAGCCAATTTCATCATTTGTACAGTTGTTAAGACTGCTGATGTTGAAAGTAGCACCAAAGATATGAAGATTAGAATTGAGCTCGACAGGCTTACCATAGAACTCTTCATCGAAGAATGAAATGACATTCGCCTCACCGACTTTTCGAGTGATAGAGGCGGGTTTCGCTTTACTCTCATCATCTTGGTCAAAATACTTATCCGTCAAATTACATTGCGGGTCCATATCTACAACCAACACTTTTTTATTGCGCACATGAGAAAAGTAGTAAGCTAAATTCACAACAGAAGTCGTTTTACCGACTCCACCTTTTTCATTACCGATTGCGACGATTTTACCCATTGTATTACTCCTTTGAGACTGGCGTTAACGCCTGATTACAAGGTTAATACTACGGATAAGCCATTAAAAAGTCAATAAGAAAAAACAAGATTTTGCATGCAAAATTGATCGGTCATAATTTATACACAATTTCAGGGGGTAACTACCGAATAACTTATGAGATCTTTTATCAAATTCCAATTATCGTGATACGCCTCTCTAAGATGTTAACGCTACTTTTCTGATAAACTAAGGCTTCAGTTATCTAGATAGAATAAACTCATGAGTCGGAACCTTAAACACTATCAAGCCCTTGATGAACTTGTAACAAATTCACTTCTCGGACTGTATTGCACGATGAGTCAGCAAGGCGGATTTTGGACAACTAAAAGAAGAAACGAGCTGTTAGTAAAGTTCATCAAACCAAAAGTAAAGCGCCCTCAGTTTTCGACATGTAAAAATGAACTAAAGACAATGCTCAGTATTGGCCGCAGTGGAACAGGTAACCTTGAAGAAAAGCTATGGGATATCAATCGACTGAATCTCGAGTATCAAGCCAAATTTTCACAGGCTGACGAACTCTATATCATGTTAACGGAGTTATTTGAGCAGTATCAATTCCCATCGATGCTGGAAGATATAGAAAAAGAGATTGAACGAGACACTCTCTACATGAAAGAAAAAAGCGTAGAGCAAGGATTTGATGAAGACAGCAATCAAATAAAGCCATTGGCCATGACAGTGAAAACCCATCGGTTGAAATTATTAATTAAAGCACTGCAAGCCAAAGGGATTTATCGCGTTGAAATTGTTAGTGAAGATAAAGACGAAGTCATTCACCTTTTACTGCATCGTGAGAGGTAAGGGGACACTACTAAGGAGAGTGATTACTTCTATAAACATTTTGCTCTTAGTTAATATGCTCACGAAAACAAGCACATCTAGTAAGAGCAGGGGGGCTCTAGTCTATTTTTTTAACAATAAGAATAGATACAGTAGGGTGGTGCTCTACAACTTTTATAACACCTCCACTGCTCCCATTTTCATGATCCCAATAGACTGTATCGCCTTTGCCTACTGGATTAGCAAAATACGCAATAGTCCCTTCTGAACGCTCTACATCTTCACTATCTTGGCTAACTATTATGAAATACTTAAATTTGTCAGTCATTTTTGTTTTCGCTCTCGTTAAATGTTCCAAAAACAGTGATTAAAGCATCAACAAACTCACCCGCTTTAACTTCACCAAGAAAACACGGTTTGAAGGAATCTGTAACCATATATTTTTTCTTAGCAGGAACGTAGATCATCGAATCTGGATTAGCCGCTAAATAGTATTGAAAGACCTTACTCACCTTTTGACGGCCTAAGCCCAAATGACGGTAAATATCTTTACTGGTAACGTGACCATTGAGCATTAGCTTTGCATCAATCAGTTTTAATACAGCATCATCAAGTAATGGACGTGACACGATTTTTCCTCGTTAAATAATCTCAAAATCAATTCTACATTGGAACGATGTCGTAATGAGTCCATATCTTAGATTGTTCTATTTTTTCAATCGATTGTTCAATGCGATTTCTTAATAAATGTTTATCATCCAATTCATCCGAGTAAGCTTTCAAGGCATGCACTACATTAGGATATTGAGTGCGTAACGAACCACTGGCTTGAAGTGCATAAAGATGAGGGTGATCCAATCGTGGATGAAACTCAAATTTAACGTTATAACCAGCCATCTTTAACCGATGTCGTATGGTTCCAGAACGCAGAGTCCTAATTTTTATCTTTGAAAAAATCAGTTCCGCTTCCTTACGATTTTTTGCCTCGAAAATATCGTGTACAACTACTTCGTTTAAACCAAAGTCTAAATAGTCATCGCTATAAATAACTTGATCACAAATAAAAAATAGTTTTGCCAAGTGCTCTAACCTTTACTTTCTAAACTATCGGCAATTTCGCGGAGTTGCCTGACCCATTCTGCTTTAGAGCCGCTTTTAAATAACACTCCGTCAAAGCATTGCTTCAACGAAAAACAAGAAAGTGGGAGCTCTGGCGATAGGGACACCATTAAAACATCGGCCTGGTAATCATCAATCATAACCGTAGGCTTAATTAGACACGTTAATCCCTTCGGATTAATTTCACTGTTCATAACAAATTATCCCTCGCTAATTAGACTTGCCGCTGGCTGTTACTGTACCACGCGACCATTGAATAAATGTGGTCGAACTAATTTTCCATTCTCTTATTTTTCGCATACTTTCTCTATTAGCAGCGTCTTAATGTTTTATCGTGATACTTCATTGTTGCCGCCCCTATAGACAATGTGCTAACAACAAAGAAAGCAAACCAACGATAATTTAGATATTTAGTTACGGCTGACAATGCATCCGTTGGTACTGGTGATGTCCACGTAATAATGAAACTAATAACGCTACTTAACATAAGAGCAACGGTAATAATTATTCCAGTCTTAACTTTCCAATCAAAAAATTCAAAAATCATGTTCTCCATTCCCTACGATATGAGATCAATTTAACGTCATGACAAATACTATACATACTGATGTATAGAAAGCAAACGACTTGACTTAAATAACGTCATGACAGAAAATAAAAATCATGAAAATTCAAAACGGCAAAAGAGGGCGACCTAAACAGGACGTAACTCTTGATAAAAAACAAGAAATTCGATGTACAGAGAATGATAAAGCGCTGTGGAAACTTGCAGCCCAAGATCACGAGTCGGTTAGTGAATGGGCTAGAGAAATCCTTACGCGAAGCGCTAAGAGGAAGGTTAAGGACAGTTAATGACTTGGAAAGGTTTCACTATTGAAGGCGACTTTTATGACTTAACCCATCTACAAAGTACCTCTCATGACATCGAGGTTGATGGTAACTCAGTAAAACTACATGTTAGTTACGCCAATCACTGCTTTACTGATGAGAAAGAAAATGGGCCAATACTTTTTAGGCAGGAAGGGCGATACTGGTGTCATGAGAGATACCAATGCAGCATAGAACTTCCGGATCTCATCAAAAATAAGCTTATCGATAACTATGCTGTGCCTTACATGACCAAGAAAGGCGAATCCTATCATTACATGGAAGCATTTGATTACGCTATCTTCTTTAGTATTTCTAAACCAAATGGCACTACCAATGAATTGAAACTTAGAGTCAATTCAGCTTATGAGGTGGACGACTGGGGTAAAGGAACTCTACCGAAGGGTAAAGCCAAGCGTGTTAGCTGGATACTTTCACAACGACTTCAGGGAAAGTCGGTGCTTAAAAGAAAGTAGTAGATATGAAAAAAGCACCCTAAAGGTGCTTTTAACAAATAAAAAATCTGGTCTGGTCTTTATCTTGGATTATCCTGTTCACTGACTAGGGGAATCGCTTCCGACACCAACACCCTCAAAGAGAGTTCCAGTATGTGTTGACACCCCTAATATTACGCAATAGCGTATCAATTACCAATAGATTTTACCTATCAAAAAATCAAATCCCCCCCCATATTCCTATCTAAAAAGCCATATCAGCAATTGTTAGTATACTCACAGTATTTGTATCTGGGGTTTTGTGCCCATTTCAGAGAAAAGTCCAATGTGAGTCGCCAGCTCTTTATTTATAAGGGCTGAATGCTGGGGTATGTTTCTTGGGCCATCTCTTATAGCGTCAATGCTGTTTGGTAATTAAGATACGACAGAATCGCTCGGTGATCACTCTTGAAACCAATCATCTGAAACACGTTTTTGGACAAAAGTGAGTTACGAACCATTACACTTTCTAACTTTTCTGGGTATAGCTGGTTGAATTCTCTCACTCAATACTGACTACAAGAGACATAACGAATTCGGTTCAAGAGAACATATTAGGCTCCCTAAAGAGCCTAATATGTTGTTATTCTATGTAACCAGCTAACTCGATCACTTTTTGATAATCAGGCCAGAGCCAATATTTTGCGCTGTTCGCTTGATATTTGTTTGAATAATCCATCAATGTACTAAGTAAGTTATGTCGCTCTGCTGATTGACTATCATACATTTGCAGAATCTCTCTAGCTCTGGGAAAAGCATTTTGCCTTATAGCCTGACCCCATTGGTCGGTATAACTTACTTCCATTAAATTCACATAACTCATGGTTGCTTCAACGTAGTCATCCATACCAACATCTTCACTCCACAAGACATCAGGTTTGGTGACTTTCTGATGTGCAACTTTGTTGAATCGTCTAGTATAGAACGATTCGTATTCTCGGTGATGCTCAATCAAACCTATAACCAAAGCTGGAAAGTTAATAAGTTGCTTGTTATTTTGTCTTGAATGAGTTTCTTCAGCAGAACGTAAACAAGCATTTAGTTTGCTTACGAGTTGATCTATATCCCTGATTTTTAGGTTATATGCTTCGACTAGCTTAGTAATAACGTGAGCGATATTCGCCCTAGATATCCCCATCAGTTCCACTGCAATTGGATTTGGATTAAAAATATCAAGTGTCTGAACATATTGGTGTAAATCAGGCTCAGGTAAGTTGATTTTTCGATCAAAGAATCTCTTTAGATACTGCTCCGCGTTGAAGTCATTTCCATACACAGCCTTGATTGAACAGCAAAGTTGATCACTATCTGTAGCGACTGCAAAAACAAAGTGTTTAGTATTAAAGAAATGCTTAATAACTTCAAGCATTTCAATTGCATAGGTAGGTCTACACCGATCTAGCTCATCAACTAGAACTATGATCGGAAGTTCAGATTCGAATATTGCGCTTAAGTTATCGGCTAACTCTGCAAGTGCTAACTTAACTTCTGCGACAGCTTCGACTTGCGACGCATGTTCTTGTGTAACCTTATCAGTTAGTGCTTCAGGATGCTCATATAGATCAAGTATTGGAGATAACACTTCTTGACCAACTAAAGTACCAGTTGTTGCAACTGAAATAGCTGAAACTGAGGTCTTCAATAACGCGCCTAAACACCTCTTAGTTCTTGTCCATTCTTCGTCTGTTTTTCCTTCAGGGGAAAAACTTTCTAGTTGAGTAATGAGTTCGCTTGTAACAACGCTTAAAGGTACGTTAGAAAAATCACTTTCCCACGCATCGATGTAAATGGTCGGGTGATTTCTCTCCAGTAAATGAGTATACATTCGTTTTAAAAACTCCGTTTTACCCGTGCCCCATGATCCATTAATGTTCAAAACGAAGCCGTCTGTTTCCCCCACCAAATAATCAGCTAAAAATTCACCGTATTCAGATCGATTTAGTTTACAGTTAGCGAACGTATGCGTGTCGTTAAACGAACTATATTTTGCTTTTTCTATCAAAGTCATAGGTTTACCTCATTAAATAACTATGAATATCACTATACCTTGGTTTATGTAGAACTCTTGAACTTTGTTTTATATCCAGATTACATTTATTTTCAGGTAGACTTGTCGAGCTTAAATCTATTCTGCTGCTCGCTGGTATACAGTAGTTAAGACTTATTTAATTGAGGGGTGGTTTGGTATGAGAGTTTTTAGAATTTCTGGGTACTGAAATGTTAGTCGCTTAGTCAACAACCTTTATAGGACTAACCGTCTTCGAATATATTGTACTTTCACCTCAGTTGTAACGCGGAATGGGGCAAAAACGTGTTTCAGATGATTGGGTTAAAGGTGATGATTGGGTTAAAGGTTCATGCTGGCTGCTATATGCTTGCATGTAGAGTCAGTATGAAGCCGACAGAGCGAAGCAACGTCAGTCAGCTCTTTACTCATTTAAAGAACAGCTTTTTTCACGATTCTAAAGAGAGATATTTTTTCCTAGAACCTTATAGACCGTAGTCCTACTGCACTCTAACTCTTTACTGATCGCATACTTGTTCATTCCTTGGCCTGCAAGCTCTTGAATACGTGTATGAAGCGTCTTATTAGGAAATCGGCCAAGATGCCTTCCTTCAGAGCGAGCACGCTCTCTGCCTTCATTACAACGCTGTAATATTCGTTTTCTTTCCATTTCAGCAAACGCCGATATGGTCGTATAAATGACTCTACCTACATCGCTATTGATATCTAAATCCCCCAAGTCATGAAACACCAAACCCGCTTTTTTTTGCGCTAGCTGATCGGCAATTTGCAAAGCATCAATGGTATTTCGAGCAATGCGGTCGACTTTGGTAACATGAATAACATCTCCCTCCCTTGCAAAATCCAGCAACAGGTTAAGCTGTTCTCTATCAGAAGATTTACCGCTCGCTTGCTCTTGGTAAATTTTGTCACAACCAATATGTTTAAGTTGTTCAAGTTGAACATCGAGCGTTTGGTCTTGGGTACTAACACGAGCATAACCAATTTTCATAAAATGGCCCAAAAGTGAACTTAAAGATAGTGATACACAAGTGTACATGTTCACTTTAAATTATAAAGACTAACTGAACAGTTATTCGATGATTGTGAGCAATGTCCATAAAGTTACACCTTTATGGACACTACATCAGAGTACCTTCAATCACAGAATCATACAAATTGGTTAAATCGTTCGATTCGTTTATAATGAACGAAAAGGAGAATATTATGCAATCACTTACTGCTAATACAGCTAAAACCAAATTTGGTGACTTACTGATGAAGGTTCAACGTGAGCCTGTACAAATTAATAAGAACGGTTCACCCGTTGCGGTGATGATGTCTTGTGAAGAATATGAACAACTTGAAGCACTCAAATTGATGGTGGTGAAATCACGATTCGAACAAGCAGAGGCCGATGCTCTATCAGATAACCTGGTCGACGGTAACGACTTCATGAACGCACTTAACCAAGGTAAATTTGATTAATGATGCACTACAAGCTTTCTTCTGCAGCGCAATCTGATCTCATTGAGATTCGTCGCTATACATTAGAGCGATGGGGGCAAACACAATGGACGACTTACTTTTCAGAGCTCAAGCAATCAATGGAATTACTAGCGAACAACCAGCTGCTTGGCATAGAAGTTTCTGAACTGGGAAAAAACTACTTCCGGTTTCCTTTAAAGCACCATGTGATTTATTACATCCAGAAACAAGAACACATAGTTATTGCAGCCGTTCTTGGTAAGCACATGTCGCCTGCCAAGCACTTTTCACAACTCTCTTAACCCTTAAGCTAATTTAAGGGTTAACCCGCGTCGCTTCATGTAGTCACGCAGCGTACTCGGCGCTTCGTCGATCAATTTGGCTGTGGGACGAATCCCCAAGCCCATCTTTAAATACTTCTCTATTTGTTCACGTTTAACATCGAGCTTCAGCTTCTCAGCTTGGCCCTTCGGCCTTCCGAGAATCATGCCGTTTTTCTTTCTAGCAGCAAGCGCTTCCTTAGTTCTCATCGAGATAAATTCACGCTCTATCTCTGCCGCAAGTCCTAGTACAGTTGCGGTTATGCGAGATTGCATTGAACCATCTAGCTGTAAATTCTGTTTGGCGATATAGACATTTATATTCTTTTCCATACACACTTCGAGAACCTCAAGCACTTGTAAAGTAGAACGCGCAATTCGACTAACTTCAGCAAATACGATGCAATCTCCGCTCGTCATGCCCTCCACTAATGCACCTAATTTACGTTGCCGCCATTTTTTCTTGCCAGTCACCACATCTTCAACAAACACCAAATGACCAATCCCAACTTTATTGGTGTAGTCATAGATCCCGTGCTTTTGGTTTGCCACATCTTGGCTGTCTGATGAGACTCTTAAATACGCGTAGTTCGCCATGCTTCCTCCTTAATTAAAGGCTATCCAAACTGGACAAGCTGAGCGAAAAAATATGAACGGATAACAAAGAGTGCGAACAGGGTCAGATAAAAAAACAGCACCGAATGTCGGTGCTGTTTGAAAGTGTGAAAGGTAGCTTACAAAACGTCCCTGAGGTTTTTACGCTCTTCAATTTCTTCTTGTTCTGGAATAGTCCCGGGCAGCGTGATTTTTTTAGGGCTCTGCTTAATACTTTGGGCTGAGCGCGTAGGCTTAGGCGCCTTGGATTTCAAACTAAAGACCTGTGGATTAATAGTAAGGCTTTGTCTCACTTCAACCGCGAACTCTTGATTTTCATTTTCAGGTAAGTAATTGCTCTTAAGGTATTTAATCGACAACGATTCTTTGTTTCTCTTTAACGTAAACAAGCACTTTGTTAATCGCATTATCGACGTTAAACCTGCACCTGAGGCCATGGTAATCTCTTGGTTACCGCGGATTTCATCTTTATTCACATGATGAACAAGCAACAAACTGGCGCCTGATTCACTGGCAAGGCTCTGAAAAACATTTTTTATTAAGCGATCGTGTTTTACCTCTTCACAACGGCCTATTGATTCCGTCACCGTATCCACTATCACTAAGTCGAATTCCGAGAAGGTTTGCTTGAGTTGATCTAAATGCTGCTTATGTTCTGCCTGTTCCTGGACCGAGCTATCGGGTGGAATCACTATCGGTTCAATATCCGTTAGAAAGTGGAGATTGTTTTTTAGCTCTGACTTTATAGTGGCTGTGCAATTAGCTAGCTTTTCTTTCATCCGAGACTGGATGACACCGGCACTATCTTCTGAACTCAGTACTAAGGTTTTTGCGGGTTTATCGGCCGCGCTCATCCCGAGTAAAGACATTGAAGAAGCGTGTTCCATTGCAATACACAATGCTAGGTGAGACTTACCAACGTTAGGCGCGGCAATTAACATGCCTACATGTCCTTTAAGTAAACCTTTTAAGCTGAAACTTAAGTTTTGACTAGCAGGTGAAGCCATCAAGCTATCAAGAGATTGAGTGATCATGACTCACCCTCCCCAATGTAGAATATCTGTATGCCATTCCCCATATCGCGAAATTGAAGGCTGAAGTCTTTTTCGATTTGAACGGCATTGGCTAGCAAATCTTTTCTGAGATCACTACGGAAACTATGGCTTACCTTCGAAGCAATAGATTGAATGTAGCTATCGAGTGCCCACTCAAACTTCTTGTTGTGTAAGAACTCAGCTTTATGCGTGGTAATGTATTTTAAGAATGAACGAACTGACGGTTTACTATAGTTGGTCATTTTGTGCTGTTCTAATCGGTAATAATAGCCATGGTCGCGTATCGCCTGCAGCAGGCGCATGTCTGGAACTAAGAACACATGGTTAGTGAGGTTCTTACTGTTTTTACGGCCTGTTTTAAATTTACTTCGGTCACAATAAAAACGGTAATCTTGAACAAACTCTAATGGCTTTTTGCCAATTACGTTCTGCTCTTCATCAAGCTCATTTATCACTAAGTGAGCCGTTGCTAATTGAGTAATGCGGCGTTCAATTTGATCGTAGTTCGCGCGAGTGGTCGCCATGCCCATTCGGGTTGCTAATTCATACATACTCATTGATAAAACGGTCGCGTCTCGGTCAATAAAAGAGTCGAAGCCATCTTGTTGAGTATCTGATATTTCACCATCAGAAATGGTTTGGTACACCTGAGACCAGGTTAAACGTGCGCCGGCTTCATAAGAAGCATCATCTAATTGAATCGTTTGAGCGTAGGCCAGCATAGTTTCGAGGATATCGCGATGAGGCTGTAGTAGATAATCTACATGCAGATCAACTCTGAAATTCTTTCCATAACTATTAATATTCACACTTTCTAGTGGGTGATTTGGATCAGTGCCACCACTTTGAGCGATTTGAATCAGTTTTGACTGCATCGTAGAAGTTAAACGAGATGCAGGGTGAAAGATGGTTGCTCTAGAGAAAAGAATCGATGAGATAAACCGATTCTTTCGGTCCTCTTCATTAATAACTGTCAGGCTAGAGTTGGATGATAACGTCATGATCATTACCTAAGAGTGCGATAATATCATTTTAACAGATAACCTTACTTACCTCATCAACTTCGGTAGATGTCTATATGATTTCGGCAAATATCTATAGCTCATCACATAAATTATGTATAAATATCGGTAAATAACTACTTACTTCGGTAAATGTTTACTTGATTCTAAAAGATCAAACTTAAGATAGAATTACTGATGAGCTATGGTTTTTGTTTGTTTTTCCATCAACCTGATCCAAAGATCATTAATTATCATTAAATTATGATATTACCTGTCATTTAGATCGGTTAATGTTGATATGTTAATGCTTAGATTCGGTAAATGTTTATATGTAAGATCGTCTAATATTAATATTTTATCGGTAAATGTTTATAATGAATCGGTAAATATCAATATGTTTTCGGTAAATGTCTATACTTTTAGGTGGCTACTAAGAAACTAGAACCTTTAGGATCTAGTTTTACAATAATACCAACTTCACTCAGGTTCAGTCGGTGACTTAACAAGCAACATCAAATCTCTAGAGAGCTTTGATGTTGCTCGTTAAGTAAGTGTTAATACTCTAACATCTAGCTTTAAAATTACTTTATGTTTGTCACTAATTGCATGTAATTGATATGTTTATCTTCATTAATCTATGGATTTTTGATCGCTTGATTTCTTATTTTTTTCTTATTTGATCCATTAACTTTTTATTGTGTACTCGCGTTTTAGGATCTTACTACCCTGATCGTTGCGGGTGATCGCCAGCGATATAAAATAAATGGGTGGAACTAAGTTTTTAGGCTTAGTAAAAGCAATAGTAAGTGACAGTGTCATAGTGTCTAGACAGGGACACGCTAAATTTAGGTTCATGGATTTAGATACAAACAAGCTCTCAGTGATGAATTCGCTAGATAAGAAGATTGATAAAGTAGTACACAAACTTATTTAGAAAGGGGAAAGAGTGACGTCTTGACCTGCAATGGTGTGGCGAGCCAAGCGACTATGCCCAGTCCTAATTAATCTGTCGTATAAATACGCGCTTGATGAAGTATGAGACTGAAAAGCCAACAATAAAATGAAAGATGGTCTTTGGTTGATGTTAACATTTTTGTGTTGCATCACCCAGCTCGTTATAAGAATTTTATTGCCTGTCATAAATGTGAACGAGTTAAATGAATGTATTATTCGTTCATATGGTTATTGGGCTGTTGTTGTACCTCTTGTTCTTGTTGTTTACCCCTATGTTTCACATAAAAAATTTTTTCGTTGTGCGATTTTTGAAACTCAGAACTGATCATAAACGAGTGCGAAGAGATGGAACACGTTATGTGACATCATTGATTGTTGATGCACCAAGACGCTTTGCGCCAAGTCGTGATCGTAAAGAAACCAGCTTGCGCCGGAAGGAGTGTCAGTTAATTACGGGAGCGCATGACTCAGGTAAAAGCCGCTGGCTTATGCGCTTAAAGGATAGCTGACACGACCAAAGCCTTGATTTGGTTCATGATAGCGATGTGTGTGGTGGTCGGTGCATGGGAAGCTGGCGCTGTTATTGGTGTGCTTCAGATGTTAGGTGCTGGAAGAAGGTCGACGCGTGCTGATTAATGTTTTCCTTATATGGATTAGTTTATGCGCGTTCAGTGCCGCCTAGGCCAATGACTGGGGGATTAATGTGCCTTGGGAAGAAGCTGAGGTGCTGCCGCCAGAGATTAAGCCTTACGAGCTCCCCACTATAACGTTCCAACCCCTGCTCTCACGCCGGCACCAAAAGTGGATCCGGATGCGATTTTTAACACTGTACTTAAGTGCTACCCAGATAAGAGTAAATTTAAGCTCGATTTAAACTTGGTTGCGGGCATGAAATCTAACATCGATGAGTATGATCCTGAAGGTTGGCCAGAGATAACTGAGCATTACATTGGAATAGTTGGCAAAATGCCGCTCTACTCCACAACTGAACAATCTCGGGAGCGCCAATGGGAATACCAGCGTAGTACAGCTACCTCTGTAGCAAGCTTTACTCAATCCTTAGCTGATAGAAATTATGCCTATCGCTTAATGGGGCTTTATCTCTCTTTGGAGGCCAGAGCGCAACTGAGAGTGAAAAAAGGGGTGGTGAACGTATCAGAGCAAGTCGCTTTGCTTGAAAAGGTGGCCTCTTCTCATCGAGATGTTTTGGCGCATGAAGCTAAAATCGTTGAGCATCGTTTAGCTTTGGTGGCAATGTGTGAAGCCACATATACTGACCAGATGACCCGTTATCTTCAAAAACTCGCTTACCTTCCCCGCCCTACTTCCGATACCCAATCACGATGAAATGGCTCAATCATACATTAATTGCAGGCGCGATTTGTGTTGTGGTGTCACCTCCTCATGTTGCTGTGTGTGTCGCAGGTGCAACTGCTCCCGATTGGTTTGAATACGTACTTAAGGTTGGCAATCGACATATCAAACACCGAGGCCCCACACATGTTTTCACGCATTGGTTACTGGCTGCCCTAGCCTTTACTTTGGTTTGGGATTATCACGGGATCGGGATGGCATTTGCTTGGGGTGGCGTTAGCCATATTTTGACTGATGCGATGACAGTATCAGGTGGGCCTTTTTCGCCTTACAGTGATAGGCGCTTCCATCTGTTTGGAGGCCGATTTAGAACCGGTGACCCTATCGAATATGCAATTTCCGCAGGGGTTGTGGTGGTGTGTATTGCTCTATCCCACCTAACCGGTGGACATGGGTTGGCGCCGTTCTTTTATGATTGGGGAGGTATGTACCAAGAAGGTGTGATTGATGGATTAGAGTGGAAAACGAACCGATTTAGGCTGATTTAAATGCGAGAAAAGTTGTCAATGCTCAGCCTGAGCATTGACAACTTTTCTCTATATTTTGAAAGATAATATTAGTGTGCTGATTTGTATTTTTTCCAATAATCAAAACTATTGAGTAGTGCTAGTTCAATACCTTGTCCGTGGTATTTACATGACACATAGAATCGTTCGACATAAGCGTAGAAAGATGGGGCTCGTTGTTGGATAACTGGCTTTCTTTTTGGAGAATGAACACTGATGATTAGGTAGCCTACTACCTGTTTCTTTTTTGTTTCAGCGACGAAAAAATAAGTGTTTTTATTCTCGATTTTTTCTTTTATCAAGGATTCGGTGAAAAGTAATTCAATAATTCTTAGCTTGCTTAAGTTGTAATCATTCAAGCTGTATTCGTTTCGTTCTCTGTTGTAATGGCTCATTTTACTGTGGCTACCTGCCAGTTGTTCATGACATAGAGCATTGATAGAGGATATGTCGTTGATAGTTGCTTTTCTTATTCGCACCTTAATCTCCTTTTCCTTCGTTACTGACTTCTTGTGAAGCAAAACGGTAAAATGCTAAGCAAACTCCTCCTAGGCTTATAGTAATTAAGGATAATTTATTGGCTGATAGAAGGTGTCGCATGAACGTAGTATTCAGAAGCGCGTTGTTTTAGGGCTTGGATTAATGTCGTGGGCAGGTTTCTTTCTTTTACCCAAGATTCAAATACTTCTATTGATTGAAAGCTGATAGAAGAAATAAGGCTAGATTGTTGAACTAAATGATTAAGCCAATAAAGTGTCTGCAAATCTTCCAATGGTGTTCTAGGTAGTTGTAGTCGTCCTTTTCTAACTTTTCCCTTGAGATAAGGCTTAGCAGAAACCTCAAAAGTGCTTTTTTTTGTGTTGGATTCTGAAAAAGGGTTTGGGTCTATCAGTATTGTGCTATATCGAACATAGAGTAGGTACTCTTGCTCTATTTCATTGAGTTCATTGAAAGAGTCTATTTTATCTTTTGGAATCGTTGCCTCAAGTACGGGGAGATTTTCGTCATTGAGCAATTGAAGTAAGTTGATTGGTTCCGCTGAGTAATGTTCTAGTAGGCGAGAAATTGATTTCCAATGATGCAGTAACTCTTTGATCAACTCCATGGTGATAGGGCCTTCGGGGTAGAGCTTATACATGTATTTAGTGTCATCTTCGTTTGAAAGAATATGATCTAAAGAAAACGTATTGATTAGAAAAGCTGGGTGTACATAAGCTGCAGCGTTTCTGCCTTCTACACTAAATGGGTTATCAAAGAGAACGACTTGAACATTTACTTTTTCTAATGCGTTCCTTAAAGCATTAAACAAGACATCATTGGGTTCTGAGAGATAAATATACACTCTTTTTTTCACGGTTTTAGTCGTGACTGTAAGAGGGTGTTGTGTTGTTGGATTAGATGAAAAATGAGACGTTGCAAAGTAGCTAGAAAAAAGAATGATGTTGGGAGATAACTTTTTCTTTTTCAATATCCCTTTTAGGATAAGACACCCACCAATCATGGATGACATAAGGATAATTTGCTTTAGATTTTTCAAGCAGAGCTCAGAAAAAGAAGCTAGGACATCACAATAGGCGTGAGCGGGGGTCGCTAGGACTAGCGTGTCCCATGAAGAGGGCAGGGGAGATAAATCTGTATAAAGTTCATCAAATCTAATAAGACCAACAAGTGGTGCTAATTGTGGCTTACTTACTTCACAGCTAGCAACGTTTCCGTGTTGTCGCATTAGTCTTTTTCTATTCTCCCATTGATGAGAGCTTTTGCTTATGAGAGCTATTTTCTGACTAAAAGGAGCAAGAATCTGACTGGTTTGAATGCCGGCGGGTCCTGCACCCACAACTAATGTATTGCCTAGAATCATAATAAACTCGCTATCTCTATTTAACCGAAAAGGTACTTTTAGTTCCTTTCTCATATCACAAATATCCATAGTGAAACTTCGAGAGTAGATTGTTTATTTAATTATTCTTATTAATAAAAATTAATGACTTAGCTTTACTATCCCTTTGAGAAAGTGTGTGTAAATTTCAATATTTCCTTTCTTGGAAAAGCGCCATACTTTTGGCCTCCCCAGTTCCATTTTTCACTTAATCTTTCTTATTTATTAATAGTTAAATTACGCTGAAATTAATATCCAAACCCATTTTGTTGGTTCATTTTTGTGAGGTTGGAGGAGGTAAAGCGAGAGCGCCTTAATCCGCAATAATAAGGATTGAGTGTACTGAACTAGAGAGCTTTAGCTATGCCTTCTCCAAGTACCCATTAAGAATAAAAATGTCTGGAGAAATACCTATGTCAGCAATAAGCAATAATAAAGAACATCCGATGGATTCACACTATGTGCCGGAGCCTTATCGAATCAGGGTTATTGAACCAGTGAAAAGAACAACGGAGCGAGAACGAGAGCAGGCGCTGATGAAAGCAGGGTACAACCCTTTTTTATTAGAGAGCGACGATGTGTTTATCGATTTGCTTACTGATAGCGGTACAGGTGCAGTGACACAGGCTATGCAATCTGCAATGTTGAAAGGTGATGAGTCGTACAGTGGCAGTCGAAGCTATAGGACGCTTAGTCAGGCGGTAAAAAGTATTTTTGGTTATAAGTTTACCATCCCTACACACCAAGGACGGGGAGCTGAGCAGCTATATGTCCCCGCTTTGATCAACAAATGTGAGCGAGATAAAGGGCTAGAGCGAGACAAAATGGCCGCATTTTCAAACTACTTTTTTGATACCACACAAGGGCACACTCAACACAATAACTGTCGAGTGATCAACGTTCCTTCACCTGAAGCTTTTAATACTAAAATTAAAGCAGACTTTAAAGGTAACTTTGATTTGAAAGCTCTCGCAGCTGGAATCGAAGAGGTTGGAGCTAAAAACGTGCCTTATATTGTAAGTACGATTACTTGCAACTCTGCAGGTGGCCAGCCAGTCTCCATTGCTAATCTTAAGGCTGTTTATGAATTAGCGGAATCTTATGGTATCCCTGTTGTTATGGACTGCGCTCGCTTTGCTGAGAATGCTTACTTTATTAAACAGCGTGAAATTGGTTATTCTGATTGGAGCATTCAAGAGATCACCAGAGAAGCGTTTAAATATGCCGATCTCTTTGCCATGTCAGCGAAAAAAGATGCCATGGTTCCTATTGGTGGGCTACTCGCTTTCAAAGACGATAGCTTCTTAGATGTGCAGTTGGAATGCAAAACACTATGTGTGTTATTGGAGGGCTTTCCAACATATGGAGGCCTCGAAGGTGGGGCGATGGAGCGCTTGGCTGTTGGACTTTATGATGGAATGGAAGAGGACTGGTTAGCATCACGCTTGCAGCAAGTTGAATACTTAGTGAACGGCCTAGAAGCGTTAGGGGTCCGTTGCCAGCAAGCGGGTGGGCATGCTGCCTTTGTTGATGCCGGTGCATTACTACCTCATATCTCACCAGAACAGTTTCCTGGACACGCTTTGTCTTGTGAGCTTTATAAGGTGGCAGGTATTCGAGGTGCAGAAATCGGTTCTTTATTACTAGGGTGTGATCCTGAAACAGGAAAGCAGCTGCCTTGCCCGGCTGAATTGTTTCGTTTAGCTATTCCCAGAGCAACCTATACACAGGCTCACCTTGATTACATTATTGCTGCTTTTAAAGAAGTGAAGAAACGTGCTTCATCAATTGCAGGTTTAAAGTTTACTTATGAGCCTAAGGTATTGAGACACTTTAACGCTACATTGGAACCTGCACTTTAAGTTGTGCCCCTTTGCAGACAGCAAAGGGGCTACCTCTCTTTTATCTGAAAAAATTAAAGCAACGAGAGTTATGGGTTAGTGTGATAGTTTTCCTGGGACTGAGAAGCTAAGTTGTTTTGAGAGGCTAAGATGAATTGAAGTTCATCCTTTTTAGTTAGGCAGATTTGGCTCGATTGGTTATTGACGTTGACGTTGACGATGTCAAATTCGTGCCAGAAGTAGAAATAGCTGATTATTACTACAGAGAGGATTGTGGAAGATAGGCCAATAAGAGCCCATTGGTAGAGTCTTAAGTAGTTGTTTGATGTTTTTTTGAGTGGACACGAAAACTGGCTAGAACGAGGTAACTTTATCTGTTTCGGTGGGTCTAGCGAAGTTTCAAATTCAGGAATGTGGATCTTGTAACCTTTTCTTGGAACATTTACGATTTTGATACTATCAAGTTCTAAGACTTTTCTGAGGTTGGTAATAGCGACTGGCAAAGAGTTAGGGCCGATGATATCCGGGTTCCCCCATGCAGCAATGATCAGCTCTTCTTTAGTCGAAATAAATTCTTCTTTTTTGATCAGAGTTTCTAATATGCAGCTTTCAGGTAGAGTGATTGAAAATGATTTTTGATTACTGAGGATGAGTTGAGCCCCCGATTCGTCTCTTTGCAGTACGCAATTACCTATAGGCAGTTTTACGTTGTCCAGTTGTGCTCTTAACATAGTGTTTCTCCATATACCTAGAGAAGGGTGATTAGATTATATCCCTAGGCTTTTATATAATGGCTCATATTTTGAATATTATTAATAAATTTGTGAATAAAATTTGAATTGAAGTGTAAGGTTTTTTGCACTATCAGATAGTGCTATCTGTTTTATATAAAGCTGAAGGTGAGATTTTTACCTCCTTTGTCTTCTAAGTAGATCTTCATCCAACGCCAGTCATTGTCCTTACAGGCTTTAAAGGTGCAATGAACATTTTTTCCCTCAACGATCTCGTTGTCGCAGAAGTCGATAAATGATTGGAAAGAACGGCATATAAGTGTGTCCATAACTCCAAACTCCTTTTGAGAATTTATTCATATCACATCCTTTCAATTTATAGGTATAGATTCCTAATTCTTAATAAAAAATGATTATTAATGACTCTATTTATCCCTCTCTTTGTTGTGGTTAATTGGTTGATGGTGGGCATTTAATTCAGGCGGAGTGAATGGGTATTATTTATAGGTAAATTAGTTTTAAATTCTAGAAAAAACATTAGCTTATGCGTTGGTAGCTAGGTGATTTTCGAAGAGCTGTGGGGTGCCTAACCACATCAAATCTTTGACCGCTAACTTAGAGCTAACCCCTTTGTCTCTTCGGTATCATCTAGTTACTTCTATGAAATTATAAAGTCTTTGTTTATCTAGGACGGAATCACTCAAAAAAAACGCCGCCCTTCGAGGTGATGGTTTTTTTAGTGTGATAGGAAATAAAGGAGGGCAAGAATGCTAGAAAGTAATCAGTTGTTGATTTTTGTTACGGTGGTTCTTCTTTACGCTTTTATGCCTGGTCCAGCTATGCTTTATAGTGTCGCCCAGACGGTCTCTAGCGGTAAAAAAATTGGGTTACTGTCTGTGTTAGGTCTGCATGTTGGAGGATACTTTCATGTCATTCTTGTCGCATTTGGTCTCGCGACGGTTTTTAGTAACTCCCCTTTGTTGCAAGAGATCATTCAGAAAATAGGGGGCATTTATCTTATCTATCTTGGTTATCAAAAGATAACCTCTCATGTTCATTTTGAGTCTGCGCTTGGTGACCCTTTGTTAAGCTCCCCTCGTAAAATCTTTTGGGATAGTGTGTTTGTCGATGTTCTTAATCCGAAAGCCGCCTTGTTTTACTTTGCTTTTCTTCCCCAGTTTGTAGCGCGTGAATCGGAAATATCGGTAGGAGTTCAGCTATTCATTTTGGGAGTCTTTACCAATGTAATGTTTAGCAGTGCAGATTTCTTATGTGTTTTGGGGACATCGGGTTTAAGACTTTGGGTGACGAAAAGACCAAAGTGGCTCTCTTATAGTATTCGATGTGCTGGCGGTATATTGATTGTTTTAGGGGGGGGGGCGTTTTTAGGGTGAAATTAACTCAAGGTCTTGGGTTTCATTTATTAGCCATAAATTAATGGTTTTTGCGCCAGATTTGAACCACCATTTGAACGTTAGCTCACCTCGAGTCAAACACTCTGCACTTAGCCAATTTTTGGATATAAAGGATGAAGTCATGCTAAGTCTAATAATGAAGTTCCCCAAGCCGACTTTGTTATTAATGATTTAGTCGTGTTACTTGTAGTCATCCTATTTTTTATGTGGAATTCTAGTGATTATAAGAGAAGGAGAAAGGCTCCGAGGAGATAGAGCCTTTTTGAGAGGGTTATTGATGTTTACCTAGTACTGATTGGATTGCTTCATCAAGTTCAGCTTGAACATCCTTGGACAATCGTCCAAATTCATACGAGAAGTTACGGCCTTTCACTTTTTTACGTGCGAACATGCCTTTACTTTCGAATTCAGCTAACGAAGTCACGGTAGCTTTGTCTGATTGTTGTTTGGCTTCAACAACCTTTAACTCAGTTTTAATGTAAGTAATCAGCTCGTCTTTGGTGTCTTCTTGGCTCTGCTCAGGCTGAGCATTGACAGCTTTACTGTCTATTTTTTTTATGAAACTGCTCAAAGCTTTCTTATCATTGATAAAGGCTTTCATCACTTTAGCTAGCAGTGAATAATCAGTATGAGATAAGTCGTTAACGACAGGGAATAGTGCAATTAATTTACTGTCAATACTGGCTGCTTTAAGCGCTCGACCTACTGCTTGACGGCTTATATTTAAGATTTTTGCCGTCTCTTCTTGAGTGAGCTCACCGTTCTTCATTAGAGTTTTACACTGTAAGCCAATTTCGCGCTGGTTGTGCTCTTTTGCGGTTTGTAACTGTTTTGCTAGTGCTTTGGCATCGGCTGTAGACAGTTCGTCTTGGGTGACGAGAATTCGGAATGTTTTTACACGGCCTTCTTGAAGTAAGAACCAAGCTCGACGGCGAGACCCATCAAGCACATCGATACGGCCATCTATTTCTCTACCAACTGCAGGGTAAAACTGTTGAAATTCTAACGAGTTCAAATCTTCCAAAGACTCTTTGGTGAGCAAAGATTGGTCTCGGCCATTCACGTCAAAGGTCACAAAAGAGTTCTGCTTAACCTGATCATGTGACAATGTCACTTCGTTAAAGGTTGCAGTTGAACCAGAAGCTAGTTGCCAAACCATTTTTTTGCCAACGGACTCTAAACCGAACTTTGTTCTAAGGTAATCTTCGGCGTTTTGCCCACTTTTTTCTAGCTCAGTGCTGAGTTGATTGGTGAGTGTGTCTAAATTAGCTTTGGCCGCGGACTGTTGTGCTTGCGCTGAACCAGGAGCATTGCCTAGAGGGCTGCCGCCACGTTTTTTCGCCATTATTTGTTCTCCTGTTCACGCCAAACGTTGAGAATATCGCGCAATATTTGGCTTGTTACTTCATAGCTGTTTTGTTGCGCGCTTTGGAAGGTTGCTTTGCTTTTCGGGTATTCACTTTTCGACATGTCAAAAACGGTCGAGAGTAGGGAAGACGACTGGCGGACAGCCTCACTGTGCTTAAACTCTTTAGAGTACAAGTAAGGAGAGAACTGATCGTACAGATTATTCATTAATTCGGTCGTGGTTGAACTATCACGATGGTTAGTCAGTAATATTTTCATGAAGTCGTAGCCTTCATGGTTTGCGTTCTCTAACAGCGCCCACACCTGAGGAATGTAGCTGAAGTAAGAGCAGGTAGCATCAATGTCATTCTCTGTAATCGATAACGGGAACACTACATTCGTCGCGGCAAAATACGCGTTAAAGGTCGCATAGCCGAGCGAAGGTGGGGTGTCGATAATGATGATATCGAACTCGTCTTTAACGCTATCGATGATGTCCTTTAATAGTGAATAAGGTGAAGCTAAGGTTTGGCCGAACACTTGCTCATGAAACCAACCTTCCATCGCACGGTCACTTTGTGCTGCAGGTAGAATGCGTAAGTTTGGGATAGTCGTTTCAAGAAAGGCTTCAGAGATAACTTGTTCAACGGTTTCACCTTCATCAAGATCGAAGGTTTTCATCATCAGATCACCAACAGACAAGTTACCTTCTTGCTCGGCTTCGGGTGCGTAATACATCGAAAGCGTGGCTTGGCCATCCATGTCTATTAAACCAACACGGTATTCTTGATGAAATTCGGTCGCCAAACCTGATGCGATAGTCGCGGCAGAAACGGTTTTGCCAACACCGCCTTTTTGGTTTTGGATAACCATCACTTGCGTTTTTTGCTGCTCACTGCGTATGAACTTAGCGTCTTTACGTAGATTTTCTGGCAGTAAGTTACGTACCTTGTACATTTCCGCGATATCGATCGACCATTGTGAGTCTTCATGACGACGAGGATCTATCGCCGCAGCGGTAACATAGCGATCAAGCGTTTTTGCATCAATGCCAAGATAGGCCGATGCTTCTGCTCGAGTAAAGTTACGCAACTCTTTGCGGTGATTAGCCAATAAACGTTGATTACGACGTTGAATGTAAGCGTCTGCACCGGTTTTAAGCGCTTGAAATGTGGTTGTAGTGTGTTGGTTGTCCATTTCTGCCTCCGTATAGGAATGAGAAATAGTATATACCTCAATTTTTGATGTTGGTATCTAAAAATGAGGGATTTGTGATTTTAATAAATGAGTATGACAAATGGATAAATCCGAGCGCTTAAATTACCTATTAATTACAAGATTTCGTTTTTCAACTCCCTCTTAATACCTTCTGACTAACAAAAGTTGAGCCGAGCCGTACAACTACCATGACAACAACAGGAAGTTATTGATATGAGCGAGAATGTACCATTTACGAAAAAGACAAAGCGTTTTTGGCTAACGCTTTTGGGAGCCGTAATGTTTGTCTTTGGCACGCCAACATTGACGAATGCGGCTGAAGATAAAGCTCTAAAGGGAGCTGTGGATTATTATGTTTTTGGTTTAACGTCCAGTGAGAGCCTGCCGAACAAAGACAGCAGTGCGGCAGCTGGTATTGCACGGATTACATTGAATTGGCTAGCTTACCAAAAAGAGAGTGATACCGGAGCTTTGCAGCTGAGGGTTGATCATAAGCACGGTTATACAGATAGTACGCCCTCTGAATTTGTCATGGGTAATGTCGGAGGGTTTGGTTTAATCCAACCAGCTTTTAGTGATATAGGTTTAAGGTTAACGAATCTTTATTGGACACAAACCTTTAATAAACAATCTACCGATATGATGGTTGGTTTTTTAGATACGACTGATTATGTTGATACTTATCAGTTGGGTAACCCTTACTATGGTTTTTCTAACTTACAGTTTAGTACCGGTTCCGGTTCCATCCCAATCCCAGATGAATCAACATTCGGCGGCGTTCTACGCCATATGATGTCGGAAAACTATTATTTTTATGCAAGTTTCTCTGATGCAAAAGCTGATTCGACTAAGCCTTTCGATGGTGTTGAACAGTTCATCAATGATAATCAATATTTTAAGTCCCTAGAAATAGGTTGGGTGGAGTCGAAAGACGATTTTTATTTGAAGAATTCACACCTAACAGTTTGGCACAGTGATGGGCCAAAAGAGAAAGCTAGCGAAAACTATGGCGCAAATTGGTCGTCCATATATAAAACCGGCTCATGGATACCATTTTTCAGAGCCGGGGTCGCGCAAGGACCTGAGGCTCTATACAAATCTTCGGTCGTGTTTGGCACAGGATATAGTGGGGTAGGGCCTGGAATGCTTGGTATCGCTCTAGGTTGGGCTAAACCTAATGCCGAACTAGATGATTCTTATAATTCAGAAATCTATTACCGCATGAATTGGGGGGCTCTCTCGTTAACTCCTAATGTGCAATATCTTCACACTTTACCGTTTAACTCAAAAGCCGATGACAGTTGGATTATAGGTTTAAGAGGCAACCTTCACTTCGGTTTTTAATGTAAGCCAAGCCGTTCTTACCTAAATCATAACGGGAGAGCGGCTCTTTACGATGAGGCTTCAAATCTGTACCTAGAAATTAAATTAATTACCAATAATTAATTTATAAAAAACACGAAATCTACGTACCTTGGTTTGAATGTTAAATAACATTCGTGAACCCATGATTACCAAGGGCGTACATAGTATTACTAAGGGAAGAAGAAAAGGTTACTTCTCTCGAGACAAGATTCAGCAGGATTACAATGTGCTTGAAGGAGCGCGCCAAAGAATATTGTACCTTCTCGACAACTTTAGCCACTTTTATGTCTCGTTTTCCGGAGGGAAAGATTCTGGTGTTCTTTTGAACTTAACTATCCAAGAATCAAAAAAACGTGGCCGACTGCCTGTTGATGTACTCATAGTAGATTTCGAAGCCCAATACCACGAAACTCATGCTTTTATTGAGCGTATGGTGCTTCGTGGCGAAGTAAATCCGTACTGGGTTTGCTTACCGCTTAGTTTAAGAAATTCAATTTCACAATTTCAGCCTAAATGGCTTTGTTGGGATCCAGATAAGGAAGCGCAATGGGTCAGAGAAATACCACAACATGAAGGCGTGATTTCTGATTTGGAGCATCTCCCGTTTTTTAAAAAAGGCATGGAATTTGAGGATTTCGTCTTTAAATTTGCTCATTGGTACCAAAAAAAGAAAGGCACACCAATTGCTGTGCTCATTGGTATACGAGCGGATGAGTCTTTACATCGTTTTAAAACTATTAAAAATCGCGCCAAAAAGAAATTTGATGATAAATATTGGACGACTCAAATGCAGGGCGACGTCTACATGGCTTACCCTCTTTATGATTGGAAGACTCCAGATATTTGGGTCGCGAACTCGCGCTTCAATTGGGATTACAACCGTATTTACGACTTAATGCATAAGGCCGGCGTCCCTCTTTCACAGCAGCGACTTTGCCAACCTTTTGGAGATGAGCAAAGAAAAGGTCTGTGGCTATATCAAATATTAGAACCTGATACCTGGCAAAAATTGGTTGCCAGAGTAGAAGGGTGTAACTTTGGTGCTCGATACTCAAAAAGCCAGGGGCGTATCCTTGGTTATTATCGCTTTGAATTACCACCGGGACTTAGCTACCGGCAATACAGTAAATACCTTCTGAAAACCATGCCGCCACATGTAGAAAAACATTACCGAGACCGAATTTTCAAGTTCTTACAGTGGTGGCGAAAAAACGGTCCTCAAAAAGGAGTGACCTGCATCCCTGATTACGCAGAGAGTAAATTGGAATCTAGGAAGCAAGTTCCAAGTTGGAGAAGGATTTGTAAAGTTCTGATTAAAAACGACTATTGGTGCAGAGGACTCTCTTTTGGGTACAACAAGTCCTTAGCAAAACAATACCATGCCCTCTATGGAGAAGAGAGTGATACGAATGGAAAGTGAACCTACTCTAGCTTATCAGCGTCGCACTAAGAAGCCGTTGAAACCTATCAATAGCACGAACAAACAAGCCATTGATAAGGTCGCAATTTACAATAAAGCGGCCAAAGTACTCATCGAGCTTATTCCTGATTTACCGCCAGCTTGTCATGTTGAAATGATCCCACTTGATGAGATAGAAGCTAACCAATACAACCCAAATAAAATGGCGCCTCCAGAAAGCAAGCTCCTAAAAACGTCGATGGAGAAAAATGGCGTAACCATGCCTATTTTAGTTAATCGACTTAAGACATCCTTGAAAAAATACGTCGTCATCGATGGGTTTCATCGTTATCAATTATTGTTGAATCACCCTGAGCTACAAGTATTAAAGGGTTATATTCCTGCAGTGGTGCTTAATTTGCCTGAAGAAAAGTGTATGGCGGCATCTGTTCGTCATAATCTTGCGCGAGGGTCCCATCAAGTAGAGCTCACAGCAGACCTGATCATTCAGCTTAAAGGAATGGGTTGGACGAATAATAAAATTTGTTACGAACTAGGGATGGACCAAGATGAGGTTTTACGATTGCAGCAGGTCACTGGCCTTGCTGCAGCCTTTAAAGATCAGGACTTCTCTCAATCATGGGAGTAATCACCTTTCTTCAGATGAAAACGATGACGAACGTTATTCGGTTCATGTCTAATTATGTGCCTAATTTAGTATGTAATTACTATTTTATTCTAAAAGCTAAGCGCTAGAGTCCTTGATTCTAGCGCTTTTTTTGATTTTAAAATTCTGCCCAACATAACGAAGCGGGTAGTGGTCATATAAAAAGCAATGTCGAACCAATGAAAGGTAACCATTTATGGATAGTACAAAACAGGTTATGGATAATGTGAAACCATCAATGACCGTGAAGACGCCTTCACTTATCGGAGGGGCGTGTATCGTCGCATGTATTTGCGTTGGTGCAGGGATGCTTGGGCTCCCAGCCGCTGGGGCTGGAGTTTGGACCATAGGAGCTTTAATGGCTTTGGTCTTCACCATGATTATCATGACAACCAGTGGCTGTTTGTTGCTCGAAGTTTTAAAAGATTACCCTTACCGATCATCTTTCTCTTCCATAACGAAAGACTTGTTAGGTAAAGAGGTTAATTTCTTTAATAACCTAATGATTTACTTTGTCGGGGGGATCTTGCTGTATGCCTATATCACCTCTTCAGGGCTAATTTTGAATGAATATTTTGGTATTGCCCCCCAACTGGCCTCCATCCTTTTCGTTTTGATCTTTTCTGGGCTAGTTTGGCATTCAACAAAAATGGTCGACCGTATTTCGATTGTCTTAATGCTATTTATGATCATTAGCTTTAGCTTTGGCACCGTAGGTCTTTGGTTTAATGTCAATCTCAGTACTTTGCTTGATACTGCTCATCTGAAGTTTGAGTATGCACAATACGTGTGGGTCTTTTTCCCCATTGCCTTGACCGCGTTTGGGTATCACCATAGCGTCTCAACATTACGAGATTACTACCGTGAGGAAAGACTCGCCCAAAAAGCCATCATGGGCGGAACGATCATTGCTCTTTTTACTTACACCGTTTGGTTAATGAGTATTTATGGGAACTTACCAAGAGTAAATTTCGGACCTATCATTGCCGAAGGTGGCAATATAGACACCTTACTCATTAGCCTAAAAGCGGTATTAGCAGAAGAGACGTTATCAAATGTCATTAGCGCTTTTTCCGCGGCCGCTATTTTGTCGAGCTTTATAGGGGTTGGCTTGGGGGTATTCGATTTTTTAGCCGATTTATTCCAATTTGATGCCACTTCGAAAGGCAGAACCAAAACCTGGGCGGTCACGTTTATTCCGCCGTTGATTTTCTCTCTTCTCTTTCCTTTCGGTTTTCTAGCCGCAATTGGTTATGCCGCATCGGCTGCGGCAATTTGGGCGTGTATCGTACCGGCATTGCTAGCTAGAAAATCTAGGTTACAGAAAGCCATTTCTAACACCCAAGAAGATAATGAGGAACAACATCAGCAAGCGAAACCTTATCGAGTACCTGGAGGAGAGTTGGTGTTGATTGGGGTATTCATTTACGGTGTGGGCATCATTGTTATCAACGTATTAGTCATGTTCGAAGCTCTGCCTGTTTTTAACGGCGTATAATCTTACTCATTCCTAAGTGGCACTCCGTGTCACTTAATCTTCCACCCAAAAACTTTCAAATTAGGGCTAGTGCTCCTCAACCTAGCAGTGACTCTGTAACGTTATATTTAACCTTTAAGCTACCCGTGTATTTTTGCTTTTTCCCATTATGTATCACGGGGGTAAATTCGACCTACCTATCAGCATTCACATAACCCAGCTCTAGTTGCAAGCTTGCGCGCTAGTTTCTAATTGTGAGTTATGTAACGTAACTATGTATTAGGGACAAATCATTTTATTTCTCGTGGTAAGTAATTGTTATAAAATGAGATAAACCTAATACTAGGTAGGTAGCCTACCAGGGCACGTATAAGAGTTTTATACCTAATTGCTTATATATCGAGGAAGATATGGAATTGATAGACAAACTAGATGTTGCTGACGAATACCTTGAGTTAGCAATTGAGTGTTTTTTGCATACGGGTAAGTACGCATCAGCCATTCACCTCGCAGGAGCAGCTCAAGAACTCTATGGCAAATGGTTGAGGTGTAATCAATCAATGGATTTGACTACTATGGTTCTCAATCAGCTTGAAAAGCATCACAAGGAAAGCGGTAAAGAGTTTAACCGTAAAGATATTATTAAAACGGATAAGAGAACAAAGAATAGCTTGAAGCATATGGACAATAAAGAAGATCGCTTTACGCAGCTTAACCTAAAGCTTGATGCCTTTGTTTTACTAGCAGAAACTTTGACAGAACATCGAATCTTAGAAAGACAGGTTTCACCACGCATCCAAGAGTTTACAGACCATATATCATCTATGTCGACTATTTCATAGGAAGCTCAGAACCTTTTTTACTTATGAAAGTTCAATATAAGTAATGAAAATTTGTTTAAGCGCTATGTACTTCATTTATTTTGTTAACTTTGGATTAGGATAGAAACATGACAACAAGTGATTATATTGCATTGGTCGCTTCATTTACTTCTATAGCTGCATTGATAGCTACAGTATGGCAGTTAAAATTAACTAGGTTACATAATATAAAATCTATGAGACCTGTGTTAGATCTAACCGGAAATATCCTAAGAAACTCAAGAATACAATATATCCTGACTAATCATGGCGTTGGACCAGCCTTTGTTACTAAAGTTAGATATTTTGTTAACGATAAGTGCTATTCAGAATGTAATCCTGAAGACATAAGCAATATCATACACGAACTTGGGTACTCTAGACCTGTATTAGATTTTAACTGTATGACTCAGCTTGAGAATTGCCCACTAGGAGTCGACAAACAAGTGATATTAATCGAATTCCTCGGCACCGAATCAGACGATCAGTATTTTGACTATATGAATAATCTGCTTTTGAATTTTACGATTGAAGTCGAATATAAATCCGTATACGAAGAAACATATATTGTCAGACTTGCTAAAAATCAATGACGTTACTAATACTGAACTTACCTTAGAGTTCGATAATTTATAAAAAAGCCGAACCCTCTCGATAAAGGTTCGGCTTCTTTCTCCTTGATATGACCAAAAAGGAGGACTAGCAATTCTAACAAACAAGGATATTTTTCGTTCTAGTCACAGCTACCTTATCAGTAAGAATCACATTATTTAAGCTCGTGCTATTTGGGCTTTGAACTCACGTTGGGAAAACCATACTTTTCTAATCCTATTTCTTGATATTTGCTATCGCCCTAGCAAGGCCAAGTAAGTGTGTTGAAGTTTTGATTTCTAATTCAGACTGAATCCCCAAAAGCGCAATCCCTGCTAGTATTTGTTGTGGTCTCACCACTTGCCCTGTCGGCAGCTCTATCCTGTCGTATAACATTTTGAACTGTACCCAATCTTCACTAATGCTTAGTTCCCGACCTTTTGCCATTCTCATAAGCCTTTTGCACTCGGGCGGAATAGGATTCCCCTCATCCCAAGCTGTGACTGTTCTCACAGTTTTAAAACACAGTTCAGCGACCTCTTCCTTGGTCATTTGGCACTCTAACTCTCGAAAAATGTAATTCTTACTCATTTCGCGATACTTCAATGATAAAACCTCTAAATACAAGAGGTTGAACTGAATTTATAAGATATGCACCATTAAACATAATCAGACAAAGTGCGCACTAAGGTGTGTCTAAATAGGTAAGCCCAGCTCTAGGCTGGGGCTAAAAAACGAAACGAATAACAATTAAGGCGTGACAGCAACGGCCTCTATTTCAATCAGGGCATTTAGAGGAAGCTTAGAAACTTCGATGCAGGTTCTCGCGGGGAAAAAATTGGCGCCGTTCTTAATAAAGAAATCGTTATAAATTTCATTTACCACGGAAAAGCTCATCATATCGGTAAGGTAGACGGTTGTTTTCACTACATCTGACATGTCAGCGTCTGCATGGAGCAAAATCGCTCTCATGTTCTCTAGGCACTGCACGGTTTGCTTCTCCAGACTACTTTTGACCAAAAGTCCGGTATGAGGACTCAATGGTAATTGACCTGAAGTGAAAATTAGCCCACCGGTGATGACCCCTTGAGAATATGGTCCTATCGCTTTTGGGGCTGCTTGAGTATCAATGATTTTGCGCATGTTTTCCCAATCCTATTCGTTTTATATGTCTCAACCAAGCTATAGGATTAGCTGAAAAAACACTTATTATTAATCATAATTAAAAATAAGTTACTGATAGAAAAGAAAAATGTGTAATGAATTTGCTTCATTTGGTTTGGGGCTTTGACGTGCGAAGCACGGACAAAGCCCACCATCTGGCTAACTAGCCGATTCACTAACTAAAACCCCCCGCTCGAGCTTTCGGTTTTGAATCTCTCTACGTGTTCAATGAAATCACAGAAATCCTGCTTACTTTCAATGTGAGAGCCAGATTGCTGTAACACAACATTTAAAGCCTTCACCATTTGACCTACTGGCGGGTTAAGGGCAGCGTTCATTTTACTTTTTCTAGTGAAGTTCTGCGGGCGGAGGATAGAAGTGGCGTAAACGAACCGTTGAAACACAGCCCAAGGACAGAGTAGGGCACAAACACAAAGCATACTCAGACAGCACTTGACCGCGAAAGTGAAAGCCTGTCTAGCCCTGATTGTGACCGGAACGGCCAAGACAACGTAAAGCACGTTGTTTGTGATTGAAGATGGCTTGGTTAAGCCACCGAAGAGTGAGGAACGAGCGAGGAGGTTCGCGAAATAAAGCGGGTAGCCCGTAGGGTGCTTCAAGTGAAGAGAAAACTTTAGAAGGAGTTATCTTAAACTTTCAGCGTATTCCTGCATAACCCTAGCATTATCGCCCTTAACTTCGTGACCACATAACTCTCCGTTATTACTAATCAGGGGGCTAGAGTACGCAGGAACTACTTGTGTAGCATAGCTCATGACAGTGCCGTAATTCGAGCAACGATAAGCACCCGCGTAAGGCTTTACCTTGTTTCTATTACCAGGGAAAACTTGCTCATTAATCCAAAACTTACCACTTTCAGTATCTGGCTGCTCATGCATAGCCCAAGCTAAGTGCCCAAATTCGTGTTCTAAAACGGTAACAGGAAATCTTTCAGATAAGACAATAAAGCTATCATTCATATTCATCATTGTCATGCCGTGAATCTCTTGCTCAAGGACGACAGGGTGATTCTCACCAAGAACGACCACATACTGCTCTATTGGGTTACTTCTAAGATGGTCAATTTCGGAAGCACCTACTTCTTCTTGTAAGGCAGAATGTAGAGAGGAAACAGATGAAACACTCTTTGGCATAGATATAAATCGGCTCTCTTTAAAAGAGCGAATAATAGGTACACAAGAGTTAGCCAATATTGTGTTAGACATTGCCACGGCTTCATGCAGTTTTCCGACAATTTCATTTTTATACACAACGGACTCATCAATATAAAAAGTGATCTTTGATTGAACTGGCTTGTTAATCTCACATTTAGGAAATATTAACTCAGGGCTAAGATTGCGCTGGCTTATCATAATGGCAAAAACACTCAGCAAACTACCCCATATAATAAATTTCTTATGACTTTTATTCATCATATTACACACCACATACCATAGAGCACGATCTACCTCCTTCCTTGGAAAAATTTGTGAATTACTGCTTGGGGGATATGGTTACTCAAATTCATACAAGAATATAAAATGCAATGTATGTGGTACCCGCTATAACAAAGATTCACACGAAACTACATATTTTGATGGTGACGATGATAGCCTCTAAATCAAAGTTAACACGAAGCTTTTAATCATTAATATCGAGCCCAAAGTTAACAAGAACACGACAGCACGGTAATTATTTTTATTGTCCGTCACTTCAGTACTATTCCGGCCACCTTGAGCAACCAGAGCACTCAGAACTAAGATCACAATGGCGCTATAAGCATAGTAATCGCTTAACGAATACTGTTTGAAAGATGGGACTAAAAACCAAAGTACGCTTAAAAAGAGTAAGGCGATATTTAAGTAAATAAGTATAAGAAACATTCTTCTTGTTAACATTACTCCTCCCTAAACTCTCTTCGCTGATAATAGATAAAGAGCAAAAACAACACCAGATAACCCGCTTGCAGCGCAATAATACTAATGTCAACCGCCTCCCAAGGATTAAAGTGAAGCTGTGTTATCGAGTAATAAACAAGGTCATAAAGTAAAATAAACAAATTATGACCAGCATGAATGGCAATGACCACTTCTAAGCGGCGATATCGCTCAAAGACCCAGCATAAAAATACCCCTGACATAAAGGCGTAAAGTGCCCACTGATGTATTGAAGCAAATATTAAGCTTGAGAGTAATGCGGCACAGGTAACCCCCAAAACGGATCTGAAAATAACAAACAACAAATAACGAAAGAGAAGCTCTTCTATCACGGGGGAAATAAACACACCGTCCATAACGCTGCTTAACACACTCAACCAATCAATCACACCATCATCGGCTGAAAACAAAGGCGTGAAATTGTAGGCTTGAGCCTGCCAATAGCCTGGAGAAAACCAATCAAAAACAACATATTGAATATAATTTGATATAGAATTCAATGAGATCAAACCAAGCAATACCAATACGCCTTCACCCCATGTACATGTATTTCTAGGCCAAGAGGTTGAGTACTGCTTCCAATGCTTATCTCGCCGAGCACCAATAAACAACGCGAAAAAAGCGCTAACGGGTAACAAGTAGTAGGCGATAGCTGAGTAGAGCACTCGATCCAAACTCGGATTAAGTGCCCACTCTCGGGTAATGAGCAGGTAGTAATCAAGCAGGATATAACTTGGAAAAAAATAACCTATATAGACTACCACCACAGCAGAGATCATTAACCGCATCGTAAATTACTCCGAAACCTAACGGCCTCCAATACGGTTACTGCCACCTTTGTCGTGGCGGTCGTTCATATCGCTGCGCGAACGAGAACGAGCCTGTGCTGCACTATCTCCCGAGCTATCTCTTCGCTGGCGATATTCGCTATAACGAGCTCTTGCAACTGGTGCGTGTGCTCTATCAAGCGAATCACGGATCCAGCTTCCAATTCCACGACCAGGATTCCCTCCAACAACTTGCTCAATCTCATGAACAGTAGCTAATACTTTCATTGTTAAACTCTCCCTCATACATAAAACAACATAAAATCGACGGTTCCAAGAGAGAGCGGACGGACAACTGACCTGTCGGTTTAAAATCTGTTGTATTCCGACCTAACCTCCCTGATTGGAGGTTAAAAAATTAACGTGCTTATTCGGGAGAAAGTATTTAATTATGGCTAATTTATGATGGCGCATTGATTTTCTTAGTTATTGATTATTCGAGTGGTTTTCCTTTGCATCAAGATATTTCCCCAAAAAAAATCACTCGTAATTACTGTTTAATAAGCTGAGTTTTTTCTCCACTCCTTCTAGCATGGATAGAGCCCCTAACCACCCATAAACTTGCAATTTGACCTAAACAGTCCAAGTCACCAATCCAAGGAATAAAAAGAAAAAGGAATTATTATGTTATTTCGCCGACAAGTTCTTGAAGCAAAAAAACAAACGCTAACAGGTCGCGTCGTTTTAATTCAGCCACTGTCCTTGTATGGTATCAGTGCGGCACTTTTCGCTCTCTTTGTTCTCATCTTGTTCTATCTCTCGCAATTTGAGTTCGCACGTAAAGAGACTGTGAAGGGATACCTAGCTCCACAAAAAGGCGTCATCACTTTATATTTTGCTCGTTCAGGGGTACTCAATCAGCTCTGGGTAGAGGAAGGACTAGAAATCACAGAGGGTCAGCCGATTGCACGGATTCAAAATAGCCAAGGCTTAACCAGTGGAAAAGAGCGAACCACAGCTCTCCTCCAAGAAATAGACACACAGTTGAAAATGTTGGAAAAAAAGCGAACTATTTCTGACGCCCTGTTTAACAAGCAAACTCTCACTTTGCAGCACCAGTTAGAGCGCCTGAATCAAAGTTTAAGCGCAATTAACAAAGCCAAACAAACCAACACCATACGCCTTGACCTACAAACCCAACTCTATGAAAAACGACAAACCTTATCTCAAGATGGATACCTTTCAGCAACAGCCTTGATAGAAGCCCAAGAAGCGTTATTAGAATACCAAGAAGCAAATCAAACAATAGATAAAGAGGTAAGTTCGCTTCAGGTCGAGATAACACAAATACAAACCCAGCAACAGTTGCTGCCTGAACAACACAACTTAAAACTACTTGAGATACAACAACAGATCTCTTTATTACAGGCCCAAAAAGTAGAACTAAACAGCGAATATGAATTTACACAGAAAGCGCCTAAGCAAGGCACTGTTACAGCGATTCAGGCCAAAGTAGGGAGCCAAGTATCCCCAAGTACACCGATTTTAAGTATCATCCCCACCAACTCGCCCCTTGAGTTAGAATTACTCCTACCTACCCGCTCTGCTGGTTTTGTTCAACAAGGTGATATAGTCAATATCCGCTTTGATGCTTTTCCTTACCAGAAATTCGGCTTAATGACTGGTGCTATCACGAGCATTGACAAAGCTTTGATCTTGCCAAGTGATAAAGCCCTTCCCATTCAAACAGAACAAGCCATGTATCGAGTAACAGCCTCTTTACCAGATCAATTTATGAACGCCTATGGTGAAGAATTTCCATTGAAAACAGGCATGTTAGCTGAAGCTGATATTATTTTAGAAACGCGCACGCTCCTAGAATGGTTACTTGACCCAATATACGCGATTCAAGGTAAGCTTTAATGAGCGAACCGCACTAAAAAGTCAGCTTAAATGTTAGACAATGACTAAAATCGAACTAATCAGAAAAGAGGTTTTGGTTTCTAAGCCAAGTTGAGCGCATGTGCTCTGCTGTAAATTGAGTTTGATGATCAAATGCCATCTTTAAGCCTGGGTGGCTCATTGCGAACGCGACGGCGTTCGGACTGCAGCCTTCAATTTCAAAAACTTCATAAGCAAGCGATATAAGTACCTCTAATACCAATGAAGGCCCAGACAAGAAGAGCGTTACA
Source organism: Vibrio sp. R78045 (assembly GCF_042466085.1). NCBI lineage: Bacteria > Pseudomonadati > Pseudomonadota > Gammaproteobacteria > Vibrionales > Vibrionaceae > Vibrio > Vibrio sp. R78045. Next base: position 64,729 of record NZ_JAXHBS010000015.1, read on the forward strand.
TTATTACTTGATCGTAAATGGTCATACCGATAGTCCGAAAAACGAAGCCAATACTCCTCGCTCTCCATCACTCTATTGTTAACGTCACAGTCGCGAGAGTTGAAAATATCATCAAATATAATGCCGTTATCTTCCATATAACGGTAACGACTGCTCATCATCGTTAAGACAATTCTTATTAACTTGGATCCCTTAGGCGCTATCAGCACATTGTTGTTGAACTCGCCCACACTATTTTTGGCTTTCGTTAATGCCAAACCCTCTTTGTGAACGGGAGGTAAGATAAAAGGGTGGAATAGTTTATCTTCAGTTATCGCAGCAACATCTTCATGCAAGCTTTTGATTTGCTCTTTATCATCATCAAAAAATGTCGCTACGATGTTCTCTACTAGCTGATGATCACCTTGGCACCGTGCAAAACGAGTCAATTGCTGAGCTCGAAACACATTCATGACGAGCTCGGCTTTAAGTACATCGACCATGTTATTCCTCACCCACTCAGGAAAGCGCCGATTTGTTTTAGGAAAACAGTGCTCAAAACTTGGGAGTGTGTCGAAATCAACGTACATCCCCCCCTGATGATAAAGAACCAACAACCGAACGATATCACTCGCTGCCGCTAAATTATTTCTCAGAAGTACTTCGTACAGGTAGTAAGGTTCTAAATCAAAGCCGCTAAATACAAATAATGAGTCAATGGACGCAATATCTATCAAGGTAACTAGTTTCGTTAGCCGGTAGTAACGATGCCTAACACGGTAGAGCCTATGTTCAAGCTCAGTTGCGATGTCGGCATCATAGACTCGAGTATGATCAATTAACCATTCATCGAGGTGTTTCTCCTGACTTGCTACAAACGCCTCAAACCAGTCACTTTGGTGCTTTATCAAGGCCACATCTTCATGACTGCAGTGGTGTATTCGACAGAGAACGTCCTTAATCTCACTAGCAAGTAAACAGCGGCTATCGTAATAGATGAATGTATCGTCTTGGCAAACTTCTTCCCACACATCAAAATATTCAAGCTGGCGCTCGCCCAAACAACCAATCCAAACAAAAAATACCTTATCTAGCATCACAAGATCTTCTGGTTCGAGCCAACTAATTCGCTGTAACACATCTCGAGCAAGATATTGTTCCTTGTCAGCTAAAAGCAATTCGTCCAATAACCGAATGAAAATAGACATAGATTCTTGATTTACCTGCCCTTGAAGCGCCAGTAGCTTCTCTACGAAACCACATGCTTTTTTCTTATCAAACAGCGTGGACTCAGAACTATTGATAAGCTCAAAAACAAGTTGGAGATTGTTATCTAACGCACTGCCAGCTGTCATATTCATCACCAATTGTCATGGAATTTTCGCGTAACAGCTCGACATCAAACACAGTGCGACGCGTCCCTTTATAGGATGGAGATAGGTAGATTTTTTTGATGTCGTTTAGATACTGTTCGCTCAACTCGCCCATTGGTTCGATTTCAAAAGGGGCATACTCAAGGCGAAGTTGATGCTGATAAAAGTCCCAGTTTCCTTGAGCTGAAAAAGAGAAGAGAGCAGGCTTGTCAGCCATAGGCAACGGAAATTGAGCGACAAACAGTGATAACAAGTACGTTCTCATAATGTGCTCCATATATAAAAAGGAATACCTGATTGAAGAGAAAAGTGAGGTAAGTGAACGGCATACCCCACGATAGTCATCTAAAAACCAATACCTAAGACGAACGGCTATTACAGCCTCCGCTCCAATCACGGTCCTTTGATGAATTTCCTTTTTTCTTCGCTGCTTTATGCAACTTTTTAGGTTTAGAGGTACAACCGTCGTATCCCTTCCCGCCCACAACCTTATCAAGCATGTCCTCTGATAATGACGACACTTGTTGGCACATAACTTTCTTCATTACTCATCCTTAACGTAACCAATGTTTTATCCCTGACTAACGCCTTCTTTACAGAGCTTGGCGCTTGCGTAAACAGAAGACCTACCTACAGCCTACAGGTATTTAGCCCTAGCTATATCAAGGCTTAAATACCATCAGAACCACAATTAATTTATGAGTTAATTTATTGATAACCCTCGATTCTTATTGGTTTATCAACCTAGGGGCATAAAAATACTACGAATCAAATGGCCGACTCCCTCATAGATAATTAATCGTAATTTCTCCTTTAATAACATGTCATTAGCCGTAAATACTCATAAGGTTGGGTGAATTTAAACAATCAAAAAAGAGCACAGCAACTCGTTGTTCAAACTATAAAAAGCATGCACAGGCCCCCAATGAGCACCTCTCACAACCAAAGAACACAGAGTATGTTAGGACACCCCCATAACCTTCTTCATCGATTGCATTACACACATCTAAAACGCGTACCTTTGGTGATGCAATCCGAAGTATCAGAATGCGCATTAGCGTGCGTTGCGATGATTTCCGGATACTACGGTTACCAAATCAATGTCGCCTCACTTAGACGCCTGGTAAGGATTGGTACACAGGGCATGAATTTAAAACAGGTCATGGAATTAGCTAGTCGAATAAGGCTGACAGCACGAGCGGTACAATGTGAAGTAGAAGAGTTAGATCAGCTTTCTTTGCCATGCATTATTGGGTCCATCTGCATAAAGGTACGTAATGCGACATAGGATTATGGCCGAGCTCTAACTCGCATGATTGTTTGTCTGCTGGTTTCGAATTCACGTGCGATGGCTGAGATTGCCACTCCGTTTTTTATTCTTTCTTTCACTTCCTCTTGTTGAGCCGCAGATAAAACAGATGGCCGCCCTAATGGCTTACCTTCTGCTTTGGCACGGGCGAGGCCAGATTGTGTGCGTTCGATCAATAGATCACGTTCGAACTGTGCGACGGCATTGATGACGTTCATTGTCATCTTTCCGGCGGAACTGGTGAGATCGACGCCACCAAGAGCGAGACAATGAACTCGAATACCTACTTCTTCAAGCTTTGCAACTGTAGTGCTGACATCGATGGCGTTACGACCTAGCCGGTCAAGTTTTGTGACAATAAGTACATCCCCTTTCTCCATTCTATCCAGAAGTTTGGAAAAACCTTCTCTCTGCGCGATAGCCATGGAGCCTGAGATTGCCTCTGTGATGATACGGTATGGCTCAATGGAAAAGCCCGCGGCTTTGATTTCTTGGATCTGATTTTCGGGCGTCTGGTCGACCGTAGAGACGCGGGCGTAAGCAAAGGTTCTAGACATAAGGCAATTAATTACGAAATGGGTGTACGTAACTATAGCTATGTCCTATAGTATTTCAAGGTAATTTTCGGACAGGCTTTGAAACCCTGTCCGCAATCGTTCCTTTTCGGACATTAGATATTAAGGTCATCTATGGCAAGAATGCGTATCCTCACAGCCAATGAACACGAACTTTTCGACAATCCGCCTTTGTTCGATCATCGTGACCGCAAAAAGTTCTTTGATTTCCCCAAGTCACTGTTAGAAATTGCTACGACTATGCGCAATACAGATCATCAGATCGGTTTTTTGGTAAGTTGCGGATATTTTCGTGCTACACGGCGATTCTTTGGAGCTGCCGTTTTTTTAGAACGTGATATAGCCTATATTGCCAACCAGCTTGGTCATTCGCCCCCAACGCACCTCCAGTACCCAGATCGGACACGCCAGCGTCACCAGAAACCTATTTTGGATTTCTATGGTTTTACTACTTTTGATGATGAAGCCTGCGAAAAATTGGTCACTGAGATAGTAACGATGGCCCGGATGCATCTGAAGCCCAAATTGATCTTTGATCGTTGCGTAGATTTTCTGAACCAGCAGCGTGTACAACTTCCATCAGCCTATAGGTTGAGTGATTTAATCAGGGTGGGATTACAGAAACGCAAAACAGAGTTGGTCTCGCTTATAGAACTGTATTTGCCAGATGATGCCCGTAATCTTCTGGACGGCCTTTTCACTGCATCGGAAGGTCAAAATCGATATCGTCTAACTCTCCTCAAGAAACTGTCACAGTCCACGAAACCCACTAAGATCAAAGAGGCCGTGGCTGATTTTGAAACCTTGTCTGACCTCTATCGCCAGTTAGAGTGGACCCTGACACAACTAGAACTTGGCACCTCTGGTATTCGATATTTTGCGGGTAGCGTCCTCAAATCCCGGATGTTCCAACTGCACCAAAGAAGCCAAGCCGATCGACACTTGCATGCCACTGCCTTTATCGTGCACCAGTTTTATAGGTGTCAGGACAATATGATTGATTTGTGGCTCAGTATCATGGCTTCTTTCAAATCTACCGCTGCCCGTGAATATCAGGAAACACTTGCACAAAGCCGAAAAAACCAGCAGCGTCAGATCACATCTATTGTTGACAGCCTAGATGTTTCTGTTTTTAGTGTTTTGCGCAATATTCGAAGCGTCATGGCGGCGGATAGTCTATCGGATACGAACAAAATCGAGGCAATTGAAAAGCTTCTGGCTCACAGTAAAACTGAAGGTTTTGACCAACTCAAAGGTGAGTTGGCGGATACGGTCTACAATAGCAGTTGGTACGACATCTTAGAGACACGTTCGCTGAAGCTGCAAAACCGTCTCAGCCCTGTGTTGCGTGCTTTATCTTTTATGCCAACCACACGTGTTAACCCCTTACAAAAAGCGGTTGATCATTTCAGATCAGATAGAGAGATGTCCGCTGTTCAAGCACCTGTGGATTTTCTTGATGCAGAACAACGGGCTGTGCTTATCCGTGACGATGGTACGTTCCGGATATCTCTGTACAAGGTGTTTTTGTTCCAAGCTATTACCACGGCCATAAAATCTGGCGACCTGAATGTGGAGGAATCTTATAAATATCGTCCGATGGATACCTACCTGATCGGCAAAGAAAGGTGGAAAAAGGACAGGTCCCTCCTTTTAGAGCGAGCCGATTTGGAGGAGTTATCTGATCCTAAATCTGTGTTGGCACTGATGAAAAGCATTTTATCTAGACAATATGAGACGACCAACAATAACGCAGCCACCAATCCATATTTAAAGCCTCGCAAGGATGGGGCATTCCACATCGCCACTCCAGCCATGGATGCCAGTGAAGATGATCCCTTGGGTGCTCTCTTTCCTCAGCGGCACGATGTACCACTCGCGCAGGTCTTGGAAACCGTCAATAATCACTGTGGCATGCTGCGAACCTTTGAACATTGGCAGCAAACCCATGTGGGGCAAGCTCCATCTCACCCCGCCCTTTTGGCAGGGATCATGGGATTAGGTTGTGGGATTGGTGTTCGAAAAATGGCACGGATATCGTCCAGCGTCACCGAAAATGAGTTGGATCACACCGTGAATTGGCGGTTCTCCTTGGACAATATCAGAGCGGCCAATGACGCTGTCGTCAAAGCTATGGACGCAATGGAATTACCCAATTTGTATAGACAGACCCAAGATAAACTGCACACCGCTAGCGATGGGCAAAAATTCGAAGTACGTGGCGACAGCCTGTACGCCAGCCGGTCATTCAAATACTTCGGACAAGGACAGGGCGTCAGTGCTTATACTTTCGCTGATGAACGTAATTTCCTCTGGCATTCCCTAATGATCAGCGCCGCCGATCGAGAAAGCGCCTTTGTAATCGATGGGTTGATGCACAATGATGTAGTTAAAAGTGATATCCATTCCACAGATACCCACGGTTACACCGAAGCGATCTTTGGCCTTACCCATATGTTGGGTTTTTCGTTTGCACCTCGCATCAAAGGGGTTGGACAACAAGCCCTCTATGGCTTCAAGCCCAGAACCCAAGGTGCGGAACACTGGGTTATCCGGCCGGATAAAACGGTCAATGAAACGGTTATTGTCGAAAACTGGGATGATTTTTTACGCTTGGTGACGACCATCAAGCTCAAGGAGAACACAGCGTCCGACATCTTCCGCCGACTGAACTCCTACTCCCGTCAGCATGCTCTCTACCAAACGATGAAAGCCTTTGGGCAAATCATTAAGTCTCTGTTTATACTGCGCTACGTAGACGATTTAGCGCTACGACAAGCCATTGAAAAGCAACTCAACAAAGTCGAACTGGCCAATCGATTCACGCGCGCCGTCGCTGTCGGAAGTCCTCGTGAATTCGCCCAGACAGAAAAGGAAGAGCAGGAAATTGCTGAGGCCTGTAATCGTTTGATCAAAAATAGCATCATATGTTGGAATTATTTGTACCTTGCGCGCCAGGTTGAAAAGGCACCAGACACTGAGACCAAAGAAAATTTACTGCGGCAGATATCGGCACATTCGCCGATGTCCTGGGCCCATATCAATATGCTAGGTGAATACGATTTTTCAGAAGAAAAGCTCAAAGATACACTCGGAATTCTACCCCCGAAAAAGGCTGAATAAATCACATGACAAAGCGGGGGGTAATGAATATAAGAAAAAGGCAGTAAGTCCAATACCTTACAGAAAACTCTATGTCGCATTACGTACCTTTATGTAGACGAACCCAACTTAGAACCCAAGGAAGTAAGTTGTTCCTCCTCCGTTTTTAGTTGGCTAATAATTGGGTTGATAGTTGCGTCCGTCATAGTTACTTACCGTTGTTTGCTTAACCGCCAAACAAATTATAAACACAACCGTTAACAAAAAAACCACTTCATAAGTGAAGTGGTTTTTAAACTATCGCCATACATGAATAACAACTATATAACTGCCGTTATACCTTTCTCATCAATGATATTCAAAAGACGCAATGCAGCCCCTTGAGGTTTAGTTTTACCTTGCTCCCACTTTTGAACGCTTTCGCTACTCATATTCAGCACAGTTGCTAAAACAGCTTGGCTTATATGCTCACGCTTTCTCAACTTCTGAATTTTGGCTGCGGTCATATCTTCACGCTTAGCACTCATAGCCAAGGCATCAATTTTACGCATGGTTAACTGATCAATTGAGCCGTTGGCATTAAAGCGCTTCGCCATTGCTTGCATTCTTTCTAAACGATCATCCATCATTTCTAACCTCTCTTAGCAGACCATCTAAGATGTTTTGTTCAATCTGTTCATCCGTTAAGCTACGGAAGCTTTCACCGAGTAACTTGTAGGTTTCCAATAACTTACCTGGTATTTCTTTACCTTTTTTTGGGACGTCTTTCTTTCGCCAACCATCTATGAAGAACACCCGATTACCTTTTTGAATAGCTATAACACTTCGGTTTGACTCTCGTTTACCTTGACCTGGTGACGGAACACGCTTTTTATATAGCTTTCCACTTTGTAGCTCACCATCATGCAAACCATTGTTAAGCTCATTCGCCACCTTAACGATAATTTCATTATCTAATCTGGCTTTAATCATCAATTTTTCAAATTCGTCAGTGACATAAATCTTCACTATTCCCACCTCCAAAGTGTAGTAAAGAATACCATAGTTTCAATTTTGACAACAACTTCAAAACGCCATCTCTGTTGCTTCTGTTAGCTGTTCTGTTAACACATCAATGTATTCTAGCGACATTGACGGATCTGAATGTCCTAGAGTGCGCTGTATGACGCCCAAAGCCACTCCTTGGCTATTCATGATAGTTGCAGCACTGCGCCGCCCTGAGTGACTGCTACAACCTTTGAATCCTGTCCGTAGGTAGATATTTCGAATCATCAGTTCAAGCACATCACAAGCAGAGTAATCAACCCTATCCCCATTCTGATTAATCCTAGTCTTACGCTTCATTGAATAGCTTCGACCTCTATTGTTGAGCACTAGCTTGCTACTTGGGTTTAGTCCCTGATAACTATTATTAAATGTAGTCGCCCAATTACGCGCTTTGCGATAATCAATCCACTCTTGGATCATGTGTTTTGCCACCCGACCAAGCCAGATTGAACGGGGTTTTCTCCTTTTACACAGCGAAGCTCTAAGATGGATTTCGTCTTTAATCTTGCCTGTAGGCATAATCACATCTGCAACAGTGATTTGGGCGAGTTCACTTACCCTTAGAGTAGAAAAAGACAGCGCGATAACCACACGTTTTAGCTCTGCGTTTTGCATGAGCAAACACCGCTTGAGGACTTTATTAATTTGGGATGTCGTGAGGATATGAGCTTTTGATTTTGCTTTAATCATGTGTGCGATTCCGGTCGAGAGAGGAAAATACACACATCACCTTTTTAGGCGTGTTAGTGATGATAACACACCAGTACATAAGCCTTTGGGGGAAAACGGGTAAAGCACAAGATGTGGTGTAACCGGTTCGTGCAAAAGCCACTAGATAGAGTGATGGTAAACTTTCGCTTCACCGTTGGTCAGTTTTGCCAAAAGTTTACCAGTGCTCAACACAACAAACGCCTTCATGAATAGTTTAATGAGTCCTTGTTTACGTATGGTTCATGCTGGCTGCTATATGCTTGCATGTAGAGTCAGTATGAAGCCGACAGAGCGAAGCGGCGTCAGTATCACTAATCTAGAGAAAACTGATCATTTTGAGGATTAGGATCAAAAAACCAAGCGAAACCAAAACGAGTTACAAAACCTTAACATTTGGTGCAATTATGTAATTAACTTTCAGAATGCTTTTAGGGGGCAAAGTGAAAGAAGAGGGTAGGTTTTTATCCTTTTCCTCGATTTTGCAAGTGAAGCTTGCAAAAATTGCACTAAACTAGCCTATTTAACATATTGTAAATAACACGCTGCGAAAAATAGGATGCAGTAAAATAATGAGCGTGTTTTGATGAGAGAAAAGATTTGGGTGCACCTTGGCATGAATCACAACACTGAATCAGGAAGAGGCTTACGCCCCTTCCTGCCCAGCTACCTTACCATTTCGTAGACAACAAAGCGTGCTAGAAAATCTGTGCTTCCATCTTTATATCGAACCTCGCAAAGCGAGTCTTGAACAATCAAAAGTCCACACAGAACGGTGAAACAAATCACCATCAAGCCCATCAGGGCTATTTTACTCTTTGGCATTTTTTGTTGCCTCCTAGTGATAAAGAGGCTAATATTTGTAGTGTTGAGATACATACATTGCCTCGTAAGTTTTAATTAACTTTCGGGGCTTTTGTCTATCTGCCACAAACAAAAATGGTTAAATGATTGCTCATGACAAACAGCCAAGAGCACCCGCAAGTAGTATACCACGACTCAATAACGCTTTGTTAATCCTGTAGTAACCACCCATCCGCTTCTTTTGAACCCATAAATATCATCAACGAACTTTTCGGGGAAATGTGCGTAATACCCCAATCCTTTTGTTTTTATTAAGATCTCCGCAAGTGAAATAAGATCTTTTATGATCCCATGAGTCGTTGTACGACGAATACCAGAACGCACTCGCGCAGCGAGTAAGAAACGCTCTAATCGTTCCAGATGAAGTTTAACGGATTGATGAAAGTAACTGGCACAGAAATTGCCCGTCGCCGTACAAGAATGCGCGAGCGAAGCGAGTAAGATATGCGTTGTTGGTTGAACAATACTGTTTCTTTTTATGGGGGTTCCACTGGATTAGGAGTTTATGTGCAATAGGTTCCTGTCGTATGACAAAAGAAAGGTACAGCGCAGCCAGCTATTGGTTTGAATTTATGTTGTTTGTAGAGATTATGCTGGCTGTGGGGCCCGTCAAAAGCTTCTTTGTTACTTTTTAGTTCGATGATATTAAATGCTTTTGATGGGAGGTACTTTTAGTTTTCGAGTTGGATCGATCAGTTTGACGTGGGTGATAAGCTGACGTCGCTTCGCTTTGTCGGCTTCATACTGACTCTACATGCAAGCATATAGCAGTCAGTATGAACCTTAATTTCTAATGTTCACTTATATATTGATGTACATACAGAGTTTAACTACGGAGTACTCATAACCGCAGTAGTTTTTACATCCGTATTTTTGACCTGTCTTCTATCAGTGACTTATTGCACTACCTTTTATAAAAAAATGAAATTTCTCTACTACATCCACAGTTTCCTGGTTAAGAACAACCGGAAAGGACAATTAAATCTGATAATTACATTGATTTAACGATTAATTTTATGATTATCTATAAAACAGACGTGGGGCAGCCTCCGCCGTTAAGCGGATACATTCAGTTGTTTAATGAGGGGAAAGCTGTACAGCTTTTTGGAGGCCTGTAAATAGGCTTGAAACAAAAGAGGCTGTTTGGTTTAACTTCGTCGCATTAAAGATTTCTTGGATACCCGAAGCAATGGTTCGAAAGTTCAGCCATTCAAAGCGTAAACCTTTTTGCTCCATACGTTTACGCGAAGCGATAATAAGCTCACAAATATTACTGTAGCTCACAACCTTTAAGTCTTTAAAGAACGTCGCAGAGAATTGCTTATAAGAGGCGGCACTTCTCACTGTACCTTCTTCGGCATCCACACACACATTAATACGTTCAGTTGCAAGGTAAGAAGCTCTTTGTAAATACCGAATAACTTTAGCAAAGGATTTAGGAGAAATGAACTCACCGAAACGTAAGGCGTAGTCTTCTTGCAACTGATCATAACTAATCGGTTTCAAACCAGCCTCAGTCGGTTGGCCAACACGACCACCAATGAGATCCGTGTTGGTAAGAATACACGCTAATACCTTAGCCACCAAAGTTCGACACTGAATATTATTGATAGCAGCACCACCCCAAGCAAAAAGCCCAGGGAAACGTTGAGGGTTAGTGATGAACTCTTCACAACCTTTTAGGATAAAGGCATATTCATGGGGAAGGTCTACCCACTCACCAGAACGTAGCAAACGGCGTTTAGAAAAATCAAAGCAAAAGTTAGAGTTCGTTTCCTGCTCACGGCTGACAATCTCACGATTCAAAGCAATCAACTCATGCTTACGGGCTTTACGTTTGGCACGATATTCTTTGTCGTATTGCGATTTAGTTTGAAGAGTATTTTGCTCAGAGAATGACATAACACACCCCAACAGAACTCAAGCACTCGTACAGTGAAATAGGTTCACTGACATAGTAATAGCTTGGACTGAGAGTATGTATAGATAGATCGCACCTAGAGCGCGAGAATTGTGGTTGATTCATAATTTGATTCCTGAGTTTGTAAGTTCTGCTTAGGTGGTAAGTCCAAACAGATGTATTAAATGTATAGTGAAAATCGAAAAAGATCAACGATCAACTTCATGATCTTCAGATACAACAAAGCCAGACCCTCAGGAAGTCTGGCTTTGTTGCTGAATGTTAGCATTAAGGTACCACCCTTAACCACTCATACGTTCTTAATACACTGCGTAAAACTCTACGCAGGTAGCGTGCTATGCAATGCACTCTGAACGTGATTAAGTATAGTGAAACAGAATAAAAAAAACAACCAAAGAAGAAAAGAAACGCTTTCTGAATTAACATCACAAACCAATATCACGGTGTTGCATAAGAAAGGAAATATCATTAGAAGTTAATACCATGGTAAAGGTAAGGTTTAGTTATGAAATTGAAGTTATTGTTTTTCTTTTTTTTTGCTCTTTGGGGTAGACAGGGAATTAGTAAATTATCCTACGTTAAGGATTTGGCCAACGGTACTCACCAGTTAATGCTATGTGCTCCCAACTCAAAGGCGATATATGCTGGAGAAGCTTATCATCGACTTCTACTGCTTTTTCTAAATAGACGGTATTCCAAAGAACAATCGCTGCTGTGACTAAGTTTAAGCCGCTTGCGCGGTAACGCTGTTGCTCAAAACTACGGTCTCTAATTTCAACTAGCTGATTAAAAAAAACTGCAAGTGCATTACGAGCTTCCCCTTTATTTAAACCAACTTGAACTCTCCGCCTGAGATCTGGGCTTTGAATCCAATCCAGCATACGCTCAAGTCGCCCAAACTCCCTTAACGCGAGGGCTAAACCGTTTTGTCTAGGATAGCTCCCTAACTTACGTAAGCTTAGAGAAGCGGTCACAGAACCTGACTTTATAGATGAAGCAAGCCTTAATATGACATCCCAATAATCTTCGATGAGTTTAATGTTGAGTTTTTGTCCTATCATTGAAGACAAAGCTGGAAGCTTCTTTAAAGCCGAGGCCGGAACAAATAGTCGCTTATCATTTAGATCTCTTATCCTAGGAGCAAAGCGAAAACCAAGTAAATGAGTTAACGCAAAAACATGATCAGTAAACCCTGCCGTATCTGTATAGTGCTCCTCTATTCGAAGTTCAGATTCGTGATAAAGAAGCCCGTCTAACACGTGAGTTGAATCTCGTATTGCCGTACTAATGTTTTGCACATGGTAAGGACCGTATTGGTCAGATATATGAGTATAAAACTGTAAGCCCGCTTTTTGCCCATGCTTAAGGTTGACTCTTCCACCATAACTACCACGAGCACCAACTTTAAAGTATTGGCCATCAGATGATGAGGTGGTGCCATCCCCCCAAACATCAGAGTATGGGTGACGTGACTGAAAATTAACTATCTTTGCTAATGCACCTGAATACGTTTCATCTCTGACGTACCAGGCTTGTAACCAAGCTAACTTTGAATAAGTAGTATCAGGGCAAGCTTCAGCCATTTTGCTTAAACCTAAGTTAATAGCATCAGCCAATACGGTAGTCAGTAGTGATGTTTTTTCGGGGGCTTCTTTACCTGTTTTTAAGTGGTAAAACTGCTTTGTAAAGCCCGTCCACTGATCAACTTCTGCCAACAGGTCAGTGACTTTTATATGTGGTAAAAGTCCCACGACTTTTGATGTTAGAAGTTCAGCTTCATACGGAACAAGACGTTTGAGGGGTGAAACCCGCAAACCACTTTCTGAAATTGAGGCGTCTGTCAATAAGGCCATTAGGGCGCACAAACGGTTTCCAACGTTTAGGAATGAACCCTAACGGAGCATTGTTTGGGATACTACGAGTATTTTCCTCATTCATTTTTTGTATTGTTTTTATTGCTTGTAGTAAATCAGAAGCCGATGGGGCTGCTTTAAAGTTAAGAACATTCAACATGGACGGTGCATAACGTCGTAATGTACGGTAGCTATCGGCGACAAAGTGCAAAACATCATAGTTGTTAATCGCTGTAAGTTGTTTAGCCTCGCCAATGTTTTTCTCAAACTGGCTCCAAGGCATCACATTTTCTATTGCATCAAATGGATTTGTCCCTTTCTGTTTGGCCAAGAGCAACGCTTGACCAATTTTCTGAAATTGTTCGAGCTGTTGATGAATATCTTTTGACGATTGCTGTAGTCTATCTGATTGAATTCGTTTTGATTTACTGAAAATATGATCAATAAAGCGATCGTGTAAATTGACTATCTGATCTATTAAGGTGGTACGTGTCTCAACAGCGATTGCAGCTAACGTGGCATAGCGTCTGTTAGATTCGAATTTTGACAAGTCCTTAGTGTCCTCCCTCACGGGATATTTTTAACAATCGATTTTGATGTATAAGTCGGCCTAATCCCTCAGGTAGTTCAAGGTTCTCAACAACAGAAAGTCGCTCTATGTGCAATAAGATATGTTTAGAATTTGCCTTTAATGGCAGTTGGCGCAGCCATACAAGTGTCGATGTATGGGTTTTATCATGGTGGCTTAATAAGCCATTTAATGCTGCTTTTTGATTCATAGTTAGTGCGTTAGTAAGTGTCGAAAAAACTCTTTTTCGACCAGCACTTAATGATTTAATACAAACTCGTTCAATGACAGAGATCGAAGGAACCAAAACTCCTTCTTTTCGAAGCCACCTCACCATTGCTCTAGCCAACTCTATGCTTTTGTCAGTTCGAGTTGCTAACTCGGTTTTGTTTCCTAATTCGGTTTTAGTTAAAAACGCGCCTAAAAGGACTAGTTGTTAGGCTATTACTAACGTTTTAGGCATACCTAACCCTGTCAGCTTATTTAGCGCTTTTATCATGGCCTAAGTCTCACCAACCTGTGCATTGTAGTTTCTTAAACTTAATGTACCGCTGAGCAGTTTCTTCACACGGAACATCGCCGTCTCTGAGAGCGAACGTTTATGGTAGCCGTACTTCTTTTTCCAATGCTTATTTGAACCATATAGCTTCTGACAGCCGACCGCTAGATTGCGGGGATGACCTTGCTCCCAGAAGGCTGCGCCTTCCCTCGGTGGAATAAGCGGAACAGCATTTTTTACGCGAATAGCTTCGTAGCACAACCTCGTGTCGTAAGCACCATCGCCAGATATCTCATTGATTCTTCGGCGGGTCTGTTTGAGTAAGTTTGGAAGTGCTTCTCCATCGCTTACATTCGATAAACTTAATTCAGCGGCAATGATTTCATGCGTGTTTGTATCGACCGCTAAATGTAGCTTTCTCCAGACTCGACGCTTCCCGTCTGTGCCATGCTTTTTGACTTTCCATTCACCTTCGCCGTAGACCTTCAGGCCTGTCGCATCAATGGCTAAATGCTGGATAGCTCCTTTCGTTTTGGGCTTGAACGTGACGTTGACCGTTTTAGCTCGCTTGCTAATGCATGAATAATGAGGACATGACAACGGCAATTGAGCAAGCTTGAAAACAGAATTGATGAATCCTTGCAGACCTCTCAACGGCATTGAAAATACTCGTTTGACCATAAGAGCCGTCGTAATGGCTAAGTCACTAAACAAACGAGGCCTTCCACGGTTGCCTTGCTTGACCTGTTTCCAGTGTTGAATTGCCTCTTCATCAATCCAAAATGTCAGTGAACCACGATTGATTAAAGCTTGGTTATATTGCTTCCAGTTAGTTGTTTTGTAGCGAGGCTTGGCCATTGGTCTAAGTACTTGAGTGAACTTAGCTGATCAGATAGTAGGTTAATGATTTAGTTCCCTGATTTAGGAAACAAAGCCATGGTATGGCTGAAGTTTAGTTGGTCGAGATTGCCGCTCTGGATACACGGGCGCTTTGCTTTTATCTCGGAGGTAAGTGCGAACGGTATTCCTAGAGATCCCCAACTTCTTGGCGATACGGCGGATGCTGCACCCTTGTTGATGTAAAACATGTATTTCCACTAGTTGCTCCTGATTGATCATAATCCGCCGCTTTGTTCATTTACGAGCGGATAGTTTGCCTCAGGTGGGTCAATTTTAAATTGGCGTTAGTGGGTCATTTTTACATCGGCGCTGACACATGGTCAAGAGACGACATGGCATGGTGAATGGGCCTACAAGATCACCAAGAGAAATAAAGCTCTCCCTGAGATCAATTAGATACTGACTGTATTTAAGGTAAGGAATCTGAATCATTCCTTACCTTGTTTCACTGCTTCGATTTTGAATTGTTCGGGATAACGTTGGCTCATGGATACCTCTTTTTAGCTAGTTTATTTAACTAAAAGGCGTCTAGGAAATCAGTGGTAATTCAGACCTATAGGATAGCATCAATATAGATGTGAAGCTTTCCTTGATAACTACTACCGGGGAAATTTTCATATATACGTTCTGATTCACCAGGTGAGGTCTTTATTCCTAAATAAGTGTGTTGCCAGAGCACATCAGATTGCATTTCGTTAATAACATGAGACTCGTATTCCTGATCTATTTCAATATTATTATTTTGAATAGTAGAAATTTCACCTAACTTGTCCGGCGCTTTAAAAGTAATGTCTAATTCGAGAGTATCATCATTTTCATTCTTCATGGCGCATTTGCCATTTTCAGTTTTAGACTCACACGTATACCAAAATCTGAACTCTTCTCTATTACTATAAAATGTGACGCTACTATGCGCTTCTAATGTTTTAGGAGCTAGGCCAGTTGTTAACCATGTATTAAGTCTGTCTTGTAGTGTTAAGTGAGAGGTTTCAGCTTCCACAGCAAAACGATCTGGTACAGTTAAGTCAACAGTAAATTTTAATTCACCATTGACTACGGCAAACGCAGGGTTAGCAGGAAAAACTATGACGCTATTGCTGCCTTGAGTACCATACGAAAAAAAACTGTCACCTTTATAACTTCCTGAGAAGTATTTACCTTTTGGTACACGCATCTCCATGCCAATATCTCTCATGTACATTCCATAGAGTGTATTTCTCATCTTTCCGTTGATGTTTTCATGCATTTTACAATACCCATTTTCAGGTACATATACTCTAAATGTACCACTGGCTGATGAAGAACTGGCATAATAAGAACAATTTTCTGGTGACCCATCCAGCCCGAATTTGCCATCATAATTTGACGTGCCAAATTGAATTTCAGTTTTGTTCACCCTGACATAAACGGGCATTTTATGACCAGAAAGTTCATTTGTTAGAATGATTTCTTTATAGGTGTTACCTTCTAGGTGTATCGCTGGCCAATTAGGATCATCCGGATCAGGAAAATGATTTTTAGAGTCCTCAAATGGAGTGAAATTAAAGCTACTACTCCATGGAACTCCAAAACCCGCAGCGTCCGTAGCGGACAAAATAATATCCTCTTTTACTTCACCATCAATGGGGAGTTCATACTTAAACTCTGTCGAAGATGCATTAAAAGTAATAATAGCAGTGAATATTGAACAAACAATTATAAAAACTTTCATGAGAGTACACTCTGAGGATTCTGAGGATTCCGAGGATTCTGAGGATTCTGAGGATTTATTTTTAGTCATTTCCACCATGCTCACAATGGCATAGTGGAAGTAGTGCGCACCTATTATGCTATTGACTAACCTGCGCAACCATGCATCTACAGGGTATTGGGTGGTCAGCTTGGATGAAAATAGAGCTATGCTGATTTCTGGTGTATGAAAGAGAAAGGAAGTTGCGTTGTAATCTGTTGATGCTGTTCTCCCCAGAACGATTAACCGATAGGTACACCGCATGACTAATAATACTGTTGTTTCACTGAATACACACCATAAGACCCGCTTACAGAACTGATACGTCAAAGGGCTAGATATTTGATTGCACAAACTGTTGAAGCTCAGCTTCAACAGCTTGTGCAACATCAGAATGTAATGGTTAACGGCAAACAACCGTATGCGCCCCATGAACCCACGGGGCGACTTGTCAGTGTTTGAAGTTCCAAGGTAGGAGTGCGTTGATATCAGGCTCAGCTTTTGCCAGCTCCTTCATGCACTTGATCATATAGTCGTAGAGGATAAGACCGTTGGCTTTCGCGGTCTCGATGATGCTGTAAAGCATTGCGCTCGCATCAGCACCGTTTTGTGTGTTTGAGAATAACCAATTTTTTCTGCCAATGACCAGCGGTTTAATTGCGCGTTCAGCGCGATTATTGTCGATAGATAAATGACCATCATCGATATAACGAATGAGCTTCGACCACTGCCCGAGCGTGTATTTTATCGCTTTACCTAATGGGCTAGAGCCTATCACCTTCTGGGTTGTCATCCATTGGTAAAGTTCATCCAGTATCGGCTTGGAATACGCTTGACGCTCTGCTTTCCGTTTTTCGACAGGCGCACCTTTTAAGCATGATTCTATTCCGTAGAGTTTTTGGAATTTAGCCAGCGCCTTATCAGCCTTCCCCGACTTACCTTTCCCTTGAAGCTTCTTAGCATCCATGAACTTACGACGAGCATGCGCTAAGCACCCCACATTAGTGACTTGATGTAGACCATCATAAGCCGCGTAGCCATCGGTTTGTAGATAACCATTGTAGTCGCCTAAAAAGGCAATAGGACACGCCCTCGCGCGACTGTTTTGATAGTCGTACAAGGCGATATTTTTCACATTCGGTAATGCCGCTTCAGGCGAATCAGCACCCGAGCAGTAGAGCCACATATAACACTTCTTCTCTTCCTTGAGCACATTGAGCGGCGTTTCATCCGCCTGAACCACCACTTGTTGAAGTAGGTGCTCTTTCAAGGCCATATACAGCGGGGCGAACTTCTCGCTGACTTGGATGACCCACCTTGCCATCGTGGTACGTGATAACTCGATACCCGACTGGGTAAACAGCGATTCTTGGCGGTAAAGTGACATTGCGTATTGGTATTTGCCAAGAATGATGTTGGCCAGCAAGCTTTCTGTGGCGAAGCTTTTAGGTATGAGGCTCTGAGGGGATGGCTTCTGAACGATACGGCTACTGTCCCCTGTTTTCTCGCACTGGCGACAAGCGTACTTAGGGCGAACATATTCCAATACCTTGAGTACCGCTGGCGTGAACTCTAGCTTCTCGCTGCGGTCTTCACCGATTTTATGCAGGTTATGATTGCAGCAAGCGCACTGCTTTTCATGGTCGTCTACATCGAGTTCGATAACCTCACGAGGCAAAGTCTTAGGTAGAGGTTTACGTTTACCACGCTTTTTCGTTGTGGTCGTCGTTGTCACCTCGACCTCTTCTTCCTTAATGGCTTCACATTCCGCTTCGTTGAAGAGGTCACCTTGTGATTCATCGTAAGGCTTTAACGCCTCCGAGCGTTTCGCGAACTGGCGGTCGAAGGTGAGTTTGAGTTGTTCAAGTAGCGACTGGCGCTCTTGTTTCCACTCGCTTTTCTCCGACATCAGCGTTTTTACCATCGCTTGTAGCTCGGCAATATCTTGACTTTCTGGGTTGATATTTGGCGTCTTTTTCATGGCATTTATTATACTAAAACCGTGCCGTTAACGCTTGGTATATAAGGCTTTATTATCGATTAACCCATTGTAAAATCGTTTATTTTGACAGGTTCATGTCCGATAATTGTGAAACCTGAAAGCAGTCTATCAAGCTCAAATTGAGTGAGGGTAAACACCTTATTTCTCTCTTTTGAAGGCCACTTGTACTTGGCTTTTTCGAGGCGTTTGTACCAAAGAGCAAAGCCTGTTTTATCCCAGTACAAGACTTTGATTTTATCGCGCTGTTTGTTGGTGAATAGGAACAGTGCGCCACTCCCCAAAGGTAAGTCGGTGTCACTTTCGATAATCGCCGCGAGGCCGTTGATGGACTTTCTAAAATCGACACTCTCACGATACAGATAAATCTCTGGAGCGCTAAGCATACCTTTCATGACAACGCTCCAATGAGTTCAGCAAGATAAGTCGCTAGCGTGCCTTGAGGAATGCTCAACTCCACATCATTGACGAGCAATGTCATGTTAGCCGTAGCTATCTGCGCCTGATACTTGGTTGTCTTTTCGACGATTTCGGCTCTAACAAATCCGACAGATTCCGATTGGTTTGCTGTTTGGAGTTGACGCCGCTTGGCGAAGAACGTGGATAAACTCAGTCCATGCTCTTCGCAAAAAACACGCTGGCTAATATTGCTGCTTTCATATTGTTCAAACAGTGTTTGCCATTCTAGATTGGTGCGTCGTTTTGCCATTTCAACTCTCCTTTGGGTTGGAGGGTTGATCTTATTCTTCATGCTGAAAGATTAGAATGTGGGGTTTATGGTGCGCTTACAAACAACCCATTGTCCGCAACGGTTTCTTACCTGAGCGAGCCTTACAGACTATCATTGGGGATGTCGAAGTTCAGCTCTCCAAGGTTCAAAAGGTAAGGAATCATTGAAACTCCTTACCTTTAAAATCAATCCTTTACCAAGAATGAATAGCTCGGGACTTAGCGGTGTTAGCATATTGACTGGCACTTTCAGGTCTTATGCCAACGGCAATGAAGGGTAGGATTGTTAAAATTATTCACTCTTAGATAAACTCGAGTGAAATAATTTTAACAAAGGATTAATTATGAAAAAGTTAGCAATTTTTGCACTTCCTCTACTTCTTGCATCTACTGTTCAAGCAGCAGAAACAACAACCATCCAATTGTCAGCGGATGTACCTAGTGATTCATTTCACTTCCGTCCTATTACTCCAATCACGGGTGTTCAACAATTTGACTGGGACCTGTTGAATGACAAGCTACAACCTATGTCTTATGACTTTTCTTTCAATAAAGGCGGCGCTAATGATTCAGTAACAGCTACGCTTGCGAATGATGTTCAATTGACTAATGGTGCTGATCAAATTCCAGTAATCGTTAGTGTTGGCGGTGTCACTTTAACGACTACAGCGGCGAATGTTGTAGAAGAAAGTGACGCGCAGACGGGTTCTAAAACTCTGACCCTCACGCCTAATGCTACAGGCCGAGCTGCTGCTGGTTCATATACTGGTACAGTTGAAATTGCATTTGATGCGGTTTTGAAGACGCCATAAAGACTCAAATAAAAGGGAGATGGGTAACAAACATCTCCCTCCATAACTTAAGTCGGTAGTGATAACATTTATGTCTGTTTGCAAGTTTTTACTATATCTCGGATTGTAAATGCTGAAACAAATGACTTGTGTTTGAATTACCCATTAAAAGAAGGCGTGAAATTAGTTTCTCTAGTGACAACTGATATGGCTTTTCTTTGGAATACTGCATTTGATTACAAAAGTAAGGTCGGTGATCATTCGATATCAGACCAATCGTTTTAGAAAACTTCCTAACAAGTCATAAGCAACGCTTTACGCTAAATTATATCAAGCGCAAGTTAGATTTGGAACTTCGAGTTATCACGAAAAGTGGAGGCTTGACGATTGTAATTTCATTTCTGATTCAGGGGCGGGTCTTTCAATATTTTTCCCAGAGAATGACTCTAAAAACCCCTAAAGGACAATATTACGCTGGTAAATATAGAACTCGTGGGAGTATTAAATATGGACCTAATAGTTGTGGGCATGTACTACTAGAATGAATTTTTTAACAAAAGGGATGTGTTTAAATTTTGGTATGCGCGTAAAATTAAAGCTTAAACTGGTCAATGTATTATGAAAAATGAGCATAATTATTTCTTGGGATCATATGTATCATTAACTCCACCGAGATGTTTAGGTGAAATATCCTCTGACGCTATTGTTTATAACATAGAATTTGACACACATCATAGCTTTAAAGTGACAAAGCACGAACATTCTTAAATTAAAATCTTAAAATTTAAACAATTGATGGCGAGTCGGAGAGGATGTTTGAAGATTCCCCCAGTTCAACATGCAAAGAGAATTTACATCTATATGTTGATGCCTAGATTATATATTTAGTCGTTGATTTATCATTCGCAAAGTCAAAGTTATTATGTTTTTGTGCCAAAGGACTTTAGCTGAATTACAAAATGAGAAAATTTATGAAATTAAAATATGGTATTTTCTTAGCTCTATTTATAAGTAGTTCACCTAATGCTGAGTTATTCTGGAATGACCTTTACGATGAGCCTAGGCTGCTTTCATTAAATATGGATAAAAATAATGAATTATTAGGTTTCTTTAAACTATCGTTAAATGGTGATTTAAAACTTTTAGAAATTATCGATGGTGACCCTACAACGACTGGAGTTGATTCTCTTTTATCTGGGATCAATATGAAAGAATGTAATGCGGGACATTGCGATAGTATATCTTATATTGTCTTCAATAAAAATACTGGTGTATTGGAAGCTATAACAAAAAAAAATGACCTTAAAACTGATACGGAATCGACAAAGTCTTTTCGACTTGGACTACAATCTATTGCGTCTAATGATAGCCTTTCTACTGAATTGTCAGCTACTACATCACTATATGACTATCAAATAGTGACAGATGGATTAATGCAGAATAATAAACACTGGGATGACAGTTATAGATTAAATAATGCATACATAAAAAAAAATATGGGTGATAAAGTTTTAATGTCTGGACTGTTTACAACAGATAATGTTAATTCTGGATACAACGGTAGCATTAACGCACAGGCGGTGAGCGCACTTGGAATGTCAATTAATTCTAGAGATTTGCGTGATTCTAATAGTGATGTAGAACGAAATATATTTCTATCTTTGACTGACGAAAGCTATGTTGAGGTTTATAAAGGAGATCAGATGATTGATAGCTTAGTGCTTGGTTCTGGTCTCAATAAGATTGATGCATCGTTATATCCAATGGGTAATTACGTTGTTACAATAAAGGTTAAGTCTAGAATAACGGATAAAAACTATGAGTTAGAAGAGTATGTATACTCATCAGATATTAAAAGAAGCTATGGTATAGGGTTTGGTTTACCCTATAATTCCTTTGAAAGTAACTTAGAAGGTGATACCTTTTATATGTCTGCATTTCTCAATTCACCTCTGACTAAGGCCACATCTTACGGTGTTATTTTTGATTTGTATGGTGACCAAGTAAACTTAGGTGCGAAACTGAACTACAATATGGACTTTCTTAAGCTTTCTGTTGAACCAAAACTAGTTGAGGACGATTTTTCAGTAAACCTTAATAGTGCGTACTCCGGTGAATTTAGTTCGATTAACAACTATATGTTACTCGAAGAAGATCGATTTTACTCTAGTACGAATTTAATGATTAGATTGAAAGACTTAAAATCTTTGAGGTTAAGTCACAGGTATGATAATAACCAAAAAACGTCTAATGATTTAGAATATCATGAACTTTCATTATCTTACGATAAAAACTATAGATGGAAAGGACTGAATATAAGAGCTAACTATGTTATTTCAAATCGAGTTGAAAGAAGCGCGGATATTGACACTACATTTGGAGTAAACTATTCAATAGGGTTTGACCAAAGTAATAATTTTGATATTGGTGTTTCTTTACGGAACAATGACGGCGAATCTAGTACATTTTATAACGTAGGGTATCAAAAACGTCTAGATAACGATGTTCTCCAGAGCGCATTCATTTCCGCTAATTCTGATGGGAAAAATAGTCATTTATGGGACACAGGTGTAAATTTCGATAACGAGGCTATTAAGGGAGCAGTAAGAGTCTCTGGAGCGGCAGGTAAAAGTAATTTTGATGTAACAGGAAATGTTAGCGCCAACCTTCATAGTGACTTTTCCAATATTAATGTATCGTCCTCTACTGCTAACTCTGGTCTTATTGTCAAGTTAGATAATAACAGTGATGATGAAGTAAGAATGTTATCAAATTTTGGTCACATGACTTTAAAAAATGGAGACAATTTTATCCCTTCACCAGCAGGAGAGAATATTGATGCTGCATTTTTTAGTGATAGTAACTTTGAACTTTCTAGGAAAAACTTTTCAACAAAGATATTGGAAAATGGGTACACGTTTGTTGACGTGTCTGTCATGCCCACAGTTACCGTTATCGGTAGGCTCATAACAAACGATGACTCAGATATGTCGAGTCATTTGATCAAAAATCATGCTTCTGAAACATACGCTAACAAAAATGGTTACTTTATGTTAAACGTTGACATGGAAAATCCTAACATTATTATTGGCGATAAAATTATTTATATTGATTTAGTAGACCAGGATTCTAATCATCCAATTTATCTTGAAGATATATATATTTAACTTATCTGGAGTTTATAATGAAACGTTTATTGATTTCTATTTTTTGTTTGATAGGTGTTATTATTAGCCTGTCTGTTAATGCATCTATACAGCTGAGAAGTATATATTTTAATATGGATTCTCCAATTATTACTGAATTCATATCTAATAGTAGTAGTGAAACACCTATTTTTGTTAAAGCTGAAGTGTATAAATTAAGGTTTGATCCCGATCAAGAGCAGTTTGTAGAAGTGGAATTGGATGATGAACGAGAACTAATGTTGACCCCAAATAAGTTTGTCATTCAACCTAGAAAAACGATCCCTTTCAAATTAATAGGTAAAATGACCGATCAGTTTGAACGTTACAGAGTTAGGTTCCGAGCAATAAGCCCCAATGACGCTATGGAGTCATTTGAGGAATCAGATTTGAATGGCATAGACTTGCCTGAAAAAACCACAGCAAGCGCAGAATTATTGATTTCTTATGGTTCTGTCGTCTATAAAAATCCAATTAGAAAGAACTTCGATACGAAAATAAATAAAAAAAATGGCAAGATAGAGATAAGAAATGATGGGAATAGTGTTGTACTATTAACTAGAATAAAAGCATGTAAAAATAATGAAGAACAAAGCTGTGAGTTTTTACCTGATTATTTTGTTGTTCCGGGTCAATCTTCATCTATAGCGGGTGATAGAGTGACTTTTGATGTTGTTGAAAATGGTAAAAGTACACATTTCAATTAACGTTACCTATAAAAATAATTTCGCATACTTGCCAAAGTACGCGTTGATTTTTGTAGGATGAGATTATCTCCTTAACCTAAGAAGTTCATTGCTGTAAATAGAAATTAAAGCTAGGCTTAGTGTTGTTGGTGATAAATAGGGGAGAATAAACAAACGCAGATTTAATCGATGATATAAAATATTGCCTCGTTCTTGATATTGTTAAGTCAAAACAAACTCTGAACCTGATTAAATCAGAGCGTATCAATAAGGAGTTTAGTTTATGATATCGTAGGATCGAAATATGAGGCGAAATTATAGTTATGATGGGAAGTAAGTTCTTAAAAATTGTTTTATAAATTTATATTTTCTGGATTATTTTAACACATCGTAATTGTTTGTATTTTTGTTTTAACTATTTTATTTTTTAATTCTTTGAAAGGATCAAACCTCGACATTTACTAAAAAATCAAGTGTAAACAAAACATACTGATGATTTATGGTCAATGAACGATCTTTACTTAAGAAGTATTATACCTGCTGAGAATACTATGCGAAAAATAATGTTGCTTACTAGTTTAATTAATTTTCCTGTACTGGCTGTAATTCCTTCATCTCAATTTTTTGTTGGTGTTAAGGGGGGGTACCAATGGGTTCTCGACGAGAATCACTATAACTTAGACCCAGAAGGCACAAATTTGGGTTTAATTTCAGGTCTATACGGCGGGTTACAGTTAACCCCTCTTTGGCGCTGGGACTTAGGTTATCAATATCATAATGAACTAAAAGCGGATGCCACATCTGCTAACACTAAGACTTGGTTGATTGAAAGTGCTTTGCGTTATGATTGGCACCTACAAAATGACCTAAGCTTATACGGTCGATTTGGGCTAGCTTATTGGAACATGGAAAAAATGGAGTCTTTTTCGAGTAAGAACGACACCGCTGGCTTTTCTCCTCTCAGTGAAGTGGGGATTGGCTATAATTTTGATCATGACTTTCAATTATCGGCAGGCTATCAATATATTTATAATATTGGTAAAGGTACGGAAAAGTATGATAGTCAGGGATTGTTGGTGAGTTTTACCTACTTTTTTGGCGGCACAGCGAAACCAGAGTTAGTCGAAACGGCTGTAAGCCCTATTGTTAAAGATGTTCCAGTTAAGGAAATAGTCACAGTAAAGCCCCCTCCTCAGATAACGACAACGACCTTTTCAGGTATAGCATTTGATTCTGACTCAATCGACCCGAGTCAAGAATTAACTGAAATCGCTTCATTTTTAAAGTTTTACTCATCAGCTAAGGCCATTGTGATAGGGCATACTGACTCTACAGGTTCAGCGTTCTATAATCAAAAGCTTTCCGAGCGTCGTGCTCAAATGATCGTCAATAAACTGATTGAATTGGAAGTCACACCGACTCAGCTTGAGTGGCAAGGTAAAGGTGAATCGCAACCTGTTGTTAATAACAATACAATTGAGGAACGAGCTAAAAATCGCCGAGTTGAAATCACTATTCACAATCTCTGATTTCATGACTTGATTAACACAAAATGTTACTGATTGCAATCTAAGTAATGTGCACAAGCAAGTACGTATTACTTTAAGGTAAGGAATCGGAATCATTCCTTACCTTAAATTGACGGTTGAAATACAGCCCGACAACTGGCGATCAGTAGGCTGCATCTTCGGGCGCTTCTGTTTTAATTTGCTCGATGTCCATAGACATCTTTTCCCTCTTAGGGTTTTGCTTTTAGTGGGTATTTGTCAGGATTTTTAATTCCATCCAAAGTTAAATCCACATCCAATTCAGGCCAGTAATAACCATTACGACCTTGCTTTTCAACATTAAATACCGCATTGACTGGCGCAGTCTTAAACCAAGGAAACTCTTCAGAGCTTAAAAAGTGCTCCTCATTCTCTGCTAGTAATCAAAGGCCACTTCGGTTAACCCCTAAGACCTTAACCGAAGTGTTTTTTCCAAGCTGCTCTGATTTCATCTTCATGCTCTCTTAGGGGTTTGAGGTCCAACGGAACGAAAACGTACGGTAAGCCCTAATTGAACCGGCGACGGTGTCGCCTGAGCGGCCCACGGCCGAAAACAAAGAGACTCAACCGACTAGGGTGCTTTGCATGAATCGTTTATCCTATAGACCATGTTTCCGAATAAGCCCATCAAACAACGCTTCAATGCCAACGATACTTGGCTGAACTATCTCAATCAACATCGGGAAACCCTCCGAACCGTCGTTATTGAAAACGTCACCAAGATGCTCGCTTGCAGTACCGCCGCTTTTGGCTCTAAAGAGTATCGATGCCGCCATGCTAACTGCACCCATCACAAATACATTCACCAGACGTGTAAATCTCGCTTTTGCAGCAGTTGTGGCATTAAAGCGACAGAGCGGTGGATACGAAAGCAACAACATGTCTTTCCTGAGTGTGAGTATCAACACGTTACGTTGACGCTTCCACATACATTGTGGCCCATCTTATCGATTTCTTCTCAATCATCTCTTTAGTTGCGCAGCCAAAATATTCTTAGAATGGGCAAAGTAACTGGATATCGATATCGGGGTGTTCTGTGCACTTCACACCTACGGCAGAAAGCTGAATTGGAATGTGCACATCCATTTGTCTGTCACGCGTGGGGGCTTATGTAAGAGGACAGGCCTATGGAAGCCCATTTTCTTTAAAGCGAAGACCACTGAAAAGTGTTGGCGTGCCGCCATCACTCAACTTCTCGGCTCCCATTACTCAGAGTTAGATTTGAGTGGAGAGGGCTGCCCTTTCATTCGCAATGAGCAAGATTGGTCACGATTTTTAACCAGCCAATATTGCCGTCGATGGAAGCTGCATTTTGCAAAGAAAACGGCCAATGTGACCCCCACCATGACTTACATGGGCCGATACCGCGGCCGCCCATATCAGCGTCTAGGTTACGACATGATTTCCAGGGAGGCTTAGTGACGTTTGATTATCTTAACCACAGGAATGGTCGGACGGAGTCCCTCATTTTGAGTCCAGAAGCACTGATAGAGCGCATGATTGAGCATATTCCAGATAAGCACTTCAGAATGATTCGATACTTTGGTTTTCTATCGAACCGACGTCGTGGTGAGATGCTCCCTAAGGTCTACGATGCCTTAGGTATCGCCACTAAAGACTCACCAGAAATGCCCGGTTACGCCGCCATGCTGAAAGGGTATGTAAAGGTTGCCCCGTTTGAGTGCATTCTTTGTGGGCACCGTTTAACGTTTCTTCGCTTTAGAGTTAGGGAGGCACTATCAGAGCTGGTCCATCATGCTCTGATTCAATCCCAAATCAGGTCAATTTAGGTTTTTCGTAGGATTAGTGTATCTGAAATAGCGAAAACAGTGTGAAAGTGTTCAATTAACACTCGACTTTAAATTGTAGTGTAGGAGTTAGGTCAGTCACACATTTATTTTGACATGAGTTAAGCCACAATAGTTCAAGGTAAGGAATGATTCAGGTTCCTTACCTTCTAGTTAGTGCTTACGCAACATATCAACATCAATGGTTGATTTCGTCCACTCTGAATCAACGTCGCCTCGAATCGTAATTCTATCATTAGGGGTAATATTCTGCCCCAACCATACATCATTATCGATTTCTATCTGTATTTCACCAGTCTCATCTTTGAAAAGGTAATCTTCTTTTCCCAATGATTTTGTGATGTAACCTGTCAACTCGACATAAGTATCATCTTTTGCAGATAAAGCAGCTTTGACAGTATCAATCATATTGATACTTGGACCAGTAAACCCAGCGAAAGCCATGTTAGAAGCGAGTAATAACGTACTAAATAAAGAGATCTGTTTCATAGTGTTACCTAGCATTTAATTAAAAGTAATAAGCTGTTGATACGTTAAATGAAGCAGTATTCGCATAGCTATCTGCTTGGTATTTTACATTTGCTCCGATACTCAGCTGAGGTAACACTTCATATTCGGTACCGAATGCAATCATACCACCCCATTCGTTTGTACTCTGTGAGTGATGTGATAGCATATTGTTAATTTCAACATCATCGTTAATGAGTAGCTCTAACTCTTCATACTTGCCAGCTTTCGACTGGTACTGAGTGTAAGTCACACCAGCTTTAAACTTTACGCTCCATTTGTCATCCATTGCATAGGTATAAACAGGAGCTAAAGAGATTTGCTTCGTTTTAATCGATGAATCCCAATCCATTTCCTGCCAATAATCCTTCCCGTCAACACTAACAATACCTAAATCATTTGAGCGGCTGTCATCTAACTCATACTGGCTATAACCTAGTTCTAACGCCCAAGACTCGTTGAAGGCATAACCAACAAAAGCAGTCGCAATACCGTCATCCAAATCAGGATTAAGAGCCATATTGTCAGCAGCAAATTGTGGTTCAAAATCATGATTAACCGAACCATATCCATACTCTACACCGACATAAGGTGTTGCCATCGCAGGTAAAGGACTAATAATCAAAGCAGCAAGTAATATTTTTTTCATTCTAAAATTCTCATCTCAATTTCGTTGATGGAAATCTTATAAAAACAAACGTGAAGCGTTTGTGAAAAGTGAGATTGATATCATGTTTTTTTGAAATTTACTGTTGATATGAAGTACTGTTCCTCATCTAGGGTATTAAAATCCCATCCCATTCGCTCACAAATTCGCTCTACAATCGCCAATCCACAGCCATAACCAGAATTATCCGTTTGATTCCCATCATGATGATTTGAAATTTGAAGCTGAGTTCGATTGAGCTGAATGTCAACATCACCAAAGCTGTAACTATAGGCGTTCTTCACTAGGTTATTAATCACAATAACCATGAAGGTCAATGGTGCAAAAATATAGCAAGGTTGTTTAGGTTCAATTTCAAGCCAATAAGAAGCATTCTGACGTAAAAACAAAGGCTCAAGCTGGGCAAGCTGCTTTTCTAGCAAGTTATTGAGATCATGCTTTTCATAGTAGCTCGCATCAATATTCTCTTTACCGAGTAAAAGAAAAGCCTCGGTTAATACTTTCATATCATCACTGGCATTTTCTATACGTTTAATGGCTTTGTGTGCAACTGGTGGGGTATCGGGGATCTTGCTAAGTAGCTCTGCTGAACCTTGAATGATCATAATGGGAGTTCTGAGCTCGTGGGAAGCAAAGCGGCTAAACTCCGTTTCACGCTGAAAGTAACCTGCGATATTTTGCTTACTATTGAGCAATGCCTGTTCAATCTTCCTTGTTTCAGCAAAGTGTGTTTCAATCGAAAAGTCGTCATGTTCAGGAGACATCTGAGCAATTTTCGCCTCCACTTGCCACAATGGCTTTGAAATAGCTCTTACCATATAACTGCCATAGCCCAAAATAAGCAGCGATAAAACCACACCAAGAACAAAAGTGTAATAATGTAAGTTATCTTCATAACTATCTAAGTAATCATCTGCATCGTCCTGGAAAAGGATGTACATCAGTCCCTTCTCTGATGGATGCGAGAACACAATAAAATGTTTATCTTCCTCGCCTAGCAAATGCTCATAAAATCCCTGTTCATCATATTGAATGAGCCAATCAGGCATCGATTCTTCTTCACTCCAAAAGGTTTTAAACTCATTTTCATTTGGTAGAGGAGAATTTTCACCAAAATCACTATAGAAACGAGTATACGCCGATGCTTCCGTATCTAACCAATGGTGTAAGCTGATCCTTTCTAGTTGATATTCAGCCACATAGATCACTATCCAGAACAGACTAAACATAGCCAATGTCACAGCGCCGAAACTCAGCCGTATAGTTCGGTAAATGCTCATTGGTGACTGAGTTTCATTTTTTAAGTCGGTAGCCTTGCCCATGAATCGTTTCCAATCTTGTGTCTGTAAAATCTTTATCTAATGATGTACGTAAACCATAAATATGACTTCTAAGCGAGTCACTATTAGGAGATTCTTCTCCCCATATCGAAGTGATAATTTGCTGGCGAGTAACAATGGTTGAAGGGTTTTGAAGTAATACTTTCAATATTTGCGTCTGAATTCGACTTAATTTAATTAACACTCTTGCGCGAGTCACCGTTTCGGTTTGCGTATCAAACTCAATGTCAGCAAATGTCAATATTCCTGTGTCTAACCTTGGGCCTCTTACAGATAGGGCTTGCAAGCGCATAAATAGCTCTTCCATAGCGAAAGGTTTCAATAAATAATCATCACCACCGGCTTTAAAAGCGGCCATTTTATCTTCGAGAGTATCTTTCGCGGTTAAGAATAACGTTGGTGTTTGACAGTATAATTGAGAACGTAACGTTTTAACCGCCATAATACCATCCATGTTGGGCATCATGACATCCATGACAATCACGTCGTAGTGTTGTTGCTTTATCAGTTGAAGTGCAGCTTCACCATGATAAGCGCAATCCACTATGACGCCCATCATCTCCAGATAATCCGCAATAGTCTCTACCACATGGTGATTATCATCAACTATCAGTACTTTCATTTTTCTATAGCCTAAATGTTAAAAGCCAGTAGCAAATTACTGGTCTTTGATGACGGTTATTCGTGTATTAGTCGTCGTTTAGTTCTATCTCAAAAGCAATATTCTGGCTATTAATAATCGTACCTTCAACTTCAACCCGGGCTCCGTTTAAATTACTTCCCCCTATGTTTTCAAAGCGTGTCTGAGCATCAATAACGATGGTTCTGTTGCTCATTGGTAAATCCGCATAATCTTCACAGTAGGACATTTCAAAGGTGCGCGTTTGCATATTGTAATTAGAGGCGAAGCCTTCGCATTCAAATTCATTATGTGACCAGGTATCATCTAGGTCTGACTGTTCAAATTCAATGACGGTTGCTATTTGTTGTTGATTTTTTACAACTGACGTCACTTCCACTTCTTGACCGAGTATTAAATCTGTCTTAGTTCCATCTTCAAAACGAGTCTGAGAGTTGATAGTAAAAGTACCGCGATAGTTAAGGGATAGGGCGCTATAGTCATTTGCCACCCAAGTCACGATACCTTCTATTTCAATATCACCATCAACGTGTTCGTAACCCTCAATATCGACCTCTCTGGCTACAAAAATATCACCTTGTAACTCACCTTCAACTTCAACCCATTGACCTGTATTCAATTGAGTTAAGTCGGAGTAAGAAACGGTAATGTCCTGCCCCAGTTGGAACGTACCAGTGTTATGATCAATACTGAATATCCGTCCTTCCAGTTCGTAGATACTACTCAAATGTGGGTAATCATTCTCAACATCAATTTCCACAACAGAAAGCACCTGGTAGCCAGCATCGACTGCAGGTTGGGAAGACACCAATACCCAATCCCCGACTTCAATGTCGTTATCTAACCCATCAAACTGAAGTTGTACGCCATTCACTGTAAAGGTTTTATCTGAGTGATTGATAGCACTCACGTTTCCCGTTATTGTTGGCTCAAGCTCAATCCTTGCTACATCATTGGCTGCGGATTCAACTCTAACCAGCATATCAGGTTGAACATCCGTCAAATTAATCGTGGTTTCTCCATAGATTACACTTGATACCTGATAGGTATAACCATTGACAGATAGCGTGTTTTTGACTGGATTCACTGACTCGACAGCGCCTATTAATGTGCTTGGCCGTACTGGATCAGAAGGGAGAGTCGTACTATTAGAATCACTTCCACCACATCCAGCTAAGGTGATACCGAGAATAGGAATCAAGATGAATTTTTTCATTGTTTTGACCTTACATAATAAATAATTTTCATTATGTATTATGTGGTGTGAAGCAAACGTGAAATTTCAGATGTACCATAGATTTTTATTTAATGTGACATTTGAACCTGCGACGATGTCGCCTGAGCGGCCTACGGCCGAAAACAAAGAGACTCAACCGACTAGGGTGCTTTGCATGAATCGTTTATCCTATAGACCATGTTTCCGAATAAGCCCATCAAACAACGCTTCAATGCCAACGATACTTGGCTGAACTATCTCAATCAACATCGGGAAACCCTCCGAACCGTCGTTATTGAAAACGTCACCAAGATGCTCGCTTGCAGTACCGCCGCTTTTGGCTCTAAAGAGTATCGATGCCGCCATGCTAACTGCACCCATCACAAATACATTCACCAGACGTGTAAATCTCGCTTTTGCAGCAGTTGTGGCATTAAAGCGACAGAGCGGTGGATACGAAAGCAACAACATGTCTTTCCTGAGTGTGAGTATCAACACGTTACGTTGACGCTTCCACATACATTGTGGCCCATCTTATCGATTTCTTCTCAATCATCTCTTTAGTTGCGCAGCCAAAATCTTCTTAGAATGGGCAAAGCAACTGGATATCGATATCGGGGTGTTCTGTGCACTTCACACCTACGGCAGAAAGCTGAATTGGAATGTGCACATCCATTTGTCTGTCACGCGTGGGGGCTTATGTAAGAGGACAGGCCTATGGAAGCCCATATTCTTTAAAGCGAAGTTAAACTCTCTGCTATTGAGCAAGTGATGCACACACAAGGCATCAATGACCGGTATCTATCGAATACCACCGAAACCACCCTCAAGCACGACATCAAGTATGCGCTCTCCATACTGACGAAAGAGCAACAGTCACCCCTGCAAGAAAAAGCGGTGAACTTTGCTCTTAATCACCTCTCTGAGCGAGAGGCCGCTTTCACGCAAAAAGAACTGGTGGTCGAAGCCATTCGCTACGCCTTTGAAGAGACCAATCAACCGATTGTGAAAGAGCAAATTGAAACAGAGCTCGCCAAACGCAGTGACGTCCTCTCTGCCGAATACAGCGATGGCACACGCTGGACAACCCAAGCGGCGCTAGAGACAGAAAAGCATATATTGCGGAACATTGATCAAGGTAAAGACCAACACACCCCTTACGCGTCATCAAAACAAGTCCAAGACTATCTTGATACGCAGCCACGCCTCACCCAAGGTCAAAGAGATAGCATTATGCTTATCTCAAACCACCAAAGACAGCTTTGTGCCCGTGCAAGGGTTAGCCGGAACGGGTAAATCCACCATGCTTGAGTCCAACATTGAACTGATTCAGCACGC
>NZ_JAXHBS010000016.1:0-3780 GCF_042466085.1 Vibrio sp. R78045
AACTCACTGCGACAGAGAAGCTGCCTTACGCGGTCGCGCAAGATTACTTAGCACGAACACCAGAAACGCGAGACAACACCCTTATCATTGCTTACACAAACAATGATCGTGACAAAATCACTGAACACATTCGTACTGGCCTGATGAAAAATACAGAGATAGGCAAAGAGAACATCACCACCACAAGGCTACGCTCAACGGGCAACAGCAAAGAGGAACTCTCGACCATGATGCCGTATCAAAAAGGACTCATACTGAGCACCAAGCCAGGGGAGTACAGCACTATCACCAAGGTCGATTCTGAACATGGTGTGGTGATGGTCAAAGACCAAGAGAGCGGTATTGAGAAGCCATTCTTACCACGCAACAAAGACCATAAGTTCACAAGTCTCTTTGCCAAATCGGAAAAGCCGCTCTCAACGGGCGATAAAATCATGACTCGCTTTACCGATAAAGAGCGGGGCATCAAAGCCAATGTGCCGTACCACATCCTCAGTGCCACAAACGAGGAAATCACCGCCCAATCAAAAGACGGACAAACGTTAGCCATCAACCCTCAAGCCCTAAAAGACGGCCATTGGGACTACGCTTACACTCGCACCGCTGATATGGCGCAAGGGGCAACCTATCAACACGTGATAGCAGCGATTAAGGGAATGGGGGCATTGACCAACTTAAGACGGGCTTACATTGATTTAAGTCGTGCGAGCACTCACGTTAAACTCTTTACCGATAACCCTAAAGCCATGATGAAAAGCTGGCTATCAAAAGAGGTCAATAAACACAGCGCCATCGAAACGCTCAATACTATACCGCCCCAATCAACGACGTATTTTAATCACAACGCCCTGCCCCACGAGGACACTCGTTATCAAGATAATAACGGGGACTTTAATTACAACCAATTTAAAACGCACATCAATAAGGAGCTACCAAAATATACGGAAAGTTTAGCCATCAACCTACTTGGACAGCCAAACAAGTCAAAGTCTGACCGTGACTACCTCACTTTCGGCATTGGCAAATCAGCCATAAAAGTGTCATTAACGGGCGAACATCGAGGGTATTTTAAAGACTACACTACTGGCGAAAAAGGCTCATTGATTAACCTAGTAATGAGTTATAAAGAGATGAATTACAAAGAAGCCATGGCAGAAGCCCATAATATGCTTAATGAGCCAAATAAATATCAACTAGAGGAAAACAGTAAACATGACAAATTACTGCAAACCACACCAAAACATATTGCGCAATTTGAAGAAAGGGCGAAAGAATATGTACAGACGAGTCAACCACTGAAAGGAACCTTAGCTGAAACCTACTTGAATAAGTTGGGTATTGAACAGCCACAAGGCGAGCACGTCCATTTTCATCAAAGCGTTTATTCATCCGAAGATAAAAGCTTGCACCCTGCCATGATAACCAACATCCACAATAAAGACGGAGACACCAAAGCGATTGAAGTCACCTATTTGGATTTTCAAGGAAATAAAGACGACACACTTGATATTAACCCTAGAACCCTCGGCACAAAATCCAAACACCTGACACAATTTCATCAAGGCCATGATTTGCACACGACGATTATTAGCACATCAATTGAAAATTCGTTTGCGATTAATCAGGCGCATCAAGGCCAATACGATATAATCAATGTGAATCATAAGAATGACATTCAAAATATATCAACCGATGAACTTCGCCAACAAATCATCATTGCTCTTAGCCACGGCAATACAGATTTAAACCCCAATAACATTGAAAAAATAATGGCCAACTTTGCAGGTCGAGACATACAATTCGTCTCGCCTGAAAACATGCTCACTGATATCCAAGCGTGTATGGATAAATACCACCATCAAGGTGTCGATGAAAGGCAAGAATTAAACCAAGAATCGCTACCGATTGACACACTCAATGATAAAAAAGAGAGCGTTATTTCACAATATGGTAAAGATCAAGACAGTAAAGCATTAGAGCAGTTCGAGCCACAAGAGTCATCAAAGCAACAAGGACTCGACTTTGATAATAAACATCACGAGCCGATGGGTCGAGAAATCGAGCGGGAATTAGAAAGATAAAACAATAAAAAGGATAGCCCTAACAGGCTATCCTTTTTTTTCGCCTGCAAGAAAGGTATCCACTTTGTTATTAACATCGGCTTTAACTTGTTGCCTAAATGTTTTCGCTTCGTCTTTGACTCGAAATAGTTTTTCACCATCAAAGGTTTGACCATGAGTCACATCACTGACCGCTGATGTGTTGCGAACCACACGATAAATCTCTTCCATCAACTCTCGATTCGACGGTCTACCATCGTCACTATCGTTGAGCTTAATACGCAGTGCTAACGTCAACAGTTGACGAGTAGCTTCAGAATCACTCAGACGCTCCTGATCTCTAAATTTAATGAAGTCTTGCTCTAACTTGCCGCGTAAAGTGCTTTGTAAAGGGTAAGAGCGGGCCATTATCCTCTCCTTTTTAGTTCAATGAATCTCAATAATATATCAATATAATCACATTGAAGCAATCAACAAAACACCCACTTTAAACCTTACTGCAAAAGGGATAAATAAGAATTGAATGACAACTAATTTAAAACCCATTTAAACACCCCGCAGAGCCTTACTACAAAAGGGATAAATGCCATTTAATTGAGATTGCATATTTACCAATTGAGATTTCAGCGGCTAATTAGTTGAGATTTTGAAAATTTTTTTGAGGTTACTTTTAATGGTTGGGAAGGTTTTAAGCTCTTGTTTATATTGGTTTTATATTTTTACAGACAACCATTTAAATCGATTTTCGATTTAGCGAGGTGTGTGGATGATTCTAAAGAAGTGACGATCAACTCCAATGAACTTCCGTTTGTTTTGTGTTTTTGGGTGGTGCTCTAGGAACAACGAGAGCAAAAGCCGAACCGTTGGCGATTGAATCAAGGGTGATAATGTAAATATTGAGAGGGATGGAAAGCGGAAAAGGAAGAGTTTGAGATAGTCAGCACCGCACCACAATGGTGCATAGCTGCTAATTTTAATTACGGTTGGTAATAAACTTTTTGTACTTTTTGGATGTATATTTTTCTAGCGTTTTCGGTGCGTTTAGAAAATCCGGCATTATATGCCCCGACACTGTTCCAGTTATAGCCATGTGTAGCAAAGTTAGAGCTTAATACCCATGCGCCTAATGAAACATTAAAACACGGCTCATAAATATTCGTTTTGTTTAAGTTAAATTCAGCGAGTCGGGAGAACCAACTAGAGTTAATTTGCATCAACCCAAAATCACGGCTTATAATTTTTCCCGACCTGTTTTTATTTTCATTGTAAGCGTTGGGATCAAGACTGCTTTCGACCTGAGCAATAGAACGCAACAATTTTGGATCAACATTGTAATGAGATCCGGCTTCATCAAAACAGAACGCGCCCGCAGCGGTTGGGAACAATAACAATAGCAAAGATAATTTTTTCATAATCAAAAAAAATGGAGTCCGTTGTGTACTCCATTCTATCGCATATTGAAAGTGATTAATATTCACTCGGTAGTAAAACAGTTGTTACGCTTCTATCTCGCTCGGTAATGATCCATATACGTTCACCGCACAGTATGTATTCAGATATAATACGCTCGCCTGTTTTGGCCGCTTCGTCATTGGTTATTTTATCCTCAGCACAAACATTACCCCAATCCCCATTATTATGACGCATTAAGTAAATGTGTAAACTTGCCCCAATATTTTTATCCAGTAATTCAGCAATGCCTTGCGTCATGACTATCTCT
>NZ_JAXHBS010000017.1:0-506089 GCF_042466085.1 Vibrio sp. R78045
GCTTCGGTGTATAGCTTAGCCCCGTTACATCTTCCGCGCAGGCCGACTCGACCAGTGAGCTATTACGCTTTCTTTAAATGATGGCTGCTTCTAAGCCAACATCCTGGCTGTCTGAGCCTTCCCACATCGTTTCCCACTTAGCTATACTTTGGGACCTTAGCTGGCGGTCTGGGTTGTTTCCCTCTCCACGACGGACGTTAGCACCCGCCGTGTGTCTCCCGGATAGTACTTACTGGTATTCGGAGTTTGCAAAGGGTTGGTAAGTCGGGATGACCCCCTAGCCTTAACAGTGCTCTACCCCCAGTAGTATTCGTCCGAGGCGCTACCTAAATAGCTTTCGGGGAGAACCAGCTATCTCCAGGTTTGATTGGCCTTTCACCCCTAGCCACAAGTCATCCGCTAATTTTTCAACATTAGTCGGTTCGGTCCTCCAGTTGATGTTACTCAACCTTCAACCTGCCCATGGCTAGATCACCTGGTTTCGGGTCTAATCCTAGCAACTGTACGCCCAGTTAAGACTCGGTTTCCCTACGGCTCCCCTAAACGGTTAACCTTGCTACTAAAATTAAGTCGCTGACCCATTATACAAAAGGTACGCAGTCACACCACGAAGGTGCTCCTACTGCTTGTACGTACACGGTTTCAGGTTCTATTTCACTCCCCTCACAGGGGTTCTTTTCGCCTTTCCCTCACGGTACTGGTTCACTATCGGTCAGTCAGTAGTATTTAGCCTTGGAGGATGGTCCCCCCATATTCAGACAGGATATCACGTGTCCCGCCCTACTCGTTTTCACTGATTATGAGATGTCGACTACGGGGCTATCACCCTTTACTGCGGCACTTTCCAGAGCCTTCGTCTGTCTCATTAAAAGCTTAAGGGCTAATCCAATTTCGCTCGCCGCTACTTTCGGAATCTCGGTTGATTTCTCTTCCTCGGGGTACTTAGATGTTTCAGTTCCCCCGGTTTGCCTCCTGTTGCTATGTATTCACAACAGGATACTTACTTATGTAAGTGGGTTTCCCCATTCAGGAATCCCAGACTCAAAAGGTTATTACTACCTAATCTGGGCTTATCGCAAGTTATTACGCCTTTCATCGCCTCTGACTGCCAAGGCATCCACCGTGTACGCTTAGTCACTTAACCATACAACCCGAAAGGGTTTCTATTTGCTTTCACTTTAAAAAGTGAAGACAAATAAGCGTATGGCAACTAACCAAGGTTTTTGGTTGTCATCAAGAAGGGTTAATTCTTGATAACTGTTTGCCGGACTCAATTTACTTTTTGTTTCCACTTTTTAATAAAAAGTAGAATCAAAAAATGAACAATCATTTCTGATCATTCGAATACAAGACACTTGAATGTGTTTGTTGTGTTTATCTAATGAAAGATAAACATTGAGAACTTTTAAATTTGATTGAATTACTCGTAAGTAATCAATCAGTCAGCTTTCCAAATTGTTAAAGAGCTTGATTCAATAAAATGAACCATTTTTAAAGATTCTTAGGGAAAAACCCTTAAAGATGGTGGAGCTATGCGGGATCGAACCGCAGACCTCCTGCGTGCAAGGCAGGCGCTCTCCCAGCTGAGCTATAGCCCCATCTAGGTCGATATTGGTGGGTCTGAGTGGACTTGAACCACCGACCTCCCGCTTATCAGGCGAGCGCTCTAACCAGCTGAGCTACAGACCCAATATCGTCTCTTAACTTTTCTAAACCTAATCAATCTGTGTGGACACTCATCGTGGTATCTTCGTATAAGGAGGTGATCCAGCCCCAGGTTCCCCTAGGGCTACCTTGTTACGACTTCACCCCAGTCATGAACCACAAAGTGGTGAGCGTCCTCCCCGAAAGGTTAAACTACCCACTTCTTTTGCAGCCCACTCCCATGGTGTGACGGGCGGTGTGTACAAGGCCCGGGAACGTATTCACCGTGACATTCTGATTCACGATTACTAGCGATTCCGACTTCATGGAGTCGAGTTGCAGACTCCAATCCGGACTACGACGCACTTTTTGGGATTCGCTCACTATCGCTAGCTTGCTGCCCTCTGTATGCGCCATTGTAGCACGTGTGTAGCCCTACTCGTAAGGGCCATGATGACTTGACGTCGTCCCCACCTTCCTCCGGTTTATCACCGGCAGTCTCCCTGGAGTTCCCGACATGACTCGCTGGCAAACAAGGATAAGGGTTGCGCTCGTTGCGGGACTTAACCCAACATTTCACAACACGAGCTGACGACAGCCATGCAGCACCTGTCTCAGAGTTCCCGAAGGCACACCTGCGTCTCCGCTGGCTTCTCTGGATGTCAAGAGTAGGTAAGGTTCTTCGCGTTGCATCGAATTAAACCACATGCTCCACCGCTTGTGCGGGCCCCCGTCAATTCATTTGAGTTTTAATCTTGCGACCGTACTCCCCAGGCGGTCTACTTAACGCGTTAGCTCCGAAAGCCACGGCTCAAGGCCACAACCTCCAAGTAGACATCGTTTACGGCGTGGACTACCAGGGTATCTAATCCTGTTTGCTCCCCACGCTTTCGCATCTGAGTGTCAGTATCTGTCCAGGGGGCCGCCTTCGCCACTGGTATTCCTTCAGATCTCTACGCATTTCACCGCTACACCTGAAATTCTACCCCCCTCTACAGTACTCTAGTTCACCAGTTTCAAATGCAGTTCCGAGGTTGAGCCCCGGGCTTTCACATCTGACTTAATGAACCACCTGCATGCGCTTTACGCCCAGTAATTCCGATTAACGCTCGCACCCTCCGTATTACCGCGGCTGCTGGCACGGAGTTAGCCGGTGCTTCTTCTGTTGCTAACGTCAAGATGCGCAGCTATTAACTACACACCCTTCCTCACAACTGAAAGTACTTTACAACCCGAAGGCCTTCTTCATACACGCGGCATGGCTGCATCAGGCTTTCGCCCATTGTGCAATATTCCCCACTGCTGCCTCCCGTAGGAGTCTGGACCGTGTCTCAGTTCCAGTGTGGCTGATCATCCTCTCAGACCAGCTAGGGATCGTCGCCTTGGTGAGCCATTACCTCACCAACTAGCTAATCCCACCTAGGCATATCTTGACGCGAGAGGCCCGAAGGTCCCCCTCTTTGGCCCGTAGGCATCATGCGGTATTAGCCATCGTTTCCAATGGTTATCCCCCACATCAAGGCAATTTCCTAGGCATTACTCACCCGTCCGCCGCTCGACGCCCATTAACGCACCCGAAGGATTGTTAATGTCGTTTCCGCTCGACTTGCATGTGTTAGGCCTGCCGCCAGCGTTCAATCTGAGCCATGATCAAACTCTTCAATTTAAGATTTTGTGACTCAACGAATACTGACTTCAAAACTAATATTCATTCGCTCTTTCGAAAAAGATTGATAAACATGTAATTCTAAAGCTATTACCATTCCAACAGAATGGTAATGAATTGACTGTGCCAAATAACCGAAGTTATTCGTATTGGTCACTCAGTTCATTGAAATCATTGTGTTACCGAAGTAACTGTTTTATCCAAAGGATAAAACGTTTTGATATTCATCAACGAGTGCCCACACAGATTGATAGGTTTAAATTGTTAAAGAGCTTGTTCTCTAAAAAGAGAACGCTTTCAGTGCCTTAGCACTTAAGCAGGACGCGTATAATACGCTTTCCACTTTGAAAGTCAACATAATATTCTAAGTTTTCACTCAGAAAACTATGTTGACTCATCTCTTTCGAGATAAGTCGAAATTAAAGCCTGGCGATGTCCTACTCTCACATGGGGAAGCCCCACACTACCATCGGCGCTATTGTGTTTCACTTCTGAGTTCGGCATGGAATCAGGTGGGTCCACAATGCTATGGTCGCCAAGCAAATTTTAAAATTCGGAAAACTGTATTTAAAAGTTATGTCTCTTCAAACGCATTCAAGGTCTGTCTTTCTATTGAGTCCACAAAACCCCTTGGGTGTTGTATGGTTAAGCCTCACGGGCAATTAGTACAGGTTAGCTCAATGCCTCGCAGCACTTACACACCCTGCCTATCAACGTCGTAGTCTACGACAACCCTTTAGGACACTTATAGTGCCAGGGAAAACTCATCTCAAGGCTCGCTTCCCGCTTAGATGCTTTCAGCGGTTATCGATTCCGAACTTAGCTACCGGGCAATGCCATTGGCATGACAACCCGAACACCAGAGGTTCGTCCACTCCGGTCCTCTCGTACTAGGAGCAGCCCCTTTCAATTTTCCAACGCCCACGGCAGATAGGGACCGAACTGTCTCACGACGTTCTAAACCCAGCTCGCGTACCACTTTAAATGGCGAACAGCCATACCCTTGGGACCGACTTCAGCCCCAGGATGTGATGAGCCGACATCGAGGTGCCAAACACCGCCGTCGATATGAACTCTTGGGCGGTATCAGCCTGTTATCCCCGGAGTACCTTTTATCCGTTGAGCGATGGCCCTTCCATTCAGAACCACCGGATCACTATGACCTGCTTTCGCACCTGCTCGAATTGTCATTCTCGCAGTCAAGCGGGCTTATGCCATTGCACTAACCACACGATGTCCAACCGTGTTTAGCCCACCTTCGTGCTCCTCCGTTACTCTTTGGGAGGAGACCGCCCCAGTCAAACTACCCACCAGGCACTGTCCGTAACCCCGATTCAGGGGCCAACGTTAGAACATCAAAACTACAAGGGTGGTATTTCAAGGACGACTCCATCACATCTAGCGACGCAATTTCATAGTCTCCCACCTATCCTACACATGTAGGTTCAATGTTCAGTGCCAAGCTGTAGTAAAGGTTCACGGGGTCTTTCCGTCTAGCCGCGGGTACACTGCATCTTCACAGCGATTTCAATTTCACTGAGTCTCGGGTGGAGACAGCGTGGCCATCATTACGCCATTCGTGCAGGTCGGAACTTACCCGACAAGGAATTTCGCTACCTTAGGACCGTTATAGTTACGGCCGCCGTTTACCGGGGCTTCGATCAAGAGCTTCGACCGAAGTCTAACCCCATCAATTAACCTTCCGGCACCGGGCAGGCGTCACACCGTATACGTCATCTTACGATTTTGCACAGTGCTGTGTTTTTAATAAACAGTTGCAGCCACCTGGTATCTGCGACTCTCGTCTGCTCCATCCGCAAGGGACTTCACTGATAAGAGCGTACCTTCTCCCGAAGTTACGGTACCATTTTGCCTAGTTCCTTCACCCGAGTTCTCTCAAGCGCCTTGGTATTCTCTACCCGACCACCTGTGTCGGTTTGGGGTACGATTCCTTACAATCTGAAGCTTAGAGGCTTTTCCTGGAAGCATGGCATCAATGACTTCACTACCGTAGTAGCTCGACATCGTATCTCAGCGTTAGTAGCGGTCCGGATTTACCTAAACCACCCGCCTACATACTTGAACCTGGACAACCGTCGCCAGGCCCACCTAGCCTTCTCCGTCCCCCCATCGCAATTGTAAGAAGTACAGGAATATTAACCTGTTTCCCATCGACTACGCCTTTCGGCCTCGCCTTAGGAGTCGACTTACCCTGCCCCGATTAACGTTGGACAGGAACCCTTGGTCTTCCGGCGAGGGAGTTTTTCACTCCCTTTATCGTTACTCATGTCAGCATTCGCACTTCTGATACCTCCAGCAGCCCTTACAGACCACCTTCAACGGCTTACAGAACGCTCCCCTACCCCACATACCCTAAGGTACGTAGCCGCAGCTTCGGTGTATAGCTTAGCCCCGTTACATCTTCCGCGCAGGCCGACTCGACCAGTGAGCTATTACGCTTTCTTTAAATGATGGCTGCTTCTAAGCCAACATCCTGGCTGTCTGAGCCTTCCCACATCGTTTCCCACTTAGCTATACTTTGGGACCTTAGCTGGCGGTCTGGGTTGTTTCCCTCTCCACGACGGACGTTAGCACCCGCCGTGTGTCTCCCGGATAGTACTTACTGGTATTCGGAGTTTGCAAAGGGTTGGTAAGTCGGGATGACCCCCTAGCCTTAACAGTGCTCTACCCCCAGTAGTATTCGTCCGAGGCGCTACCTAAATAGCTTTCGGGGAGAACCAGCTATCTCCAGGTTTGATTGGCCTTTCACCCCTAGCCACAAGTCATCCGCTAATTTTTCAACATTAGTCGGTTCGGTCCTCCAGTTGATGTTACTCAACCTTCAACCTGCCCATGGCTAGATCACCTGGTTTCGGGTCTAATCCTAGCAACTGTACGCCCAGTTAAGACTCGGTTTCCCTACGGCTCCCCTAAACGGTTAACCTTGCTACTAAAATTAAGTCGCTGACCCATTATACAAAAGGTACGCAGTCACACCACGAAGGTGCTCCTACTGCTTGTACGTACACGGTTTCAGGTTCTATTTCACTCCCCTCACAGGGGTTCTTTTCGCCTTTCCCTCACGGTACTGGTTCACTATCGGTCAGTCAGTAGTATTTAGCCTTGGAGGATGGTCCCCCCATATTCAGACAGGATATCACGTGTCCCGCCCTACTCGTTTTCACTGATTATGATGTGTCGGTTACGGGGCTATCACCCTTTATTGCGAGACTTTCCAGACTCTTCACCTGCATCATTAAAAGCTTAAGGGCTAATCCAATTTCGCTCGCCGCTACTTTCGGAATCTCGGTTGATTTCTCTTCCTCGGGGTACTTAGATGTTTCAGTTCCCCCGGTTTGCCTCCTGTTGCTATGTATTCACAACAGGATACGTGCTTATGCACGTGGGTTTCCCCATTCAGGAATCCCAGACTCAAAGGTTATTACTACCTAATCTGGGCTTATCGCAAGTTATTACGCCTTTCATCGCCTCTGACTGCCAAGGCATCCACCGTGTACGCTTAGTCACTTAACCATACAACCCGAAAGGGTTTCTATTTGCTTTCACTTTCCTTTTTATTTTCACTTTTAAAAAGTGAAGACAAACAGGAGTGAAGACAAATAAGCGTATGGCAACTAACCAAGGTTTTTGGTTGTCATCAAGAAGGGTTAATTCTTGATAACTGTTTGCCGGACTCAATTTACTTTTTGTTTCCACTTTTAATAAAAAGTAGAATCAAAAAATGAACAATCATTTCTGATCATTCGAATACAAGACACTTGAATGTGTTTGTTGTGTTTATACCGTTCTTATTAAATAAGAGCAGATAAACATTGAGAACTTTTAAATTTGATTTGAATTACTCTTAAGTAATCAAATCAGTCAGCTTTCCAAATTGTTAAAGAGCTTGATTCAATAAAATGAACCATTTTTAAAAACACTTAAATAAATGTGCTTAAAGATGGTATCCCGTAGGGGAGTCGAACCCCTGTTACCGCCGTGAAAGGGCGGTGTCCTAGGCCTCTAGACGAACGGGACATAGGTTACTCTTAACTGTTTAAACATATCAATCTGTGTGGACACTCATCGTGGTATCTTCGTATAAGGAGGTGATCCAGCCCCAGGTTCCCCTAGGGCTACCTTGTTACGACTTCACCCCAGTCATGAACCACAAAGTGGTGAGCGTCCTCCCCGAAAGGTTAAACTACCCACTTCTTTTGCAGCCCACTCCCATGGTGTGACGGGCGGTGTGTACAAGGCCCGGGAACGTATTCACCGTGACATTCTGATTCACGATTACTAGCGATTCCGACTTCATGGAGTCGAGTTGCAGACTCCAATCCGGACTACGACGCACTTTTTGGGATTCGCTCACTATCGCTAGCTTGCTGCCCTCTGTATGCGCCATTGTAGCACGTGTGTAGCCCTACTCGTAAGGGCCATGATGACTTGACGTCGTCCCCACCTTCCTCCGGTTTATCACCGGCAGTCTCCCTGGAGTTCCCGACATGACTCGCTGGCAAACAAGGATAAGGGTTGCGCTCGTTGCGGGACTTAACCCAACATTTCACAACACGAGCTGACGACAGCCATGCAGCACCTGTCTCAGAGCTCCCGAAGGCACACCTGCGTCTCCGCTGGCTTCTCTGGATGTCAAGAGTAGGTAAGGTTCTTCGCGTTGCATCGAATTAAACCACATGCTCCACCGCTTGTGCGGGCCCCCGTCAATTCATTTGAGTTTTAATCTTGCGACCGTACTCCCCAGGCGGTCTACTTAACGCGTTAGCTCCGAAAGCCACGGCTCAAGGCCACAACCTCCAAGTAGACATCGTTTACGGCGTGGACTACCA
This sequence comes from Vibrio sp. R78045, assembly GCF_042466085.1. Classification (NCBI taxonomy): domain Bacteria; kingdom Pseudomonadati; phylum Pseudomonadota; class Gammaproteobacteria; order Vibrionales; family Vibrionaceae; genus Vibrio; species Vibrio sp. R78045. Next base: position 8,161 of record NZ_JAXHBS010000017.1, read on the forward strand.
GGGTATCTAATCCTGTTTGCTCCCCACGCTTTCGCATCTGAGTGTCAGTGTCTGTCCAGGGGGCCGCCTTCGCCACTGGTATTCCTTCAGATCTCTACGCATTTCACCGCTACACCTGAAATTCTACCCCCCTCTACAGCACTCTAGTTCACCAGTTTCAAATGCAGTTCCGAGGTTGAGCCCCGGGCTTTCACATCTGACTTAATGAACCACCTGCATGCGCTTTACGCCCAGTAATTCCGATTAACGCTCGCACCCTCCGTATTACCGCGGCTGCTGGCACGGAGTTAGCCGGTGCTTCTTCTGTTGCTAACGTCAAGATGCGCAGCTATTAACTACACACCCTTCCTCACAACTGAAAGTACTTTACAACCCGAAGGCCTTCTTCATACACGCGGCATGGCTGCATCAGGCTTTCGCCCATTGTGCAATATTCCCCACTGCTGCCTCCCGTAGGAGTCTGGACCGTGTCTCAGTTCCAGTGTGGCTGATCATCCTCTCAGACCAGCTAGGGATCGTCGCCTTGGTGAGCCATTACCTCACCAACTAGCTAATCCCACCTAGGCATATCTTGACGCGAGAGGCCCGAAGGTCCCCCTCTTTGGCCCGTAGGCATCATGCGGTATTAGCCATCGTTTCCAATGGTTATCCCCCACATCAAGGCAATTTCCTAGGCATTACTCACCCGTCCGCCGCTCGACGCCCATTAACGCACCCGAAGGATTGTTAGTGTCGTTTCCGCTCGACTTGCATGTGTTAGGCCTGCCGCCAGCGTTCAATCTGAGCCATGATCAAACTCTTCAATTTAAGATTTTGTGACTCAACGAATACTGACTTCAAAACTATTCTTTATAAATAAAGAGTGTAATTTTAAAGCTATTACCATTCCAACAGAATGGTAATGAATTGACTGTGCCGAATAATTTCTTTCTACAAGAGAAAGTAGTTAAACGTATTGGTCACTCAGTTCATTGAAATCATTGTGTTACCGAAGTAACTGTTTTATCCAAAGGATAAAACGTTTTGATATTCATCAACGAGTGCCCACACAGATTGATAGGTTTAAATTGTTAAAGAGCTTCTCTTCGTTGTGATTTGCATCACTTCGGAAGAGGCGGCCATTCTAGCTATTTAATTCTCAGTGTCAAACACTTTTGAAAATTAATTTCTACTTTTTTAAAAGTAGGAGTAAATAATCACTCAAAGCTAGTAGCCTTACTAACATTCTTCGTTGAAGCCTTATGGCGTCTACCGTGTCAGTGAGGCGGCATTATAGAGATGTTCCTCACATTGGCAAGTGTTTATTAAAGAAAAATGCAAAAATAACGATTACATGACGAATAAACACCCAAACCCTTATTTTTGCAACTTTAACTACAAACTAACTACATAATAACCACAGACTTATCCACAATTGTTCTAATTTCATCTCCTAGAAACTAAAAAAGCTGCCTTATGGCAGCTTTTCGAATAGCAATGAGTTTAAATCCCAGAGCCATATTGCTCTCCATCATCCTCATGAAGGCCACATTCTCGTTTTAATCCATTGAAACGGGTTTCCTCTTCAGTCATGCCCGGTTCCCATTTCTTAGTTGTGTGTGTATCACCAATAGAAAGGTAACCCTGATCTCGAAGCGGGTGATAACTGAGACTATGCTCTTCTAAGTAATAGTGAACATCTTTATTCGTCCAATCGATTACCGGTAAGAATTTAAACACACCATTTTGGATGGATAAAATTGGTAGGTTCGCGCGCGATTGAGATTGCTCTCTTCTTAAACCAGAAAACCATGTTCCAGCCTCAAGCTCATCCAGCGCTCTTCTCATCGGTTCAACTTTATTAAGCTTGTTGTACTTTTCTATCCCTTCTATTCCTTGTTCCCAAAGTTTGCCATATTGCGCTTCTTGCCAATTAGGGCTCTGTTGTGCGCGAAATACTTGAAGGTTCAGAGTCAACTTCTTACTTAACTCATCTATAAATCGATATGTTTCAGGGAACAAATATCCAGTATCCGTCAGAATAACCGGAATATCTGGTTTCGCCTGAGTAACTAAATGCAACATCAAAGCCGCTTGGATTCCAAAACTAGAAGACACCACATGTGTCCCTTCTAAATTGTCTAAAGCCCACTTAACTCTTTCTAATGCCGTTAGCTGTTCTAACTCAACATTAATTTGTCCAAGACGAAGTATTTGCTCCGTCTTAGTCAATGCGAGTAGCTCTGCTAACTTCAGTTTTGAAGTGACAGAATTATGCATGCAGATCCCTCTTTGAAATTATCACCTCTTCGATGATGCCAGCTCGGATTGTAAAATCACCGAACCCTTCATTGTCGTTACGTTCCGTAGCCCAACGTCCCACCAGCGAATCAATCTCTTCTAAGATCTGAGCTGAAGTGATGTTCTCTTTATACATCTTCGGGATACGAGTTCCGGCTTTGTTGCCACCTAAGTGCATGTTGTAACGCCCCGGAGCCTTACCGACTAACCCCAGCTCAGCCAACATTGCACGACCACAACCGTTTGGACAACCCGTGATACGAAGGATGATATTATCTTCCTCTGGTAATCCATGCTTCTTTAGAATGTCTTCAACATCCGTTACAAACTCAGGAAGAAAACGCTCAGCTTCTGCCATTGCTAAAGGACATGTTGGGAATGCCACACAGGCCATTGAGTTTTTACGCTGCTCGGAAACGGCATCATCCATCAAACCGTATTGACGTGCCAGCTTTTCAATTTTTGCCTTTTGGCTCTTAGGCACACCTGCAACAATGAGATTTTGGTTCGCTGTCATGCGGAAGTCACCTTTGTGGATCTTCGCTATTTCAGCAACACCTGTTTTCAGCGCTTTCCCAGGGAAATCAAGTAAACGACCATTTTCGATGAATAACGCTAAGTGGTGCTTACCATCAATGCCTTCCGCCCAACCGATACGATCGCCACGGCCAGTAAACTCATAAGGACGGCTTTCAGAAAACTCAACGCCTGCACGTTTTTCTACTTCTGCTTTGAATACATCAATACCAACACGGTCTAGTGTGTATTTGGTCTTTGCGTTCTTACGGTTCGAACGGTTACCCCAGTCACGCTGAGTCGTTACCACCGCCGCTGCTACATCTAACGTTTTATCTAATGGCACAAAACCAAAATCGTCAGCTTTGCGCGCGTAAGTAGAAGTATCGCCGTGCGTCATTGCAAGACCACCGCCAACTAAGACGTTGAAGCCCACCAGCTTTCCGTCTTTAGCAATCGCGATGAAGTTAAGATCGTTAGCATGAACATCTACGTCATTCTGTGGAGGAATTACAACCGTCGTCTTGAACTTACGTGGTAAGTAGTTGCTACCTAAGATAGGTTCTTCGTCCGTTGTTGCTAGCTTTTCACCATCTAACCAAATTTCTGCGTAAGCACGAGTCTTAGGTAATAGATGTTCACTGATTTTTTTTGCCCACTCATAAGCTTCTTGGTGGAGCTCAGATTCAACCGGGTTTGTCGTACACAAAACATTTCGGTTTACGTCACCCGCTGTCGCAATCGAATCAATACCGATATTGTTTAGGGTTTGGTGCATTAACTTAATGTTCGGCTTCAACACACCATGAAACTGGAAAGTTTGACGGGTTGTAAGACGGATAGAACCATAAGAGGTACTTTCATCTGCAAACTTATCAATCGCCAACCACTGTTTAGGAGTAATAATGCCACCTGGCATACGAGCACGTAGCATTACATTATGCAAAGGTTCTAGTTTTTGCTTTGCACGCTCGTTACGAATATCACGATCATCTTGCTGATACATACCGTGGAAGCGGATCAACTGAAAGTTATCAGCAGTAAAGCCACCCGTAATTCTATCTTGAAGATCTTGTTCAATCGTACCGCGAAGATTTTTACTTTCACGCTTTAAACGCTCGTTGTCAGCCAAAGGTCCCAGTACTTGACCTAGCACTTCTTGCTCTATTACTTGCTTGCTCATTAGTACACATCCCTTTGGTAACGTTTCGCTTTACGTAAATCATTAATATATTGTTCAGCTTGTTCGCGGCTCTGATTGCCATATTTTTCCGCTATCGTAACTAACGCTTCATGGACATCTTTTGCCATTCGAGTCGCATCGCCACATACATAGAAGTACGCGCCTTCTTGAAGCCATTGCCAAACCTGCTCTGCCTGTTCAATTAATCGATCTTGAACATAAACCTTTTCTTTTTGGTCACGACTAAATGCCACATCAAGCTTGGTTAGCGCACCAGACTTAAGGTACTTCTGCCATTCAACTTGATATAAGAAATCTTGAGTAAAGGTTCGGTCACCAAAGAACAGCCAGCTCTTACCTTGAGCGTCATTGTTTTCACGCTCTTGAACGAAACTACGGAATGGAGCAATACCAGTGCCAGGACCAACCATGATGATTGGTGTATTGTCGTCTTGTGGCAGTTTGAAGTTATTGTTGTTCTCTACAAACACCTTAACTTCACCACCTTCTTCTAGGCGTTGAGCTAAGAAACTTGACGCTCCACCTAAACGAGATTCATCACCTTTTTGGTATTCAACCAGACCAACCGTCAAGTGAACTTCTTCATCTACTTCAGCTTGACTTGATGCAATAGAATAAAGACGTGGCGTTAACTTACGTAGAAGACCGATTAGCTCATCAGCTGATAGCTTGGTTTTCTTTTCAGCTAAAACATCGACAATTTGAGTATTACCCGCATATTCACGAAGCTTGTCTTTATCTTCCACCAGCTTGATTAACTTTTTGCTGCCAGATAACTCGGCAAACTTAGTTACAAATTGAGGGTTTGATGACGTAATCTCGAATTTACTCACTAGAGCACTATGGAGAGATAAGTTTTGACCATCTACATCGACACTTTCGATACCAGATAACCCAACCTTAGAAAGGATCTGATTGGCAAGTTCTGAACTGTTTTCAAACCATACACCTAACGCATCACCAGGTTGATAAGTAATACCTGACTCATCAAGATCAATCTCGATATGACGAACATCTTTACCAGAGTTGCGACCCGTGATCTTTTGACTCGTCAGTAATGTGGCTGTGTATGGGTTTTGTTTGGTGTATTGCGAATGACCCGCGGCCACTTGACCAACTGGTAACTGAACGACATCGGCTTCAGTGCCTGTCGATAGTGTCTCTTTTACTTGCTCTAATGCTTTAGCACGCCACTCTGTTGCCGATGCTTCGTAATCAACATCGCAATCAAGACGATCAACAAACGATTTAGCACCAAGCTTAGCTAAGAAGTTATCGAAATCTTTCGCGGTTTGGCAGAAGAACTCATAACTTGAATCACCTAAACCAATAACACCGTATTGTAGGTTTGATAATTTCGGCGCTTTCTTCGATTGTAGAAACTCGTGTAACTCAATAGCGTTATCTGGAGCTTCACCTTCGCCATTGGTTGAAGCAACGAAAATGACGTGTGTCTCTTTGGCTAAGTTCTTGCCCTTATAGTCACTTGCGTCAAAAAGCTCGACAGCAATACCTAAAGCCTTTGCTTCTGCCTCAAGCGATTCAGCAACACCTTTAGCATTACCCGTTTGAGAAGCGAAGATAATACTTAACTTACCCGCAGGTTTAGCGGCTACTGCAGCGGCGGCTTGAGCGATTGGCGCGGCTGCACCTACAGGCTGAGCTTGACTCACACCCCAAAGATAACCACTGACCCAAGCCAGTTGTTGCGAAGATAACTCAGAAACCGATTGTTGAAGATGACCCAATTGTTGGTCATTAAGTGGTGCTGCTAGCCCAGGTAGCTCATTAGCCCCAGACTGTGCATTATTATTTTGTGAAGACTCTTTCTTATTTAAAGACATGGTCACGACATCCCTAATCATTGCGTGACGATAGATTAACCACTACTTTTAATAACAAGAAAGAATAGAAAAGTATGTTTTATAACTTTTTGGAAGTAAAAACCGATTGAACCATAAATTGACTTACTGATTTTCAATGCGCACTTGCTGAAAGCCAACCGCCATTGCCGACTTAGAAGCCAGATCTAAATCTGCATAATGGCACTCTTCACCATGGACATCAGTGAGCAGAACAAAGCCACCTCCCATATGGCGAAACTCCACAACCCAAGACCCTTCTTGAATTGAGGGCTCTATGATCGCTTCAACTAACAAGTTTTCTCTATATAAATTTCTTAATTCATTGAGTGTCATACACCATCCCTTGCTTTGACCTCACAACATAGACCTTATAAGAATAGACGCTAATTAGAACTCTGTAGTAAGGATGGTCGAAAGTGACGAATGTGCTAACTAATTCCAGAAAGATATATAACCAATAGATATAAAAAACGCCACTTAACAAAGTGGCGTTCCTAAAATTCGTTTTAGATGCTCTTTAAAATTAGCTTTAGTAGCCTAAAAACGCACTTCAGCGCCTGCGAACCAACCGTCAACCATAACAAAGCTCTTGCCTAGTTCAGAGCTAAAAAACTCATCCGAGTCTAGATCGATAACACGGTAACCACCACGCAAGGCAATCTCAGATTCTGATACAGGAATTCGGTACTGAACACCCGCCATCAAGTCAGTACTCTTGATGCCACTGCTATCACCGAACTCCATCGTACCAATGATATCGAAATTGGTATCAGGAACATTGATCTCTGCGTTGCCGTAGAAACTCCAAGTAAACTCATCAAAGGTTGATGTTTTTGCATCAGTAGCTTTTGGTTCAATATAGTTAGAGTTCGAGTACTGAGTAAATGTCACACCCGCGTCAAAGTTCATTAGCTTATGATCTAACAATGTGTAATAGAAGGTGTAATCGTACTTATCGAAGGCCAATGAATCCGCATCAACAGAGGTGTAGCGAAAACTAGCGTTTGGTAGCATTGGGGCATTATGCTCAAATGCGAAATACAACGAAGGAGAATTAGAATCATCGCTCTGTCTAACTTCGTTTAGCTTTGTACTTCCCCACCACATATCGGCACCGACTTTAGCCGTGTAAGAAAACTCTTCTTCAGCAGACACTGCCGAACTTAAAGATAGCATTCCCACTAAAGCAATTAATGGCATTTTATTCATTTGAGATAGCTCCAATTCCATATCGTTGTGCTAATTGTATGCACATTCATAGATTATTGGGGAAAATTCTATCACACATCTTAAATTCTCAAACGATAAACCGATGACGATCAAAGATTTGACGACACCATGACCTTAGTAACGTCTTTGGTTAGAACTGTGTACAAAGTTTTTGAAAAACCAGATACCCAATGCAATCACAATTAACCAAGGCAGCAACTTAAACACAACCCCCATCATACCTAAGACCAACATAATGGCTAACGCGATTCCGGTTGCAGCCAATACCGTCATAAACGTGATACCAGTGACAAGTAGAGTTGCGACGAAAATAAGAACAAAGATTAATTCAAACATAATGGTCTCCCTAATGAGTTAATGACCTATCTTTCCTACTATCTAACATTGCAGCTTCCATACCAAGTTAGTGAAATCAATAAAACCCTTACTTATCAGACAAATAAAAAGCCACACATCTAAATGCGTGGCTTTTAAAGAAACTATCAATGGCAAATTTAGCCTCTAGTGGCGAATTTAGCCTTAGGTTTTTAAGCTTAACTTTTTAAGCTTGGTTTTCAGCTTGGGCTTTTAAGCTCGAACTTTTCACCTCGAGGGAGGTTATACGTTTAGCTCTTTAGGGATCTTAGCCAATGCTATCTGCATCACTTCGATACCTGCACCTTTCTTATGTGCGTTTTCACTGATGTAGCGGCGCCATTGTCTTGCGCCCGGCATACTTTGGAACAAACCAAGCATATGACGAGAGATGTGTCCTAAGCTTGCACCATTTGAAAGCTCACGTTCAATGTACGGGTACATTTCTTCAACCACTTGTGAGCGCTTCTTGATCGGCGTGTCTAAACCAAAGATCTGCTGATCGACTTCAGCCAAGATAAACGGGCTATGGTAAGCCTCACGGCCGATCATCACACCATCAAGATGTTGCAAGTGCTCTTTAGTTTGCTCCAGAGTAGTAACGCCACCATTCACTGCAATCACAAGATCAGAGAAGTCTTTCTTGATTTGGTATGCACGATCGTAATCTAGCGGTGGAATCTCTCGGTTCTCTTTCGGGCTAAGACCACTCAACCATGCTTTACGAGCATGAATAGTAAATTGCTCACAGCCGCCTTTTTCAGAAACCGTCGAAACAAACTTAGTTAAAAACTCATAAGAGTCTTGGTCGTCGATACCAATACGTGTTTTCACGGTAATTGGAATATCAGTGACTTCTTTCATCGCAGACACACAATCTGCCACCAGCTCAGGTTCAGCCATTAAGCACGCACCAAAGCGACCATTCTGAACTCGATCTGAAGGACAACCTACATTTAGGTTTACTTCATCGTAACCACGCTCACCAGCAAGTTTGGCACAAGCAGCAAGATCAACCGGGTTTGAACCGCCGAGTTGAAGTGCAAGAGGATGTTCTTGCTCGTTGTATTCTAGAAAGTCGCCCTTACCATGTAAGATCGCGCCTGTTGTTACCATTTCTGTGTACAGAAGAGTCTGCTTAGAAAGCAAACGGTGAAAGTAACGACAGTGGCGGTCAGTCCAATCGAGCATGGGTGCAACAGAAAGTCGGTGACTAGCGTATTTACTGGTTTTATTAGTGTTTGTCATGATTCAGTCTCAATTAATACTGTACAAACATACAGTGAATTACCTAGAATTAAACGGAATTACTTCCTGTAGTACCCCTCAAGTACCCCTTTAGGAGTTGGACAATGGCAAGTTATACCATCGAGACCAGAAAGCTAAAAAGCGGTGAACCAAGGTTCAAGGTAACAATCATCGTTAAAAAGAATTCGCGCATTATACACAGGGAAAGCAAAACTCTAAAAAAGAAAGCACTCGCTAAAGCTTTCGGTAAAAAAAGGGTAGCTGAACTAGAAGCTCAAGGGGTACTCAATCAGCCAAAAACAGTCCCCCTTTCGGTACTCCTCGATTTATTCATGGCAGAGCGTGACCTCTGGGACAATACAGGCCGCACAAAACGCTATGTGATTAAGATGCTTAGGGATTGCGACATCGCTAATGTCGAGAGTAACCAATTGCGAACAAGCGACTTAATCGAGCACTGTAAAAACCGAAGAGGCGCAGGAGCCAAACCCGCAACGATTTATCATGATATTGCTTACCTACGTTCTGTAATGAAAAAATCTAAGCCTGTCTTCAACATCGACACCAATCACCAGATATTTGATGAAGCCGTACCCGTTCTGATTGATATGGGGTTAGTCGGTAAGAGCCAGAAACGAACACGCCGCCCAACTTCCGAAGAATTGAAACGCTTAAAGCTTGGGTTAGAACAACGTGAATCTTTCCGGCCAAACGGTACAACTAGAATCCCATTCACTGACATTCTAGAGTTCAGCATTCTTACTTGTATGCGAATAGGTGAAGTATGCAAATTGCGTTGGGAAGACCTCAACCAAGAACACAAAACGATACTGGTTAGAGATAGAAAAGACCCAAGGAAAAAAGCAGGTAACCATATGATAGTGCCGTTGCTTGGTGAGTCATTTGAGATCGCACTAAAGCAACCAAACAAAGGTGAACTCATTTTTCCATACAACTCACGAAGCGTTAGCGCAGGGTTTCAGCGAGTTAGAAATGAGTTAGGTATTGAGGATTTGAGGTACCACGACTTGCGGAGAGAGGGAGCAAGTCGCTTGTTTGAAAAAGGCTACTCTATTGAAGAAGTAGCCCAAGTGACAGGTCATCGGAATTTAAATATCTTGTGGCAGGTTTATACGCAGCTATTCCCACACAAATTACACAAAAAACACTATTAGTTTGACATACAGCCAATAAAATCAGTCACCTGAAAGTGACAAACGCGAAACTGATTTCGAATTTTCATTTGGTATAAATTTTAACTTAACTTTTTCTCCTTCGATTGACGCATCTAAGTCCATATAAAAATAGGTGCGTTCAAACTCTATTGATTTTAAGTTAAGTCCAAAGATCTCAGGTACGAAATTTTTCTTACTGACATTCAGTTCATCGAGGCTGCCTGCTTTTCTTCTTTCTGAGAATTTTTCGTACTCGTCCAAACTAACATCAACTTGAAAAGGAGTAATATCATTACCCAATACAATTTCTTCTCCATCAAGCAAGTCAACAACGTAAGTCAACGTATCATACTCGTCAGCTGATAACTCAAAGTCTCCGTAAACTGGTACTGGCAAATCAAACTTATCTAATATTCTTCTATAGCAATCAATGATATGAATAATATCACCAAAATCTTTAAAAAGTTTCAGCCGTTCTTGGTTACCTTCTAACATAGGCATGGGCTCTATAGATTGGCCATTTTCAAACTCCAATCCGATGCTTAAGCCGCCCCCTGATTGTAAAATTTCTTTCGCCTTGAGGAGTCTATGGAACAAAGGTATTTGATTAATACTTTTTCCATCCCACAAAGATGTACTAATAACGTAATTGCATGTAATTTTAGTTTTTTTCGTAGCTGAAAGGTCACAAAAACACGATATTTTAATTAGCTTATTAAACGCCAAAGCTTCAAATTTTAGTCCTTGTTTCAAGTTAAATTGCTTACCTTTAAAACCTCCAAGAAAAATTTGCTGTGATTTAGAGATTGCATAAAGACCAACAGTAACCTTTGTTGAAGCTGGCGTAATAACTAATTCGCTAGATCCACTTACGTCATTACCAATTGCCTCAAATAATTTTGAGCCTGTAAACTTAAAACGGTCACCAGATAACTTCACTGGTTTACCAGTCTCTATCATCACCCCCATGTTAGCTTGAAATTCTTCTCCATCAGACTTACTCATTGACAAAGAAAAATCTGCATCACTAGATAGAGGAGTGATATTTCTCAGTGTTGCGCCATTAATAATACTAGTCTGGACTGAAAATCGACTGTCTAACTGGTTAAGGTGGTCGTCAATAAAGCCAATCATTTTGGATGGTGTATCGCCAGATAAAATAGCTCCCTTACCAGTTACGTAATCCAATGTATTCTTTAGTGCTTTTGATTCAATTTCTTCTTTAGGGAGGAATTGCTTACCAAGGTTATCTCTCACAAAAATTAACGTTTGATTCTTCCAATCACGTAAGAGCTCTTCAGAGTAGGAGCCATCATCAACATCGATAAGCCTAGAACAAGTAGTACACAGCCAAATACCATTATCATAATGCTTTCTTTCTGCTTCTGTTTGCTCTTTCTTATAACGAGGTCCTCCAGGTGCAGCAGCACAAATATGAGCCGCGACACCCACGTTCGATAATGAACAGTTATCAATTTTAGACGCTACGGTAAGAACTCTACAGTCGGGTTTTGAGCATAAGTTCGCAACTTTCTCTCTTAAAGAGCGTTTAGTCGATTCAAGAAAATCATGCCTTTTATGAATTGGAGCCATTCACTACAACCTATGAAGTTAACATTGGAGAAATAGCAACACTCTATCCCTTAACTACATAAAACAACAAGATATTATTGAGAGTCCTTGTTTGTTTTCTCTAGCTCGATAACCCTCAGTTTCAGTTCGCCTAATCCAATTTTGAGCCAATCAATATCAACTCTAATCGCAGCGACCGTAGCCATACTTGAGACACACCCTGTAGCAACCGCGACTATTAGTGTTTGATACTCTGCCATTTACTTGAACTCATTGCGCAGGGTTTCCCATAGGCCAAATACTATTGGAGCACTTGCGCCAATAATGCCACCGAATTGAACACCGTCTGCCGATACGCTTGCGGTGATAAGTTCAGGGTGACCAGATACCAAAGCAGCTCCCGCGCCAAGTAACGCTAAACCCTTTTTTGTAGATGGTTGATCAAGGTCGATTCCGATTTTTTCTAGTAGGCTTTTCATAATAATTTGCTCTGTCGTAAATACTTGATGGTGTAGGCGGCGAGAACGCCACCAACTACGGTAATAGCTATTTTCTTGTAGTCTTCTTTGGTCATGCCATGGCGACTCCTTCACGCGCCATACTTAATCCGTAATAGCTCCCGACTTCTTTACGACTCATTGCATGTAGTAGCTGTGCCAGCTGTTCGTTGTTATTCACATCGACAACCTGATTACGACCGATGCCCGTCCACTCGCTAACGTGTTTGATGTATAGCTCGGTATCGTTCTCCACTGACGGAGCGAAGCGGTTTATCATTTCGCTCAAGGTTTGAAAGCCTTGTCGTGAGTAGCTACGCAGAACACGCGCACCCGCTCGAAAGCCATAAACCGGATGCTTGAACTCTTCGAAGCTTTTATCAAGGTCGAGTAGATGCTCACCATTCCATTGAGTACGATCACCTTTGGACTCACGAATATTTAGCGGGTTGTTGTTACGCACACCACGCGGCAGAGTTTTTCTATATGTCATGTAGGCTAGCCCCCCAATTATGCAGACGCTTGCGGCAATAATGGTTTTTGAGGCCATACCACATCCTTAAGCGTTTTATAGGTTTGAGTAATATCGCGTAGTTGTTGGCGATAGTGACGAAATGGTGTGATTTCAACTTTACTATCCAATGCAAGATTGACTAAGTGATCAGCTTCAACCAGTAAAGGAGCTCGATGCTCTCGAATGGCAACTAATTCTTGAGCGGTTTTATGTTCGGCTAATACGCTGTCCGCTTCCAACTCTGATAAGCCAAGTTCAATAAGGATCGTTTTATCAGCAGGAACGTTGATAAGGGTTTCGGAGTTAACAATTAACTGTTTAATCATGCGCTCACCTCTGGTTTCTTGTACCCAATATAAGTTGTTGAGTGTTTGTTTGAACTATCACCCGTTTCAACGGAGGCTAGCGGTACTGTCTTCGCTACCCAATTAACGTTGGTGTTTGATGCACTAGAACTTCCGATAATGTCTCCATCATCTAGCAGTGAGAATTTAATTGGCTTGTTTGAAATAATTTGATATTTCAATTTCCCGCCACGTAGCATAAAACCAGAATAACTACGAGCCAGATAACCCAAACCCGCTTTGTTATATCCAGTATCTGGACCTGATGGGTCTTTTTTCTCCGTTAGGCAATATGCACTAAACGCAACGTTGGCAACTGCTTGGCGATACCGCTGATAATTCACTACAGTTCGTAAATAGTTAGCGTCTCCACTCCATGGGGAAGCCTGCCCTTTAAGAACAACCAGAGCCGACGCGACATGAGTTGTATCAAAATCACTTGCTTGAGCTCCTGAGTTTTTGCTGTTCCAAGAGTAATGTCGGAAAACCTGAATTTCGGTTTCATCACCCGTTGGTAAAGTGAAACACACAGGGTAGAAAGTATCCTTGTCGCCGTTCACCGTAATTTCAGTGACGTAACGCCCTTGACCGCCTAGTGCTTGAATATCAACGCCTTGCTTAACTCGGGCAAGTTCAGAATCAAGCTGTTGCAACTTACTGCGACCAAGTGAATCAACATCAGAAACAACCTTTGCACCATCAGTCGTAATCACTTTTTTCAACGCATCAAACTGCGTTTGCATGGTTCGAATCGCACCGCCCTTGATGCTATCTAGTAGGTTTCGGGCTTCGGTCACCAGTTGCCCGATTGCCGTAAAATCACTCATTGAGTTCTTTCTCCATTTCTTCCGCTACGTTCTGCAGGCGTGGCAACGTATTAGCTGCCACACTGTCGGCCAGTTCGTGAACGTCATTATCTGAATTGAAAGCGTGGCGTTGTAATGAGACAACCGCCGAGCTTAGTGATACCTGATTGCTGTATACGCCGCGCATCATTTCCAACGCGTCTACCTGATCAGGTTGTAGGTTCTTTAAGTGTTCGGTGAGCGGGTCGTATTTCACGACCGCTCGACGTGGCATGAAGTGGCTCATCGGTGAACCTCCATCATTGCCAGTTTTAAAGGTGTATTGCTGTTGTTATACGCCCACAGTTCACCGCCTCCCGTCAGTGTGATTCCTGCGGGTGCCGTGCGATCACCTAAAACGGGTAATCCCACTACAGCAGAAACATGCGAGTCACCGAGCATCGCCTCGGCTTCGGAATCACTGATGTTCTGAATAATCGCTTCTAGTCGTGTAACCGAAGCATTAACTAAACGAACTTTGTTGTTTGGCTGAATAAGAATGTGGTCACGGCTAATAAAGCGTTGTGCAATCTCTTGTCGGGTCGTAACAACTGATCGCACTTCACTGATAGCCATAGACTCAGCAAATTTCACTTGAGCAGGCGGTGTTGTTTTTAGGTCCTGCTTAGTTAGCTGATACACAACGCGGATAGGCGCAATGTGCGGGTTAGAAACCTCAAGCTCTTTAAAACTAGAAACGTCTAACGTATCGCCTGCATCAACACGGATTTTTTCGCCGTTGTCACTTCGAACGTATAGATATTCCTGAGATTCACGGACAATCAACCAACGAGCCGAACCGACACCAAAACGCTTAACTGCACTAGGTTCTAAAGTTATCGCTTTCATTTGCCCCCCTTAAGTGCAAAAGCAACGCCTGCGATAGCAAAAGCAGCAGCGACAGCAATTGCCACCTTGCTAATATCACCAGAGCTACCCGTTTGGCTGCGTGATGCGGTGTTTTCGGCCATGGCTAAAGCAGCTCGGGCGTTTTCTCCCGATTGTGCTGCCATAGACTTAATAGCTGACGTTGTATCCGCGCTGTTCGAGCGCATATTGTCTAACGCCTTTTCACTAGTTCGGCGGCTGTTTTCTAACGCTTTCTCACCAAATACGAATGCCTTAGATATTGATTCCTGACCGTTATCTAGTGCCGCTCTTAATGAGTCTTTATTTGCCTTAATCGAATCAGAAGCAATTTGGCCGTTTAGTTTAAGAGCCTCTTTGCTGACGTTCTCGTTTGACTTGATCGCATCACGACCAAAATCAAACGACTCATCTACCGCATGTTCATTGGCGCGGAGTGCATCCGAACCTAAACGCGCTGCTTTATCCATTGCGGCACTATTGCTATCCATCGCCCGTTTCGCTATTTCTGACGCGGCTTTTACTGAGCCGTGATCAGTCATAGAGATATTGCCAACGTTGCCATTTATGCCAGAGAGAACGACACCAAGGTTATCCCCACTAATGGCACTGGTGCCGCTCGTGTTCGTGGTGTTGGTTACGTTCTTACTTGAACTGCTACCACCTCCGCCCATTAGTCATTCTCCAAAACAAGGGATAAAACAGACTCACGGCCTGACTTACCCGAAACCGAAAAACCGAAACGCCCAAGTATTCGCACCATGCCACGGCGAACCGTGTGATATTTGATTGAGCGATACCCTTGAGATTTCACTGCTTCAATGATGCAAGGCGCAGCTTTCACTAGCCCCTTACCTGCCATTGCTAGAATCAAATAATCATTGTCACTGGTGACGAAGCCCACAAAGCGAACCGAAACGCCTACCCCTTTCAAGTGATAAAAACTGGCTCGTTTGGTTTTCACCGCATCACAGCAAAAATCAAATTCAGCCTTAGCTTGTGACACCCCATTGAACGCGGATTTAATTAGCGAAAACTGAGCGGCAATATCTGCGCGAGTGGGTCTAATCAACATAAAATTCATTTCTTAAACGCCACCCACGCAATGCCAACAGCTAACAACACAAACGGTATGTTTTGCGCGAGCTTTTGCCCCGCACTACCACCAAAGTTGATCGCTCCATTTCGAACCCCGCCAATTGAGTTAGTGCCCGTTGCTTCACTTGGTCCCGCTGCGCCGCCTCCGGCACTGATTGGCATAGAACCGCCTGCACTCAAGCCACCACCGATACCTGGTATCATTTGTTCCCCTTAATGACTCGATAAGTCACATAGCAACCGCCACCAATGGCACCGATTTTTAATAGTTTGGTGACGCTACTTCCAGACCAAAAACCCGCACCAAAACCAAGACCACCCGCTAACAGAGGAAGAACCACAATTAATGGCATAACTCTCCCCCTGTTAGTTTTTCAAAACCACGATAAGACCAAGTAAAAGCACCGCAGCACCAATACCACCGCCCACATACAAAAGGGTTTTGTCGTTACTCTGCACAGAGGAACCCGTAACCGCGTTGCCGTGGTTATCTTTCACTGTTTGTTGTGGCTGTTGCGTTGTGGCTGCATTTTTTGATGAGTCGTCTTTAGTCGCGACATCAATCAAGTTGCCCATCCCCTCGCCAACGTCATCAAGCAGACCAGAACCGAAGTCCGTTAAGTCATCCCAAAAAGCCAATAGTCACCCCCTACACTAAGTCAGGGCGAACAACGAGCACCGACTCAACAATGATTGGAATTGAACCCACAGGCTGATTGGTTTTCACCGTGAATTTCAGCTCTGAACCGTGCGCCGTAGGAAACAGCTCATCGATATAAAAGCCGCGCATGATTGGGTCAAAGTGGTAACAACCCGACTGCCAAAAACGGCGGTTTCGTTTGGCACGCATATCTTCAAGCGCTCGGCTTGAATCATGCACTTTCACGAAATCACGATAGATTTGTAGGGCGTGGATTTGGTCACTCATGAAGTGCATACGGCGCACGAGATGAAGAGGACCCGAAACGAGATCAAGAAACTCATTTTCTGTTGAGCTTGCTTGCATCGTCTGCTTTTTGATTTGTGGGATAACAACACGAGCAGGCTGACGCGCTGACACTGTTGCCCACGCTTGAAGCTTGATAGCAGGCGCGTTGTCTTGAGTAGAATCTGCAATCTCAACTTCCAGAGTGATATTGTCACCCGCTTCAGTCACAAGACCCGTGTAACGAACCCCGTTCTTAGTTTTTGCAGAAATATCAGCTAATGGAATTGTGAAAAAACCATCCGTTTGAGCTAAGCCTTTGTACGCTTCAATCTTTTTAATCAGCTCACCATCAAGAACGATAATTTCATCCGCATTCAAGCTAATGGTTACGCGTCGAAGTTGAGCCGCACTAAGATTGGTTTCGAGAAAAATCTCATCGTACGTAGGACCAATCGGAATGGTTAACGTAGCTTTCTCACCGTAGCCCGTACCCGTAAAAGAGTTCAGTTTAGTTGGAGTAGACATAGTAACTAACTCCCTTAACCGATTTGGTCTTCAACAGCATCAACGTTGTTTGAAGCCCAAACAACACCCGCTGCCACAATGCCTGCTAGCACAGCAATGACTGCTAATTTTTTTGGTGTAAAACCTGCCATTTGTTTTCCTATAAAAAAGACCGCCCAACATTGGACGGCCTTTACTTAAACAAATGATTTGGTTTGGATTCCTAATACTTATTTGGTTTAGGTTTGGTTTAAATGAGACTTGAATCACAAACTACCACCGGATAACACCCTTTTTGAATGCTTTTCCGTCTTGAAGTAGATACTCAAGCGGGTCGAGTTGCTCGATCGCATCAGCAGGGATTCCTGTCATTTTTTCCAAATAGGTTGCACTGGCTTTGGTCTTTTGCATCATCACACAAGCATGCTGACAGTTATCAATAATGGTCTTCGATACTTCCTGACCACGTTGAAACAGATTGATAGTGTGTAGGTTAAACTTCCTACCTAAGCGCAATATCTTTCCATGGTAGCCAACCGCTTTACCCGCATTTTCACTATGCTCGGCTACCTCTTCACAAATGATTTTTAATGGTTTGGTATGCTTTCCGTTCCCCATAGCCCAAACGACCTGACAAAACTTATCGAAGTCCTTTGATGTGGTTTCATGAGTCGGTTGATATGCAATCTTAAAGCCCTGCTTTGTTTTGCGCCCTGCAATCAGTGCGGCGGCAAACTCCTTAATACTGGAATAACCGCGCACCACTCGCCCTGCTAGCTTTCCGCTGTAATCGCCCATTGGATCAAACATGGCTACTTGGTCGGTAGATTTGATAAACAGCTTTTTGGCGGCAGAGGTTTTACCGCTGCCGCTCATACCAACCGCAAACACGTGACCATTTTTAAGGGCATTATTTGGGTTAATTGGTTGCATTTATTGCACTTCCTCTTTTCCCTCTGATTCAGTCTCTTGAGGGTTTACCTCTTTCGCTTCATCAATCGCTTTAAGGGTTCGGATTTGGTTAAACGAAGTAAAACCAAGTGCGCCAGCTGCGATCACAAATGACAGTTCTTCTTTGTAATGAGCTAACCACGGTGGAAGCTCACCGCCATATTTAACGAACAACGGCGCGGCTGCACTTGCAACGCTTTGAGCTTGTTCAACATCAAAAGCAAACTCTTGGTGACCGAACTGTTTTAACATTTGCTCTGTCACGCCAAGAACCGCACTTGCCGTTGCTTCGCCTGCCAATAGTGCGGCTTGTTTAGCATCGGTTTTTTGTTCGGATTGGGAAGGGTCGAAATCTTCTTCGCCAAGTTCGGCCAACAAAGCAAGCTCTTCACTTTCGTCATGCTGCTCTAGTTCTTCAATTTCGATTTGGTCTAGTTGTTCTGTTTGTTCCATTTACGCCACCACTTTGATTGTTTTGATTACACCACCGAAGAACAAGCCAAGCACCGCACCAATACCAACGCATTTAACGGTTGTGATTGGCTTTGGTTCAGTCTCATTTTTTGGTTTAGATTCGGTTTCTTTTTCCGGTTTAATTGCCATTGGTTGTGCTTCCACAACAGGGTTATTGATTGCTTCGATATCGGCTTGAACTTCTTCCAAGGATTTAAACGCTTTCATCTCAGCTTGAGCCGCTTTGCCCGTTCGCGTATCAGGCCCACATTCACAACGGCCATGAACAAACGCCGCGCGTTTTCCTTTGCCTTGCTTAATCGCTTTCGGTTGTGAGCAAGTTCGGCATTGCACATAACCTAATATTGGGGTTTCGTTATCCATTACATTTTCCCTCTAAGTCAGTTAGACGTTTGTTGAACGCTTTGAACAACCAAATGGTTTTGGTTAGCCATGGCTTAATAAAACCAAACCCCAAAGGCGGCTTATATGATTTAGCTTCGTTGTCCATTTCGTTCAGGATTCTGGTTGATTCCGTTTGTAAGGTTTCTTCTTTGCTCATGTTCTAGGTCACCGTGAGTCGATTGTTTCTAAGTTGGATTGTTAAATGTCGGTCTATGGGCACTTTCGCCCCTGCGACCAGTGGCGAAATCAGGCATTGGACTCCCTCCACGCTCCATCCGGTCACGCGTTGAAGATGTTCAACTAAGGGAGAGTTACAGTTATTTTCAGTGCTCCAAGGTGAGACGCTCCGCGCCTCTTGAAGACGCTTCACGTCTTTTTTCTTAACTAGCGAATAGCACTCGCTAGCCGTTTCGATAAGACGACCGAGCCAAGAAAAGCCGATCACCTTTTTGGTGGTTTCACCGTATTGGTTTTGTTTTGTTTGGTAGGCCACTTTTGCACTATCAGCCAATTGGCAGAACAGCGACCACTTCGAAGAATCGGCCGCTTGGCGTAGCTCTTCGAGCTTTGGGTCTATCATGGTCTGTTCCGGTTTAGCCCTGCGTAAATTTCGCCAAAGGGAAACAGGCTGACCGCCAAACTGTTGAAACTGGCGGATTCGGTGAGTGGAAGCCCAAGCACGAGCACGGTAGGCCGATTCTTCACCCTCGTTTTCTGGCATGTGCTTACCGTTGATGTTTTTCGATACATATTTGGCAATGTAGGCAGTCGCCCCGCCCTTTTTCGGATCGGCTTCTTTCACATCAAAACGAGGCGAAATATCAGAACCTAGTTCGTGCTTATCCTCAGAGATAGCGCACGACTTTAAGGTTTCGATAATAAAATCTTTATCGTCAGGTGAACAAAACAGAAAGTAGTGAGCATGACTGGTCGCGTCTTTATGTGGTTCAGCCACGCGGAAACCAAAGTAATGAATGTCTTCTTTGGCTATCAACGCACGGCCTAGCGCCCATTGCTGCATGAGAACTTGGTGACCGTCTTTGATACTCGCACCATTCCACTTTTTAGAAACGCGGTGGTATTTGCTCGGCAGCGTCCAAGTAATAAAAAGCGCGGTATAACCTAAATCTTGAGCTAGCTCTTCAAAACCACGAGAGCGCACCATCATTTCAATGCGGCGGTTTTCTGGATTTGCCGTGGTTCGCTTAATCACATCTTCAAGATTGAACGAATCACCCGTCTCGTTATTCATAACGGCCATGGTTTCAAGGAATGCTTTAGCGTCGCGCTGTTTCTGTTTCCAGTTAGCAAATGACAACGCACTGATCACCGGCGACTGATGCTTTCCCTCACCCACACGTTCAAGCGTGATTTGTGAATACTCGATGTATTGCGCTCGAAGATGTAGCAAGCGCCCCTCAATCCAAGATTCAGATTGCATCTTAAGCACGGCTACCTGTAGGTCTTGTTCTAACTCTTCCGGTTTCTTGTCGCGCTTTTTAAAGTTCACTTGTGGCGCATTAACATGAATCGTTTTTAGTTCAGCTGACTGTAATTGGTAAACGTGCTCTATCGCATCCAAAAAGCTTTTAAATACTTCCGGTTGGCTTTCTTCGGTAAGTAGTAACGCGCATTTATCAGCGAACTCTTTTGCTAGTTCGCTGACAGCATCATCACGCATCAAAATATCGTGGCTTAAAGGTTGGGTTCGGCTCTTGGCGCGACTATCGACAAACGGGAATTTATCTTCAATGAAATGCGCTCTTTTCAGACCAAACTTAACGGCATCTTCTGCAGCTAGTATCAGGTTTTCTTTGGTTGGGTTTTGACGCTGCTTACGCTTGGCTATTTTGCGCTTCACATCGTTACGCACAATTTTAGGTAGGCGAGGAAAGAAGCGTTTAGTGAATGCAGAGTAACGAGGAATGTCCCCTGCTTCACTTTTCGCTTCCATACTAGCAAGTGCATCTATCACCGCTTGTTCGTTCATTACAGCCCCGTACACGCGTTATTTGTGCAAACGTAATTCATCGGTCTAGCTTTGCGCTTTGGACGCTTCGATAAGCCGTGTTTCTCACGCAATTTATCTAGCAAATAGATAGAGCGCTCGCGTAGCTCTGGTTTTGGGTCAACCATACCGAGCATATCGGGGCAAGGTAGGTGGATAGGGTCAGATACATTCATAGCAACCACCTACCCGTTAACAGAAAGCCAATCTTGCTTGGCTTCCTCGTGGCACTTATCGATATAAACAGCTAGATCTTCAATCTTGATCAGTGACGGGCTACGCTCCGAATCACGGAGCTTGAAAGTAGGAACAGGGAAGTCACAAGCTTTCGCTCGTTGCTCCGCTGTTCTAGGAGTGATGCCAAAAAATTCTTGGCTGACTTGTTTTAGTTCTACGGTTGGGCTCTCAAACCTAGCTAGTAGTGCAAATTTTGTGTTCATGCATCCTCCGTGTAGTACACTTGAAGTCATTCGAGGAAACTTAAGTATCCCTCAAACATCCCTAATCATTTCAAAGGGAATTATTGAGGATCTAATTCCATTTAGCAACCCCAAATATACACGGAGATATTAAAATGGGAACTTTTGAGGAACAACTTAGAGAATTAAAAGAACTGACGAACACATCTAAGAATGTTGATTTAGCAAGAGTTTTAGGTAAATCACCTAAGACAATTTCCAACTGGAAACACCGTGATCACATCCCTGAAGATATTTTCTTAAAAGCGAAAGAGATCGCAAAAACGGGGTCTCTTGCACCAAAAGGTTATTTGGAATTGAAGTTCTTCGATATTGAAGTAAGTGCAGGACATGGAGCGCTTGTTGAAAAAGAAGAAGAATCTAGCGCGATGGTTTTTAGTGAGCGATTTATTAGACAAGAGCTTGGCTTTAATCCAAACAACATTTTCTTGATGCCTGTTCGCGGTGACAGCATGATCCCTACCCTCAAAAATCAGAGTGTCGTAATGGTGAACCGCGTTGATGGTTTTTCTACTGATGGAATTTACGTATTCAGGTATGACAATCGATTGATGGTGAAGAGACTTCAATTTCTACCAAACGGAATCAAGGTAGTTAGTGACAACAGTGCTTATGAAGCATGGGAACTTGGAAAGAAAGAGATGGAAGGTGCCGACTTCGAAATCATCGGTGAAGTGGTTTGGTCAGGGCAGAGAATGTAACTTAGAAAAAGGAGAATAACTTGGGATTAAAATACTCACCAAAAGTTGGCCAGATACTCATGTGTGATTTCAAAGGAATGAAAGAACCTGAAATGGTAAAAAGACGTCCGGTTATCGTTATAAAATCTTCTCGTTATGGACCAAAATTAGTACAAGTAGCTTGCCTAAGTACTGCCACCCCAGAACCGCAAATGGCCTATCACATGTTAATCGATGATAAATACCTACCCAGAGATAAATTCTTTGAAGGAAAGGAAACATGGTTGAAAGGCGACATGATTTACACAATGGGTTTTGAGCGGTTAGACCTGATCAGGCTAGGATTTGATAATGGTAAGAGGGTTTACTTCGAGCAATCACTTAGCCGTGAAAATATGAAAAGTATTTTTACTTGCGTATTACATGGGATGAACCTAGGACACTTGGGTAATCACCTGTAATACTTCATATTATTTGCCTAAACTGAAGGTCATTGAGGGTTATTGAGAGTCATTGGAGGATATTGAACGCGGTTAATAACTTGCCAGTTCTAAGCTATACATGTAATATTTACTTGTTCCCGCTCCTTTGAGGAAACTCAAAGAGATGCACTAAGACTGTTTTCGTAGGATTACAGCCAGCCCAAAGACAGGTGATAACAAACCTATTGGTGCTGCCGATTTACAGAACCCTCGCTTAGGCGGGGGTTTTCTGTATCTAAGGAATAGCATAGAACGCTACGTGGTACTCCTATGGTACCCCTCGAACTAGCTCAGCCCTTGCTAAGGCTGCTTAATCAATCCAATCGAGCATTGGAGCGACAGACAATCTACATGAATGTGTCATGGTAAAGTACCCTGGTAGCGAGTCAAAAAAATATGCTGGAATACCCAGCAAAAGCAAGGTCGGCTATTGTAAATGCTATGCTCAGTTTGTGCTATATGAACTTTACCTCACATTTTTTATTTAAACCTATTCACCAAACCTCTAATTCAGCCTCACTAATCAGTTATGCCTTGAGTCACACTGTCATTTTGAGTTACCTTGTCTTATTCAAAGTCGTAGGTCACAATACGCTCTGTACCTGACTTTAATAGAAATCATTGGCTCCCAAAACGTAGTAACCTAGAAATAGGGTTTGAATAGGGATGTCCGATTGAATGGTGAAAAATTTGGACCACACATTAATAGAGCAAGTTGAAGGGATATGCGCATCGCGAGGAGTTAGATTAACGCCTCAGAGAAAGCGAGTGTTTGAGCTCATTTTCTCTAATAAAAAAGCCTCCAGTGCTTATGAATTATTAGAGCAGTTGAAAGTCAGTGAACCGCAAGCCAAGCCACCTACTGTTTATCGCGCTTTGGATTTCTTGCTGGAACAAGGTTTCATTCACCGAGTTGAGTCAACCAATAGCTTTATATGCTGCTGTTCTTGCAATGCCCATAAACATTTCTCTCAACTACTGATCTGCGATAAATGTGGCACAGTGGTAGAACTGCAAGACGATGCGCTTGTTACTCTACTCGCTAGTAACGCTGAGAAGCACGGTTTCCAATTGACAAATCAAGTCATTGAATCGCATGGCATTTGCCAAACTTGCTCCTCCGATATGAAAGAATAAGATTATAGAAGAACATTATGCGCGCTGAATTTGTAAACCCGTTTTTAGCTTCTTTGATGAACGTATTAAAAACGATGGCTTCTCTAGAATTAAAGCCACAAAAACCAAGAGTTAAGAAAGATGAGATCGCTCGTGGTGATGTATCCGGCCTAATTGGCATGGTGGGTACACAATCTCGTGGTTCAATGTCGATCACCTTCGATGAGGGTCTCGCTCTTGAAATCATGGAAAACATGCTAGGTGAACGCCCAAACGGCTTGAACGAAGAAGTCACTGATATGGTCGGTGAAATCACCAACATGGTGACTGGCGGTGCAAAACGTATTCTTGCAGAAAGCGGCTTTGACTTCGATATGGCCACGCCAATCGTCGTTTCAGGCAAAGGACATACTATCCGTCACAAATGTGAAGGAGCAATCATCATCATGCCTTTCTCATCTCAATGGGGTAATGCCTTCATCGAGATCTGTTTCGAATAGAGACAATCGAGTAAATAAAAAAACGAAAGGCTGACGTATATACGTCAGCCTTTTTTATTGCCGTAAAACCAACGGACATAAAAAACGCCAACCGAAAGGTTGGCGTTTACAGTTATTACTTGGTGTTACTTAAACAGTCTTAAGCTTTAAGCGCTTTAAATGCATTGATTAGACCGTTTGTTGAGCTGTCGTGAGAGGTTACTTGAGCATCGTCAGCAAGCTCTGGAAGAATTTGGTTTGCTAGTTGCTTACCAAGCTCTACACCCCATTGGTCGAAGCTGAAGATGTTCCAGATTACGCCTTGAACGAAAATCTTGTGCTCGTACATCGCGATTAGGTTACCTAAAGAGCGAGGAGTGATTTGCTTAACAAGAATTGAGTTCGTTGGACGGTTACCTTCAAACACTTTGAAAGGCGCAAGTTCAGCTGCTTCTTCTGCTGTTTTGCCTGCCGCTAGGAATTCAGCTTCTACTGTCTCTTTTGTCTTACCGAAAGCAAGCGCTTCAGTTTGAGCAAAGAAGTTAGACATCAACTTCTGGTGGTGATCAGATGCTGGGTTGTGGCTGATAGCAGGAGCAATAAAGTCTGATGGGATCAGCTTAGTGCCTTGGTGAATCAGTTGGTAGAAAGCGTGCTGACCGTTTGTACCTGGTTCACCCCAGATGATAGGACCAGTTTGGTATTCTACTGGATTGCCGTCACGGTCAACAAATTTACCATTCGATTCCATGTTGCCTTGTTGGAAGTAAGCCGCAAAACGGTGCATATATTGATCGTAAGGTAGAATCGCTTCTGACTCAGCGCCGTGGAAGTTATTGTACCAAACGCCGATAAGCGCAAGGATAACAGGAATGTTGCTTTCAAATTCAGTTGAAGCAAAGTGGTTATCCATCTCATGAGCACCATCTAATAGCTCAACGAAGTTATCGAAGCCGATAGAAAGAGAGATAGACAGACCAATCGCAGACCATAGTGAGTAACGACCACCAACCCAGTCCCAGAATTCGAACATGTTGTCAGTATCAATACCAAACTCAGCGACCGCAGTTGCGTTAGTTGATAGTGCAGCGAAGTGTTTAGCAACGTGCGCGTTGTCACCTGCTTCAGCCAAGAACCAATCACGTGCAGAGTGCGCGTTCGTCATTGTTTCTTGAGTGGTAAATGTTTTAGATGCCACTAAGAATAGCGTTGTTTCTGGATTCAGAGGCTTAAGTGTCTCAACAATGTGAGTACCATCTACGTTCGAAACAAAGTGCATGTTTAGACGCGTTTTGTATGGCGTTAGTGCTTCAGTCACCATGTATGGACCAAGGTCTGAACCGCCGATACCGATGTTGACAACATCAGTGATCTCTTTACCGGTGTAACCTTTCCACTCACCAGAAACGATACGGTGTGTGAACAGTTCCATTTTTGCTAGTACTGCATTAACTGCTGGCATTACGTCTTTGCCATCAACCATTACTGGCTTATCGCTACGATTACGTAGAGCAGTGTGAAGTACTGAACGACCTTCAGTCTTGTTGATTGCATCACCGCTAAACATAGCTTCAATTGCAGACTTAACTTCAGTCTCATTTGCAAGAGCAAATAGGTGCTGCATCGTTTCAGCGTCGATAAGGTTCTTAGAGTAATCCACTAAGATGTCCGAACCGAAACGAGTAGAAAAGCTCTCGAAACGCTTTGCATCTTGAGCAAATAGTTCTTTCATATCCATATCTTGAGCAGACTCAAAATGTGCAGTTAGAGCTTTCCACGCTTGTGTTTGCGTTGGGTTGATATTTTTCAACATGGTATCTATCCCGATATTACTGTAGGTTTTATTCTAGACGTCACCTAAGTGATGAATAGAACCCCCGATTAGGCGAAAGTTTATATTTTTCTATGATGACCAGACCGCATCACCACTGAAAGATTCTTTGTAATTTTTTTTCACGACGTATTATGCCGTATATGAAGAGCGCCACCTTGAGATAAATCAGGATTCGATTTCCTGATAGAGAGATCGATGCTGACTCAGGCTCTAACATAATTAAATGTGAGCGATAGCTGATAAATTCAAGTTCAAAAGATAGCGTTAAACCACTTTTTTTCCAAACACATTATAAAGGATGGCGTATGTGGATTCAGAAGACTATACACCTAAATGCACGAAAGCGTGGATTTCATCTCATTACTGATGAAATTGAACAACAGATAAACGATATCAATTCTCTATCTGTTGGTTTATTACATCTTTTTCTTCAACATACTTCTGCCAGCCTCACACTCAATGAGAACGCCGATCCGACGGTTCGCCGCGACATGGAATCACACTTCAATAAGTTCGTACCCGAGCGAGCCGCTTATTACAGACACACCTATGAAGGTGATGATGACATGCCTGCTCATATTAAAGCATCGACACTTGGCACCAGTGTGACAATTCCGATAACCAACGGTCGTTTAGCTTTGGGAACATGGCAGGGAATATACTTGGGTGAACACCGTGATTGTGGTGGCAGCCGCACAGTGATTGCGACTATTCAAGGTGAGTAGACTATTTGAAAGCAAGATTTTATTAATAAAAACAGTGCCTTTTTAATACAAAAAGAGTGGTGTGTTTCCACGACCACTCTTATCAAGATAGTATTTGGCCTACTGTAGGCCGAAAGCTTTAGAAGGGCTGGTTTATCATAACCCTAAAGGTCCCTTCATCACCGCCTCGCGCTAATTCTGCACGAACAACAATGCCTTCCACTTGAAAACGAACCGCGCCGCCTAAGCTCCATTTCATATCGGTGTGCAATTCTTTGATATCGTACTCATCAGCCACACGCCCTACTTCGGCGAATGCGACCCATTGCCACCAAGGCAGGTCGTAGTAGTTGATCAGCGGAATATCACCGAGTGGCTGCCAATCTGGGAGCACTCGATACTCTGCAGAATAGTGAACAGCAGATCGCCCATGATATCGACCTCCGGTATAGCCACGTAAACGATACAAACCACCCAATCGAGCTTGTTCTGTTTCCGGTGGACGAGCACAATCCTGCCCAGAACAGTTATCCCAGGTTGGTGTATCAGCAGTATAGAAATCGAGTGCCACAACTTGTTGGTCGAACAAGTCTCCTAGAGGACCTAAAGCGAAGTACTGACTGTTTTGAAAAGTCCATTTCAGCCACAAATCGTCGTTAGACCAACTTTCAGCGCCCGTCGTGAACTCAAGATTGGTATGAGATCCTTTGGTTGGGTTACGTGTGCTATCACGATTATCCCAATCGAACGCCAAACTAAAACCGGTCGCCTCTTCAGTATTATTTAAACCTTCTAGCTCACGAGCAGTATAAAAAGGTGTAAATAAAATCGAACTGACACCCGATTCGACTGGCGAAGCAAAACTGACCTCTTTGATTGGTTGAAACGCGCCGAGTAAGCCATGCTCTGCAACATTGCCCCAAGGCAGCAGATATTTAAATTCAAACTGATAATTCTGCTCTAAGCCATCAACTATAGTTTTGTCATCGATAGATGAATCGTTATCGCCTTGAGAGCCAATATAATAAGGATTGTCGTTGAAGCGCGCTTGGTACATCTGAGTACTAAACAAGATATTCTCAGACAAGGCATAATTAAAGGCCGATAGAAAACCGACATAGCTGTCTTTGTCTGAATACAAAGCCATACCAAACAGAGCCGCTTGAGGTTGCCAAACGCCCTTTGCGACACCAGCAACCCCAAAGGTATTGCCCATGGTTTCAGTACTGAAATAGAAAGGAACAAAAGCGGAGTCTTTTTCTTCACTTAGAACAGAAGAAGAAAAGCTGACACCAGTTACTGCCATTGCAGACATTAACCAGTATCGAGAAGTTCGCTTGAACATATCTATTTTACGTATTCCATTGCCACGCGAGACGTCAGTTTAGTCACGAGCTCGTAAGCGATAGTGCCGATATGTTCAGCCACTTCTTCTGAGGGTAAGTCTTTACCCCAAAGCGTCGCCTCGTCACTCACTTTATCCGTAGCATCAGGACCAAGGTCAACTGTTAGCATGTCCATGGACACACGCCCTGCGATTGGTACTTTTCGTCCATTAACGAATACTGGGGTGCCGTTAGGTGCAGTGCGAGGATAACCATCGCCGTAACCAATTGCGATAACACCAACCTTGGTATCACGCTCACTGGTCCAGTTACCACCATAACCCACACTTTCACCAGCCTTCACATCACGAACCGCAATTAAGTGTGAAGTCAGAGTCATCACCGGCAAAAAGCCCAGCTCTTGCGCTGATTTATCAACAAACGGAGAAACACCATAAGAGATGATTCCGGGACGAACCCAATCAAGATGACTATCAGGCCAAGCTAATAGACCTGCAGAGGCCGCAAGTGAACGCTCCCCTTCACAACCGTCGGTAAGAGATAAGAAAAGCTCAGTCTGCTCAACTGTTGTGGTTCTATCTAACTCGTCAGCACATCCAAAATGGCTCATGTAGCGCAATGGCTTTGCCACATTTGGGCATTGATGCAAACGCTCAACAAAGTTCTGGTATTGCTCAGGGCGAACGCCTAGGCGGTGCATACCACTGTCGACTTTTAGCCATACCACAACGGGTGTTTCCAAATCGGCATTCTCTAGCGCGCTTAATTGCTCTTCACAATGCACCACGGTTTGAATGTTATTGGTTACTAGAATGGGTAAGTCACCCGAAGAGTAAAAGCCTTCCAGCAACAAAATAGGTTTAACTATGCCACCAGCACGAAGTTGTAATGCTTCTTCAATACGCGCCACACCAAAAGCATCAGAACTTTTTGAATGCTTAGCGATATGCAGTAAGCCGTGCCCGTAGCCATTCGCTTTCACAACGGACATTACCTTGCACTGAGGCGCTTTCGACTTTATCTGGTTCAGGTTATGTTCGAGCGCGTTTAAGTCAATGCTCGCCGTCGCCGCTTTCATGTAAGTCATTAGCGATTACTCATCATCAAATGCAGGGCCTGCATAATTATCAAATCGGGAGTGTTGCCCTTGGAATGTCAGACGAACCGAACCGATCGGGCCGTTACGCTGCTTACCCAGGATAATCTCAGCGATGCCTTTCAATGAACTGTCTGGGTTATAAACCTCATCACGATAGATGAACATGATCAAATCGGCATCTTGCTCAATCGAACCTGACTCACGCAAATCCGAGTTTACTGGACGCTTATCAGCACGTTGCTCTAGGGAACGGTTAAGCTGAGAAAGTGCAACAACCGGAACGTTGAGCTCTTTTGCGAGCGCTTTCAATGAGCGAGAAATCTCGGCGATTTCAAGAGTACGGTTATCAGATAACGAAGGTACACGCATTAATTGAAGGTAATCTATCATGATCATGGAAATACCATCATGCTCACGAGCAATACGTCGAGCACGAGAACGTACTTCTGTTGGTGTCAGGCCCGAACTGTCATCGATATACATATTCTTCTTATCCATCAGAATCCCCATACTCGACGAGATACGAGCCCAATCTTCATCGTCCAATTGACCGGTACGAATCTTGGTTTGGTCTACGCGAGAAAGTGACGCAAGCATACGCATCATTAGCTGTTCAGCTGGCATCTCTAACGAGAAGATTAACACTGGCTTATCTTGCTTCATCGCCGCGTTTTCACACAAGTTCATCGCAAACGTGGTTTTACCCATTGATGGACGAGCGGCGACAATAATTAAGTCAGAACCTTGTAGGCCTGCTGTTTTCTTATTGAGGTCGTTAAAGCCAGTATCGACACCAGTCACACCATCTTGTGGTGTTTTATATAGGATCTCGATTCGTTCCAGAGTCTTCTCTAGAATACTATCAACGTTTTGTGGACCTTCGTTTTCACTTGCTCGACCTTCTGCAATCGCAAAGACCTTACTCTCAGCCAGATCAACAAGCTCTTCCGATGTACGACCTTGAGGATCGTAACCAGAATCAGCAATCTCATTCGCAACACCAATCAGACTACGTACCAACGCACGTTGTGCCACGATATCCGCGTAAGCGTTAATGTTCGCCGCACTTGGGGTATTTTTAGCTAGGTCAGCAAGGTAAGCAAAGCCACCCACTTCTTCAAGTTGCTCACGCAGCTCTAGATGTTCAGAGAGTGTAATAAGATCCAAAGGAGAACTTTCTTCAAGGATATCTTTTACCGCTTCAAAGATCAGACGGTGAGGACGACTATAAAAGTCTTTGGCCACAACCTTTTCGGCAACTGTATCCCAGCGTTCGTTATCCAATAACAAACCGCCAATAACAGATTGCTCAGCTTCTAATGAATGTGGCGGGACCTTGATGGCGTCCACCTGATCGTTGGCTGATTTCTGACTTTTGGTATCCACTATGACTACACTCAATAACTAATAATGATCGTTCATTATACCCAAGAACATCCATTTGTAATCCGATCCTATGAGTTTGTTTTATTCTTCAGAAAGAATTTACTTATTGCTGACGGAATTAACCAAGGGTAGCATTACGATCCTTCCATTCATTCACTGTATAACTGGGGTATGCGTGTCCAAATTATTGGCTCTGAGCACTGGTCTTCTGAGCTCTAGTCTTCTAAGCATCGGTCTCCTGAGCACTCCGTTGGCCTTAGCTGATGATACTAAAGCCTCTGTTGATGCTAATACCTCTGTTGATTCTATTCTCGACTCTATAGTAGTACCAGAAACTACAGCTGAGCCGATCGTCGTTGCACCGACACCTGAAGAAAAAGAGTTGGATATCGCACCAAGTGATACGGCTGATACAGAGCTGCCTAACCCACTAAAGACTGAGGTCGAATTTGGATATCAGTCGCATACTGGTAATTCGGATTCACGATCGCTTAACGCACGCCTGAACGGTGAGTATACCGCTGGTCGTCATAGAACCAGTGGCGAATGGAAATACTACAATCTCTATAAAGATGGTGAGGAAGATAAAAGGCAATCGACTTACTCGGCTCAGAGTGACTACAAGTTAAGTCCTAAAACCTACCTTTACGGCAGCTTCAAAGGTGTTGATTCACGATACAGTGCTTACTTTAAGGACTATACCGTTTCGAGTGGTCTGGGTTATCAGTTTTCGAATACCGAAGAGTTTGTTTTGGAAGTGGAAGTCGGGCCGGGTTTTCGTTATCAAGAACCGAATCTCGATGAACTAGACGACGATGACATCATCTTTCCTGAAATTGTTGAAGAAGCGATTTTCCGTGGCAATGTGAATACATCATGGCAGGTGTTGAAGAACTTGCAGTTTAAAGCGGACGTGACGTTAGTGTCTGGTCACAGCAACCTTAAGTTTGATACCGAATTAGAAGCCATCAATGATATCACTGACAATATCGCGCTGAAGATCGCTCACTCTCGTCAATACCACGACAAAGTTCCTGAAGGATTAAGCAAAGAAGACTCTGTGCTGTCGATTAACCTACTCTTTCAATTCTAATTCCATGGCTGGTTGTTCAGCCATCAGAGCTTTTGGATCATAGTAGGCTTTTAACCTAATGTAACCCTCTCTTACCTTTTCCTATATTCCAGACATAAAAAAACACCAGCCGAAGCTGGTGTTTAAAACTTTCAAAAGAAAGAATTCGTCTTGGTACTGAAATTACTCAGCTGCAACGATAGCGATTTTCGCAGTAGCAAAAACTTCAGAGTGAAGTTGGATGCTTACTTCGAATTCGCCGATGTTACGTAGAGCGCCTTCAGGTAGGCGTACTTCGCTCTTAGCTACTGCAACACCTGCCGCTGTAATAGCGTCAGCGATGTCACGAGTACCGATAGAACCGAATAGTTTACCTTCGTCACCAGCTTTAGAAGCGATTGTAACGCCTTCTAGAGTGTTAACGCTCTCTGCACGAGCTTCAGCAGCAGCTAGTTGCTCAGCAACTTTAGCTTCTAGTTCAGCACGACGAGTTTCGAACATAGCAACGTTGTCTTTAGTTGCCATAACTGCTTTACCCTGTGGGATAAGGAAGTTACGAGCGTAACCAGATTTAACGTTTACTTGGTCGCCAAGGCCACCTAGGTTACCGATCTTATCAAGTAGAATAACTTGCATTATCTTAGTCCTCTTAAACTATTATTAACTATTACCGATTACTGATGCTTGTCAGTGTACGGTAGTAGAGCTAGGTAACGAGAACGCTTGATAGCGCGAGCTAGTTGACGCTGGTACTTAGCGCTTGTACCAGTGATACGGCTAGGTACGATTTTACCAGCTTCAGTGATGTAGTTTTTAAGAGTTGCTACGTCTTTGTAGTCAATCTCTTGTACGCCTTCTGCAGTGAAACGGCAGAATTTACGACGACGGAAGAAACGAGCCATGGGCTATCTCCTGATCTTAAATTTAGTAAAGCGGTCTTTCACAATTATCGAAATAACTATCAATGACCTTAAACAAGTTGAGAATTTTTTAAGGCATTAAGCCAAAAAAGAATTACTCAGCAGCTGCTTCTGGTTTAGCTTCTGTACGCTCTTCGCGACGAGGAGCACGCTCTGCACGCTCTTCTTTTTGCTTAAGCATAATAGATTGCTCAGTCACAGCGCCTTTAGTGCGCATGATCATGTTACGTAGAACTGCATCGTTGAAACGGAAAGCAGTTTCTAGCTCGTCAATCACTTCTTGACCAGCTTCAACGTTCATAAGAACGTAGTGAGCTTTGTGAAGCTTGTTGATTGGGTAAGCCATTTGACGACGACCCCAGTCTTCTAGACGGTGGATAGTACCGCCAGCTTCAGTGATAGAACCAGTGTAACGCTCGATCATGCCAGCAACTTGCTCGCTTTGATCAGGGTGAACCATGAATACGATTTCGTAATGACGCATTTGGTTGCTCCTTACGGATTATTAGCTTCCACGAGTGGCCCGGTCGTCCAGAGGAAGCAAGGAACTAAAGATAAATGACCGAGTTTTAAGGACGGCAAATGTTATAGAAAGAACCCGGTATTGGCAAGCGCTATTTGGTGAATAATGAAACAGTTTTTCTGTCGCCATCTAGCCATCCGACAAACCAATGGATTTTGCTATAACAGCCTAAAAAGAAACGCCCACCAGCAAGTGGTGAGCGCTAATAAATTCATAGACTTAAAGCAGCGTTAACGCATTACTGAGCTAAACGCTGTCTTACCGCTTCGAACAGGCAAATACCCGACGCCACAGAAACATTTAAGCTCGATACGCTACCTGCCATTGGAATCTTAATCAGATCATCGCAAGTTTCACGAGTTAAACGACGCATACCGTCACCTTCGGCTCCCATCACAACTGCAAGTGGGCCTGTTAGTTTCGCTTGGTAGATATCATGCGTTGCTTCGCCGGCTGTACCTACGAACCATACGCCTTGTTCTTGCAATGCACGCATAGTACGAGCAAGGTTAGTTACACGTACTAGAGGAACCGTTTCAGCCGCACCACACGCTACCTTGCTAACCGTTGCCGTTAAAGGCGAAGAACGGTCTTTCGGTACGATAACCGCAGCAACACCCGCCGCATCTGCGTTACGCAGACAAGCGCCTAGGTTGTGCGGATCTGTTACACCATCTAGAACCAACAGTAACGGTTGTTCGTGCTGCGCTAGGATGTCGTCTAGGTGAGTTTCATTAAGCTGCTTAGCAGGTTTCACCTTAGCGATAATGCCTTGGTGATTCGCGCCTTGTGATTTTTCATCAAGCGGCTTACGACCCATCTGTTGAATCGACACACCAAACTGCTGCAGTTGGTTCAGTAATGGAAGAAGACGCTCGTCTTGGCGGCCCTTCAATACATAAACTTCGATAAAGCGCGCAGGATCTTTTTCTAGTACGGCTTTCACCGCGTGAATACCGTAAATAAATTCGTTACTCATTGTCTCAAATTACTCTTATTGCTCAGAGATGAACGACATCAAACCCGATGCATCCATCTCTGTATTGTTTATTTCGAGAGCATGCATCTTCCGCCTGATACTCTCGCATTTAATCAGTTAAAGGCTAACCCTTGTAACCCAAAAAGCTTTAAGACTTGTCAGCCTTTGGCTTACGGCTTGCTGTACGCTTTTTCTTAGCTCGCGCCTTAGCCGCACCGGTTTTATTCGACGACTTTTTCTTAGCTGAACTTTCGCTACTGCCATCTGGTCGCTTAGTGGGTTCAACTAAAGGTTTCGCAGAAACGCCTGGCTGATTGCTCTTCACCGCTGAACGCTTCTTACTTTTCGCCTTTTTCATCGCTTCTGCAGCACGCTTCTTGGCTGTTTTACCTTTGCCGCGTGGCTGACGATCGGTGTCTTCTAGATCGAAGTCGATTTGACGAGTTTCTAAATTAACGGCAGAAACTTTCACTTTAACCGAATCACCCAAGCGATAGATATTACCTGAGCTTTCACCGACTAAACGCTGACCAACAGCATCGAATTGGTAGTAATCATTCGCTAGCGCTGAGATATGTACTAATCCATCGATGTGCAGTTCAGTTAGACGCACAAAGAAACCGAAGCCAGTCACGTTGGCAATCACGCCATCCATCACTTCACCGACATGGTCTTGCATGTATTCACACTTCAACCAGTCGTTTACTTCACGCGTTGCGTCATCAGCACGACGCTCAGTCATTGAACACTGCTCACCGTAGAAGTCCATATCATCGAACGTGTAGTGGTAACCACCGGTAGGCGTCCAACGTTCGCTGTTACGCCCACCTTCTTTCGCAATAAGGTACTTAATCGCACGGTGCAATAACAAGTCAGGGTAACGACGAATCGGCGAGGTAAAGTGAGCGTAGCGTTTAAGTGCTAAACCAAAGTGACCCGCGTTATCCGCGTTGTATACCGCTTGCTTCATTGAACGCAGCAGCATAGTTTGGATTAACTCACGATCTTCACGCTCGTTAATCTGTTGCATCAGTTGTGCGTAGTCTACTGGAGATGGCGACAGGCCACCTTCCAGTGTTAAACCTAATTCACTTAAGAAGCTCTTGAAGCCCATTAAGCGCTCTTCGCCCGGAGTATCGTGAACACGGTACAGAGCTGGCTCTTTCGATTTTTCTACGTAAGATGCCGATGCGATGTTCGCAAGAATCATACATTCTTCGATGATCTTGTGTGCATCGTTACGGATTACTGGTTCAATACGGTCGATCTTACGATCCGCATTGAAGATGAATTTCGTTTCGACCGTTTCAAACTCAATCGCACCACGCTCATCACGCGTTTTCTTAAGTACTTTGTACATCTTATGCAGTTCTTCAAGATGCGGTACTTCTGGCTCGTAACGCTCGCGAAGTTCTTCATTGCCATCTAAGATTGCGCCTACTTTATTGTAAGTAAGACGAGCATGAGAATTCATTACTGCTTCGTAGTGCTTGTAGCCCGACAGTTTACCTTTGTCTGAGATAGTCATCTCACACACCATACATAAACGGTCGACTTGAGGGTTCAGTGAACATAAGCCGTTAGAAAGGACTTCTGGCAGCATTGGCACCACTTGTGACGGGAAGTATACCGAGTTACCACGGTTAATCGCTTCTTTGTCTAGCGCTGTATCAGGGCGAACGTAGTAACTTACGTCAGCAATCGCTACCCATAGGCGCCAGCCTCCGCCTTTCTTCGCTTCACAGTAAACGGCATCATCGAAGTCACGTGCATCTTCACCATCAATGGTAACTAATGGCAGTTTACGCAGATCAACACGTCCTTCTTTTGCTTCCTCAGGAACATGCTCACCAAGGTTTTCGATTTGCTTATCTACCGCTTCAGGCCACTCTTGTGGGATCTGGTGAGTACGGATCGCAATTTGCGTTTCCATACCCGGCGCCATGTTCTCACCAAGAACTTCAGTGACTTTACCCATCATGTTACGAGAACGACCACCGCGATCCGTAATTTCAATCACAACCACATTACCCATTCGAGCACCGCCTTTATGCTCAGTAGGGATCTGAATATCATGACTAATACGTGAATCATCAGCAACCACATAAGAATGGCCGTATTCTAGGAAGAAACGACCAACCAGTGGCGTTTTGCGCTCTTCAAGAACACGCACTAAACGACCTTCACGACGACCACGCTTACTGTTATCAGTCGGCTGAGCCAACACGTAATCCCCGTGCATGATGGTTTTCATCTGATGATGCGGCAACAAGATATCGTTATCTTTACCTACACTGCCATCTGGGCGAACCCAACCATGACCGTCTTTATGACCGATCACATAGCCTTTAATCAGTTCCATCTTCTCGGGCAATGCATAGCACTGACGACGAGTAAAGATTAGCTGTCCATCACGCTCCATTGCACGTAAACGACGACGCAGCCCTTCATATTGCTCCTCTCCAGCAAGACCCAAAGCTTCGAATAGGTCATTACGGTTCATTGGAATATTCGCTTCTGTTAGGAACGAAATAATGAACTCTCGGCTTGGTACTGGGTTTTCGTAATTTTTCGACTCTCGGTCGGCAAAAGGGTCAACAGTGGTTGTCGCTGTCGTGTTTTCTGGCATTGGTGTGTTTTTTGACATAGGCGGGCCTGCTTAAGCAAGGAATGTATATACCCCTAGTATATCTGATGCTAGAGGTAACCTACAGATATGCTTTGGAAAAGCCTAAAATAACCTCAGATTGACGTCCATTTTCATGCTGTGAAACATTATTTCACAACCACATTTATCATCAGAATTTGAAGCAAACGATAAAACAAACGTTTGCGGCATGAATGAAATACACTATTATCCACACACTTTACCAACTCCTGTTCTGAGTATTGATATGAAATTAAAACGCACCCTACTGGCTTCAGCAATGGCAAGCCTCGCTCTATTTCCATTTACAAGTTCAGCGATGGAAAAAGCCGATCTAATGATTACCGATGCGATGGTTCTCACCATGAATCAAGACAAAACGGTTTATGAAAGCGGCACTGTTGTCGTGAAAGACAATAAGATCATTGCGGTAGGCGATGCTTCATTAGAGAAGCAATACCAAGCTAAGCAAGTACTCGATGTGGATGGTGACATCGTTATGCCAGGTCTCATCAATACTCATACTCACGTATCAATGACGGTTTTCCGCTCACTAGCCGATGATGTGCCTGATCGCCTGCACCGCTACATCTTCCCATTAGAGAAGAAGTTGGTGTCACGCGACATGGTACGTATTGGTGCTAACCTAGGTAACGTCGAAATGGTAAAAGGCGGTGTAACCACTTACGCCGACATGTACTACTTTGAAGATGAAGTAGCGAAAACCGTCGATAAGATCGGTATGCGTGCCATTCTTGGTGAAACCGTGATTAAGTTCCCAGTCGCTGACGCAGCCAACGCCGAAGAGGGCATTAAGTACGCATTGAACTTCATTGAAGAATACAAAGATCACCCGCGTATCACCCCAGCGTTTGCCCCACATGCGCCTTACACAAATACGACTGAGATCCTGCAGAAAATTTCCAAGCTCTCTCTAGAGTTAGATGTACCTGTGATGATTCATCTTGCTGAATCGCACCGCGAAGAAGAGAAAATCGCCGAGCGCTCAGAAGGCCTATCCCCAGTTCAATACATGGACAGCATTGGCGCACTCAACAAAAACTTGGTGGGTGCACACATGATCTTGGTTGATGACCATGATATCGAACTGGTGAAAAAGTCAGATATGGGTGTCGCTCATAACATGAGTGCTAACATCAAATCAGCAAAAGGCGTATCACCAGCACTTAAGATGTATGACGAAGACGTGCGTATTGGTCTAGGTACTGATGGTCCAATGTCAGGTAACACACTGAGCACCATTGATGAGTTCAACCAAGTGGCTAAAGTTCACAAACTGGTTAATAAAGATCGTGCTGCAATGCCGCCGATCAAAGTGATCGACATGGCGACAATGGGCGCAGCAAAAGCGCTACACATGGAAGATAAGATCGGTTCTCTTGAGGCGGGTAAGCTAGCCGACATCATAGTAATCGATACTAAGGCTCCGAACATGGTACCTGTCTACAACCCATACTCTGCATTAGTGTACTCAGCTAACTCTGGCAACGTTCGCCACACCATCGTCGATGGCAAGATCATCATGCAAGACCGCGACATGTTAACGGTAGACGAAGATAAGATCCGCCAAGAAGCACTCGACTTCACCAAAATTGTTCGTAAAACGGTGATTGAGTCTGGTGAAGTAGTTCAATAACGACTCCAACTCATTCGCTGCGCTTTCTGTTAACTCTAAAAAGCGGGTAAATCGAGACAACGGTTAAATCAAAAAAGGCCTCATAGGTATATACCTATGAGGCCTTTTTAATGTAGGTCAATCATTAACGAGTGCAGTCATTAATCATCAACGTTCATTCAATAATCGTTCTTACCAGAACACGTCTCGACGTTTTGCTCGTGCAATAATATTGTCTGGCATTCTCTGTTCTAAACCGCTACGAAGCACAGTGATGCGTTTGTGTTGTCTTTGATCAGCCGTTACCGAGTTATACAACCAACGGTAAGCATCTTCATAATCTAACGGGCTACCGTAATCACGCAGCAAGAGTTCCGCTAAGTGAATACTCGCACTTAGGTTCCCCATAGAGGCGGCTTCACGTAAATACGGAATCGCGCGCTCTTTGTCTTGTTGTACCAAAGTACCACGAGAGTAATAACGCCCTAGCTGTTCTAGCGCAGCTGGCAAACCTTGATGTGCCGCGTTTTCCATATAGTAAAGGCCAAGCTCTACATCTTGTGGAACACACACGCCCCACGCCAACATATCGCCGTATAAAAACTCATAAGAAGGCAAACTAATACGCGTTGCACGCGCAACGATGTCTTCCACTAGTTGGCACTTATCCGCTTTCACACGCTCAAGATGTTGATTATTTTCGATTAACTTAATCAGTTCAGCTTCTGTGTATATTGGAACAGGCTCTCCCACTTCAGCCAAATTTGCATGACTCAAGGGTGAGCTCAGCGCCATTATCAATGAAGCTGCCACAATTCGTAGCTTCATACCTGCACTCTATTATCTGTCGCTAAAGTTATCTCTTGGTGGATGCAGACAATCTCTACAAGCCCCAAAATAGGGTGAACTTCACTTTCCATGATATCTGTATCGGCAATAACCCTGACGGCTTTAGACAAAACTTGCCGCTAATGGGCAATATTTTGCCTGATGACGCTTAAAATATCACCATCAAAGAGTGCTTAGCCACATTGCAGGTATTAAAAAGCCGACTTAATAAAGTCGGCTTTTAGAAAACTATTTCATTATCAGAGCACTTTAACTAGCAAAGTACTTTAATTACCACAGTACGATTTGTGCTGTGGTAATCACTCAACGGGCATTATGCGCCGTATGGGTGAACCTTGATGATAGTTTCGTTACGATCTGGGCCAGTTGATACGATATCAATTGGAACACCAGTTAGGTCTTCGATACGCTTGATGTAATCTAGAGCAGCTTGTGGAAGCGCGTCGATAGATTTAGCACCAAATGTGTTTTCAGACCAACCAGGCATTGTTTCGTAGATTGGCGTTGCTTCTTCAAATGACTCAGCAGCCATTGGAGAAACTTCTAGGATAGAACCATCTTTCATCTTGTAACCAGTACAGATTTTTAGCTCTTCTAGGCCATCTAGAACGTCTAGTTTAGTTAGACACATACCAGATAGAGAGTTGATTTGGATTGCACGACGCATAGCAACAGCATCGAACCAACCAGTACGACGTAGACGACCCGTTGTTGCGCCAAACTCGTGACCAACATCGCCTAGGTGTTTACCAACTGGGTCTTGCTTCTCAAGGCCATCGTATAGCTCAGTTGGGAATGGACCTGAACCAACACGAGTACAGTAAGCCTTAGTGATACCAAGGATGTAACCGATATGACGAGGACCGAAACCAGAACCTGCAGCAACACCACCAGCAGTCGTGTTAGAAGACGTTACGTATGGGTAAGTACCGTGGTCGATATCTAGTAGCGTACCTTGAGCACCTTCGAACATGATCTTGTCGCCGCGCTTACGTGCTGCGTCTAGTTCGTCAGTTACGTCGATAACCATCGCAGTTAACATGTCTGCGTAGCTCATCGCTTGCTCAAGAACTTCTTCGTAGCTTACTGTTTCAGCTTTGTAGAAGTGCTCTAGTTGGAAGTTGTGGAATTCCATAACTTCTTTTAGCTTCTCAGCGAATGCTTCTTTATCGAAAAGGTCGCCAACGCGTAGACCGCGACGAGCAACTTTATCTTCGTAAGCAGGACCGATACCACGACCCGTTGTACCGATAGCTTTAGCGCCACGAGCGATTTCACGCGCGTTGTCGATAGCAATGTGGTACGGAAGAATTAGAGGACAAGCTTCAGAGATGAAAAGACGCTCACGTACTGGAATACCGCGATCTTCAAGAGGCTTCATTTCTTTTAGAAGTGCGTCAGGCGATAATACTACACCGTTACCAATAACACATTTAACGTTATTGCGTAGGATACCTGATGGAATTAAGTGAAGAACGGTTTTTTCACCGTCAATTACAAGTGTGTGACCTGCATTGTGACCGCCTTGGTAGCGAACCACGTATTTTGCATCTTCAGTTAAAAGGTCAACGATTTTACCTTTACCTTCATCACCCCATTGGGTGCCTAGAACGACTACGTTATTTCCCATCTTTCCAATTTCTGTTGCTAA
The DNA here is from genome assembly GCF_042466085.1 of Vibrio sp. R78045. NCBI lineage: Bacteria > Pseudomonadati > Pseudomonadota > Gammaproteobacteria > Vibrionales > Vibrionaceae > Vibrio > Vibrio sp. R78045. Next base: position 48,901 of record NZ_JAXHBS010000017.1, read on the forward strand.
TTAAAAATGGATTCTAGCACTGAATCACACTTCTTGCAGTCACTTTTTGTTCATAAACGTTAATGCTGTACAGAAATAAACCACCCGTAACTGAAGGCGAATGTGTAAAGATGCTGATATCATTGCGTTTTTACAGACAAAAGGCAGAAGCATGTCTCAATCAATTTGGCTCGCTATTGGGCTCGTACTTATTGTTGAAGGGCTCGGCCCTTTGATTGCACCCAATGGCTGGAGAAACATGGTCGCGCAACTGAGCGAACAACCCGACACGCAACTGCGACGCATTGGCGGTTGTCTTGTGGTCGCTGGCGCCGTTATCGCTTTCATGACCTACCGTTAGTTTCTATAAGTACTAATCTGTTTATAAGTACCACTCTGTTAAGCGCCTTCCCTCGCGCCCCAATAGCGAATCCGCAAACATGTCTCGTCCTGAAATAGGTCATAGAAAACAAAAAGGCTCCCATAATAGGAGCCTTTTGAGTTTTAACGTATTTTGCTTATTGAGCTAAGCATTCGCTAACGCATCAGCTTATTTTGCTGGAGCGCCGCTTGCTTGATTCATGTATTGGAAGAAGTCAGTCTTCGGATCCAGTACTAGAATGTCGCTCTTATCGCTAAATGATGTCTCATAAGCTTGCAGTGAACGCATAAAGCCATAGAACTCAGGATCTTTGCTGAACGCATCAGAGTAGATCTTCGCTGCTTCTGCATCAGCATCACCACGAGTGATTCGAGCTGTACGGTCAGCTTCAGCAAGAACTGTTGCCACTTCTAGCTCAGCTTGAGCACGGATAACTTCCGCTTTCTCACGACCCTGTGAACGGTGTCTACGAGCAACCGACTCACGCTCTGCACGCATACGGCGGTAGATAGATTCACTGATTTCGTCAGGAAGGTTAATCTTCTTCATTCGGAAATCAACAACTTCAACACCTAAATCAGCCATCGCACTTTCTGCCGTTCCAGACAAAACGTTTTCCATGATCTTATCGCGTTCGCCATCAACTTCTAGTGCTTCTGCAGCCGCTACCGTTGTGACGACTTCGCTATCAGCAGAGTCTGGCAGGATGTCCTTATTACGAGGGCCTGATACGATCTGCTTAATTTCACGAGAACCAATTTCAGAACGAAGAACATCTGTCACTTTACGCTCAAGAAGTGCTTCTGCCGTCATGATGTTGCCGCCGCCTGTACTCAGATAAAAACGTCCAAAATCAGCAATACGCCATTTTGCGTAGGTATCAATTAGAACGTCTTTTTTCTCTGACGTTACGAAACGGTCAGAACGACCATCCATCGTTTGAATACGAGCATCAAGCACTTTTACGCGATCAAACATAGGCAGTTTAAAGTGCAGGCCTGGTTCATAGATTCGTGATACGCCGTTGTCATCGAGAACTCGACCAAAACGAATTACCATGCCACGTTCGCCTTCTTGAATCACAAATAGTGACATCAATAAAAGGGCAATCGTCACAACTAATACAGGGATCATTAATTTACGCATTATTAGTATCTCCCTTGACGTGAACTGTCTGAACGAGTTTGAGTGCTAGACTTTGGATCCGCTTGAGTTTCTAACTCAATTTGATCGTAAGTTGATGATGCTTTTGCAGGGCGAGTGCCCGACTGAGAACCACTTTGTGCGCCTAGCTTATCAATTGGTAGGTATAGCAAGTTACCACTTGATTCAGAATCAATCAGGACTTTCGATGTGCTTGAGTACACTTTTTCCATTGTATCAAGGTACATACGGTTACGTGTTACTTCAGGAGCTGCTTGGTATTCAGGTAGCAGTTTCTCGAACTGAGCCACTTGACCTAGAGCACCATTAACTGTGCGCTCTGAGTAACCCACCGCTTCTTTCTTCAAACGCTCAGCACGACCTGTTGCTTTTGGAAGAATGTCATTTCGGTAAGCTTCAGCTTCACGCTCGAAACGCTCTTCATCCTCACGAGCCGCGATAGCATCATCAAATGCATCTTTCACTTGCTCAGGTGGACGTGCTGACTGGAAGTTCACATCAACAATCAGAATACCCATGTCGTAGCTATCAATAATACGGTTCAACGTTTCTTGAGTGCTTTGACGAATCTGTTGACGACCACTTGTCAGGATACTATCCATTAGTGAGTCACCAATTACCGCACGAAGCGCAGAATCGGTTGCTTGGCGTAAACTGTCGTCTGCATTCGTTACACGATACAAGTACTTGTATGGGTCAGAAACACGGTATTGAACACCCATTTCAACGGTCACAACGTTTTCATCTTTCGTTAGCATCGTGCCAGCAGCACGTAGTGAACGAATCGCTTGAACGTTTACTAGTTGCTCATCTTTGATTTCATCGATGAAGCGTGGGTGCCAGTTAAGACCAGGCTCTTCGATACGGTCGAACTGACCCAATCGAAGTACTACTGCTCTTTCTGCTTCGCCAACGGTGTAGAAACCAGCGAAGAACCAGATAGCAATCGCAATAACGGCAATGACACCAAAGCCAATTGCACCGCCACCACCAATAGATGGTCCGTTACCGCTACCACCCTTTTTACCAAACTTGCCACCTAACTTTTGACTTAGTTTACTAAACACTTCGTCTAGATCTGGCGGTCCTTGATCTCGGCCGCCGCGATTATTATTCTTACCCCAAGGGTCGTTATCGCGGCCGTTATTATCGCCGTTGTTGTTATTTCCAGGCTCATTCCACGCCATTAGAAAACTCCATCATTGATATGACGTTATACTGTAGCAGTCTCTTTGGTAACGATAAAGTCACCTAAGAGCGCCCCTTCTCTTTTTTCGAGTTTAGACCAATCTATTTGTTGCATTCTAATATCTATCAACAAGTTACCATTTTCATCATACTCTTCCTGTTGAATACATTTCATCTCAAAGAATAAGCTACGAATACGGCCCTGATGTTGATGTGGAATACACAACCGGAATTGAACCATCTGACTCGCTAAACGCTCAGTTAAAGCTTCAAACAGCAGTTCAATACCTTCTCCTTCCATTGCAGAAACCCAAACAGCGCGTGGTGCGCCCTCTTCGTCTCTTTCAATTCGAGGTTTTTGGTCTTCCATGCAGTCAATCTTATTCATGACTACAAGGGTTGGCACTTCATGAGCATCGATCTCTTCTAATACATCATGAACAGCCTGAATATTCTCACGAAAGCGGTCATCACTGGCATCAACAACATGTAACAAAATGTCAGCTTCCTGCGTCTCTTGTAACGTTGCCTTAAATGCAGCGACCAAATCATGTGGTAGATGGCGGATAAAACCTACGGTATCTGCGAGAATTGCAGGCCCGACATCTGCCAAATCAATCTTACGTAGTGTTGGGTCTAGGGTTGCAAACAGCTGGTCTGCAGCATAAACACCTGCACTTGTGATGCGATTGAAAAGTGTTGATTTCCCTGCGTTGGTATAACCAACCAAAGAAATTGTTGGGATTTCAGCTCGATTACGAGCACGTCGTCCTTGTTCACGCTGCTTAGCGACTTTCGCTAAACGACGCAATATTGCCTTTATACGGTCACGCAGCAAACGTCGATCGGTTTCCAGTTGAGTTTCACCTGGACCACGAAGACCAATACCACCTTTCTGCCTTTCAAGGTGAGTCCAACCTCGAATCAGTCGGGTAGAAATATGACGAAGCTGAGCGAGCTCAACTTGCAGTTTACCTTCGTGAGTTCGTGCACGCTGTGCAAAGATATCTAAGATCAAACCCGTGCGATCAATCACACGACATTTGCACAACTGTTCAAGGTTTCGCTCTTGGGCAGGAGAGAGAGAGTGGTTAAAAATCACAATTTCAGCTCCGGTCAGCTGAACGGCTTGAGCGATTTCTAGGGCTTTACCTTCTCCAACGTAGTATTTAGGGAGTGGGGATTGTCGGCTACCAGTAATAACTTGTAGCGTTTCTACCCCCGCAGAAGAGACCAGCATTTCACACTCGCTTAGATCTTCCCATTCTCCCTCTTGCGTGAAGTTGATATGAACAAGTACGGCTCGCTCGCCAGATTCATAACGGTCAAACAAGCAACCAACTCCTTATTACAGCGCAAGCTGTATCAATTGAACGATTAATCTTCAGTCTTCTCTGGACGATCAGATGGAGCACGTTGCTCGCCGCTGTGGTGACTAACTGCACGAGCAGGAACCACAGTAGAGATCGCATGCTTGTAAACCATTTGGTTTACTGTGTTCTTCAATAAGATCACGAATTGATCGAAAGACTCGATCTGACCTTGCAGCTTAATGCCGTTAACAAGATAGATAGAGACTGGAATGCGCTCACGACGGAGTGCATTTAGGAATGGGTCTTGTAGCGATTGCCCCTTAGCCATTTTATTTTCCTTATTTATATTTTGTTGTAATTATTTAGCTAGTGGTGCACAAAAAGGTGCGGCCTTTGCATCTGAGCTAAACGAATAAAAAAACTCCGTTGTTATTGAAAGGCTGTGATTTTTTAAAAGCCTCAATAACTGATCCTTTCCAGAGTATATTCACGCAAAAGCGATCACATTATACACAGCAATACTAATCAGATGCTATTGCATCTGAAAGAGTTTCTAACGCTTGATCAATGTTTTCGCTATCTAACCAAGTTAAATCATCCCAACTGCGCAACCAGGTGATTTGTCGCTTGGCCAACTGACGAGTTGCACAGACACCACGGAAAACCGCTTCGTCTAAATCACAATTCCCGTCTAAATAATCCCACATCTGTCTATAACCAACGCATCGGATCGAAGGTAGCTCTGGGTGAAGATCTTTTCTGGCATACAACGCCTTCATTTCATCCTCAAACCCCGCTTCTATCATTTTCTCGAAACGCAGCTCAATACGACGATGGAGTTCAGTCCTTTCCTTGGGAGCTATAGCAAATTGTTTCACACGAAATGGCAGGCTATCGCCTTTCGTTTGAGTTAGCTCAGTTAATGTTTTACCCGAAATTCGGTAAACTTCCAATGCCCTTGAAAGCCTTTGTGGATCATTTGGGTGTATTCTTTCAGCGGATACGGGATCTATCTCTCTTAATTGATCATGCAAAGCTTGCCAACCTTGCTCGATAGATTCCGCTTCAATCTGCTTGCGTATCTCTTGATCCGCTGCGGGTAGTGGCGATAAACCTTCCAACAACGCCTTGTAATACAGCATCGTGCCGCCAACCAGTAACGGGATTTTTCCTTCCGCTACAATCTTATTCATTTCGCTGATCGCATCACGACGAAAATCTGCCGCAGAATACGCTTCGCTTGGATCCAGAATATCAATCAAGCGATGAGGCGCGAGCGCGAGCTCTTCCGCATCGGGTTTAGCGGTGCCAATATCCATGTCTTTATAGATCAATGCAGAATCAACACTGATGATCTCTACTGGGTATTTCTGACGTAAGCGGATAGCTAAATCTGTTTTTCCTGATGCCGTTGGGCCCATTAAAAACAACGCTAAAGGTAATTTTTCAGTCATGATATTTTGTATTTGTTTCTCTGTTAGAGCGCTTTATAAAAAGGCTTCATGTCGCGATGTGCCCTGTAACTAAGGTCAATGCCATCACAACACATTAAATCGTAAACAGCCGAAGCCGAAATAAGCTTAATTTATCTAAAACTCAGCGGTGAAAATTCACCTACAAACTAAGCCATAAAAGCCGCAATAGTCGCCGAAAAGTCGATAGGATTAACAAACTCTGGATCATCTAATGGAAGTAGACCATGCCAAAGCTGCTCAAGTTCCCCAACTAGTTGAACCGCTTCAGATAAAGTGTAGTCGCTTTTTACTTGTGCCGTTTGAATCCCGACCCAGTTAACCAATGATGGCAACAGGTCGTTCAAAACATTACCCGCGTTATTATCTAAAATCTGAGTATTTATTGAAGCCGCGTACGATAACAGATCTGGGATCAAAATTTGTAAGTTTTGCTGTCTCAGAGGAGAAGGAACTCCCATCACCATCACTGCTTCACTGTTTCGTGCTTTAAGCTCAATACCAAGCAGCGCCAATGTTTGGCTCAGCGCTTTCGCGACTTCAACCAATTCACTACCAAGCTTGATCGACAAAGGCACCAGTAATGGTTGGCTTTTTAATGGCCCGTTACGAGTATCGAGTTGACCCACAACACGCAATAATTCAGCTTTTGCTAAGGAAACCAGGACACAACCATTCTTATTGCCCATGACCAGATACTGCCCCTCAACAATTGAAACCGCTTTGCCCAAATCAGTGACGGGTGCTCGCGGTTTCGAGTTAACGGGATTCTGTTGAACAGGCTTAGCTTCTTTATTTTCTATATTTTCTATATTTTCTATATTTTCTCTGGTTTCGGCTGGTGCGACATGCTCTTGAGGAGATGATGGAGCTACAACTTGATCATCAAAATCTGGCGTTTTCAGAAGCTCTTTGTAGGCTTTCACTTCACGCTTAGAGGGCGCCGGTTCAGCATGATGTTGGTGCGGTTCTTTTTCTTTCTTCGGCGCAGGTCGAGACTCAATCCACTCTTGTCGAGGAGAGCCGGTAAAACTGATTTCGCTAGATGACGAGCCTGTGGTAGATGATGAGCCTGTATTAGATGATGAGCTATAGCGTTGGCTCGCATCATTAACGCTGTGTTGGGGTTTATCATAAACCTGCTCAGATTCAGCTTTTCTTGGATAGGCTGGCGTTTGCTCGATGGCATGTCGCACCCTTTCTGAAACCAAATCTGGCTCTGAGTTGGAAGGCACCGTGTCTTCTTGATCAGAAAAACGCGTCGCATCGCCAGAAGCATCTTGCTGATAATGATCAGTATCTGACTGATGGAACGCAGATTGATTGAGCGGAGCTGCATCAATCTGCTTGCTTTGTGCCAGGCCATCACTCAAGGCTTGATAAATAAAATCATGTACTAATCGTGCTTGATGGAAGCGCACTTCATGTTTAGCTGGGTGAACATTCACATCCACTTGATGCGGGTCTAATTCAATGAATAACACATACGTTGCGAATTGATCTGGGCGTAGGCTGGTCTCATAGCTTTGACGAATCGCATGATTGATCAGCTTATCGCGCATCATACGACCATTCACATAGCAGTATTGTAGGTCGCTTTGTTGCCTTGCCCCTTCAGGTGTGGTGATCCAGCCATGAAGCTTCAAACCTTGATGCTCCAGCTCAATCTTAAGCATATGACGAACAAAAGGATTACCGCATACCGCTGCAATGCGTTTTTCAGCCTGAACATCGGTTTTGGCCGCACGGTATTGACGAATCATTTTACCGTTATGACGAAGGTTGATCGTCACATCAAAGCGACTTAACGCAATTCGCTTAAGCAATTCATCAATGTGAGTAAATTCGGTTTTCTCAGTACGTAAGAACTTGCGACGTGCTGGTGTGTTGAAGAACAGGTCCAACACCTCAACCGAAGTGCCAATGGGATGCGCTGCAGGTTGCAGTTTCACCTGCATGTCTCGGCCCTCGCTGTGCGCAGCCCAAGCTTGATCTTGAGTCGCAGGGCGCGAAGTCATGGTTAAACGTGCAACCGAGCTGATACTCGCGAGCGCTTCACCACGGAAACCAAGGCTGACGATCGCCTCGAGGTCATCAAGGGTATGAATCTTAGAGGTCGCATGACGGCTCAATGCCAACGCAAGTTCATCTTTAACGATGCCCTTACCGTTGTCACGCACGCGGATCATCTTGGCGCCACCTTTCTCGATATCAATATCGATACGTGTGGCACCTGAATCCAAACTGTTTTCAACCAACTCCTTCACAACAGAAGCGGGTCTTTCTACCACTTCACCGGCTGCAATTTGGTTCGCTAACCGAGCTGGCAGTATTTTGATCGTCATATTTATAGCTACCTTACTGCCATTGATGGAAACATGTCTGCGTTAAAAAGATTACTTATGCGGAATAATCAACACCTGCCCCACCGCTAGGCTGTCAGAACGTAGGTTATTCGCTTTACGGATAGCATCAACACTCACACCGTACTTAGAGGCTATCTTACCTAGGTAATCACCTCTTGCGACTTTGTGTTTACGCAGAGGTATGTCTTTTACTTCTACCGTAATACGTAGCTTCTGACCCACTCTCAATGTTTCAGATTTTAAACGGTTCTCACGCTTAATGTCCGCTACCAATACTTTATAACGGCTGGCGATCTTGCCTAGGTACTCTCCAGACTTAACCGTGTGAGTAATAGTCTTAGTTTTGACTGCACTGCTTGATGATGAACCTTGAGCGCTGCTTGGTATCTTAAGTACTTGACCAATCGCTAGGCTACTCGACTTCAGATTATTGAGTTTCATCAAGGCTTGCGTCGAGGTGCCATATTTACTCGCAATCACAGATAAAGACTCACCACGCGATACTTTATGTTGGCTTACGCTGCCTGTTGAAGATGTCGCATTCGATAAGATAATCCCTTCTGGCGGGTTAGCTTTCAAATACTTAACAACGGCTTTAGTCACAGCACGAGCCAGCTTGTCTTGGTGCGAACGTTGGAAAAGAAGCTTCTCTTCCGTCGGGTTTGAAATAAAGCCTGTCTCGACCAACACCGATGGAATTTGTGGTGAGCGTAATACTGCTAAGCTGGTGTTTATTGGCTTACTGTTATGCAGCTTCGCGACTTTACCCATTTCAGATAGAATCGCCGTTGCCAGTTTATAACCCTCTTTTTGAGAGTGACTAAACTGCAGATCAAGCAGGGTTTGGTTTACGTTCTTATCATCAATATTGCCAGTGAACGCAGCACCACTGCCACCGAGCAACTCTGACTGTTTCTCTTTATTCTCAATCCAACGCGAAATCTCAGTATTGGCACGTCGAGTGTTCAACACAAACACCGAACCACCTCTTGGTTGTGGTGTCGTAAACGCATCTGCGTGAATAGAGATCAACAAGTGAGCTTCATTCTCACGAGCAATAGCAACACGTCGATTCAGGTTTACAAAGTAGTCAGCATTACGTGTCAAACGAGTCTTAATACCCGGAACGGCATTCAACTGGGCGGCAAGTTTTTTCGAAATGCTGAGAGTCGCATTCTTTTCATATTTACGAGATGGACCGATTGAACCAGGGTCTTCGCCACCGTGTCCAGGATCAATCACGATCAGAATGTCTTTCTGACGCTTCACCTGATTAATGTCTTTGCTTACCGTTGGCTTACTCGGCGTCGACGTTGTTGTCCCTTTGCTTGCCGCACCATGAGGTAAATCGATCACCAAGCGGTGTCCATACTGACCACCCGGAGTCGGGCTCAGTTTAAACAACTCTGCTTTAGACGACTTCTTTAACTCAAAAACTAGGCGATAAGTACTCTTGTCTGGCGGTGAGCTCTTACGAATCTTAGATAGAACAGGGCTATCTTTCACCACGACCGGTAACTTGGTTGCAAGGTTGGTGTTTTTTAAGTCGACAACCAAGCGGCTCGGGCTACTCAGTGTGAAATAGCTAAAGTCCGCTTCTGACTTTAAATCAATAACCACACGAGTTTCTTCTGGAGAAGGCCAAACCCTCAAACTTTTCAAGGAGTTTGCTGAAACAAGCGAAGAAAACAGTAAAGAGAAAACAGCAGCCATCATGGCCGCTGTTGAAAAAAGGCGTTTAGAAATCAACATAACTCCAACTGACTAAGTAAGCGCTGTCCGTATTCACTATTAGCGGTTAAAGAAACAATACGGTGATCGTCTTGGTAACGAATATCAATGTCCAAATCCGCTTCTGGTAGCATCCCATAGCCTTTCTCAGGCCATTCAACCAAACAGATAGCATCTGGCGTGAAGTAATCACGAATCCCCATGAACTCTAATTCTTCAGGATCGGCTAAGCGATAAAGATCGAAGTGATATACCTGCCAGTCGGCAAGTTGATAAGGTTCAACTAGAGTATACGTAGGGCTCTTTACATTTCCTTGATGGCCAAGCGCTTTTACAAAGCCACGACTAAAGGTCGTTTTGCCTGCGCCAAGATCACCATGCAGATAAATAGTCGTCTGCTGTGAGCAAAGATTAGAAAGCTCCGTTCCTAGTTGAATCGTTGCTTGTTCATCTTTCAAAGTAAATTGTTTCGTGCTCATGAATACGTTCTCTAAAAATCGATCGTTGACTATATAAAAATCAAAAGAACAAGAATAGTAAACCGTGATGCTTTTGGGAGACAAGCACTCAAGTGTAAGTTCTATGAAAAATACTGATCAAAACGCGTCTGTTCTGGTCAACACCACTCAGATCCGTTAAGATCCGCCCCCATTTTTGCCGAACCTAATTTTAATTAGCCTTATCTCTAATTGTAAAACAGAGAAAATAAGAATTAAGCCATGAATCTAGACCATCTTGCTGAAAAAATTAAAATCTGGGGAAAAGAGTTAGGCTTTCAAAAAGTTGGCATCTGCGATGTTGATTTAAGTGAACACGAAGCCCCTCTTCAAGCATGGCTAGATGCTGGTAATCACGGCGAAATGGATTGGATGGCTCGACATGGAATGATGCGAGCTCGCCCTAATGAGCTTCATCCTGGCACCATTCGAGTGATCAGCGCCCGAATGAACTACCTACCACCGGAAGCGCAATTTGCCTCTAACCTAAGCGATACCACTCAAGGTTATATCAGCCGTTATTCTTTAGGCCGCGATTATCATAAATTGTTCCGTAACCAATTGAAAAAGCTAGGACAAAGAATCGAGAAGGAAGTCGAAGGTTTAGACTCACGTCCTTTCGTCGATTCAGCGCCTATTTTGGAAAGACCGCTAGCTCAAAAAGCGGGGTTGGGTTGGACAGGTAAACACTCGTTAATTCTCGATAAAGACGCGGGCTCTTGGTTTTTTCTAGGGGAGTTATTAGTTAACATCCCGCTTCCTGTTGATGAACCTAGTGTCGATGAATGCGGCAAATGCACCGCATGTATCACCTCTTGTCCAACGGGTGCCATTATTGCTGATGGTGTCGTGGATGCTCGAAAATGTATTTCGTACTTGACCATTGAATACGATGGTGTGATCCCGGAAGAATTTAGAGACGCAATTGGTAATCGTATTTACGGTTGCGACGACTGCCAGTTAGTTTGCCCATGGAACCGTCATGCTGAACTCACAGAGCAAACAGACTTTCACCGCCGAGAAGATTTCCAAGAAGCCGATCTGGTTTTGCTTTCAAGTTGGGACGAAGCAACCTTCTTGAAGAAAATGGAAGGCTCTGCAATAAGACGCATCGGCCACACCCAGTGGTTACGCAATATCTTTGTTGCTATGGGCAATGCACCATTCCAGCAACGCATTATTGAAACACTGGAATCTCATCAAGGGAAAAACGATATGTTGGATGTGCATATTGAGTGGGCTTTGAATAAACAACTACAGCAGTTGCCTAACGTTAGCAGTGTGCAAGAAGATAGCTCTACGCAGAAAAATAACTGTATGCAAAAAAATAGCAGCAAAATACTCACTAAAAAGCACAGGCTGATACGCATTGTTGAAAAAGGACTACCAAGAGACGCCTAGCTCTTTACGTACCTACCCAGTTCTTTATATACCAATGTTTAACTGGCTAGTTCATACCAACCATCCAATATTTAAGACAACTCGTTGCACATAATTTTAGAACAATGTTTGACCTTGTTCTCAATTTTAACAATGTGGAAAAAATTCAGATTTCTCGTAAACTTCCGACACCCTCACAAAGTTAAACACAGTACCGATAAATGATTAAGATCAAAAAACAACAAGTTAACGATCTTTTACCAAATTCAACACAAGCACTCAACTTGATAAAAAACAACAAGTTACGATCGCTACGATTCCGCTAATATATTGAAAACAAGAAAGATCTTTTAGAGGTATGTGGAGAATTAAGCCTGAAACAACTTTATCAACCAAGTTATCCACACCTAACATTTTGTGGATAAGTCTGTTTATAGATATGAAAAACCTCAAGCATCTGCTTCAGAGACCTGATGTTTACTAGCATTCCAGTTGCTAAGAAATATTTAAGACAAAAAAATATCCACCATGATGGAGGATTATTTGCTTTTTGGGGGGATTATGCTTCGCAGCATTAAAGAAAGAGCGTGACCCTTAGGTCGTCTTTAAACTCTGTGATCTAAAGAAAAACACGGTGGCTTAAAGGGTCTTAATAGCTTTTAGAAGAAAGCTGGAGCGATACATCGGGTTCGAACCGATGACCTCAACCTTGGCAAGGTTGCGCTCTACCAACTGAGCTAGTATCGCATTCGTTAATCGCTGCTTTTACTGCCTTGGGCAACTCTTACCGCCTTGAGCAACAGATAGCGCTTAACTGTAATGTGGTTGCGGGAGCCGGATTTGAACCGACGACCTTCGGGTTATGAGCCCGACGAGCTACCAAACTGCTCCATCCCGCGTCCGGATGTTTCTCTTTTCGCATCATTATCGTTTAAGACAATGAGACTAAACCATTTTCATCTTCAGCATAAAGCGTGAGAGAGAATTTGGAGCGATACATCGGGTTCGAACCGATGACCTCAACCTTGGCAAGGTTGCGCTCTACCAACTGAGCTAGTATCGCATAAGCTAACCGTTCATCTTTTCTGCTACAAAGCATCAAATCAACGTTCAACTGTAATGTGGTTGCGGGAGCCGGATTTGAACCGACGACCTTCGGGTTATGAGCCCGACGAGCTACCAAACTGCTCCATCCCGCGTCCGGATGCATTGTTTAAGACAATGAGGCTGTTCTCTAAAAAGAGAGAATTTGGAGCGATACATCGGGTTCGAACCGATGACCTCAACCTTGGCAAGGTTGCGCTCTACCAACTGAGCTAGTATCGCATAAGCTAACCGTTCATCTTGTCTGCTAGAAACTAAGTTCTTACTGCAAAGAAGCTATCAACGTGTAGCTGTAATGTGGTTGCGGGAGCCGGATTTGAACCGACGACCTTCGGGTTATGAGCCCGACGAGCTACCAAACTGCTCCATCCCGCGTCCGGATGTTTCTCTTTTCGCATCATTATCGTTTAAGACAATGAGACTAAACCATTTTCATTCTGAGCACTTTCTCAAAGAGACAGCTTCTAAGAATAGAATTTGGAGCGATACATCGGGTTCGAACCGATGACCTCAACCTTGGCAAGGTTGCGCTCTACCAACTGAGCTAGTATCGCATTAGTTAATCGCTGCTCTTACTGCCTTGGGCAACAGATAGCGCTTAACTGTAATGTGGTTGCGGGAGCCGGATTTGAACCGACGACCTTCGGGTTATGAGCCCGACGAGCTACCAAACTGCTCCATCCCGCGTCCGGATGCATTATTTAAGTTAATGACTCTATACTTCCAACATCAATCCTAAGAAAGAAATTGGAGCGATACATCGGGTTCGAACCGATGACCTCAACCTTGGCAAGGTTGCGCTCTACCAACTGAGCTAGTATCGCATAAGCTAACCGTTAACCTTTTCTGCTAAGAAGCATCAAATCAACGTTCAACTGTAATGTGGTTGCGGGAGCCGGATTTGAACCGACGACCTTCGGGTTATGAGCCCGACGAGCTACCAAACTGCTCCATCCCGCGTCCGGATGCATTATTTAAGTTAATGACTCTATATTCCTAACATCATTCCTAAGAAAGAAATTGGAGCGATACATCGGGTTCGAACCGATGACCTCAACCTTGGCAAGGTTGCGCTCTACCAACTGAGCTAGTATCGCATAAGCTAACCGTTCATCTTCTCTGCTAGAAACTAAGTTCTTACTGCAAAGAAGCTATCAACGTGTAGCTGTAATGTGGTTGCGGGAGCCGGATTTGAACCGACGACCTTCGGGTTATGAGCCCGACGAGCTACCAAACTGCTCCATCCCGCGTCCGGATGCATTATTTAAGTTAATGACTCTATATTCCCAACATCATTCCTAAGAAAGAAATTGGAGCGATACATCGGGTTCGAACCGATGACCTCAACCTTGGCAAGGTTGCGCTCTACCAACTGAGCTAGTATCGCATAAGCTAACCGTTCATCTTCTCTGCTAGAAACTAAGTTCTTACTGCAAAGAAGCTATCAACGTGTAGCTGTAATGTGGTTGCGGGAGCCGGATTTGAACCGACGACCTTCGGGTTATGAGCCCGACGAGCTACCAAACTGCTCCATCCCGCGTCCGGATGCATTATTTAAGTTAATGACTCTATATTTCCAACATCAATCCTAAGAAAGAAATTGGAGCGATACATCGGGTTCGAACCGATGACCTCAACCTTGGCAAGGTTGCGCTCTACCAACTGAGCTAGTATCGCAATCTGAAACGTCTTTCGCCGTTCAGGGCTGCGAATTATAAGAGCATTTTTTTGTGATGCAAGTCCTTAATGCAAAATTACGAAATTTTTTACTCAACTGCTGTAAAAGCACACAGATTTGCAAAAAAATTGGCTCTTATGTCCCTGAAAAGTTAGATAAACGTGATCGTTTGATCTGATTAGATGTTAATAATCGTTTTTCGGTAGTACTGCAGCTCAGCAATCGACTCACGAATATCGTCTAATGCAAGGTGGCTTCCCGACTTAGAAAACCCATCTAACACTTCAGGTTTCCAACGGCGAGTCAGCTCTTTCAAAGTGCTTACGTCAACATAGCGGTAGTGGAAGTACTCTTCCAACTCAGGCATGTGTTTGTATAGGAAACGGCGGTCTTGACCAATGCTGTTACCACAAATCGGTGACTTACCTTTTGGTACCCATTTCTCAAGAAACTCAATGGTTTGTTGAATCGCATCTTGCTCTGAAACCGTGCTTTCTTGAATTCGCTTAACTAGACCACTGCCGGTATGAGTCGTTGTGCACCACTCATCCATCTTGTCCAATTCACTCTGAGGTTGGTGAATAGCCAAAACAGGTCCTTCAGCCAGGATGTTAAGCTCACTATCGGTAACGATAGTCGCAATTTCAATGATTTTGTGAGTTTCAGGATCAAGTCCAGTCATCTCTAGATCAACCCAAATCAGGTTCTGATCGCTAAAGGACATAAGGCGTCGCCTATTTGTTTATGTGTAAAAGAGGTACTATACCCAAATAACTATACTCAAACTAGCTCTAGGGCCATCGAAATCATATGGCACCAGCAACACCTTGTTTGAGTCCCCAATCATCAAGTTAGATGTGTTAAGTGAAAAATTGTGGCTAAAAAAAAGAAGTTAACTAAAGGTCAGGTACGTCGTGTACGTAGCAACCAGAACAAGCGACTCAAGAAAGAAGATTCTATCCAATGGGATGAGAACATGCTTGGTGGCACAAAAAGCGGATTGGTCATTACGCGCTTTGGGCAACATGCTGATATCGAAGATCTTGAAACTAACGAAGTTCATCGTTGTAACTTACGCCGTAGTATCGAAACCTTAGTTTCTGGTGACCGAGTAACTTGGCGCGCAGGCTTAGAGTCGATGGCTGGTATTTCAGGTGTAGTAGAAGCGGTTGAGCCAAGAACTTCAATGCTGACTCGCCCTGATTACTACGATGGCCTAAAACCAGTTGCTGCAAACGTTGACCAAATGGTTATCGTATCGGCAGTGTTACCCGAGCTATCACTTAATATTATCGACCGTTACTTAATTGCCTCAGAAACCGTCAACATTGCCCCACTTGTGGTTCTCAATAAAGTCGACCTACTGACTGAAAAACAGATTGCTGAATACCGCGAAACACTGAAAGTGTACGAAAAAATCGGCTACAAGGTGATGTTTGTGAGTAAAGAGTCGGGTTACGGCATCAAAGAGCTGGAAGCTGAACTCAAAGATCGCATCAACATTTTTGTTGGTCAATCTGGCGTGGGTAAATCAAGCTTAGTGAATGCACTCATGCCAACACTAGATATCGAGGAAGGCGCCGTTTCTGAAAACTCAGGACTGGGTCAACACACGACAACGGCAGCACGTTTGTATCACTTCCCTTCTGGTGGCGATCTTATCGATTCCCCAGGGGTACGTGAATTCGGCTTATGGCATTTAGAACCAGACGAAATCACTGACGCTTTCATTGAATTCAAGCCATTTCTAGGTGGTTGTAAGTTCCGTGATTGTAAACACAATGACGACCCAGGATGCCTTCTACGTGAAGCCGTAGAAGACGGTAGAATCAGCCGTTTACGTTTTGCTAGCTACCATCGCATTATTGAAACCATGGCTGACAACAAAGATAACCGTCAGTACTCACGAAGCAAGAAAGCCGATCTCTAATCGCGTTTTTGTGAACAAATGTGTGCATTTACTGACAATTGGCGTGAATTTAAGTAACATCTCGCGCCCTAAACCGTCATCGACAGATTTAATTGAAAAACAATTAGCATTGGAAAATTAATACAATGGATAAGATTAAAGTTGGATTGCAGTACTGGATCCCACAGCATGGGCTAACTCGCCTAGTCGGTAAACTGGCGTCTGCTAAAGCGGGTGGCTTAACGACAGCGATCATCAACTGGTTCATCAAGCAATACAAAGTAAACATGGATGAAGCTCTGCATAGCGATCCAAAACACTTTAAAACATTCAATGAATTCTTCGTACGTGAATTGAAAGAAGGCATGCGTCCTATTGCTGAAGGTGAGTCTGTTATTGTTCACCCTGCTGATGCACGCGTAAGCCAATTTGGCCCAATTACTGACGGCCAACTTATTCAAGCTAAAGGCCACAACTACTCAGCTCGCGAACTATTGGGCGGTGATTCAAGCCTAGCGGATGAGTTCAAAGACGGCGAATTCGCGACACTTTACTTATCGCCAAGTGATTACCACCGTGTTCACATGCCATGCGATGGCACACTGCGCCAGATGATCTACGTTCCTGGTGACCTTTTCTCTGTAAACCCGCTAACGGCAGAGAATGTTCCAAACCTATTCGCACGTAATGAGCGTGTGGTTTGTATCTTCGATACAGAGTTTGGCCCAATGGCACAGGTGCTGGTTGGCGCAACTATCGTCGGCAGTATCGAACAAGTATGGGCTGGCACTATCACACCACCTCGCGGTAACTCTGTTTACAAATGGGACTACCCTGCACAAGGTGATAAAGCAATCGTCTTGAAAAAAGGTGAAGAGATGGGTCGCTTTAAACTTGGTTCAACGGTTATCAATCTATTTGCTAAAGATGCCATCAAGTTTGACGAAACGATGCAGAATGGTGAGAAAACCGTTCTAGGCACCCCTTTCGCGCATATTGCAGGCAAAAACGCTGAAGTAAGTGAAGACGCGGCTGAAACGGTTGAGAATACAGACCAAGCATAGCTTCTTGAGTTCGTTCATAGACATTCTAAAGGCGCGTTATTTCTAGTAAATAACACGCCTTTTTCGTCACCGACCATACTGTTCGTAGCGCTTCGTAACAAGTTAATAGCCATAAATAACAAGCTCATAGCCCTTCGTAACAAATTCAGACCTCTTCATTAAA
Organism: Vibrio sp. R78045; assembly: GCF_042466085.1. NCBI lineage: Bacteria > Pseudomonadati > Pseudomonadota > Gammaproteobacteria > Vibrionales > Vibrionaceae > Vibrio > Vibrio sp. R78045. The sequence goes on from NZ_JAXHBS010000017.1 coordinate 66,291, forward strand.
AAATTGACCAAAAACAAAACAATTGTCGAAACCTTCAACAACTTTTCGATTTTACAACCCGTCTCCAAGTACCAAAAATCCAGATAACTTACTCTATTTGAAGATATTTTATTCATAGGGTCTTTGTATCATGCCTAAACTCAATGTTGGCGTATTGGTCAAGCTATTGATTTGTTTTGCGATTCCCTTGGGCGTGCTATTCATGCCTATCGACTCGATCCCCATAGATAACCTCACCTTGATTCAGCACCGCTTACTGGCGATATTTCTATTAGCTGCGCTACTTTGGGTTCTGGAACCGGTTCCGGTATTCGCGACGTCAATTCTGATCATTGCACTTGAATTGGTGATGATTTCCGACAAAGGCTTACATTTATTCAGAAGCCCACCAGCAGGACACGATCTCGGTGAGTTAATCAAATATACCGACATATTCGGTGCGTTTTCGTCACCAATCATCATCCTCTTCATGGGTGGTTTTGCACTCGCTATCTCGGCATCCAAGTACGAACTCGACAACAACTTAGCCCGAGTACTGCTCAAGCCATTTGGTACAGAGCCGCGCTTCATTATGCTTGGCTTAATGCTGATTACTGCCGTGTTCTCGATGTTTATGTCGAACACCGCGACCACAGTCATGATGCTTGCTCTACTAGGCCCAATTGTGGCTTCTGCGCCTAAAGGCGACATGGGGATTAAAGCACTCGTGTTGTGTATTCCAATTGCGGCCAACACCGGTGGTATCGCCACTCCAATCGGTACACCGCCCAACGCAATAGCATTGCAGTATTTAACTGGCGAAAACAGTATCGACTTCTTAAGTTGGATGATGATGGGCTTGCCCTTCGTAATCATTCAACTCACTATCGCTTGGTTCCTTCTTCAGAAACTCTTTCCTTCCAAGCAGAAGAACATGGTACTCAAGCTCAATGGACAGTTTAGAAAAAGTTGGCGAGCGATTGTCGTTTACATCACCTTCGCCGCAACGATTCTGTTGTGGATGACGACAAAACTGCATGGTATGAACACCTACGTAGTCTCTATTATTCCACTGGCCGTCTTTACACTGACCGGCATCATGGGCAAAGAAGAACTTAAGCTAATTAACTGGGACGTGTTGTGGTTAGTCGCCGGTGGTATCGCGATTGGTATCGGCTTGGATAAAACAGGCTTAGCGGCGGCATTGGCACACGCGATTGACTATGAATCGCTCTCACCTGCAGCTGTGGTACTGACATTGTCTATCGTGTGTTGGTTAATGGCGAACTTCATGTCGAACACCGCGACGGCCAACTTACTGATGCCTATTGCCGCTGCGATCGGCGCATCGATGGAAAGCTTAGTCGCAATTGGTGGCCTACAAGGCTTGCTGGTTGTGGTCGCCTTCTCCGCCTCACTGGGTATGATTCTTCCGGTATCGACACCGCCCAACTCGTTGGCTTACTCAACCGGGCTTATCGAAAGCAAAGACATGGCGAAGATGGGTATCATCTTAGGTATCGTAGGCTTATTAATGGTCTACATCGCGCTGTTTATTATCACCTAACACGGCTTATTATCACCTAGCACGTTAACTTTTCACTACAGCCCTCCAGATAGCAGTCCTAATTTCGCTAGCTGGAGGGTTGGTCAGTTTTCAATCGATAAATAACTGTGATTCCACTTCACTGTTTGTCAAAAAGTAGGATCGATATATTTAGAATTTATGATTTTAAGCACATTTATTCCACTTGAGAGAGCGGCACTATACACGCATCAAAGACGCGTCAATTCACCATTAAGTACGTAATTAGGTTTTTGTCTAATAGAGAGGAATGGACCTTGAGACATACTATTAAATTTAAAATTCAGATCGCCATTGCGATCATTATCGCCGTTGTGAGTGGTACCCAAGCTTGGATATCGGTTAATCAACTCACTCAAGAAACTGAAATCGCGATCAACCAAGAAATGAAAAATGTCAGTGTTGGCACCACAAATTATATTGCTGATTGGCTCTCCATCCGCAGTGATATGATGCTTGCCAATGAATCGACCATTTCAAGCAATAGTAATTCTGACCGCGAGTTATTAATCACCAAACAAGCCGGGCAATTCCTGTCTGTTTATGCAGGTTTCAGCGATGGCACAATCGCTTATGGCGACAAAGGTGAAGATTGGCCAGCAGGCTACGATCCACGTACCCGCCCTTGGTATCAAGATGCCAGCGCAACATCAGACCTCATCATTACCGAACCTTATCAAGATTTTGACGGCAGTATCGTCATCAGCTTTGCCAAAGCATTCAACGGTGAAAAACAGGGCGTCCTCGCGGCGGACTTAACCGTTACCAGCATTATTGATACCGTACTCAATGTAAAACTCGAGAACGATGGTTTTGCATTTTTAGTGGATGGTAACAACAACATCGTGGCGTACAGTGATGAAGCCTTGAGTCAAAAACCACTGACCAGTTTGAATCCGGAACTAACAACCAGCAAGGTGTCACAACTACTCCAAGACCAAATGATCACTACGCTAACTTGGCCTGGTCAAGGCGATAAACTGGTCTATATTGCCAATGTCCCGAACACCGATTGGTCGCTAGGTATTGTTATCGATAAAGAAATGGCGTTTTCTGCAGTATCCGATGCCATTCAATTCATCACGCTGACCTCTTTGATTTTGTACATCATCATTTCAATAGCGAGTACCGTGGTTATCAACCGCCTACTTTCTCCATTACAAACACTGTCTACAGCGCTGACTCAACTCGCTCAAGGCAGAGGTGACCTCACCCAACGTATTGATATCACACGTATGGATGAGATTGGCAAACTTGCCGAGCTTGTGAACCAGTTCTTGAGTCAAATGCAAAGCATGTTGAAAGGCGTCATAGAGCACAGCCACGACCTCAACAACCATGCAGAAAAAGCCAATCAACTGGCCACTCAATCTTCTATCCGAGTTGAGAATCAACAAAACGACATCAACCAGATTGCGACTGCGATTCATGAGATGTCGGCAACCGCAGCCGAAGTCGCTAGCCATGCCGAATTAACCGCATCCGCCTCTCAGGCATCTGCCACCGCTTGTAATGAAGGCCAAGAAGTCATTCAACAAAACCGTGATGCGATTACTGGCCTCGCAACTCAAGTTGAAGACGCCGCCAATGTGATTCGTGAATTAGAGAGTAATGCGCAAAGCATCAACCAGATCCTATCCACCATTCAGGGCATTGCCGAGCAAACTAACCTGTTGGCATTGAATGCAGCAATTGAAGCCGCCCGTGCAGGTGAACAAGGTCGCGGGTTTGCCGTTGTGGCCGATGAAGTACGAGTACTAAGTCAACGAACGCATGGTTCGACGGAAGAGATCCGCGTGATGATTGATACGTTGCAAAAGAATACTCAACATGCCGTTGAAAGCATGACCACCAGCACTCAACTGGCCGAAAATAGTGTTGGATTCGCCGAGCAAGCTCATGGCAGCCTGACTAAAATCACTCATGCGATCACTGAAATCAACGACATGGCGCTGCAAATCGCCAGTGCTGCAGAAGAGCAACGCGCGGTAAGCGAAGACATCAGCCGTAATACGCAAGGCATCAAAGATGCCTCTGACGATCTTGCGCAGCAAGCAGAAAGCAGCCGCAACAGTTCAAATGAAATGAGCCATGCAGCAGAGTCGATGCGCCAAGATGTGGAGCGCTTTAAGGTGTAACGCGTCATTAATCACATCAAGCTAAGCCGAACTGTCCACGTTCATGGTTCTTTTGTTAAGAATCACTTTGTTCTCAGTTCGGTTTGATGCATATTGATGAGCTAATTTATCCCAGACACAAGGACGTTAATGACATGGGATTTGAATGGTTAGCTCTAGCCGCCGCTTTTCTATGGGCGATAGCGAGCCTGATGTCAGTAAAACCCGCTCAACACTTAGGTTCTTTTGCCTATAGCCGATGGCGTATGGGTTGCACCGCAATCATCTTATCGAGCATGGCTTGGTTCACAGGTGGGTGGTCAAGTGTCGAAGCCGACCTCGTCACACCTATGATGCTGTCTGGCCTGATTGGTATCTTCATTGGCGATACCGCCCTATTCGCGTGCTTGAATCGCATGGGGCCACGCCAAGCCGGTTTGCTGTTCTCTTGTCACGCGGTATTTTCCGCGATTCTCGGCTACTTCCTGTTTAGCGAAAGCATGACTTCGGTTGAGCTTATTGGCTCAGCGTTGGTGTTTAGTGGGGTATTAACCGCCATCTTCTTTGGTCGTCGTGGACAAGCGAAAAACCAGCTCGAAACCATCAAAGGCACAGTGTGGATTGGCGTTGCTTTAGGAATTACAGCCGCTATCTGCCAGGCACTGGGTGGCATCATTGCAAAGCCGGTAATGCAAACCAACATCGACCCTGTCGCCGCTTCAGCCATTCGAATGATCACCGCCTTTGTTGCTCACTCTCTGTTTCGTTTAACGGGCGCTAAACTTTCACGCGCAATCAACCCAATGAATAAACAGATATTCGCAATTACTGCGGTTAATGGCTTTTTAGCGATGGCCGTGGGAATGACACTGATTTTGTATGCGTTGCAGGAAGGCAATGTCGGTATGGTCGCACTGTTATCTTCGACCACACCCATCATGTTGTTACCAATACTCTGGTTGTACACCAAACAGAGGCCAAATGCCTACGCTTGGATAGGCGCCATTGTTGCCGTGGTGGGCACTGGGATTCTGGTCAGCTAGTGGGTACAGGTATTTTGGTCAGATAGAGCACCGGAATTCTGGTCAGCTAGTGAAGCGAGTTGGAAGCTGAGAGTTAATAGTTAATAGCTAATGACCATTAACTCTCAATAACAACAAAAGCAAAAAGCTAAGAACGCGGGAACGGAAAAGCCGTCACGTCATCGATATGGTCGTAGCCCAAAGCCAACATGATCAGACGATCAATACCTAAAGCAACACCTGCACAGTCTGGCAAGCCCGCTTTTAATGCCTCAATCAAATGATGATCAATCGGTTGAGGCGATAATCCCATCTCGATACGTTTTGCATTGTCATCTTCAAAGCGCTTAAGTTGCTCTTGCGGTTTATCTAACTCGTGGAAGCCGTTAGCTAACTCGATGCCTTTGAAATACACCTCAAAGCGATCCGCTACTCTTGAGTCATCAGAATTGATCTTGGCTAACGCTGCTTGCGATGCCGGGAAATCATAAACAAAGGCCGGAACATCTTGGCCTATTTTCGCCTCTACCCCAATACTGAAAAGAAGCTGTAATAGCGTATCGCGATCTTCTTCAGGATCCGCAATATCACTTAACCCAAGTGGTGCAGCCGCTTGCTTCAGCGTATCCATCGAGTCTTCCAGCGGACAAACACCCAACACATCAATAAAGGCTTGCTGGTAAGTCATTCGCTCCGCTTTGCCAGACTTGAGAATTTGCTGCAATAGGAGGTCCATTTCGTCCATCAAATCGTGGTGATCAAACCCCACGCGATACCACTCCAACATGGTGAACTCAGGGTTATGATAACGACCATTTTCTTCGTTACGGAAAGACTTACAAATTTGGTAGATACAACCACTGCCCGCCGCTAACAGTCGTTTCATATGAAACTCTGGGCTAGTCATAAAGAACAAGGGCTGACCGTGCGCATAACCCGGCCCTACGAATTCAGTTTTGAAGGTATGTAAATGCACGTCCGTCACCGTGGCGTGACTCATGGCTGGCGTATCCACTTCCATCACGTCTCGCTTTGCAAAAAAATGACGGATTTGAGTAAGGATATCAGCACGTTGCTTTAACTGCTTAATGGTTGCGGCAGGTTGCCATGTGGAGTGCATTATTAAGTTCCATATCACTGAATTCTAGGCGACGAAAATTACCACTTTTCGTCTCTTTTGTAAGCTTCTATCTTTGCCTTATCAAACCAGCATGTTGTTTTATGAAGCCAGAAAATTACGTACTACAATACATTTACTAATATTTAGCCGCTAGCCACATTGATAACAAAAATCATACTCAACAAGCCGTTAACACGACTCTTGTGGGGGAATCGTTATCAACAATTCATTGCCGTGATTGCAGTCACATAACCTATAATTTCTATGCCCCCATATGCATTACCGACCTAAAAACCCAAATACATCAACTTTTAGAATACCTTCCTCTCGTACACTGAACCTACCACTTAAGGCTTAGAGGTGATAAGCGGTTGATACCGTTTACGTACTATTAGTTAGTAAGTGCTATCGATTAGTAAGTGCTCTCAATAAGTAAGTACTGCCAATTAGTAAGTGCTACCAATAAGCTTTTTATAATTACAAGCGGAATACTCCGCATCACACTGGAGAATAACTGTGAAGACAATTACCACAGATATCGCAGTCATCGGCGCAGGCGGCGCTGGTCTTCGTACAGCTATCGCTGCGGCTGAAGCTAATCCTGAATTGGAAGTAGCACTGATTTCTAAAGTTTACCCAATGCGTTCGCACACGGTAGCAGCAGAAGGCGGTTCAGCAGCAGTAATTAAAGACGAAGATAGCCTAGATAACCACTTCAACGATACTGTTGGCGGTGGCGACTGGCTATGTGAACAGGATGTTGTTGAATACTTTGTTGAAAACTCGACTCGCGAAATGATCCAAATGGAACAATGGGGCTGCCCATGGAGTCGTAAAGAAAACGGTGAAGTAAACGTACGCCGATTCGGCGGTATGAAGGTAGAGAGAACGTGGTTCGCAGCGGATAAAACTGGCTTCCACATGCTTCATACTCTGTTCCAGACTTCGATGAAGTACGACACAATCAAACGATTTGATGAGTACTTTGTGGTGGATTTGATCGTTGAAGATGGCGAAGTACAAGGCCTAATCGCGATTCACATGTCTGAAGGTGAGCTTGTTACCATCAAAGCAAAATCTGTTGTTCTAGCAACGGGTGGCGCAGGTCGTGTTTACCACTGTAATACCAACGGCGGCATCGTAACTGGCGACGGTATGGCAATGGCTTATCGCCACGGTGTACCACTGCGTGATATGGAGTTCGTTCAATACCACCCAACAGGCCTACCAGGCACTGGCATCTTGATGACCGAAGGTTGTCGTGGTGAAGGCGGTATCATCGTCAACAAGAACGGCTACCGTTACCTCCAAGATTACGGCATGGGCCCTGAAACTCCAGTGGGCGAGCCGAAAAACAAATACATGGAACTGGGTCCTCGTGACAAAGTTTCTCAAGCATTCTGGCACGAGCAGCAGAAAGGCAACACCATCAAGCACCCGCTTGGTGATGTCGTACACCTTGACCTTCGCCACCTTGGTGAAGAGTACCTGCAAGAACGTCTACCGTTTATCTGTGAGCTAGCAAAAGCGTACGTAAACGTCGACCCAGCAAAAGAGCCAATCCCAATTCGTCCGACCGTTCACTACACCATGGGTGGTATTGAAACTAACGGTACCTGTGAAACTCGCATTAAAGGTCTATTCGCTGTTGGTGAATGTGCTTCAGTTGGTCTGCACGGTGCAAACCGTCTAGGTTCTAACTCTCTGGCTGAGTTCGTTGTATTTGGTCGCGTAGCGGGTGAACAAGCCGTGAAACGTGCAGCAGAATTCAAAGGCTGGAATGAAGAGTCTATCGCGAAGCAAGTGAAAGCGGTTGAAGATCGCATCGCAGGTCTACTAAACCAAGAAGGCGATGAGAACTGGGCTGATATCCGCACTGAAATGGGTCACACCATGGAAGCGGGTTGTGGTATCTACCGTCAAGAAGACTTGATGCAAGAAACCATCGACAAAATCACTGAGCTAAAAGCACGTTACAAAAAAATCAGCATTAAAGACAAAGGCCAAGTGTTCAACACGGACCTACTTTACGCTATCGAAGTCGGTTACGGTCTTGAAGTTGCTGAAGCGATGGTTCACTCAGCGATTCTTCGTAAAGAGTCTCGCGGTGCGCACCAACGTCTAGACGACAACTGCACAGAACGTGACGACGTGAACTTCCTGAAACACTCTCTATCGTTCTACAACGAAGATGCAGCACCAACCATCGACTACAGCGGCGTTAAGATTACTAAATCTCAACCTAAAGCTCGTCTGTACGGTGAAGCTGCAGAGAAAGCCGCTGCCGCTGAAAAAGCAGCAGAAGAGAATGCGAAGAAGAGCGAAGAGGAGCAAGCATAATGTCAGCGAATCGAATCCAAAAAATTGAAATCCTGCGTTATGACCCTGAGCAAGATGCAGAACCTCACTTTCAAACCTTTGAAGTTCCGTTTGATGAAACCATGTCAGTACTTGATGCGATTGGTTACATCAAAGATAACCTAGATAAAGACCTGTCTTACCGTTGGTCTTGTCGTATGGCGATTTGTGGTTCTTGCGGCATCATGGTTGATGGCGTGCCAAAACTGGCGTGTAAGAGCTTCTTACGTGATTATCCAAACGGCTTCAAAATTGAGCCATTGGCTAACTTCCCAATCGAGAAAGATTTGATTGTCGACATGACACCGTTCATCGAGCGCCTTGAAGCGATCAAGCCTTACATCATCGGTAATGACCGTAAACCAGAAGACGGCACCAACATCCAAACTCCAGAGCAAATGGCGAAGTACAAACAGTTCGCTGGCTGCATCAACTGTGGTTTGTGTTACGCGGCGTGTCCTCAGTTTGGTCTAAACCCTGAGTTCATCGGCCCTGCAGCTCTTACTCTGGCTCACCGTTACAACCTAGATAGTCGTGACAACGGTAAAGCTGAACGCATGAAGCTGATCAATGGTGAAAACGGCGCTTGGGGTTGTACGTTCGTTGGTTACTGTTCTGAAGTTTGTCCGAAGAAAGTAGACCCAGCAGCGGCCGTTAACCAAGGCAAAGTTGAGTCTTCAATGGACTTCGTTATCTCGATGTTCAAGCCAGATGGATCGCAAGTAAAATCAGCAGAGGAGGCATAAGATGAGCAAACGTAAACCTTATGTTCGTGAGATGAACAGAACGTGGTGGAGCAACCATCCGTTCTACCGCTTCTACATGTTACGTGAAGCAACTGTACTGCCTTTGATTCTGTTCACTGTATTCCTAACCTTCGGTTTGGGTTCACTGGTGAAAGGCCCTGAAGCATGGGCTGGTTGGTTAAGCTTTATGGCTAACCCTGTTGTTATCGGTATTAATATCGTGGCGCTACTGGGCAGCTTAATGCACGCTCAAACCTTCTTCAGCATGATGCCTCAAGTAATGCCAATTCGCCTTAAAGGTAAATTGGTTGATAAAAGAATCATCGTATTGACTCAGTGGGCAGCGGTCGCTTTCATTTCTTTAATCGTTCTTGTTGTGGTGTAAGGAGCTTTCGTTATGAACACAAATTACAAAGTGAAACCTGTTAACCACGATCCTAAACGCTCTGATGAGCCAATCTGGTGGGGCCTATTTGGCGCTGGCGGTACTTGGTTCGCGATGATCACACCTATCACGATTCTAGTGTTAGGTATCTTAGTGCCAATGGGCATTATCGATGCTGACGCAATGAGCTACGAGCGTGTGTCTGAATTCGCCACCAGCATTATCGGTGCGCTATTCATCATCGGTACGCTGGCACTGCCAATGTGGCATGCAATGCACCGTCTTCACCACGGCATGCACGACCTTAAGTTCCACGTCGGCGTTGCTGGTAAAGTGGGTTGCTACTTCTTCGCAGGCCTAATCAGCGCACTGTCTGTTATCTTCATTTTTATGATTTAATAGTTAAGAGCAGATTTGGGATTCGAGTAATCGAGATTCGAAGCACTTAAGAACAGAAAATCGAAAGCAGAGCTAGGTTATCCAGCTCTGCTTTTTTATTGTTTGTCGAATACCACACATCTAGCTCACTCGCTCTTGATCTTCCCGCTCTTCGTATCTCGCATCTGCCCCTACCGCTTCTCCTGATCGCCAGATACAAAAAAGGCCGCGATAAGCGACCTTTTCTATTTCACTGAGCCACCTTAAACAAGATGGACACAATCAAATTACTTCACACGACCAACGTATTCGCCAGTACGAGTATCAACTTTAACAACTTCACCGATAGCGATGAATAGAGGTACACGAACAACCGCGCCTGTTGCTAGAGTTGCAGGTTTACCACCCGTACCCTGTGTATCGCCTTTAAGGCCAGGATCAGTTTCAGTTACTTCGATCTCAACAAAGTTTGGCGGAGTAACAGTGATAGGGTTATCATTCCACAACGTTAGAGTACAAACGTCATTTTCAACTAACCATTTTGCTGAGTCAGCGACTGCTTTTACGTCTGCTGCGATTTGCTCAAATGTTTCGTTGTTCATGAAGTGGTAGAATTCGCCATCGTTGTATAGGTAACCTAGTTCAACGTCAACAACATCTGCAAGCTCAAAGCTTTCGCCTGATTTGAATGTTTTCTCTAACACTTTGCCTGACAGCAGTTTACGAAGTTTTACACGGTTAAACGCTTGGCCTTTACCTGGCTTAACGTATTCATTGTCGATAATTGCGCAAGGCTCATTATCTAACATGAATTTTAAACCGCCTTTGAATTCATTGGTGCTTACTGACGCCATGATTTTCTCTTCCACATCTTTGAGTTAATTTCAATGCCGCATATCATAACCCGAAAAGTCGAATCTGTTGAGCAAAACTGGCTCAAACAACTATCGAATGCGATCTCTGACCCGACAAAACTGCTTGAAGCATTAGAAATAGACCCAACACCGTGGCAAAAAGGATTCGCGGCACGAGAGCTGTTTTCACTTCGAGTACCCCTAAGCTTTGTAGAGCGAATGGAAAAAGGCAACCCACACGACCCTTTATTGCGTCAGGTGTTACCACTCAACGAAGAGTTCGAGGTTCATCAAGGCTATTCAGCCGATCCGCTGGAAGAGCAAGAAAACGCAATACCTGGGCTGCTGCATAAATACAAAAACCGCGCACTGATGATTGTAAAAGGGGGGTGCGCTGTAAACTGCCGCTACTGCTTCCGTCGCCATTTCCCTTATCAAGACAACAAGGGTTCTAAGTCTGTGTGGCAAACCAGCCTCGATTATGTGGCTCAACATCCCGAGATCAACGAAGTTATCTTATCGGGTGGCGACCCTTTGATGGCCAAAGACAGCGAACTCGAATGGCTTATCCATGCTATCGAACAGATACCGCATGTAAAAACCGTTCGAATTCATAGCCGATTACCGGTTGTGATCCCTGCTCGAGTGACTGATGAACTATGCCAATTGTTAGCTCAAACTCGCCTCAATGTGGTCATGGTCAGCCATATCAATCACGCCAATGAAATCAACGTGGAGCTCAAACAAGCTTTCCATAAGTTGAAACTCAGTGGTGCGACTCTGCTTAATCAGGGCGTGATGCTAAAAGGCGTCAACGACAGCGCTAACTCATTGAAAGAGTTGAGCGAAAAGCTATTCGATGCCGGTGTTTTACCGTACTATATGCATGTTCTTGATAAGGTTCAGGGCGCCGCTCACTTCTATATCTCAGATGAAGAAGCAAAAGCCCACTTTAGGGGGTTAATCTCTGAAGTTTCTGGTTACCTAGTGCCTAAGTTAACTCGCGAGATCGGCGGCCGCAGCAGTAAGACACCACTCGATCTGCACATTGAATAACTCTATCTCGAGCAATGGTCGCTTCTTATCGTCTTGAATACCAAGAAGCGACAGAGACAGAAGCCCCTACTTTCTCATTGACCACCACTGGCTGTTAAACCTCAAGCAGACAATCCAATCGTTAAGACAAAAAGTTTTTGTTCGATCGTCCGGTCTATTATTAGCATACTCGGCTCTATTCTAAATTTTTAGGAGGGGTGATATGCCACAATTTATAGAACAAACTCTCAACCTTGCCCCCTTTAGCTGGGCAGGCCTCGCGGTATGTATGCTGTGTGGTTCGTTAATCGGCATCGAAAGGCAAACCCGCGGTAAACCCGTTGGAATACGAACCTCAATTTTGATTATCAGCGGTACTTATTTCTTTCTCACCATGGCGATTAGCTTATCTCCTAACACGCTCGATCAAGCCCGTGTGCTTGGTCAGATAATAACGGGGGTCGGGTTTCTTGGTGCAGGAGTAATGATGACATTGGATGGTAAGATTCATGGCGTCACGTCTGCCGCGATCATCTGGGTGCTGGCGGCTTTGGGGATGATGATAGCCTTAGGGCACCTATCTCAGTCTGTTATCATCACGCTAATGGCGCTGGTTATCTTGCTTGGTGTCGATAAGGTAGAAAACAGCTTCCAGAGCCTGCGTCGTGGTGTGCATCAGAAATGGATGAACAAGGGCCGCATCAAGAAATAGCGTCGCATCTTAGAGGCATTGCTATCGCAGAACGTATTTCATCTTAGAGGCATTTCTTAAGTGACACCTTTTAGATAAAAGAGCGCTTAGTAGTCGATAATCGATGTTAAATATATAGAAAGAAGCCTAGTCAAACGACTAGGCCCTCACTGGTTCTCACAAACTGCTCACTGCGAATTAAAACACGTGAATACACACTTGATTCTTGCCCGCGGCCTTCGCCTTATAAAGCTGCTCATCCGAAGAACGAATGCTCTGGTTTTCCCACAAGTGACCAACACTGTCGAACTTATACAGAGAGTAGAGCGTTGCTCCCCCTGAAACAGAAATATTCACCTTATCCCCCGTCGGACATCGGTAACTTTGCAGGCTAATGTCGTTTTGAATCCGTTGAAAAATCGATGACAGCAATTCAGATGATTCACCCGTGATCGCGACAACAAACTCTTCACCACCAAACCGAGCGACAATGTCTTGCTGCCTAACACTGTTCATCATCAACTTGGCGACATGGCAAATCACTTCGTCCCCGACCTTATGCCCGTGAACATCATTGACCACTTTAAAATCATCAATATCGAAGACACCCACACCAATGATTGGCTCTTCGTCTTGCGCCAGCAACCGAGCTTCAAAACCGCGTCGATTCAATAGGCCAGTGAGCGGATCATGCATTGCTAAGTTATTTAAACGATTGTGTTCTTGTTTGGTATAAAATCGCCACAGCCATAAGGCGGAAACCACATACAAAGCCAAAAGTATCGATAACTGAACTCTTTCCATCTCCAATACATGCAAAAAGTGCTCACTCTTGTCTTCTTCAATACTGAGATAGAGCTGAGTATTGATACCATCGACATACAAAGGTCGCGAATGGGTAAAGTCCATGAAACCGTATTTGTTTGCTCCGCGAGTGCTCGTCACCTTATAACCATGTTTAGGGTTCGACACTAAATTCGCAACATAGCCATCAATACCGAGTACCCCTTTAAATTCCCCATCAACATAGATGCCTTTGGTTAGCGTCACGACTTTTTTACCCGTCAGGTAATCATCGTATTGCCCGGTATACACCACTTGATCTTGTCCCTGAGCTAAGCCAAAACGCACCGTATTCACCCAGTACGGGCGGCTATTTACCACAGAATCGAAGGTATCTCCTTTAATCGTGCTGGCAAAATCAGAAGGCGAAGAGATGATGAATTTATCTTTCGAAATAAAGTAAATCGCAGAGATGGTATCAATGGTATTGGCAAAATAAGCCATGGTTGGAGCGATGAATAAGCGCTTACCCGCTTCAGCACTAAGCACTGATTTAGGATCACACATCTCGCGAGGGCCAGAGAACATAAAATCAAAACGTGGGGCTTGTTGCTCCTCACTGATGAAATAGCACGTTTCTCCCTCTACCTTTTTGCCATGCGAGAACACATACGTATCGCCGTGCAGTGGGTAGAGCGCAGTAATGTTGTACTCAAGCGCATTTATGATCTGTGTGAGTTCCGCTAAAGAGCGTGTCACGCCTTGGTTTTCGATTCCATACTGTTTATCTGATTCTTCCGCTGAATCAACGAGCAATATACTCAAAACGACTAAAAAACAGGCGGTAAGGCTTAAGAAAGCCTTTTTAAAATCGATGGTATGGTGTTTTATCAAAGCATATAAGTCGACGTTGTTATTTTAGCGCACATTGTACTTATAAGTAGAAATACTGCAATAGGGAATATAAAACCAAGCGCCTATTGAGTCAGATGAGGAGTATGGGTTAGAAGTGGAATTGAAGGTGAAGCTAAACTGAGACTGAGACTGAGACTGAGACTAAACGGAAACGGAAACTAAAAGTAATAACGCCTAAACAAGAGTTTAGGCGTTAAAAGGCTTGGCTACGTTTTACTTAGCAAAGTTCACAATCGGGAAGCACGGGAAGAAACCGTTGTCAGCACAGTTGATCAGACCAACTTGTACGCCTTCGATTTTTTTAGTTTTGTTGAAGATACCAACCTGAACCGTAGACACTTCAGAAAGGTTTGCGGCACCAACATCAACCAGAGTGTCGCCTTCCGAGTAGTTTACAAAACTCACGTTCGCGCCTTTCACATCGTTAGTGATGTTAACGGCACCCAAGTTCAAACCTGTGGTTTTTCCTGGGTTCCAGTTGAATATACCCAGTGAAGCACCGGTCATTTCTTGGTTTACTTTATGCGCACCAAAAATACCCAAGTTTACACCTGTCGTCGTTTGCGTCTCAGACATACCAACAATAGCAAGATCGACACCTTTAAGGTCGTTTACTTGTCCGTGAAGTAAAGCCAAGCGCACACCACCAACCGCATCGGAATCTGGTGCGTTAAAGCCGTTGATCGTTGAAAACATAACAGGCGAAGAAGCAAATGCTGCTGGCGCCATGACCGCTGCAGAAACAGCAAGTACCGAAAGTAGTTTTTTCATTGGGAAGTCTCCACTGACTTATTGTTAACTTGATTAATCCATTTTCAATCAAGCATTTATTATCCTTTACTCAACAGCTATCCATGTTAAATCAATGTCATAACTGTACTGTTGAATATAGGCCTAAAAAACAACAAAGGGCAATGAAAGTTCAAACAGTCTACTCAAGTGTCGCATACAGCAATCTTCTCAGTTACGCTTTCTAGATCCTAAGTTACCTTCTTTAGAGCCTAAGTTACGCTCTTTAGATTCTCAGTTAACTTCTCTAGACCTTAAAAAACTCCAGCTCTTTTTTCTGCTCTACCGCCAGTTGAGATAACTCTTTGGCCGCTTGTTGAGTTTGATGAATACCCGATACATTTTGGTTCACTAGGTCAAAGGCATTGTTTGTATTCAATGCTATACGCTCAGTTAAACTAAACTGCTCTTGAGAAGTGCTTGTCACTAGCGTATTAATTTCAGAAATAGATTGCACAGACTGTTCAATATGACTGAATGATTGTTGGACATTTTCTGACAATGTCACCGACTCTTGGATCTGCTCAACATTGCTGATCATGTTGTCATTGGCTTTTTCTGATTGAGCTTGAAGCTTGGTAATAATATCTTGAATGCTCTTCGTTGAATCTTGCGTCTTAGATGCAAGGTTACGAACTTCGTCAGCAACAACGGCAAAACCACGTCCGTATTCACCCGCTCGTGCCGCTTCAATGGCTGCATTCAAGGCCAGCAAATTCGTTTGATCAGAAATGGTACTGATCACGGCCGTCACTTCACCAATATCCATCGCATTTGTTTTAAGATCGACAATCATGCTGGCGGTTTGTTTTACAGAGTCATTAATCTTATGGGTAAGCTCAATTGACTCCTCTAAGGTTTGGTTACCTTTAAAGACATTATCAATCGCTTTTTTAGCCTCTTGCTCGGCATGAACAGCGTTTGATGTTACTTCTTTTGAAGTGCTTGATAACTCGCTAATCGCATTAGAGATTTCCTCAACTTGCGTCAATTCATGTTGAGCATTGTTTGCGGTATCAACCATCACCCCAGTCAACTGCTCAGCTGACGTGGCAACTTGTGTTGAAATCCCTCGGCTGCTTTTAATGACAGTACTCACCTTATCATTAAGGATAATTAACGAACGATAGATGCCAACGGCCTCTTCTGGTTTGATAAAGCGTTGGGACAAATTACCTTCAGAGATTTTCTTGATCATTTCAGAAATCTCCCATGGTTCACCACCCAAAGAAGCTCTGAAACTGCGTTCAATAATAAAGCCGACGAATAACGACATCGTCAATGCAATCGCAGTCAGCAACAGCATCAACTGTTGAAAGTCACCCGCAACAATTCGAGCCTCAGAGGTTAACTTTTGGCTTTGTTCTTCTTGGTAATCAATAAATTCGTTGATGGCAGCAAGCCATTGAATAAAAGCAGGTCGAGCTGAATCGAGGATAGAATCGGTCATTACAGTACCCGACTTCTTATCCCTAATAATCTCATCAACCAAGGGTAAAGTGTATTGTTGTACCTTATCGATTTTCGCAAGAATACGTTGTTCATCGGCCGTAAACACCTCACCTTGCGAACGCATTTGGTTCATTTGAGCTTCAGATTCACGATAAAAAGCTTCGAGCTGCTTAACTTCTTGCTCTAGAAGAGAAATCTCTTGAGAGGTTCTGGCTATCGCAATATCACGAATAGTAATCGCGCGGTCATGAACACTGCCACGGTAGTTAATGGCATAACGCTGCTTAAGTGAGTTTACATCGGTAATTTCCGTCAGGGTCTCATCGATGAAGTTAACTTTTTGAATACCTAATACTGTTAAAAGCATCATAAGAAAAAGCGTCGTGCCAAACCCAATAGCCAGCCTCGCTTTAATGGTGAGTTTTGATAGATTGTCCAACATATGATCTCTTTTTATATTAATTCAACGTTAAGGTACGAATACCGCACTTAAGCATCACCCGTACTTATAAATATCAGCAAGTATCTGGCTCCAAGCTATAATATAAAGAAATCGTAAGGACTAATACATAGTTAAAATTCACTGACTTAAAACTCTCTAGATTCCCACCATTTAACCCAACAGCATAAGCTAAAAATAACAGGCTTTTATGCTGATTCACGGACAGCGGCCTGGCATCATTTGGCACTATCCAAAAAGATAAAGCCCCCATAACATCTGCTCCTTGAAGCAATCATTATGGAGGCTATTGAGAGAGACACTGAGCCTCTCCTATATCGACAAACGAGTCCGCTAATCGAAAAAGTATTTGCCTTCAAAGTTCGATACAGATAACGGTTTGGAGTAATAGAAACCCTGCAAGCGTGTCACTCCGACCTCTTTACATATGGCATCATGAATATCCGTCTCTATCCCTTCTGCGACCGTTTCGTATTCTAAGCTGTGTGAGAAAGCACAAATTGCCGTAAAAAGTTGCCTTGGTTTTGTCAATTCAATACGCTCAACGAAAGAGCGATCGATTTTGATCACATCAATCGTGTAATCCTTCAAATGAGACAGTGATGAGTAACCAGTTCCAAAATCATCCACTGCGACTTTCACACCTAAGTCACTGATTTTCTGCAAAGCTTCAGATGCCCACTCGCCAGAAATAAGATTACTTTCCGTAATTTCAAACTCCACATTTGAAGCTGGAATTTCATAAATATTAAGAAGGTTTTTAACTTTTTTCGCTAAAAAACGGTCGGTTAACTGACTTGGAGATAAGTTAATCGCTAATGTGAAATCATCTCTCAACGTTTTTTCATTCAGCCAATATTGTAACTGTTTCAAAGCCGTTTCGATGACCCAAAAACCGATATCGACAATCATCCCAGTTTCTTCTGCAACAGGAATGAACCTGTCTGGCGGAATCATTCCTAACTTCGGATGTTTCCAACGCAACAAAGCTTCTGCCCCTATTAGCTTCATATCCGCATTAAACTGAGGTTGGTAATAAAGCTCCATCTCGTTCTTTACTAGAGCTCGCTTCAGGTGTCTTTCAAGCTCTGCTCGGCGATTCATTTGATCATGAAATGCTTTTGAATAAAACTGGGCCTGATTTCTTCCCTTATCCTTAGCACGATACAAAGCAATATCAGCGCATTTTCGTAACTCAATAGAGTTCGATGCACATTCTGGAAAGCTTGCAATACCCACACTAACCGTTAAATCTAATAACTCTCCGTCCACACATATCGAAGAACTAAACTCAGACATGAGTCGGTTGACCATTTTTTGGACGTACTGCTTATTATTTCCGATAGGGAATAATAGTGCGAATTCGTCCCCCCCCAATCGGCATAAAATATCATTGTATCCGACGCAGCGGTTAAGCTTACTGGCCACCTCTTTGAGGGCGCCATCTCCTAAGACATGTCCGTGGCGATCATTAACATCTTTAAATTTATCGACATCAATCAGCATTAAGACAAACGAAGAGTTATCTTTTGCTGAGGAAAGCAGTTGTTTGGTTAAACGCTCTTCAAAGAAGTGGCGATTATTCAAACCCGTTAAACTATCGCGCTCTGCTAATCGCTTTAGCTCGGTATGCGTCTCCAGCACTTGTTGCTCGAGTTGATGGCGTTCAGACGCAATAACAATCGCTCGTCTCAGCCTTACCGCCGTAACTTCACTTTTCATAATGAAGTCCTGAGCGCCTGATTCAATGCATTTCAGAGCGATCTCTTCATCGTCATTGTGGCTCAACATAACAATCGATGTAGAGAAATCATTTTTCGCGCGCAGTTCGATTAACAATTCAAAACCGTCGGTTGGAGGAAGTTGATAATCCAGTAAAATGACATCAAATTGTTTCTGAAATGCCAACTCTAGACCTTTAACGCCGGTATCGGCAGTCTCAATAGTCGCTAGAGGTAAGTCTGTATTTTTCAACGTCCTGACAATAGACAAAGTATCTACCTGATCATCATCAATGATCAATACCTTCATTTGAGCCCCCTTGGCTTTAGCATTTTGGTAACTCAACAATGTTCCAATAGTTCTCTAGAAAACGAATAAGTTGTTTGTAATCTTGGTTAGATGAAGACTTCACAATGTAACCAGCAATATTTTTCTTGTAGGCTGCAGAGATTTCTTCATCAAGTTGGGAAGTCGTGAGTACAAAAACCACAATGTCACTCAAATTCGAATCCGACCGAATGGCAGATAAAAACTCCATGCCATTCATTCGCGGCATGTTTAAATCCAGAAGCACAATAAAAGGCCGAGCAATGGCATCGTTTTTAAGCACTTCTAATGCCTCTAATCCATCACGAGTTCGATGGATTGGATTAAGCAAATTGAATGACTTCAATGAACGCTGAATTCCGATGGCATCAATATCATCGTCTTCAACTAAAAGAATACTGACGGTTTTCATATAGTTATGATTCATATGATCTCCTTTTTTTCTAATAACTCTTCTGTGGGCCAGGTGAAAACAAAAGAACACCCACCTTGTGAATTAGAGTGTAATTCGAAATGGCAGCCGTAAAGCTCCAAGGTTTTTTTGATGATAGACAAGCCCATACCACTTCCTTCGACGCTATCGCGAGGTTGTAGTGTGTGGAATAACTCAAACACCTTGTCATAGAGTTCAGTTGGAATTCCTGGCCCATCATCTTCGACACAGAACTTGTAATGGTCACCTTGATAAACACCAGAAACCTTAATATTGGCGTGTGCTTTATCGTGGTGTTTAATCGCGTTGGACATTAAATTTCGCAATATTAAATCTAGCGGGACGACCAACGTACGAAACGGGCCAATGCTATCGTCACAAATAAGCGTCGCCTTATTATTCATATTCAATAACTCGAATGTCTCTTGGACATTGCTCGCTAAAGAGAACTCTTGAATCTCATTCTTTTTTCTACCAACTCTAAAATACGACAATAAGTCATCGAGCAATCGCTCCAACCTGACAACTCGCCCCTGCAAAAGGCGACTATAATCCTTTGTTTCAGGGGTTAGGTGCTCCTCAATGTCTTCATTGATCCATGACACCAATTGCGAGATCCCTCTCAGAGGTGCTTTCAAATCGTGCGATGCGACGTAAGCAAACTGATCGAGATCTCTATTCGCTCTTTCTAGAGCAAGATTTCTTATTGCTAAATTTTCTGAGGCTTTTTCTAGGCTATCCGTTCGCTCTTGCAAATCTCGACTTAACTTTCTTGCATAGCCTTGGGCTTTCTCTTCCCCGTTACGCAATATCATAAGAATGGCAAATAGCATGACATTAACGAGTAGGCCGAACATCAGGATCAATGTTGGTTGATTACTATGCTGCTGAGCTTCAAATAAAGGTGAAGACTGAAAATCAAAGAGCCACCTTCTCCCATACATATTGACTTCCAACTGTTCATCGAACATAGGTTGATGGTTCAGGGCTTCACGAGAATTTGTAAGCTCATCGTAGAGTGAAATATTGTCATCATGGATACTGAAATTGATAAGACGATTAACATCCTCAAGCGTACCGTTCATTAAATGTTGAACAATAAAAGGGGCATAAACTAACCCCAAAAAGCCATCACTTTCATCACCATAATATTGCGGGACTTTTCTCTTATCGAACCATGGAACATAAAAAAGAAAACCAGGTGTTTGCTTAGAATCTTGAACCAAGGTTATTGGCCCTGTAATTTGAGGAGTTCCCTTTGTTCGAGCTAGCCTTGCTGCCGCATATCGATTATTTTCATGGGCCATATCCAGACCAACCGCTGCTCGGTTCTCTTCTTCTGGTTCAATGTACGTAATAGGCCAATAATCTTTGGCGATACGAATTGGGTGCATGTCATACGAAGGAAAGCTTTGTTGTTGCCAAGTAAGATAACTCGTCACTTTTTTCTGAGGGACGTAATGAATCACACCTATCCCGCTCACTCCAGGGAAGTGGGATGATATATCAAACTGACTAGCAAACGTTTTCCAACTCTCTCGATTAACCGGGGCCGAAAACATATGGATAGCTGATACGCCCGCGGTCAATGCTTCTTCATATTTGCTCATCCTATCTTGAACAAGCCCGAGTAATTGACTCACTTGAAAATCAAATTGAACTTGAGATTTTTGATGTGTTTGATGAAGAGTAATTTGCCAAGCGGTAATAGTTAGGATTAGAGAGCAGACGAGAACAAGCCAATGAAGCCAAGATAAAGCGGTTGACGACTTTTTGATAAAAGTAAGCATCCTTAACCTATTGCACAGAGTGCATAATAATATCGAATAACCCTGACGCTAACTTTTATCTAACGAAATGTAAATACTATATTTACATTCTTCACTTCACTGCTCTAAATTACATATTATACAGAATGACAACCCTAGATTTAATCGCTACTTAAAAGCTCAGAACGGTTTCTGCCGTTATTTTTTGCGCGATACAAAGCTGTATCCGCTTCTTTTAACGTGACCCTAATGGATTGCTCCTCACCGCCCCAAAAAGCGACGCCAATAGAAACAGTGACACCTCCTACATTGGCAAATTCATATAACTCGACCTTTTTACGTAACCGTTCTGCAAATTTAAAAGCATCTTGAATATCGGAATTGAGCAGAAAAATAATAAACTCTTCCCCACCAGAACGAAACAGCAAGTCTTGATCTCTAGATTGCTCTTTCATCAATTGTGCAAAGCTTTTTAATAAATCATCACCAGTATCATGGCCAAAGTTATCGTTGACCGATTTAAAAAAGTCGATGTCCAATGCGAGAACAGAAAATGGGATAGCCTGATGTTGTAATTGATCAACGGCTTTATCTAAACCTCTCCTATTTAACAAGCCCGTCATCGAATCCGTTAAACTTGCCGTATGAAGCGAGTCAATCGTTTCAAACGCGATCCCAAAGGCCTTGATAAAGCTGCTCTTCAGTTGTGATGCTTCAAAATACCAAGAGTGAACTTGCTTTACATTATTCACCGTATTTGAGTTACGATCACTACCTGTAACCGCCAGTGCTAACTGTCTTAATGGTTTAGAGATAAAGCTAGAAAATACCCAAATAAACATTAACGTCAACACCCCAACAGGAATCGTCGTTACAAACACCTCTTTCATTTGTTGATTAACCATAAGTAGAGTACTTTGCTTCGATTTCTGCGCAACCACTCCCCAACCAGCCTGAGAGACCGGGGCGTACCCTGCCAACATTTGAATACCCAAAGAGTTCACAATATCTAGACTGCCACTTTCGCCTTTTGACACAGTATTAATTGCGCGGTTGTTTGTGATTATTTGGCCGATCCTTGACTCATTTGGGTGATAAATCAACGTTCCATGACGATCCACAACGTAAAGGTAAGAGCCATCCACGTAACTATGTTCATTCAATAATTTCCCTAAGATATTCTCAGCTTCTAGATAAATAGTGCCACTGATGTAGCCGAGATACTCTCCCTGATTCGAAAAAATAGGGTACGACAGACTAATAAGATAGTTACCTGCGGGAGATACGAAAGGGTCCGTCACCAAAGGGGCTTGGGCTTTTAGAGATTGGAGTGAGTTTTCATTCGTTAACTTAATCCCTTTCACTTTCACTGTCTCTGGAGAGACCGCCGTAATTACACCATTAGAATTTACAACGACAACGGAGTTAAACAACTTGGTTTGATTTTTGAGTCGTTTCGTTTCTTCTGTCAACGCACGCTGATCATTGGTGCTGTCGGATAGAGCTTTGGCGCTGTATTGGAGCTGGGTCATCGCGGAATCAAGAAAAACATCCGTCATTTCTGCCATCTTTTTGGCATAAACTCGGTTCGACTCTAGTGTCGTATTGATGATGATATCTCGCTGCACTTGATAGAGTGAATAGAAAGCGTTTAATAACGTAACCATTGCAGAAAATACACACAAGACTAGAATTAATTTTCTCAAATTAACCTTTTCTAACATTGTTTTTATCCATTTCTTACCGCTATATTTTGCGCAACATTAACATTTAAAATTAGGACTTTCAGCCTATTCCTCATCGAAGTTGGAATATAGTTCATAAGCTAAATTTATTATCTACACTCATCACGACTTATATTGTGGTCACTACAAAGAAAATCGTAGTCATAAAAAAGAAATTTTTGACCATAAAAAAAGATTAGACAGCCCCAACCTCCCCTATTGCGATAAAGCAAAGCCAGTTTAAATTAATATGAACAACTCTAAGTTGTGATACTTAACACTTAATATACAGAACTAAATCCCTTATTTGACCTAAGAAGGGTGCACTAATCCTTATTACAGGGCAAGATCATGAAAAACCCTTATGGAATAAGGGATGAAGTGAAGTCATTTTTTCACTAATTAGATACTGAAGTCACAATAATCTCAATACATCCAAGATCGATTTGATGATCAGATTTAGGTGTGATCATATACTGTTTTTTAACAGTATATATTTAGCCTAATGAACGGATTAAGCCTTTTGGACCATATTTCAGTTATTCGAGACCCTCGCCAAGCTTGGAAAATAGAGCACACGCTAACCGACATTATCTTCTTAACAATTGCAGCAGTGATTGCTGGTGCTGAAGGTTGGGAGGATATTGAAGATTTTGGTGAAGATAACTTGGAGTGGCTTAGACAGTATGGTGATTTCAAACAGGGCATACCAGTACACGATACCATTGCCCGAGTTATCAATCTTATTTCCGCCAGGCAACTGCAACGATGCTTTACTGCGTGGATGAAAGACTGTCATGAGGTGACTGAGGGGGAAGTGATTGCTATCGACGGCAAAACTCTCAGAGGCACATACAACAAAGACAAACGTTGTGGCGCAATTCATATGGTTAGTGCCTTTAGTGCAGCAAATCAAGTTGTGTTAGGGCAGGTTAAAACTGCAGATAAAAGCAATGAAATAAAAGCGATCCCTGAACTGCTTGAGATACTTTCCTTGCGAGGTTGCTTAGTGACGATTGATGCAATGGGATGCCAAAAGGAGATAACTGAAAAGATAGTTGCTCAAGACGCAGATTATCTCTTAGCAGTAAAAGGGAATCAAAAACGATTGGAGCAAGCGATTGGTCAAGTGTTTAACTCTAGTATGCTTAATAGTTTTGACGGTGATAAATACGTCACTCAAGAGAAAGGGCATGGTCGCACAGAAACGCGTTTGAGTATGGTTGTTCACAATACGGATTTCTTAGGCGATATAGCGCTTGATTGGGCGGGACTCTCCACAATTGGTATGGTCGTTTCAATTCGTCAAGAAGGTGATAAGCCAGCAGAAACAATGCAAATCAAGCACTACATAAGCTCAGCAAAACTGACGGCTAAAGCTTTACTAGAGAGCACGCGAGCACATTGGAGCATCGAAAATCAGATGCATTGGCGATTAGACGTTGGCTTTAAAGAAGATGAGTGTCGAATACGTCGAGAGCAAGCTGGTGAGAACCTAGCTGTTATAAGGCATATTGCCTTAAACCTGTTGACGGAAGAAACTAGCTTCAAAGCTGGAATAAAAAGAAAGCAGAAAAAAGCGAACCGTAGCAACAGTTACCTTTCGCAAGTCCTTGCTGGACAAGGTGCTTCGTAATCTTGCCCTGATCCTTATTACCTCTTATTTTCAATGGTTAATATAATGCGAATTTGCAAAACAACATCCTGAATGAGGCGTATTATTCCAGATCGACTTAACGGCCGAATACCATTAATATATTTAAGGTCTTACTGCTGCATTCAGCGTGGATATTTACGACATATAAACAGCTAGACAAAAAACAAACAAGAACTGGCTTACTATTGGCAGCGGTGATAAGTTATGTAACGTGTTACTTATATTTACCCTCCAAACCAGTATATTGTTTTGAGTGGTTAAATATCTAATCACGGGTCATCATGTTCGAAAACGCTTTGAAGGAATACATCAACGCCCAAACATGATTCACGACCAGAACAAAGCAATTGATGAAAAGGATAGACATTGTATTGCAACCCAAATATCACCTTAGTTATCGATATGTCCTTGGCGTAGAGGTATTTGCATGACGAAACTAACGATCAATTCCACCTACGGGATCGCCATATTAAAAGACTTTCATTTGGTGCATGCCGATGACAATTATGCGCATATTTTCGGCTACAAATCCGCTCAAGAATTAATGTCAAGTATTGACTCTATACTTGATCTTATTGTCCCGGACCACCATCAAAGTGCAAAAGACAATTATTACCAACAAGTCGAAAGGCGCGCCAACCCTCGCGGGCGTACCTTTACTAACCGCGACCGTTTTGGGCGTGAGTTTACGGCCTTCACTATCGACCATGTCATAAAATGGAAAGGCGAACCCGCACTTCAAGTCACCTTGATTGATTTGTCTGTCCAAGAGCAAGCACTGAAGCAGTTAGAGCATAATAAACTTCAATATCAACGCTTAGTCCTGTCGTCATTGCAAGGCATTAGTGTGCATCGTAATTTCAAGCCCATTATGGTCAACCAGGCATGGGTGGACTTGATGAAAGCCCCTTCTATTGAATTCGTCTTAGAGAACGTCTATTTATTGGATTTGATATACGATGATCAAAAAGAGGAAGCCATAGCTCGCTATCAAAACTTAATTTCTAGCAGTCTCCCTGGCGCACATAATGTGATCAAAAATATCTGCTTTGATGGTAAAGAACGTTACTTTAGCATCTATGATAATGCCATTGAGTGGGATGGTGAGATGGCAGTCCAAGCCGTGATTGAAGACATTACCGACCGAGTTGAACTCGAAAAAGAACTGGCTTATAAAGCGTCACACGATTCACTGACCGGCCTTCTCAACCGAGACGCCATCTATCAGTGGGTAGAAGCGCAAGCTCACCAACAAAATACACTGGTTTGTATGATGCTTGATGTCGATGACTTTAAATCCGTCAATGATCAACATGGACACTTAACGGGTGATGCCATGCTCCGCAACATCGCCAACTTATGTAAACAAGTGGTATCAAACCATGGCGTGACGGGACGCTGGGGCGGTGAGGAGTTTGTTATTTTCTTGTCCAATGTGCGTCTTTCTCAAGCCATTGAACTTGCTGAAGAGCTTCGCCAACGCTGTGAATCTTTTGTTTGCTCAACCGCAGAAGAGAACGTTCAACGTACCGTCAGTATCGGGGTCAGTGTGTGCCAAGAGGATATCTCACTTGCAGAGAAGCCCCAAAAAACAGGTCAGCTCCAAAAAACAGAGAAGCCCCAAAACGAAGATCAGGTCCAGAAATCCGATCAGGTTCAGAAAGCAAATCAGCTGATTAAGCACCTTGTTTCTCTCGCCGATAAATTTTTGTACCAAGCAAAATCGCAAGGGAAGAACAAAGTGGTCACCGCTAGTAATCTTGACTCATAGCGTTGTGCACAATAAAGCTTCCTAAGCGGTGCTCTGAATGCAGTATCCTTCCGGTCAAATATGCAGAGTTTTCACGCCGTTTTTGCCGTTTCTCTTAATTTGATACATGGCCAAATCAGATTGCTGGTACACGTCATCAAAGTGATGCTCACCTTGATTAAAGAAGCACACACCAATACTCATGCCGATGGCGACGTCCGTCAGCATTCGATTGCTCTCAGGTACAGCCGTTTGCAACAACTCTTCACAAAAGTGCGTGACTTGATCGGGTTCCGTCTCAGGAAACAAAATGACAAACTCATCTCCTCCAATCCGCCCGATTTGCGCCGGTTCAGAGGATGGTTTAGCTAATTCAGAAGCTTGCGGCGAAGCGAAACCAGAAACTTGCGGAGCTAAACCAGGAGCTAGCGAAGCTGCATTTGAAGCTAGCGTGACCAAGCGCTGAGCAATAAAACTCAGCAACTGATCGCCCTTCTGGTGGCCTAAAGTGTCATTGACCGCTTTAAAGTTGTCGATATCAATAAAGATCATCGCCGCTCGAACTAACTTATCTGCGCTTTTCATTTCACGAAAACGTTGTTCGATAGCTTGTCTATTGAGTAACCCCGTCAACCTATCGGTAGAGGCCAAGGCCGCCAATTGTTGTTCAAAGCGTTTTTCTTGCGTGATATCGATATGCGTACCCATAATCCTAAGCGGTACTCCATTGCTATCAAACTCGACCACACGACCTCTGTCGTACACATAGCTATCACTGCCATCTTTATGAGTCATTCGGTAAACAACTTCATATAAGTCACTGCTTCCTGACAGGTGATCTTCAAAAGCTTTCATGGCCTGCTGATAATCATCAGGGTGTAAATTATTTTTCCAAGTTTCAAACGTCGCAGTCAGCTCATGCGGTTGGTAGCCGAGCATTTTCCCCCAATCCATATTAAAGATAGTGAGCTTTCCTGACGGAACATGATGCTCCCATAGACACAACCCATTACTGTCGAGTGCGGCATTCAACTTTTCTTGCAGGCGAGCATTGCTTCGCTTGAGCTCAGCATTCTCTTTTTCGAGTCCTGCAATTTTCTTTTCGAATTCGGCAATGATGTTCAAATCGGTTTGCATGATCTTGACAACAATTGTGGAAGTGGCATTTTAATATAAAGAAAAAAATCGCGGGTTTCTATGCTCTTAGTAACACATCTAATTTTAATGTCTTACTCTTTATTGGCCAGATCTCACGTTATCGAAGGTGCGACTTTCCAATACGGATGTATAACCTTAGTGCTTTCATTGGCATCGCTCACACTTATACTCATATCACTCTCATATCAAACTCATACTCATACTCATACTCATACTCAAGCAGACTGAAGCACACCGATGCGCCCCCTTAAACATTGATTGCAAATGTGTATAATTGTGTCAAAGTCATGCTGAGCAATATATCAACTATTTTTCTGTTTAAATAAGGTCCGCGGTGTTTTTTACTAAGAAGCAAAAACCAGAGATAAAACCTAGCCATTCCGACAATATCTACCAGTCCTTAAAAAAGCATGTTGCATGGATCGAGTTTACCCCTGAGGGCGTTATTCAAGATGCCAGTGCGCCCTTTTTAACGCTTGTCGGGTACTCATTAGATGAGATCAAAGGACAACACCACAAGATATTCTGCACTGATAGCTATGTCCGCTCTTCGCCTTATCAAAGCTTTTGGCGAGAGCTTGCCAATGGCATCTCAAAAGAAGGCACGTTCGAGAGAGTAAATAAACAAGGTGACACGGTTGTTCTAGAAGCGACCTATTTACCTATCAAAGATTCAGATGGTCGTGTCACTGGCGTAGCAAAACTGGCTTCTGATATCACAGAGATCAACGACCAAAACAAAAAAAATGATGCGCTGTTCTCTGCCTTAGACAAGTCACAAGCGATTATTGAATTTGATCCTGAAGGAACAATACTGACCGCCAACTCAAACTTTTTAAATACGTTGGGTTACAGAGAAAACCAGGTGGTCGGTAAACATCATCGCATGTTCTGTTTTGAGGAGTTCTATAGTAATAACCCTCACTTCTGGCAAGAATTACAAAAGGGACAGCTAAAATCAGGCTTGTTTCAGCGTCGCAGTTCTAATGGATCCAGTATTTGGATTGAGGCCAGCTACAACCCCATCATGAATGAAGCAGGCAAGGTCGTGAAAATCGTCAAGCTTGCCAGTAACATAACGGATCGCATTGAACGCAGCCATGCGATCGCTGAAGCTTCAGAGGTGGCCTACTCAACCTCACTAGAAACGGCGCAAATAGCCCTTGAAGGCTCTAAGCTGCTTACCGATTCAGTCGAGGTTTCTTTAACGGTATCCCAAAAAGCGGCCAGTACCTCTCAAAAGGTGCATTCACTCAATGACAGCTCGAAAAGCATTCAAAACATTGTCGCTACGATTCAAGAGATCGCGGATAGAACGAATTTATTGGCACTCAACGCTGCTATCGAAGCCGCAAGAGCCGGTGAGTATGGAAGAGGCTTTGCCGTTGTCGCTGACGAAGTAAGACAACTCGCGTCCCGAACTTCAGATTCGACTAATGAGATAATCAAAGTTGTAGAAGAAAACCAGAAGCTCATCAACGAAGTGACCACCATGATGGCTGAAATGTCGTCCATTACGGAAGAAGGCAATGCCAAAATTACCCAAGTCTCGACCGTCATGGATGAGATCCATAAAGGTGCAGAGAATGTTTCGAGCACGGTGATGAATCTTTCTAATAGCCAACAGTAATCAACAAGTTAGCGATAGAGAGATTTACTTTAGCGATAGAGAGATTCACTTAGCGGTAGAGCAATTTACGACGTGATAGAGCAATTTACGATGTGATAAGCCCGCAAGCAGGTCGCTCCGCGTTAACTCAGCACGAGGTAAACACCATTGAGTCGCCGATCGGTTAGTCGGCTGTTCGGTTAATAGGTTAATAGGTTAATAGGTTAATAGGTTAATAGGTCAGTCGGTTAATGACAGAGCTTAAGCCTAAACCTCAGCCTTGAATAACCATAAACTTTGGAACTAAAACCTTGTCATTAAAGGTAAAGAAAAGATCCGAACCGTGGTTGATATATCGAATAGAGTTATTCATTTTTATTGGATGTCTTACTTGTTGGATTTCTTATTTGTTGGGTGTCTTAGAAAATAGAAACTAAAAAAGCCCCGTAAACACAACGTTTACGGGGCTTTTCAGACTTTATAGGATTAAGTCAGGGGGATGATTACATCATGCCGCCCATACCACCCATACCGCCCATGCCACCCATATCAGGCATTGCAGGAGCTGAATCTTGAGGCTTGTCAGTGATCATCGCTTCTGTTGTGATCATAAGACCAGCAACTGATGCTGCGAACTGAAGTGCAGAGCGAGTTACCTTAGTTGGATCTAGGATACCCATTGCAATCATGTCGCCGTATTCGCCAGTCGCCGCGTTGTAACCGTAGTTACCTTCGCCAGCACGAACGTTGTTAGCAACAACAGACTCTTCATCACCTGCGTTCTTCGTGATTTGACGGATAGGCGATTCCATTGCACGTAGTGCAACACGGATACCGACGTTTTGCTCTTCGTTGTCGCCTTCAAGGCCAGCAACTTTAGATGCAGCGCGGATAAGTGCAACACCACCACCAGCAACCACACCTTCTTCAACGGCAGCGCGAGTTGCGTGAAGTGCATCTTCAACGCGGTCTTTCTTCTCTTTCATCTCAACTTCAGTTGCAGCGCCCACTTTGATTACTGCAACACCGCCAGCTAACTTAGCTACGCGCTCTTGAAGCTTCTCTTTGTCGTAGTCAGACGTTGCGTCTTCGATTTGTTGACGGATTTGAGAAACACGACCTTGGATCATTGTTTCTTCGCCCGCGCCATCGATGATGGTTGAGTTTTCTTTAGTGATAGTTACACGCTTAGCTTGACCTAGGTCTTCTAGCGTTACTTTCTCTAGGTCTAGGCCGATCTCTTCAGAGATAACCGTACCGCCCGTTAGGATAGCGATATCTTGTAGCATAGACTTACGACGGTCACCGAAACCAGGCGCTTTAACAGCCGCGACTTTCACGATGCCACGCATGTTGTTCACAACAAGCGTTGCTAGCGCTTCGCCTTCTACATCTTCAGCGATGATAAGAAGTGGACGAGATGCTTTTGCTACTGCTTCTAGAGTCGGAAGAAGCTCACGAATGTTCGAAATTTTCTTGTCGATAAGAAGAATGAATGGGCTTTCTAGATCAACAGAACCCGCTTCTTGGTTGTTGATGAAGTAAGGAGATAGGTAACCGCGGTCGAACTGCATACCTTCAACTACGTCTAGCTCGTCTTGTAGAGCCTGACCTTCTTCAACAGTGATAACGCCATCACGGCCTACTTTTTCCATCGCTTCAGCAATGATGTTACCCACTGTTGCGTCAGAGTTTGCAGAGATAGTACCTACTTGCGCGATAGCTTTTGTATCTGCACATGGAACAGAAAGGTTCTTCAGTTCTTCTACAGCCGCGATAACCGCTTTGTCGATGCCGCGCTTAAGATCCATTGGGTTCATACCCGCAGCAACTGCTTTTAGGCCTTCAGCGATAATCGACTGAGCCAATACTGTTGCTGTTGTTGTTCCGTCGCCCGCCGCGTCATTCGCTTGCGAAGCCACTTCTTTAACCATTTGTGCGCCCATGTTTTGGAACTTGTCTTCAAGTTCGATTTCACGTGCAACTGAAACACCATCTTTAGTGATAGTCGGTGCGCCAAATGATTTGTCTAGAACAACGTTACGGCCTTTAGGACCTAGTGTTACTTTTACTGCATCAGCCAGAACGTTTACACCTTCTAGCATTTTAATACGTGCGTCATTACCAAATTTAACGTCTTTAGCAGCCATCTTAATTTCCTTTCAAATTCTTTGTTTCGGGGCGTCTCAGCGTTATCGCGTCATTCTGAACAGTGAGGGACGAACGTGATTCAGAATCTACTCAAATCGCACTCTGTTTAGATTCCAGATAATTCGTTCCTCATTTCTGGAATGACGATATGAATCATCCAATACTGGCTCTGATAACTTTTACTGAGAGTTAAATGAAAAATAGATTACTCGACGATCGCCATGATGTCGTTTTCAGACATGATCAGAACTTCTTTGCCGTCGATTTTTTCAGTTTTCGTGCCGTAACCTTCAGCAAAGATAACGGTATCGCCAACTTTTACGTCCAACGGTTGCACTGAACCGTTTTCTAGAATGCGGCCTTTGCCAACAGCTAGAATGATACCGCGAGTCGATTTTTCTGCGGCAGAACCAGTTAGAACGATGCCACCAGCAGATTTAGATTCAACTTCTTGGCGCTCAACGATAACTCGGTCATGTAGAGGACGGATATTCATCGGTCTTATCTCCTGATAATTTCCATTTAAATTTTGATAGTTGCCACGATTAGCGTGGGTCAAACAATATGTTGGGGACAATGTGATGAATCCCAAGGGGGTAACGAAAAAATTGTGAGCTAAAGTGCAGATTCTCACCCCTCATCTTTCCCTGCTTTTCGTTTACTCGTATCCCGCATCTGTTTATCCTACGGTTTTAGTTTCAATCGGCGTTTTACATGCAAGATAAGCACGGGCTATTAACCGCCCCTATTGAGAGTACATTGCGTACCATGACCATACCGACCATATTCGGTATGGTGGCGATCTTGATGTTTAACCTCGTAGATACTTTCTTCATCTCATTGCTTGGCACCCAAGCCTTAGCCGCGGTGAGTTTTACCTTTCCAGTCACCTTTGCCATCAACTGCATCACCATGGGGATTGGTATTGGCTTATCGACATGTATCGGTCGATTGCTTGGCCAAGGCAGCGCACAAAATGCAGCACGCTTTACCTGTCATGGCTTATTGCTGGCTCTGCTTCTGGTCGGCTGCGCGTCTACGCTAGGTATTATCGCCTTAGAACCTATGTTTACCCTGTTAGGGGCAAAGCAAGAGTTGCTGCCGCTGATATCGGAATACATGTCGGTGTGGTATCTCGCGATCCCATTGTTGGTCATCCCCATGGCAGGTAACAGCGCGATTCGAGCGACCGGTGATACAAAAACGCCCGCCAAGATCATGCTACTGGCCGGCCTTATCAATGGCGTTTTAGATCCGCTACTCATCTTCGGGTATGGGCCTTTTCCTGAACTGGGGATTCAAGGCGCTGCGATTGCCAGTGGTTTCAGTTGGTTTGGTGCTTTGTGTGGCTCACTCTACGTATTGATGGTGCGAGAAAAACTGCTTGCGCCGCCTAAGCTGACAAACATCGTCAGTGACTGGCGACAAATCCTAAAAATAGGCACCCCAGCGGCTTTGTCTAACGCACTGAACCCACTTGCCGGCGCTATCATCATGATGATGTTGGCCAAGCAAGGGACTGAAGCGGTGGCAGCGTATGGCGCAGCCCAACGTATCGAGTCCATTCTTATCATTGTGTTGATGTCTCTTACTTCGGCTCTTACGCCTTTCATGGCGCAGAACTTTGGTGCAAACAACCCTCAGCGCAGTTTTAAGGCCCTGTTTCTAAGCATGCGTTTTGCCCTACTGTTCCAAGGGTTGGTCTTCTTAATGATGGTGCCACTGAGCATTCCTTTGGCCGCTTTGTTCTCTCAAGAAGAGTCGGTGCGAGGCATATTGTGGCATTACCTACTAGTCGTGCCCTTTAGCTATGGGTTCCAAGGCATTGTGATGATGTTGATCAGCGGCATGAACGCGATGCATCAACCACTTAAAGCCTTCCAATGGAGCTGCATGCGTCTGTTTGTGTTTACCTTACCTTTTGCGTGGATAGGCAGCCAAATCGACGGCGTAGAAGGGCTGTTTATTGGTTTAGCACTCGGCAATGTTCTGGGTGGTATATCCGGGTATTGCTTTGCGCTTCGTGTTAGAGCTCAAGCCAATGCGGAATGCGAGTAACCGAAATACGAAAGGCTTTAAAGTAACAGCAGATAAAAGACTAGAAGACTAGAAGACTAGAAGAAGGAATATGACATGGAAGACACCACTTACAAAATGCTCTATAACGCGCCAATTGGCAAAATGGTCATCATAAGCAATGGCGATGCAATCATTGAAATTGACCATCTCAATACCGAACCAGAGCTGACAGAAAACCCCGACTCATTATGCCTTGAAACCGCTCGCCAACTGGATGAATACTTTGCAGGCCAACGCACCAGCTTTAACTTACCTTTAGAACCCAAAGGTACCGATTTCCAACGCAAAGCCTGGGTCGCCTTGACCAGTATCCCTTATGGCGAAACCATCAGCTACGGTGAACAAGCAAAAAGAATGGATAACCCGAAAGCCGTAAGAGCGGTCGGCGGTGCGAACGGTAAAAACCCGTTTAGCATCGTTGTCCCCTGCCATCGAGTGATTGGGGCGAACGGTACATTAACGGGCTACACCGGCGGCATGAGCCGCAAAGAATGGTTGTTGAGCTTTGAGTTAAAAATGATAAACAGCGAGCTGAAAATGATAAACAGCGAGCTAAAAATGGTAAACAGCGAGCTAAAAAGGCTAAACAACAAGTAATAGCAGACAACGAACTAAAAATGGCAAATAACGAGTAATGGCAAACAAACCGGTAGCCGAATAAACCAAGATAGCTATTTAAGTGCGCTTAAAATCTTCGCGGCAGCCCTTTAAACCTTCGCAACAGTCCTTTAAATCTTCGCGAGAGTCCTTTAAACCTTAGCAACAGCCCTTTAAATCTTAGCAACAGCCATAGCAGAACGTTGTTTTTTTGCCACCCATAACCCACCAACGATAAGAACAAAAAACAAAATATGCAGCCATAATTTTGGTCCGACATCGGTGTTCAGTGCAGATAACGAACTGATAGACGGAAATTGTTTTGTCGTCACCAGTTTCACCACCCATTCATTGGCTGGCGTTGCAATCAGCGTGGTTATCCAACCCAATACGGCGATTTGGATGAGGTTGACGGAAAACGATGAATTGAAGATAAAAATAAGATTCGAAAGAAAGGCATAGCACAATGAAACGCCAACGTGCACAACCCACGATAACACCAGTGCACTCGTTGGATCGTAGCCTCCTAACGTCACGTACGCAGCAGCGTGTCGAGATGTCAGGGTCGACATACCAAACAAAGGCTGAATCAAGATAAAAGCGATACTAGCCATCAAGCCGATAACAAGTGTCATGATAAGTGTCATGATAAGTGTCTTTTTATTCATATTTTTAACTTCCAGTAAAGAAATAGAACCACTTGAATAGAAAAACACACCAAGGTTTATCGCGTTTATCTTCATCAAATCAATCATATTAAGCCGTATTAAGCTGCATTAAATCAAAGTTTGATTTAAAACTTGAACGACCGTTCAATAATTGGCAAATTAGCACTAACAAAATGGATGTGCAAGGTTTTGTTCATTTGCTAAACAATGGGGGATGAATAGATTTCGCTTTGATGTTTATTAGAAGGTTCATGTTTATAAGCAGACTCATGCTTATGATCAGAATCAGACTCATCAAGGTCGGGGCCGGTCATATTGACCATGAAATAGAAGCAGGAAAAAGCTTGAGAACAAGGCTGTTTTTTCGACAAGAAGTTTCGATAAGTAGTGATTCTACAATCAAAAATTCTCACGACGTTATCGAGGTTTTTAACAAGCCAGGGGTGCCCGTTATTTACTGCAATTGGTATAGTATTGGGTCAAAAAAAATCACAAAAAAACGGCCACACTCGCGTGCAGCCGTTCTAATATTCGATAAAAGTTAAAAACTATTTATCTAAAACAGTCATTACTTAACTACTTACTACTGACTATTTAACGATCACGTCACCTGACATTTCTGCTGGGATATCAATACCAGACAGAGAAAGCATCGTTGGTGCTAAGTCAGACAGCTTACCGCCTTCTTTGAACTCAACGTCTTTGTTACCTACATAGATAAGTGGAACAGGTAGGTTAGTGTGCGCCGTGTGGATGCCGCCCGTTTCTGGGTTTACCATCATTTCCGCGTTACCGTGGTCAGCGGTGATAAGCAATTGGCCATCCGCTTCTTTGATTGCTTCAACCACTTTGCCCAGACATTCGTCTAGCGACTCTACGGCTTTAACCGCTGCATCGTAAACGCCAGTGTGGCCAACCATGTCACAGTTAGGGAAGTTACAAACGATAGCGTCGTATTTGCCGCCTTTGATAGCAGCAACAAGCTTTTCAGTCAGCTCTGGTGCGCTCATTTCTGGCTGTAAGTCATAAGTCGCTACTTTTGGAGAAGCAACAAGCTGACGCTCTTCGCCTTCAAACTCGTCTTCTTTACCGCCGTTGAAGAAGAACGTCACGTGCGCGTATTTCTCTGTTTCAGAGATACGCAGCTGCGTTTTGCCTTCTTTCGATAGCCATTCACCGTAAGTGTTCTCTAGAGAAGCCGGTGGGAATGCACAAAGCAGTGGAATGTCTGCTGCGTATTGAGTCAGCATCACAAAGTCGATTGCTGGGAATACGCTACGCTCAAAACCGTCGAAGTTAGGTACGAATGCACGAGTAATTTCACGCGCACGGTCAGCACGGTAGTTCATGAAGATAACCGCATCGCCATCAACGATAGCCGCAGACTCTTCGCCTTCCGCTTTGATTTCCGTCGCTTTCACAAACTCATCGTTTTCGTCACGAGCGTAAGCCGCTTCTAGGCCAGCAACCGCCGTGTCGAATGTGAACTCTGCTTTTGCTTGAGTCAGTAGGTCGTAAGATTCTTGAACGCGATCCCAGTTGTTATCACGGTCCATTGCGTAGTAACGACCAATAAGAGAAGCCACACGGCCTTTGCCTAGCTTAGCGAACAACTCTTGGAAGCGTGCTAGTGTGTTTTCTGCGCTACGTGGCGGTGTATCACGGCCGTCTAGGAATGCGTGTAGGTAGATTTTCTCTGCGCCACGTTCTGCTGCCATTTCAACAGCTGCGTAGATGTGATCTTCATGAGAGTGAACGCCACCTGGAGACATAAGGCCCATGATGTGAACCGCTTTCTCCGCTTTTACTGCTTTATCGATAGCATTCACGAGTGTTTCAGTTTGACCGAATTCACCGTCTGCGATTGATTTAGTAATACGCGTTAAATCTTGGTATACCACGCGACCCGCACCGATGTTGGTATGACCCACTTCTGAGTTACCCATTTGACCATCTGGTAGGCCTACATCTAAGCCAGAAGCCGAGATTAGCGTGTTAGGTTGGTTAGCAATAAGACCGTCTAATACTGGCGTATTAGCGTTTGCGATAGCGTTGTCTTGGTTGTCTTCACGGTAACCATAACCGTCAAGGATCACTAGAGCCATTGGCTTCTTAGCTGACATAGGACTGACCTCGTTCAATTCAAAATAAATCGGTATAAAAACAAATTAGCGTAATTTTACTACAGTTTACAGTCAAAACTGTAGTGGAAGATCAAGAAAGGGCGCAGGTAGGGTGATCGAATATGAAAAAGAACGTCATTTTGTGTTTAAGGTTCTAACGAACGCCAACAAATAACACTATATAAAACAGGGACAATCCCGTATTTCGTTAACATTCAATTACATACTAAAACCAAGTGTCACACTCAAAAAATGCCGAGTGAAACATACTCAACCAAGTGTACATATTGACTGGTTTAGCGTAAGATGCACGCATTCAAAATTCATACAAACTTTAGCTAGACGTCATAATGCTGAAACAAACTATTGATTCTTATCTTTTGCGATATAGAAAATAGACTCACTGCGGCTGACATTGTTTTTATGAATATAAAACTTACTAAATGTTCTTTGAACAACAATTATAAAGCTAACTTATAATGAAAAACTCAGTTGCTCTAAAACAGACTCACCCATCAGAACTTTCCGATACAACCGTTGAGGCGGAGCCAAACCATCAGGCTCTACAAACCCTATCATCAGAAAGTAAATCGACACTCCACATATACGCACCCGAATCGTGTTTAGATACCCTTCGTTCTGTTTTAGCCCGACATGACATAAAACACGACATAAACAATTACTCAATCAGAGACTTTAAAGGTGAAACTTTATGTCACTTTAGAAGTATGGAACTAAGTGAAGAACACCGTGCTTTTTTGATCGGTGCAACAGAGCTTGGTGCTTGGGTTGAGCCGTTAGCTAGCTACTTTGATAGAACGCTTGGTTATACTGAAACAGAATTGCTCCACAGCGGATACTTTCTGCACCAAAAAGCCTTTTCAATTCTGTCAAACAAAAGAAATGTTAATGAAAAGCGCTTTATAGACTTACTGTTCGTTTTCATGATCGGTTTGATTGCGATTCCTATCGGGCTTTTAACTGCCACATTAATCAAACTTGAATCACCAGGCCCTGTCTTTTTTAAACAACGACGAACTGGCCAATACAATAAAGAATTTGAAGTTATCAAATTCCGTTCAATGCGTAACGACGCAGAAAAGAATGGTGCTCAGTGGGCAACGAAGAATGATGCTCGAGTAACTAAAGTCGGTAACTTTATTCGCAAGACACGTATTGATGAACTGCCACAGTTGATCAACGTATATAAAGGTGAGATGTCGATGGTAGGCCCACGCCCTGAACGTGAGGTGTTTATTGAGGATCTAGAAAAAGAGATTCCATACTACCGTTTTCGCCATGCAGTAAAACCCGGAGTAACAGGTTTAGCTCAAGTAAAATACCCATACGGCGCCTCTGTTGAAGACGCGGTTTGGAAGCATAAATTTGATATTTACTACATCAAACACCAGAACTGGCGTATGGAATTGAAGATTCTCTTCTTAACCGTTAAGACTGTTGTTTTTGGAATGGGTCGTTAGTAGAAAATCGGATCGTTTTTATTAAAGGCATCAATATTAGCTTATTGATGCCTTTAATTTTATAAGCCACGTCAAATACGTGGGTGTCCTGTATTTTTATTCGAGAGCAAAGAACGGGCGAATCATCACCATTTCATTAATCAGCTGGGCACGCAACCCGTGTTAAGCGGGAGCGATATTTTTTGTATACCAAAGACACCCCATACGCGAGCCCTAACCCCGTGAGGTTAGCAAGCCAATCGTAAAAAGACGCATGACGCTCTACTTGGGTACCTTGCAATAATTCAATGCCCCCGCTCATGATCCAAAAGCCAGTTAAAGCCATGACAAAATAGCGCTGAGGAAGCGCAACAAAAGTCGTAAGCCCTAAAACACAATACGCAAACGCATGTTTGATTTTATCTGCGCCATCAAAGCTCATCACCGTGGCGGAATAACTCGGCGTAAGTGATAAATAAAAAATACCTACCAATACACACAACAAAGCCAACTTGGTGGTTATCGAGACCATACGCGGAGAAAGCCAACTGGAAGAGAGTAAGATGGCCGAGGTTTCATTCACTGACATAAATACTTAATACTTAATACTTAATACTTAATGGTTAGTGGTTAGTGGTTAATGTATTGAGTGTCATAATTGCTCACGGTAACGAAAAACTTCAAGTCACCATGACCTATGACTCATCAAACAAAAAAGGGTAGGCTATAGCCGACCCTTTCACGAACGTATATCGACACTCACGACAGAGCGATTATTGATACCCTTCGGGGTTTTTCGATTGCCAGCGCCACGTATCTTCGACCATCGTTTTCAGTGAGCGCGTGGCTTTCCAGCCAAGTACTTGTTCAGCATAACTGGGATCAGCCCAACATTCCGCAATGTCCCCTGCGCGACGCGGCAACACCTGATAAGGTACTGCGCGTTGTGAGGCCTGCTCAAACGCCGCAACCATTTCAAGCACGCTGTTACCTTGACCTGTGCCTAAGTTAAAGATATGCAAGCCTTGCTGGCTACCCACGGTATTTAACGCGGCTAAATGACCGTCAGCCAAATCAA
Organism: Vibrio sp. R78045; assembly: GCF_042466085.1. Lineage (NCBI taxonomy): Bacteria > Pseudomonadati > Pseudomonadota > Gammaproteobacteria > Vibrionales > Vibrionaceae > Vibrio > Vibrio sp. R78045. The sequence goes on from NZ_JAXHBS010000017.1 coordinate 105,265, forward strand.
CCACGTGGATATAGTCGCGTACACCGGTGCCATCCGGCGTGTGGTAATCATTACCAAACACACCTAGCCTATCGCGGCGGCCCACCGCCACTTGCGCGACAAATGGCAACAGGTTATTGGGAATACCTTGAGGATCTTCCCCTAGTAAACCCGACTCATGCGCACCAACAGGGTTAAAATAACGAAGGAGCGTAATGCTCCATTCTGGGTTCGCTTTATGAAAATCCGTTAAGCACTCTTCCACCATCAGCTTACTGCGCCCGTAAGGGTTAGTGGCCGACGTTGGAAAATCTTCACGGATCGGCACCGAAGCCGGATCGCCATACACCGTTGCCGACGAACTAAAAATAATGCTCTTCACGCCAGCTTTATCCATCTCACTTACTAGGTTCAATGTCCCCGAGACGTTATTATCGTAATACATCAAGGGTTTTTCGACGGATTCTCCGACCGCTTTAAGGCCAGCAAAATGAATGACACCCGCGATATTATGCTCTGAAAAAATGGTTTGAAGAATGGCCGAGTCACGAATATCACCTTGATAGAAGACGGGCTTAGTACCTGAGACATGTTTTACACGATCTAACACCAATTCTTTGCTGTTATAGAGGTTATCCAAAATAATGGGAGTGATACCTGCCTCAATCATTTGAATGCAAGTATGACTACCAATGTAACCAGTACCACCAGTCACTAAAATTTTCATGTTCGTTCCCTATCTTTTTATCACCTTTCGCCGCGAAACCTGCCAATGAGAAAACGGGCATTAAGCATTCAATTGTACATAAAATTCGGTCAAGCCCCTTAATTTATTTAGGTACAATTAGACAATCCTGCCTTATTTTCAAATCAAGTAAGCGCGTAAAATCAAAAAAGGGCTAGATACAAAGTAACTAGCCCTTCCTATCTGAATCCAAAAACCATTAAGCCGTTTCTGTTTCTTCAGTCACCTTCACGGTTGGCTTTTTAGCAAGTTCTGCACTTGGATCTTTCTTATAGAAGGTTTCAAAACAATGATTCGTTGCTTCGATATACCCTTCAACACTACCACAGTCAAAACGTTGACCTTTAAACTTATACGCAAGAACACAGCCTGATCTTGCTTGTTTTAGTAGTGCATCGGTAATTTGGATTTCACCACCTTTACCCGGCTCTGTTTGTTCAATCAGCTCAAAGATATCAGGGGTAAGGATATAACGACCAATAATCGCCAAATTACTTGGGGCAGTGCCAGATTCAGGTTTTTCAACCATATCATCGATACGGAAGATATCATCCTTTATCATCTCTCCAGAAATCACGCCATATTTATGAGTTTCTGATTCTGGTACTTCTTGCACGGCAACAATTGAGCAGCGAAACTGTTTATACAATTCGACCATTTGTGCCAAAACACCTTGCTGCTCGTTAACACATAAATCATCAGCCAGTACCACTGCAAATGGTTCATCACCAACAAGTTCACGCCCCGTCAAAATAGCGTGACCTAAGCCTTTCATCTCGCGTTGACGAATATAGGTGTAGCTTGCAGAATCGATCAAGCCGCGAATATCATCCAACAAAGACTCTTTACTGGTGCCCATGATTTGATGTTCAAGTTCATAGTTTTTATCAAAGTGATCCATTAACGAATGTTTACCACGACCTGTTACGATGCACATATCGCTCATACCAGCTTGTATGGCTTCTTCAACACCGTATTCAATGAGTGGTTTGTTCACCACTGGCATCATCTCTTTTGGCATAGATTTGGTAGCTGGAAGGAAGCGAGTTCCGTAACCTGCTGCGGGGAAAAGGCATTTCTTTATCATATTTATTAATCTTTTAGTTACTGACGTGGTTTGCATTATACGCTAGTTACAGATCCCTCCCAACAGCACAAATGAATATGTGTATTCATTCGTAATAGAAAATCGAATATAACACTGATAAAAAACGTCGAATTTATGTATTAACTCATTTATAAATGGCTAGAACATAAAAACAACAGTGTTAAAAAGAAAGCTCTAGATAGAGGTGAGATTTCGATGGTAGTCCCACGTCTTGAACATAAGTTATTTATTGAGGCTCGAGAAAAGGAGACTCCATATTACAGCTTTAGAATCCGGAGTAACAAGCTTAGATCCAGTAAATTAACCATACAGCGCTTCTGTTGAAGACGCAGTTTGGAAACATTAATTTTATACTTACTACATTAAGCACCAGAGGTGGCGTATGGAATTGAAGATTCTATTCCTAACAGTCAAGGCCGTTATTTTTTAAATGGGGGGGGGATATATTAAAATGGGATGAACTTGTAATATCGCCCTCTTAAAAAGGTGGTAATATAAAATCATCAATCTCCAGTAAATCTAGACTAAAGTCGTTTCGAAATAGCATAGTAAATATAAAATGAAAAGTAAAAACACCTCTTTACAAAGCCTATATCTTCTTGAATCTTCAGAATATTATAATGCCAAGCCGCAGATTTCATCTTATTTGATGATAACGAACCATTAACTACCCTATAATAAGCTAAGGGCTTATTTATACCTATGGATGGTGTTTTTTTGAGTACACTCAACCACATATCATAATCTTCATGTCCGATATTTCTTTGCTTCACAGTATCAATCTTAGTTCGATCATAAATTCCTGTTAAATTAGGAATCCTGTTTGATTTTAACTGATCAGAGTAAGTAACCTCCTTCATTATACTTACTTCGCCTAACTTTCGCTCACTTTCATCAATCCTCGTATAGGCACAATGTGAAACATGATACCCATGTAATATCATCGCTTCAATTTGAATTTTCAATTTATCATCTAACCAGAAGTCATCACTATCTAGAAAAGCAATATATCTTCCGGTAGCATTATCTAAACCTATATTTCTGGCGTAATATGCACCGCCTTCAGTATTTTTATTGTCTACCAACATTATGCGATTATCTTTAGAAATATAACTATTTATTATATCTAATGTATTATCCGTAGACCTGTCGTTTACTATAATTAGCTGCCAATTTTTGTAACTTTGTTTTATAACAGATTCTATAGATTTAGCGATATATTTTCCAGCGTTGTGCGCTGGCATAATTATAGAAACCTTTGAATTGGATTTTTTTATATAGCTCAAACCTAAACCTTAAACCTTAAACCTTAAACCTTCATTATAAAAAATAGAAATACTTTGCTAAATACACAGAAAAAACAATACATAACATTAAAATTGAAAATGATTCTAAGTAATTAATCCTAACTGAATTTATTGTATTTCGATAAACACTAGGTCGAATAGAAATAGTAGTAGACAAAATAGCAATAACTAAGACTAACCTTCCGGAGAAAATAGCAAACTGACTAAAAAAACAAGCAGAAAGACTCAAACCATATATTGTGATCGCTTCTATTTCTTGTTGCTGAATTTTCTTCGAGTAAATGACTATAAATATAGACAACAGACTTGTTGCTATAATATACAACAATCCAAAGCTTGAAATTGATTCAAAAAAATGGGAACCAGCATAAGCATAACCAAAAACTACAGATAGTTTGATAATCACAGGCTTCAACAAAAAAGAGGATGCTATCGAGATGACAACCAGAAAAAATAAGCTCATCGCACTTTTATTGATAAAAAAGCGGTTAACTATAGCTGAAATACCCGCTACTATAGTCGCTGCTGGATGTATAAGATAAACGACCATGGAAAGAGCTGATGAATATCTAATCAGGACCAAAGCCAGTATTGTTCCAGAAAAAAAACGCAATTGTTCGTTTAGAACCTCACCGGAAAGAAATACTATCAATAATGCGAATATTATATTTTTAGTGATTAATGCAAAGGAAAATGAAAAAATCATTGCATAAGTTAAGTGCACCCAATAATATTCGAGCCCTAAACTATTGTAAAGATAACTTAGAAATATAAATAGATGCCCAAAACTTTCTTGTCGGATTTCATAGGCATGTTTTAAAACAGAATAATCATGACCGATCGTATTTGTAAAAAGCAACACGCCTAAAATGGAAAAAAACTTAAATAGAAAAGAAAACATTACAAATCAACTTCCGACCGTTTTTGAAGAAGCTCAACGAACGATTCCATTTTATTAATATCAATCTTTCTCCCAATTTTCTCATGTAAACCGTCTTCACTAATAATATCTTCAGATATTATTAACTTAGGGTAATCAATAATATCCTTGAGGAACACAGACTCTTTTGTAACTACAACCCATAATCCCTTACAAACAGCTTCAGCAATTACTCTAGGGAAGCCTTCATAATACTCATTAGTAATACAAATGACAACATTATAGCCATCTAAAATTGAAGATATTTCACTAGGTAACACTGTACCAAGGTTTGAAACTCCGTCAATCTTAATCGAACTGTCCCCTGGTCCATATATATCAACATTTGAATTTGCCATTGATACAAAACGATTAAATTCTGAATTATTTGCCAGCTTAGATAACCGCCCCAAAGATATGAAACTTAAAGAGTTAACATTTAATTCTAAATTAAGATCCACCCCACCAGAAACAAAATCAATTAAATAATTTCCATTGTTTATTTTGAAATTATCTGCAACCTGACTACCTGTATAAAAAAAGGTAACACCTTTTTTCTGTAAAAATTGGATCAGCCCGGTAAGTGCACAACCATAACCATACCTAATTAAGTTTTTAAAATTAAAATCATACTTAAGATGATTAAAAGTAAATCTATTTGCACAAATATGGACAAAAGATTTCTCTCTATACTTTTTTTTCCAAAACCTAGATAGAATAAAAGGTACCAATGATGGCCCCCTGATCCAGATAATATCAGCTGTATCTAGCTCGGAACTTACTTTCTTCACAGAGTTTCTAAGTTCAGCCCGAAAGGCAGAATTAGTGAAAGTTTTTGATATAAGTTCAAAAGTTGAGTTGGTGTCAGGCATTGATAAGTAACCATTACTAGTTTTACTGCCACGCATCACATAAGTAGTATTGTCACCTAAACGAGAACTGAACCAATACAAACTAGGGTTACTTAACGGTTCATCGCCTAAAAATGGTTTCTCACATATTAAGGCAACAATCTTACTCTTCATTTTTTTTTCCCACATACTTAACATCTACAATATGTTGATAACGCATATTTATTGGAGGAAGAACTGTAAAGTCTCCGTAACGCGCTTCTAGATATTCATTAGGCTTATTAGGTCCATAGAAAAAATTGCCATTTATCTTGAACTTCTTTTGAGCTGGGAAAACACAATCAATATTTAACCACAAATTATTAAATGGAGTTTCAAGCCCATAACCAACTTTAAGTTCCGAAGGTTCAAAGTCATTGTTACACAAAGATAAAATTAATTTTTCTTTCAATTTGTAAATAAGAGATTTAGGTAATAAAAAGGTTGATTTATAAATAAACCTTTGAATAAGACTCTTTTTTCTCATAGGGAACCTAGACATTTCCTTTGTAACAATAAGCTTTCCGAAATATCGGTTAATAATTTTCCAAAATATAGTATCAGGATAGAAATCAGCAGGAAAAACATCTAAAAAAATCCCATACTCATTAAACTCTGGCATACCATTTTCTAATTCATTAATTTCAGAAACTCGTGTGAATTTATTAAATACTTTAAGAGGCGTTCCTACTTTATAGTAGCCATCATCACCAACTTTTATTGTTGATAGTGTTTCACTATCCTCCCAAATGGAAATAAACTTGTTAAAATCACGTCTTGGCATTAGAACATCAAAATCATCATCCCAAGGAATGAACCCTTCATGTCTAACAGCACCCAATAAACTCCCACCACAAATCACATAGCTAAGATTATGCTGTCGGCATAAATCATCAAAATGAACTGCGATACTTAGCATTTCATCCTGTATATCCTTTAATTTATAATTTTCCACTATTTATCGGCCCTGTAACACTTAAAACTCGAATAATAAAATTGACTAACCCACCAATTACAAATAAAAAAATTACGGTCTTTTCATCTAATTGAGGGTTTATTAAAACTGGGATGAGTAAAATTACGGCTTGAATCATTCCACCAAAGTTATATATTTTATTTGGCCTTAACAACTGCTGAACTAACTGCCCTAAAGTAATATTAAATATGCAAATAACAAAAAAAGCAACGAGTTCGTCGACAAAAAAATAAAAAGCAATAGTCGCACATATCGCATATGGCCACATGGTTTTTATATTACTTAGCAAATTTAACTTGAATTTATCTGATAACGAAAGTTTGGTGTTAGCTCTAAGAATTAATGTAGATAATATAGATGAAGCACGCTCTAAAATACGTAGTATTCTTTCAAAAAAAACAACCAACACCGAACTGCTTGACATTCCAATTAACATAGACATAAAAGTAAGCCAACTTAGTGAAAACAAGACTCCGTTACTGACAAAAAGGCCAAATATGTTAAAAAATTGCCTAGGTCTCATGTAATTGTAAGTTTTTAAAGTTAATAATGGAAGACTAACTAATGTATTTATACTTGCAGGTATCATTAGAAACCACCATACAGATATATCATAAACACAAAGGAAATACAGTAAGCAAACTTTTAATAAATTCTCCACCCAAACCATGAATATTGGTAAACGAGTAAATCCTTTTAGATACAAATAAGACCAACCCGGGAATGATGCAAAAATAATAACAATGAAGAATAAATATGTATATTCCATCCCATAAAATGTAAACGAGATATTTTCAAAAGGTAAAATAATAAGAATCAAAGCCAGACGACTTAATATATATGTTCTTATAAACTTATCAACGACCTCCCCATCAGAAAATTTTGAAACAACATACTGTAGTGAGTTTGTTATCCCACTTGTGACCATACCCAAACCAAATGTAGCCGCATAAAACTCCACCATGGCATGTTCTGAAGACTGATAATTTAGTATTATTATTGGAGCTATTATACCAAACAAAAAAGGCGGCAAATATAATAAACCACCATTTGAGAAGTTTCGAATTACTTTATAAACTATCAAAAAAACCTCTTTTCTGAGATGGTTAAATTAAAAATCGTAATATCATTATGCTTGTTTGCTTACCGACAAAGCAAAATTAATAATATTTTTAGTCTGATTGCTTTTTACATCTACAAGCCCTATTTTTTTTATGTTGTTTGTTAAATTTTCATTTTTAACAAATATCTTTTCCAAAAGAAATATCAAAGAACCGATATCACTTGCAAAACTATCGCCAGCAATATCACAAATATTAGTATAAACCTCTCTTTCTTTAATATAGTCATCATAGTCAGGTACGTAAAATAATATTTTCGAGTTAACGTATGCAAGATCGAATACAACACTACTATAGTCAGATATAAAAGCATCAAACATATTGAATTCTGATGTTATGTCAAAGTCACCAGTTAATATCTTGAAGTTTTTGTTATTAACAAATAAATTATCTTTACTAAATCTGTCCATATCATAAGGATGCGGCCGGATATTTATCACTATATTATTGGCTTCAAGCATTTTATTTAATGCACTATCATTTAATGAACTTACAACATCCAATGTTTTAGAAAAATCATTCCTCCATGTAGGTAGGTACAATACGTTTATCACATTGCTTTCTGCGATTTTACTAAATGATGTTACCTTCATTACTTCGTGTCTTGGACTCCCAAGGGTGAGAATCCTTTCAATTGGAACCCCAAAGGCACTTGAAAAATACTTACTGCACAGACCTCCTGGTGACAGGATATAATCATACATATTAATTCTTTTTCTATACAGTCTAATAAGTATATTATTTATCCATATAATTTCTGACTTGGTGCAGTCAAAACTAGAATCAAGCAAGATTTTTTTTATAGGTACACCATGCCACAATTGTATTATTTTCGTACGGTAACTAAGAAAAGACAACACGCCTAATCCATGTGTAAGAAAAACAACCTGCCCTCTTGACATTATCTGAAAATATCTCCATGTTCCTATTCTCACAAATCGTAACGAGTAGCATTTCTTAACGTTTAAAGGAGGTAAATCATCAAAAAAATAGTAAGCATCTAATCCATCATCTACAGATTTTTCGAAAATTATTCTTGTACTATCTTTATAACCAAATTTAGAATAAAAAATCCATTTGTTGGCGTTTCTTTTCATCAAAGTTAATGGAAAAAAAATCGCACTCATAATTAACAAGTATATTTTTTTTAAAAAAAACATCAAATTAACCTTATATTTATTTAAAACCATAAAAATATTATAAAAACACCGAACTTTAAAAATCGTATATATAGACTGTATGTCAAAATTTATTTAAATATACTGATAAAAAATAACCTCCACTGCAACCCTATAAAATAGCATTACAGAAGAAGTACTATTTTCAAAAATAATTCTATGAAGATACAATAGCAATGTCATTCTAACTAGAAAGTTTCAAATAATTAGTTTTAATTTTTAAAAATTACTAATTCTCATATCCCATCATTAAAGCCACCGTTAATAAACTTATACTCACCTTTCCTGTACATAAATATTGTTGAATCTTCAAACTTGCCATTAACAGCATCAAATATAGGAGACACCCCTTCATCAATAGTCATTATATTCGGATTTTCAATAGTCAAGGCGTCTCTAATTTTTGTGTCTACAGCTCCAGGGCACAGGGTAACCACTGAGAATTTTGACTTTGATAAGCCTTCAGATATTTTTATTACACCAGCTTTAGCAGCACAATAAGAAGTCCAATCACTATAAGAGTTATAAGCGGCAGTAGAAGCGACATTGATTATTTTGGTGTTTTTATTCTTTTGTAAGGCAGACCGACAAACTAGATAAGTACCTATGAGGTTGACTTGTATATCTTTAATCCATAGTTCCGGATTAGAGTCGACCAGCTCACTTGAATATAATGTCCCAGCCAAATTTATCACAATATCAAATGTTTTATCTTCAAAGAAACAGGCTACATTTTTAACGTCTCCCACATCTAACTCACGCCTATTTGGAGAAGAGCAGCTAAAGTCCTCACTTAGTCTATCGATTAAAGCTTTAGCTAAGTCACCTTCACCACCAGTAATAAGAATGTTAATTTTATTTTGGTTCTGGTATTGGATGCTCATCACTTTTCTTCACTAGTTCATTGTATTGTTCAAAAATTTTCTTTTTCAAGTTAGAGCTACTTACACCCATCCCATAAGGCATATAATACACTTCCACCCCAAGATCTTTAAGATAGTCGTATTTCCCAAACCAATCATCACCAATAACAAACTTATCGATATTTAGCTTTTTAACAGTTTCAGTATGTTCTAGAGTGTGCTGTGGAAGTACAATGTCGGGAGCTTTTAATCCAGATACAATACTGATTCTTTCTTCAAATGGAACCGCTGGTGGCTTTTTATATGAACATACTAATTCATCAGTACTTACTCCAACAATCAAAGTGCTACCTAACCCACGGCCATACTCAATCATTCTCAAATGATTACTATGGAACAAGTCAAAAGTTCCTGATACATATACTACAGACATTTTATCTCCTTTTATTAAAAGTATATTTACGGAGGGTTGTTAACCTCTCGCAAATAAAGGCTTATTAGAATATTTAACACACACTCATGGCAGGTTTAATCTAAATTTCCTGATCATTACTAATTTAGCATCCGCTTATTCTATCTTTAAAACCGCAGTAAAATCGAATAAATACGCTAGATAAACACTTATCTACCCACCTTCTACAAGGTATTTGATAACCTCTTCGGTTAAAGGTTATCAGCATCTGAACGCGGTCTTTCTGCTGTTAACTTTAGGGCATCCAATATTGACTAAGCAACCTTGAAAAATAATTAAAGCAATACAGGAATCGTTTTTATTCCATTACTTTTATCTGCAGTTTTAAACCGCCTAACACTACTTGGCTTACTGCACTAAATGAACTAACCACATGGATAGCGCACCATACAATTCTTATCTTTGCTGTATGGGCCTCTGAGTGCTTTACCGTAGATAGCAATATACCCTCATCTTTTAACTACGCAGTAAAGCACCGTTCTGTTGCTTAGTGGATATAACGTTAATAACTCATGTAATTATATCGTACACTGATATGCTTTGTATAAAATCAGCATACAATCTAAGTCATTACAAGTTATCTTCAATATATCTCAACCTTCAGTACTAACAATTACTGCTGAAATAGTTAAAAAGGCTTCAAAAAATTTGCTTTTGCCGATTTTTACGCGCAGAGGAATTTCCCATTTATTTTGAGCCAATCTATTTTCGACGGTCCCTTATAAAACCTAGATTTTGCTTACTTTTTAAAACCGCCTCAATAGACAGCCCAAAAGCAGCCTTCAGTAGCTTGTAGCGCTTTTGATTTTCTAACTACTTACTTGCCACTCTTGCATTTGGGTACGCTACCGCCCTTAGGTTTGGCTCCTAAAGGCAATAGTGACAATTTGTTCGCTTTATGCGGTTTTTATACGCTTTTAAATACGCAGCGCATTCTAGCAAAGTAAGTGCATATTAACCAGTTTGAAATTCACCCTGTCTGGTCGAACATCTTACCAAGCATTTACCCAGCGAAAGCATTGTACGTTGTGTAGAAACTGGGTTCCTATGAAGTAGCGGTTTTCTTGTGCTGCATCGCAATAGCGCTTTTCTATATCAATGAAAATGTTGCCGTTTCGGTATAACGAAACAAAGCTTTGGTTGTTGTTTACCGCCAATAGCGCTTTAATCTCAGTGCGTGTTAACCCTTGTGGGTAGTAGTTAACAAGCAAACCTAAGAACTCGCCAATGCGCCCTTCAACCCGCGCTATCTCTTTTTCTAAAATGGTGACCTTCTCTTCCGTAGTCAGTTTTTTTAGGCTGGTCTCATCCATGTTGCCCTCTCCTAATTGTACTTTTCTCTCTTGACGTTTTTTGTCTGTGTTCTCTTTGGCTGGTCTAAGCCTGTAATTGATTCGACATTCCGGCTTTCACTGATCGTTGTCTCTACTCTTCGATTTCGATTGAATGAGGGCCTTGATGCGCTCTTCAAACGGGTTAGTGGTGCTTTTGGCTTTGTAGTCCGCGAGGGCCTGAGTGACCGGTGTTGGTTGTTGTGGTTCTAGCGATTGGCTTTCAGCTTGGTCATTTTGGATTGAGTGTGCGTGGTTTAAATCTGCTGTCGGTTTATCTGTGTTTGTTGGCCCTGTTGTGTTTGTTAGCCCAGCAGTAGTTATTGAGCCAGCTGCGTTCATTGAATCAAGGGCTTTGATCGGGTTGGCGGGCTTAGCGGTTCTTGTTTGTTTAGACGCTTGGGTTTGTTTAGACACTTGGGCTTGCTTGGGGGCTCTTGTTTTCTTAAATGCAGGCTTTAAACCTCGTTTGGTTTTGGCTTGCGCACTTCTTCTCAGCCAACCATTAACAAAGTGGCCAATGTGCTCAAAGGGTTTGCGCTTGTCGGGATTAACGTATAGCCAAGCTTGCATGGCATGCAGTTCTTGCAGCACATCTAACTTTGGGTAGGAGCGTTTTAATATTTCATAGAACTCATGATAAATCGGTGCGCTGCCCTCTTTGGTGAGCAGATCTATCACGGCTTCGTTCTTGGTTTTGCTTTTTGAGGTAGAGATGGAGGTAGAGGTAGAAGTAGAAGTGGAAGTGGAAGTGTCAGGTTCTTCAGAACGGTTTGGGGTATTAAGCACATCGGTGCCATCTAAGATGCCGCTTTTCAAGTTCAACTCTGTTTTGTGTTCTTTATGAGAGATTATGTGTGCCGGACGATCACTCTCCGTGTTGGATCTTGAGTCACCCTGGTGAGTGTCTGAATGGTCACTTATAGGCAGGTTTGGCGAGTGGGTATTGAAATCCGATTTATGTTGATCTGTTTTATCACTGTCTTCTTGCTCTAGAGCTACGTCTTCTTGAGCTAGAGCTCTGGCAGCTTGGTCTAGATCGGCCTGCTGAATGTGGTTTCCGCTGGGTAAGCGTAGCTGATATAGATTGCTGCGCTGGCGCCCTGAATCATCAAACCGCTTTATCCGCTTCACAAACCCTTGCCTTTCGAGTTCGTTAACGTGCCGTTTAACGGTTCTTACCGACACTTCACAATATTGCGCTAAATAATTTAAGGAGGGAAAACACACGCCGCGCGCGTCTGCGTTGTCGGCCAATTTTAATAACACCAACTTGCTTATCGGCGAGCCGGTTTTTAATGGGATGAAGGAAAGAATGAGGGAAACACACATGAATAACGCTCCTTGTTAATTGGTCTATCTATTTGCCTGGCTCTCGCTATGAAGGCTCATAGATATGCATAACCATTGATACAAAGGGCATTAACAACACTTTTTAGCGGTTTGGGGGCGAAGGTGAGGCAAGATAAAAAGTAACAAAAAGTGTTTTTCCTATGTGTTCTCACTGTTATGCAACAGGAACACTCCTTAAGATGATTACCTTCGAAGCACCTCTCACTTTTTTGTGTTCCTCCGTTTCCGCATTATTGCCACCAACCCCAATCAAGATTCTTGAAGTACATTGCTCTCCCCATACAGCAATAAGGTGCTTAATGAAGGCGATAGTTTCTCTTTTTATTTCAGCGTATCAACCCGGTATGGCGAGCATCGAATGCCGTTATTTTAAAGATCCATGTTTTGAAGAGCTGTGTTTTAAAGACCCGGACTTTGAAGATGATCGTTTTGAAGATCTGTATTTCGAAAGCCGGCACCTTGAAAAGGCTTATTTCGAAAACCAGCACCTTGAAGATCCCAACTATGAGGATGTTTGCTGGATGATCAGCCGAGCGCGGCGTGAAGCGCCACTGGGTTATTGCGTGATGTATTTACGCTATGTCAGCAACCACTCTGGTTATGCAAAAACCGTAGAAGCAAGTTTGCGACAACACATCGCATTACACCCTGATTTAAAAGATTCGTTATCCACATTTTTAGCCACCTGGTTACAACAACAAGAGGATTTATTTTGTCAAACACTCCACCAGCAACTGATCGAGTTCCACACCAACCATTAGAGGCGTCTGTTTTGCCAGAGCGGGCTTGTACGGAAGAGCAAAATTGTTCACGAGATCAGGAAGGCTCGGAAGAACAGGCTAGCAAGGTCAAGCTCATCCCCTCGTTAGATCCTTGTTTGCCTTCAGCATCCTATTCTTTCAGCCTGGTTTCGGTTTTACTCCGCTTACCTCATTGCCCGCCATACTCTTTTATTACGGTGCATTGCAGCGCCACACCGCCGGAGCGAGATGTGAACGTCGCCGAGATTCGTCGATGGCATAAGGAGAAAGGCTGGCGCGATGTGGGGTACCACTTTGTGATTCGTCGCAGTGGGGATGTCGAACTTGGCAGGCCGCTGTCGCAAACCGGCGCACACGTGAAAGGACACAACAAGAGCAATATTGGCATTTGTATCGTCGGTGGCTGTAATACCGATCTGCAACCAGAAGATAACTTCACACTTGGGCAGCGTAAGGCGCTGTTTGGTTTGGTGGCCGCCTTGCAAGAGCAGTTCTTGATTTCAGATGAGAACGTGAAGGGGCATAAAGATTGGGGGGTGAATAAGGCGTGTCCGGTAGTGAGGCTAAGAGAGTAAGAGCAGATTCCAGATACCTCGTTCCTCAGTTCTGGAATGACGGAAGGACGGAAGGACAAGGAAGAACTAGAAAGGCTGAATATAACCAATCAACAAACCAAGGAGCTGTATGACATTGTTCGGAAGAATATTCGGGAGCCAGTCTTCCATTAACAAAGGGTTAGATGCACTCACCAACACAGGAGATGCGATGTTTTTTACTGATGAGGAAAAAGCGAAGCACAAACTGGCACTGCTTAAGGCGTATGAACCTTTTAAGTTAGTACAGCGCTACATTGTGTTGTTGTTCACCATTCCTTATGTGGCACTGCATGTGATGGTGATCTTGGGTTGTATGCACGGCTACGATTGGAAGCCTTTGGGGGAAATGACCAATGAAGCGTTTGGTTATCCGGTGCTAGCGGCAATTGGTTTGTATTTAACGGGTGGGGTGGTTAAGAAATAGAAGTGCAGATGAGGGGGACGAGTAAACGGAATGCGGCAAATATAGAAATAGAGATAAAAGGCAGATTCCAGATACCTCGTCCCTCCGTTCTGGAATGACGGAGTCACGCGTGGTGCGAGTGGTGAAGAATTTTGGAGTGGTTGACGTTACTTAAAGTCGTCATTCTGAACAGTGAGGCACGAGCGTGATTCAGAATCTAGCTTTTGGTGATAACGCGTTAGGAGCTGAAGAGAATTCGGGATACGAATGAACGATATGCGAAAAGCTTGAAGAGCGGAAAGAGCAGATTCCAGATACTTCGCTCCTCACTTCTTAAGTAATAAAATGGCGGAATGACGGAGTCACGCGTGGTGCGAGTTGTGAAGAATTTTGGAGTGGTTGACGTTACTTAAAGTCGTCATTCTGAACAGTGAGGCACGAGCGTGATTCAGAATCTAGCTTTTGGTGATAACGCGTTAGGAGCTGAAGAGAGTTCGGGATACGAATGAACGATATGCGAAAAGCTTGAAGAGCGGAAAGAGCAGATTCCAGATACTTCGTTCCTCACTTCTTAAGTAATAAAATGGCGGAATGACGGAGTCGCGAGCGGTGCGAGTAGTGAAGAATTTTGGAGTGGTTGACGTTACTTAAAGTCGTCATTCTGAACAGTGAGGCACGAGCGTGATTCAGAATCTAGCTTTTGGTGATAACGCGTTAGGAGCTGAAGAGAATTCGGGATACGAATGAACGATATGCGAAAAGCTTGAAGAGCGGAATAGCGGAATGGTGGAATAACGGGATGTGTCACCACATCCCGTATCTGCTTTCTTTACTTCTTATCGCTCGAATATGAGTAGTTGTAGTAACCATAGCCGTATGAGCTTGATGCTTTCTTCTCGATGGCGTTGAAGATAACGCCTTTCACTTCGATACCCGATTGTTCGAAGCGGTGACGAGCCACATCGATCTCTTTAATGGTGTTTTGACCGTAACGCGCAACCATTAATGTGGTACCCGCAAAGGCGCCAACAATACTTGGGTCGGTTACCGCAAGTACGGGTGGGGTATCAACAATCACCAAGTCATACTCTTTCGATGCCCATTCCATTAGTTCTGCAAAGCGTGGGTGCATAAGCAGCTCAGAGGGGTTGGGTGGCACTTGGCCGCGAGTAATAATATCTAGGTTCTCTACCGGTGTTGCTTTAATAGATTGAGCGAACTCTTGCTTACCGCTAAGCACATCAGAAAGACCGTTATCCCAGTTCACCCCAAAGCTTTGTTGTAGGTAACCTTTACGCATATCGGCATCAATCAACAATACCTTTTGGCCTGTTTTTGCAGCGACTGCGGCAAAGTTGGTCGAGATGAATGATTTACCAATGCCTGGCGCAGGGCCTGAAATCATCAGAATATTGTTTTTCGCTTCTAGCATCGCGAAGTGCAAGCTGGTACGAAGGCCACGCAGTGCTTCAACCGAAAGATCGGCCGGGTTAGATTCAGCAAGCAGCGCTTGAGTCCCTTTGGTCTGCTTCTTCTTCGATTTAAAACGGTTCGTTAGCTCTA
This sequence comes from Vibrio sp. R78045, assembly GCF_042466085.1. Taxonomy (NCBI): domain Bacteria; kingdom Pseudomonadati; phylum Pseudomonadota; class Gammaproteobacteria; order Vibrionales; family Vibrionaceae; genus Vibrio; species Vibrio sp. R78045. The sequence continues at coordinate 120,830 of NZ_JAXHBS010000017.1, forward strand.
TCTGCAAATCAGATTTTGGTACGGCTGCGTAAACAGGCAGGCCAATTTGTTCAATTTGATCCGGGCTTTCAACACCTCGGTGGAACGCCGCTTTTACTAACACAAACGCGACACTTAGCATGCCACCCAGTAGCGTGGCTAACACTACAATCAATGGCTTCTTCGGTTTAACGGCGCGAGCATACGCTTGAGCGTCATCTAAAATACGAACGTTACCCACAGTGCCGGCTTTAATAATGCTCAGCTCTTGAACCTTGTTTAAAAGCTGGATGTAGATCTGTTGGTTTACTTCAACATCACGTGTCATACGCAGTACTTCACGTTGGGTTTTCGGTAGTTTTTGTACTTGCTTATTTAGGCGCTCTTTTTCGCCCAATAGCGTTTTACGCTTATCAAGCAGTGATTTATATGCAGGGTGATCTTTAGTGAAGCGTTGGCTGATTTCGCTCTCTTTGAACGTCAGCTCATTCAGTTGCGCTTCAAGCTCTACCATTACCTTCAGCGTTGATTGTGCTTCGAGGCCCAAGTCGATCGATTCGTTTTCTTGACGGTAGTTGTTCAGTGTGTCTTCGTAGCCAGTTAATTCAGATTTAATGCCCGGAAGGTGGCTTTCTAAGAAAGATAAGCTCTTCTCTGCTTCCGCTGAATTACGCTTCACGTTCTGTAAGAAGTAGATCTGGCTGATATGGTTGAGTATCTCAGAGATCTGCTGCTTGTTCTCACCTTCAAAGCTTAGCTTCAAAATGCCGGTTTGCTTACCTTGCTCAGACAGAGACAAAGACGATTTCAGCCATTCAATGGCCTCTAATCGGCTGCGTTTACCAATGGTAAATTCAAAGCCATTGCTCGACTCAAAGCCAGCAACAAACAAGCTGTAATCGTCTGCTGTCGCGAGCTCCCCTACTTTACCCTTCAAGATAACGCGTTCATCGTCACGAACTAACTGGTAAGTGCCTTTTTCAGCATCAACGATCTGAATCGTATGTCCGTAATCGCTGGCATAGCTTGGCAATGCAAAACGGCTCACGGCAATGTGGTTAATATCACCGGTTAGGCGAGCAAACCCTTTACCAACAATCGGTGCATAATTTGGTTCGGTGACGGTGGTTAAATTGAATTTATCAACCGTTTCGCCCAAGATCATACGAGATTTAATGATCTCAACCTCTGTCGTGGCAGAAGATTCTTGAGAGAACAACTCGCCCATATCACCAACCATCGATGAAATGCCGCCAGAGCTCTTCTCTTCAATTTGAATCAGTGCGTCCGCTTTGTAAATCGGAGTCGAAAGTAGCGCAAACGCGATACCGAACACAGCAAAAGCAAATGTGGTGACCATGATTAACCATTTAGCGTCCAACAGGATACCAAGCAGTTTCCCTAAATCTATCTCATCAGAGTTATCTGTGTGTGATTGCTGAGATGGTTGTGTTGTCATCAGATTGCTACTTCCTAAACTAATATTTTGAAGATAAGTGACGTACGGCTTACGTCCCCTTACCTCTTATGTGATTCTATTGGTGGCGATTCAAGCTTAACTGCTTAACTGCTTAACTGCTTAACTGCTTAACTGCTTAACTGCTTAAAGCTAAAGGTCATCTAGATTAAATGACAGTAGCCATTACAGTTTTTTCGCCCAAGCTTGTGCCGCTTCGTCAATCAATTGATAGGCATATTCAAATGCTTCACGGCTTTGACGATACGGGTCGGGAATGTCTTTCTGACCAATCCACTGGCCAAATAGCATGGTTTTACCACGCGCTTCCGGTGATATTTGAGTGAGCGCTTCTAAATGGCCCTTTTCCATCACCAATATCAGATCATACTGAGCACAAAGCTGCGGTGTGACTTGTTGAGATTGGTGATTTTCAACATCGACACCATTTTCAGAGGCGATCAAAATCGCCGTTTCATCGGCTGGCTTACCAATTAAACGACTTTTTTCGGCAGCAATTCCTGCAGAAGCCACTTCTTTGTTGGGAAGCAATTTTTGAAGAACACGTTCTCCAGTCGGTGAGCGACAAATATTACCAACGCACACCACCAAAATTTTATTAAACATAATTCACTTATAACGTTATTTTTCGTAAACCGAGCGTATTTATAAATCTGACGCGCTTAGCTTATAAATATAAAAAATCAGGTTACACGCAACATGTAACCTGATTATCAATCAGGGCTTACTACCAATTACGAACGCGCAACATGCCTTCGGTTAGGTCGTTGAAGCCTGAAATGGTCGGTACAAGCTGACCAATAACACGGTTCCAGCGGCTGATTGGCGCGGCGGTAACATACACAATGTCGTAAGGTTTCAGATCAAACTCGGTGCCAATCACCAATGCAGAGGCATCTTCCATATTCAGTTGGTAGATATCGGCCATGCGTTCAGATTTATCATCCGAAGTGCGAATCACGAACACGCCCGTTGCATCTGCCGTTAACTGGTTGATGCCGCCTACGTTGCTAAGTGCTTCCGTTAGGCTCATGCCGACACGGTCGATCTTCAACAATTGTGGGTCATTCACTTCACCCATCACGAAGACTTTTTGATTATCGTTACGCGGTACGTGAACAATATCACCCGCTTGCAGTAAGCGATTTTGAGTTAAGTCACCACGCTGCATCAAACCATAAAGCGAGATGTTTTCTTCCACGCCATTACGCGTTAATGAAACATTACGCCAGTCGGCATCTTCAGACAAACCACCAGAGCGGTTCACGGCATCCAGTAATGTTAAAGGGATATTGGTAATCGCTTGCTGGCCAGGGTTTGAAACCTCACCGGTAATGTAAGTTTTCTTAGATCGGAAAGCTGCAACGTTAACATCAACCTGAGGGCTTTCGATGTATTTCGCTAAGCGGCTTGCAATATCAGCACGCACTTCACGGACGGTTTTACCGGCGACTTCAACAGTACCAATGTACGGGTAGAAGATAGTGCCATCAGCATGAACCCAGTTACCTGCTTCTGCACTACTACGGTAAGAACCAGCAGGAATGGTCAATTCAGGGTGATCCCAAATAGTTATGTTTAGGATATCACCGACACCCACTTGATATTCATACTTGGCGATATCAACATCGAGTTCTGGGTTTGCTTGTGAAACCGATAAAGAATCATTTCGGTAGTTTGATACCGATTGAGCCGTCAATGGGTAAAGATTAACCACGTCAGAAATATCAGACTCTTGTTGTTCCTCTGAAGGCTGAATCACATTCTTATTGCCAGTCGTAAGGTGTGTTCCTGGAGTCGTACAGCCTGCAAGCAGTGCAGGAAGGAGCGCTATAAGGAGACGATTTTTATTAATCTTCATGTTAACCAAGTTCATAGAAACGGAATGTGTCGTGATACCCCGAAGGATACCCAAAGGAAATTAAGCGAGTCATTTTATCAGCTGCGCAGTATTTAATAGAGCCAAGGAGTGAAAGAGCTGTGATCTTGCTCCCATTTACGATTGGGAAGTGGGAAGCTACCGCCCTTTGATATTCCGCGACATCACACTGCGTAGTTAATGTGCCTCTATCTATTTGGAATTGAGATAGAAGTTTTTTGTCGTAAACCGTGTCAAAGACCGTACTTCCACACGGTTATTTTATTGCGTAAGCATTATCCACAATCTGTGCTTATTATCAACCTAGTTGAATGCTTTCAAGGTGAAAGCATTCAAGGTGAAAAAGCTTAAGGGCTGATGCGAGAGCCTAGGAGCGGATGCAAATAGTTGAAAGCCTATGAATCCGTAATTCTTAGACTTCGTCATTCAAAACAAACACAGATTCTGAATCACGCTCGTACCTCGCTGTTCAGAATGACGACTCAAACGAAGCCAACCCCCTTATTTCGTCACTCCGCTATTTCGTCATTCCGCCACTCTGTAACTAAAAAGTGAGGAACGAGTTATTTGGAATCTAAAGCCAACTGAGCAACTAAACACAACCAGATTCTGAATCACGCTCGTACCTCGCTGTTCAGAATGACGACTCAAACGAAACCAACACCCTTATTTCGTCACTCCGCTATTTCGTCATTCCGCCACTCTGTAACTAAAAAAGTGAGGAACGAGTTATTTGGAATCTAAGACCTGCTGAACAACTAAACACAACCGGATTCTGAATCACGCTCGTGCCTCGCTGTCCAGAATGACGACTCAAACGAAGCCAACACCCTTATTTCTTCACTCCGCTATTTCGTCATTCCGCCACTCTGTAACTAAAAAAGTGAGGGACGAGTTATTTGGAATCTAAAACCTGCTGAACAACTAAACACAACCGGATTCTAAATCACGCTCGTGCCTCGCTGTCCAGAATGACGACTCAAACGAAGCCAACACCCTTATTTCGTCACTCCGCTATTTCGTCATTCCGCCACTCTGTAACTAAAAAAGTGAGGAACGAGCTATTTGGAATCTAAAGCCTGCTGAACAACTAAACACAACCGGATTCTGAATCACGCTCGAGCCTCGCTGTCCAGAATGACGCCACTCTTTTTATCGCATTAACCTTTGTCTCGCATCAGCCTCTGTTTCGTATCGGCCCCTAAATCTACTTAACGCTGCTTGGTCTTTGGAACCAAGGTGAGCGAGCATCAGTTTGATCGAACAAGTTGTATTGCTTATTTAACACTTGGCCGCCGTCACGCGTGATCGGTAACCAGGTAAAGCCAGCGCGGCTTGAGCTTGGTTTCACGGTAACCAGATCGAACGGAATTGATACATAGAAGCCTTTGGTATAGCTGCCTTCACCGTACTCTTCAGTTGTCATGTCGGTTAAGCTGACAAACGCACCGGCAATCACACCACTCTTGAATTGCTTAGAGAAATCGACACGAGTCCCGATATCACCCGCAAGGAATTTACCGACGCCCACTTTAAGCAAGGTATCGCTCAAGAAGTCCCATTGTGGGGTGTAGTAACCGGTGATGAAACCCGTCGTGCCCTTATCGATCACTTTATACGTTCGGCTGCTGTCATCTGGGTTGACTTGGATCTCTTGATCAAACGTGCCGAACCAACTTTCAGGATCGCGCTGGCTTATTGCTGTCATGTCTGCGCCAATAGCCCAGTTTTGGTTGAATGGTCGATACAGGATTTCGCCCCCCACACCCGCAAACATGCTTTCAAGGTAACCACCGTAAGCTTGGGTGTAGACACCGCTGCCGTAGTCTTCAAACCAAGTCAGTTGTAAGCGATCTAAGCGAACCGGATCGTCAACGTAAGAGCGGAACAAGGTTCTTACTCTTGGCGTTTGGTCAGTGCCGTCTGATGGAACGGTATAATTAAACTTGTCGTAGTTATCGACTAAGTTAACGTACAGAGAGCCCGACAGTTCAACATTGTTTAACGCCCAGAACGAAGCATTGGTGTATAAACCCAAACTGTATAGGTAGAAGTTTTCAGCCGAACCGAACGATTGAGCGAGGTTTGGTGAAATCGACACATCGAATCGCTCACGCCCATCATGATAGATAACGGATTTCTTGCGTTCTAATTCGTGAGTGTGTGAAGCATCACTGGTTTGAGCGTTAAGATAATTGTTGTTCGCTGCCGCTTTGAATGCTTGTGCATTGACCGTTGTCTCGGTGAGTTCCATCGATTTATCGTTTTCGATGATTTTGTAAGTATCAATATAACTTGGCACCGCATTCGCGATCACGGTCGCACCGCGTTCAACAGCGATATCTCTGTCTCGATATTTAACCTGAGTGCCCTTTACCACAATGCTGTTATCGTCGACCAAGATTTGCGCTTGTTCATAACCAGCGATCGTTTCAAGTTGGCTTGCAAGGGCCGCCATATCAATGTCATCAACCGTCTCGACACCACTCGGGCGCAACTCTGCTGTTTCGGTATCTCGCCACACGGAATACATTTCGTTGAAATTGGTAGAGAGATCGAAACCAAGGGTTAGCGTATCACCTCGCTCGTAGCTCACTTTAGCCGAACCCCAATCGGTGAAACGGTAAACCGCACCCACGTTCCATGGCGTGTGTTGTGTCATGTCGACACCACCACGTACTACTGGAAAGTCTTGAGAATAATCGTTGCCATCGTATTCAAGCTTCAAGGTTAACGGCTTATACGGGGTTTGATATTCAAAACCACCATAAATCGCCGCATCGCCTTTAAACCAACGCTCAAAATCGACACTGCCGCCATTGCCTTTATAATCAGACGGGCGTTCACAATACTTGTCACTGGCTTTACACAATGGGTTAGTGAAGTTGCCACTGGTGCCCATGTATCCCCAAGCCATGCCCAAGGTAAAATCAACAGGGCCAAAGCGTTTGGTGGCCGCAACAAACTCGCCATCAAATAAACCGGTACCACCAAAGTCACGCACACCGACCGACACTTCCGGTAGATAGTACCCTTCTTCGATTAAGCGCAGTTTAAAGTCGATGCCTTTATCTGTGTATTTGGTACAGCCACTGAATGAGTTTTGAGAACAATCTTGGTCTGCGCCTCCACTATAAAGCAGATCTTGTACTTGTGTATAACGAATGGTGGTTTCAAGCCAAGGCATTACCTGTAGGCTCACGTTATAAAAATAGTACTCATTGTTAAACGAAGCACTAAAGTTGAACTCACCTTCTGGTGCCATTCGACCTGTTGGCATTTGCATTAAGCCGACACCACCAAAGTTCATTTGCGATGTTCGGTATTCTGTGTCGTCGAATGACGATTTTTCTGCTCGAATCGAAGAGGAATCAATAGTTGTTTCTGCACGAGCCGTGTCTGTAAAAACCGTCTCTGCAAAAACAGAAGCACTGTTAGCCATTAACAAGGCGCAGGTAACCGATGTGCACACTGCCGATAGAGGGAATGATTTCTGTTTCAGCATTACAGGCCAACCTTATGACGTAGCAAATCGACAATATCTTGGTTCAACGTTGAGTATTCCGATGGCAGAGAGTAGAACGCCATAAATACGATAGCACCTGGTGCTAAGTACACCGGCTGTTCGTTCCAGTACGCATATTGAATGGTTTGCACCACGCCATCTGGCTGAACAACATACGCCACACTTTTATCTGCAGATTCACCAATAAAACCGTTCGGTAATGCATCGAGGTAATCATTCAACGTGCCATGCTCAATCAGATTCATTGTTACCGACTCTTTCATTGCCCCCATCAACTGAATTGACGTTGGTCGTTGTGGTAAGTACAGAGAAAAGGCTTGAGTTTCGCTAGTCGACACTCTTTTTATGGCATCAGACGACGGCTTGTTAGTATGAGAACTTGAAACAAGCAGTGGGTTCTTATCTGATTGCGAGATAACGGCATTACGGTCTAGCTCAATAAACACTCGATTGAGGTATTGGAAAGAGGCTAATTGTTGGCGCACTAAATTTGCTTCTGGCTCTTCTACTGCGAAAGCTTCAAGCTGGTTCAGTACATTGCGCTTTTTGGCTTCGATAGATTCGTTAGCTTCTTTAAACCCAGTAACTGCAGTCGCTTCAGTATTGGTTTCATCAAACAGTTGAGCCGAAAGGGGGAAGTAACCAATAGTACCGTTAGCGTTAGAGCTCGCATTCGCGTTTGCGTCGTCTAATACACGAAGCAGTCGAACGTTAGTTTGATACTCAAGCGTCACACCTTGAAGAGGAAGCTCGATTGTTGTTTTTATCGACGAAGAGCGTTCAGGCGTAACAAGATCAGAAGCCGCAGAAGCGGAGCTCAAAGCAAACAAAGCGCTCATCATTAACAGAGCTCTCATCGTTAACATAGTTCTCACCAATGGCAACCGACGCCCCGTCATTTTTGATGTATGACTCATATAATTCATCATTTTAGTTCATTACCCTGTTCGTTAATTGCTTTGATAATGCTTAAGGACGGTTAACTCAAGCCTTGTCATATCAGGGCCTAAATACTGTATGGTTTTTACCACTTTGCCTTTGCTGTCGACCCAATATTCGTTGGTGATGTCTTGTTCTAACATTGGGAATTGAATTTTTTCTTGGAACTTCTTGGTAGCGATAGACGCTAACGGAGTTTCAACCGTTTCATTTCCCGCATACGTTCGGGTGATGTTTGCTTTATAGCCGAATCGATAGTTAGGTTGCCAGTCGTAAACCGCTTGCCACTTTTGAGCTCCGGGGTTGGCAGACACATCAAACGCAGAAGAAGAATCGGCTGACGAATTGTTTCCAGACGAGAACGTATTTAACGGTTGGAATGCCAAACCAGAAAGGTTTTCGTAAGGAAGCAACAGCGTTTGTACGACACGTCCATTTTCAGTGACGATCATCGCTTTGTCAGAAGACATCCACTTTAACTGCTCTGCGCCCGTTTGCGGGTTTTCACCGACGTACGCTAAGACCATGAAGATTTTACCTTGGTCATTCACTTCGGCGTAAATGCTGGAATAAGGTAAGTTTTGAATGTATTCCTTCGACAGCTCAACATCAGAGCTTCCAAAAAAGGCTTCATCAAAAGTGGAATTGACGTCTTGAAACTGCTGAGAACAACCAGCAAGAAAAAGACCAAGGGATATGATTAGAGGTTTAAGCATGACGAGTTCTGCTTCCTAGCAATCTTGTTGCTGATGTCCAATATGAAAATCTGATATAAAAAAACCACTTTATGCTTTCACACAAAATGGTTTTGAACATACTCTAACAATAAATTAGTTAGTAGTAGTAGTTGTTGTTGCGCCGCTTTCGTTAGAAGCAACGGCTACTGCTGCCGCTGCTGCTACTGCTGCTGTCGCAACTGCAACTGTTGTTGCTGTGCCAGCTGCTGCTGCAGATGCACCAGCGCCTGCTGCTGTACCAGTACCAGAACCAGCACCCGCTGCTGCTGTCGTTTCAGCTGCAAATGCAGCACCTGAGAAGCTAACTGCTAATGCAGCTGCTAGAGCCATCTTTTTCATAATGATTTCCATTAATATAAACGTTTATATGTAGAGGGTAAGTTTTACACCCTCAATCAGTTGCTCAGCTTAAACAACTGATTGATCATGATAGATAATAACCACAATCAAGTAAATGGATAAATCATAAGCAATACCTTTAATGTATTATTTAGGAAATAGCCTCACACAAATATCAGTGCAAAGCAGAAACCTATCCCCATGCTAATGCCTATGCAAGATAAGATAAGCACACAAATCGATTGTTAAGCTAACAAGATTAACCTCTGCCAAGCTCAGAAGGTAAAACACACCTGAGCCTAGAGATAAGATGCAGCCAACTGTTTGCTATTAGCTGCTTGCTATTAACTGTTAACTACACTCTGTCGCCAGAGCCTTTGCCTAAAACGGTTTGAATAATGTACTGGAAATACAATTTAGTATTCAGCGTGTTAATCATGCGTTGATCCCACTCTGCGAGTTTTTTCGGTGTCGACATATCGATATCGTTGATTTGAGCTAATCCGGTGACACCTGGTCTTACCGCGAGTACGCCTCTTGATTCTCTTTCATCGATCAGTTGTTGTTGGTTAAACAAGCATGGTCTTGGGCCAACTAAACTCATTTCACCTTTAAGCACGTTGTACAATTGAGGGAGTTCATCCAGTTTCGTCTTACGTAGAAATCCACCTAATTTGGTGACAGAGCTAGCGCCAACTAAATGAGTGGCAACAGATTTTGTTTCCACTGGCATGGTGCGGAATTTAACTAAAGTGAATGGTTTTTTGTTACGCCCTACTCGGGTCTGAAAAAAGACAGGAGAACCCGTATCAAAATAGCCGAGGATACAAATAACAACAAATACAGGCCAAAGGAACAACAAGCCAAAGAAAGCAAAAATAAAATCTAATATACGAATCAACTTAAAACCCTTTCTAAAAACACAGATTCTGAATCACGCTCGTGCCTCGCAGTTCAGAATGACAACTTAAGTAACGCTAAGACTCCAAAACTCTTCGATACTCACCACTCGCGACTTCGTCATTCCAGAACGGAGTATCTGGAATCTAAAGCGTATGATACAAATCTTGCCAACTAGGATTAACACTCTTTACCAACTCATTTTTCCAAGCACGTTTCCATGTTTTGAGTTGCTTCTCCCTAGCAATTGCCGCTTCTATATCTTCAAATAATTCATAGTAAACAAGGTTATGAACATTATATTTAGAGGTAAAAGAATGCATGATATTATTCTTATGCTGCCAAATTCGTTGCTTCAACTGACTTGTCACGCCAATATATAACACGTTGTTATTTGGAGATGAAAGTACATATACACAGGGTTGTCTATCCATAATTCCCCTTAGTTTATTATCAGTGAAAGACAAAATAAGCCAACTGTATACACACAACACAGATTCTGAATCACGCTCGTGCCTCGCTGTTCAGAATGACAACTTAAATAAAGCCCCCAAACAACGAGCAACCACACGTCATTCCAAAATTGAGGAATCCCACACCGTCATTCCAAAAACGAGGAACGAGTTATTTGGAATCTAAGCCCCTGAACCAAACATCGCACAACACAGATACTGAATCACGCTCGTGCCTCGCTGTTCAGAATGACAACTTAAATAAAGCCCCCAAACAACGAGCAACCACACGTCATTCCAAAATTGAGGAATCCCACACCGTCATTCCAAAAACGAGGAACGAGTTATTTGGAATCTAAAGCCCCTGAACCAAACACCGCACAACACAGATACTGAATCACGCTCGTGCCTCGCTATTCAGAATGACAACTTAAATAAAGCCCCCAAACAACGAGCAACCACACGTCATTCCAAAATTGAGGAATCCCACACCGTCATTCCAAAACGAGGAACGAGTTATTTGGAATCTAAAGCCCCTGAACCAAACACCGCACAACACAGATACTGAATCACGATCGTGCCTCGCGGTTCAGAATGACAACTTAAATAAAGCCCCCAAACAACGAGCAACCACACATCATTCCAAAATTGAGGAATCCCACACCGTCATTCCAAAAACGAGGAACGAGTTATTTGGAATCTAAAGCCCCCTGAACCAAACACCGCACAACACAGATTCTGAATCACGATCGTGCCTCGCTGTTCAGAATGACAACTTACATAAAGCCCCCAAACAACGAGCAACCACACGTCATTCCAAAATTGAGGAATCCCACACCATCATTCCAAAAACGAGGAACGAGTTATTTGGAATCTAAATACGCTTGCACTGTGTTTTTAATCCCTTGCTCAAAAGTAACTGGGGGCTTCCACCCTAAAACCTCTTTCGTCAAACCGACTTCCACTTGGAGGTTGCCACATACTCTTTGCGCTATGTGCTGCTTATTTAAAATTGACGCTCCAGCTTGTATCCAAGACATTGGAATAGGCAAAAGCCTCGGAGCCTGGCCCATTGATAACGCAATAGTTCGCATTAATTGAGTTGTCGACACATCATTATCATCCGATACTAAGAAGGTACGACCCGGAGCTGAAGGGTGCTCGCAACACGTCAGTATCAAATCAGATAGATTATCCAAATAAACCAAACTTCTTTGGTTTTTTATAGCGCCAAACGGTAACGGAATGCCTTTATCAATCAAACGCATCATTGATAAGAAGTTCGCTTTTACGCCAGGTCCGTAAACCAAAGGCGGTCTAATGATAACCACTTCTAACCCTGTATCTTTGGCAAGTTGCGCTAACTCAATCTCGGCTTCATACTTACTCAAGCCATAAGGGTCTTGCGGAGTATAATTGAGATCAGGCTCAAAGGGTGAGTCTAATTCACTCAATTCACCGTTCACCTTAATCGAGCTAACAAAGACAAATCTCTTAACGCCTGCATCGGCGGCTTGTCTCGCTAGAGTCAACGTCCCCAGAGTATTAACTTCTCGATAAGCGGCTAAAGCATCTTGCTCACTTTCATTCATTTGATGTACTCGAGCAGCACAGTGAACAACACAATCCACACCGTCAAATGCACCAGACCAATCTGTACTCGAATCAATAGAAGAAACAGCAAAGCTATTAACAAACTGGCTATTAACAAACAAGCTATTAGGCTGTACTTGTGCCGCTTTTCGCACTACGGGCACAACTTCCCACTGACACTCTTGTGCTAACTTCGCAACGCGAGAGCCGATAAAGCCCGTACTACCAGTGACTAATAATTTCATAACACAAAAAAGCTCTACATACTGAACAAAAAATAAGCAGCACCAACAGCAAAACTACTGAGCAACACAGAACCATCAATTACGACTAGCTTACCGCACTTAAGAGCATTAAAATATCGCAGATATTAAATTACTCAGCTACAGCTTGTAAGCCTGATTTAGAACAGTTACCAAGGAATATAATGATTAAGCCGATACGCCTTATCCTCAATACTAAACGAAAAAATAAGCGTTTGATCAGTATTGGCTATGACATATTCGCGATAGCTGTATCGATTTACTTAGCTATAGCTTTGAGGCTAGGTACATACACCTTTGAACTGGGTTTAGATGAATGGGTGACGTTATTACTCACGGTTTCGGTGACTATATTTAGTTTCGCTAAACTCGGAATGTATCGGGCAGTACTACGCTACATGATGTTTCCTGCGGTCGGGAACATATTTCTCGCGGTGTTTATATCTTCCCTCACCTTAGTTTTAAGCGGATTCTTTTTTCATACCTTCATCCCCAGAAGTGTCCCTTTTATCTATGCAGGGTTAGCAATACTGACATTAGGCGGGCCAAGAATCATGATCCGCTCTGCTTATGACCAAGTTTTTAAACGTAAAAAGCCAAACGTATTTATCTATGGGGCTGGAGCCACTGGTCGTGAACTTGCGTATGCGCTGATCCATGGTGATGAATATAATCCTGTTGTGTTACTGGATGACGATCCGAGTAAAAAGGGTCATATCTTATTTGGATTAAAAGTCCATCATCCTAGTGAGTTTGAACATCTCCAATCTCTGTACCAACCAGTTAAACTATTACTGGCCATCAACAATATCAACAAAGGTAAGAGATTAAGACTAGTAGAAAAATTGTCTAATTGGCCTATCGCTATACAATCCGTACCGTCAGTGGAAGATATCGCTGCAGGCAAAGCAACGGCGACCGAAGTAAAAGATCTTGATGTTGCTGATCTATTAGGTCGAACACCGATTACCCCAGATAACAACTTATTGACTAAGAATATATTCGATAAGAGTGTCATGGTTACCGGAGCCGGGGGTTCAATAGGTTCTGAATTGTGCCGTCAAATCATAGCTCAAAAACCAAAAACACTGGTCTTATTCGAGTTAAATGAATATAACCTTTATAAGATCGAACAAGAGCTTAATGCGACTAAGCATAATCTTAAAAGCCAAACTAGAATTGTTGCTGCACTAGGCTCAGTTCAAAGACAAAATCGCCTTGAAAAGCTAATGACAAGCTATGAAGTTGACACTTTATATCATGCCGCAGCCTATAAACACGTACCTCTAGTCGAAGACAATGTCGTAGAAGGGATCCGAAATAATGTTTTTGGGACATTATCCTGCGCGCAAGCTGCAATAGAATGTGGCGTTAAAAATTTCACTCTCATTTCCACAGACAAAGCCGTGAGGCCGACGAATGTAATGGGAGCAAGTAAAAGAATGGCGGAGCTCGTTCTTCAAGCTCTGGCAGACAAAGAGACTCAAACGACCTTTACTATGGTGAGGTTCGGCAATGTTTTAGGCTCTTCGGGGTCCGTTGTACCGCTATTCAAGAAACAAATTAAAACCGGTGGTCCCGTCACCGTTACGCATCCAGACATCATCCGCTATTTTATGTTGATTCCTGAAGCGGCACAGCTCGTCATTCAAGCTGGCGCCATGGGTAATAATGGCCAAGTGTTCGTGTTAGATATGGGAGAGCCAATTAAGATCCTAGACCTAGCAAAACGCATGGTGCACCTGATGGGAATGAAAGAAAACATTGGCTCAAGCTCGGATGAAGGCGATATTGAAATCAGGTTTACAGGCCTAAGACCTGGTGAGAAGTTATATGAAGAGCTATTGATAGGAGATAATGTAGAAGGAACCAGCCACGAAAAAATCATGACAGCGCAAGAAAGCAAACTGAGCTGGCCTGAAATGCAAGTTCTTTTAAACGAACTAGATGAATGCTGCCATGATTTTAATGTAGAGTGCATTAGAAGAATATTATTAGATGCACCTACGGGATACACACCTAACAGGTAGCAACAAACATATACCTATGAAACAAACATATAGCTATGAAACAAACATATAGCTATGAAACGCCTATACAGCAAAGAATTCCATAGATGTTGAATCTACTATATGTGTATTAAAATATTATTTACTACAATGGCTATCATACAAAGCTAAAAATCGCCCTATAACTACTTCATCACTATATTGACTTGTAACTTCATTCAATAAAGACTTAGCATAATATTGATAGGTTAACGGTCTAGATACTACATCGACAATACATTCGCTCCATTCTTCAACACTCAATGGTTCTAATAACCGACCGTTAACCTTATCAGATATAAGCTCGTTACACCCTGAAACATTTGATGCTAAAACAACTCTAGCAGTTGCACCTGCCTCTATCAGTATTCTAGGTATTCCCTCACCATAGCGTGTGGGTAAAGCGACTATATCAACTGAATTTAATATCGAAGGCATTTCTTTACTTGCAACTGCACCTAACCATTTAATAACACCATCACTGGCTAAACGTTTAATTTCACATTTGGTGTATGCATTTTTTGAGTCTAGGTCAAACAACCCCGCAACCCAGAGTTCCACATTTATACCTTTACTTTTAACTTGTTCGATCGCTGAAATCAAGGTATCAAGACCTTTATCTTTAAGTAACCTTGCAGCAAATAATACAACCAAAGGTTGTTCAGTTCCCAAACTATTCAAAGGTGTCGATACTTCATAAAAGTGGGATGTATCAACACCGGCGCCGGCAATATGAACTAATTGTTGATTTCGGCCGATTCTAGCATTTCTAAAAATATTTAGATCCGACTTGTTTTCAAATATAAATGCGCCCTGCTTTGAATTACCAACTAAATAATAAAGCCCGATAACAACTGGTTTCAAAAGACGGAAGGTAAGTGACTTACTTGAAAAAACAGCACCTAAGCCAGTAATACTCTTAATCGAAGGTAATTTTAATCGGTTCGATATTAACCCACCATATACCGAAGGCTTCACTGTAATACAATGAACTAAATTAGGTTTCAAACCTTTCAAACAATTATAGAGCTTTAATAGAGTGCTCAGCTCGAAAAAAGGGTTTACACCACTACGAGAAAATGACAACTCAATGCACGTAAAACCGATCTCTTCAAAGTAATCGCGAGTTTCAGCGCTAGTAAAATGTGTAATTACAACAATGTCATAACCGTTTGCTTTAGCTGCCAAAGCTCTATTTAACCAATGTAGTTTGAAGTACCAATCAACATTTACAACATAAGCAATACGAGCCATTATTGCTTCTCCAATACTGAGTCATACTTATCAAATACATTAACCCAACCCCGGCTAAACCTCATTAGACACGAGCCCAAATTAGACAAATTAGAACTAATAAAACGGATAACAAATAATAATATTAAACCATTTTTAGCCCCAACAAGCCCCTCAATATGACAAAAGAACAAAGCAGCAATAAGCACAGCAACCAGGGAGTTGATTATAAATGTTATTTTTTCAGAAGCTTTAGTTCTGGCTAAGACATTGTTCTCGCCTTTCTGATAGCTTAAAAGGGAAGTGTTATATCTTATCTTTTTTTGAAGATATATTTGTTTTTTCAACTCCACATTGAACACAAAAAATATAATAGAAACACCAAGCAGCAGTATGACACCAAATATATTATTTATAAAAATAGACAGGATCGATATAATAAGAATATGGCCAAACGAATTTACTGCGTTAAATAACTCTAAAAATGTCATTCTCAGCCAGTTTATATTACCCTTTAATACTGACTCACTATTTTTATCTGTCAAAGCTACTATTTCGTTTATATATTTAACTTTCCCTATTTTTGTATAATACTTAAGACAGGAATTAAAAACATATATTAGAGCCATCAAGGCCAATAATAAATAGGATGACGACTTTTCTGAAGTATCACCAGAAAGAAGAGATGCTATAAGGTTAAAAATGGCCAACTCAAAAACAGGAGAAATGAGCATATATATCAAAATTAGTGAAAAAACCACTTTAAACTTACGATTCATATTCCTAACAACATGAATAGTCAATTTAATCATTGCACTAATAGCATTCATTAATGTTTAACCTTTGTAAGTGTTTTCAGTATTTGTATGAGCACTCCCAAAGGAGCACGTAGATACCACCGCTTAATCAATCTAACAACTTGTTTATAATCGGATTTTGATTTATCGGAAACAAAAAACATATAATAATTTATTAGTTTGAATATATATAAATCGTAAAATATTGACTGTTCGCTTTTCAAAAGGGGAAGATAATCCAACCATCCGGAAGATAAATTATTACTACACGCGGAGTTAGCTACATTCAATCTATAATAAGCCTTAGATTTATTCATAAAGTAGCACTTCCCTTCAGTCAAAAACTTAGTCCAAAGAACCTGGTCTTCGCCCATGGAAATCCCAACAGGAAAACCACCTAGCGACAAGAACTTCTCTTTATTCAATAAAACCGAAGAACATGTAAAAGGTAAATTATGAAATAATGAACTTCTATAAAAATCTTTTAACGATACTTTCCTAATATCATCAACATCACAACTAACTGTTCTTGCATTTTTTATCTTACCATTAATATCAAAAGCATAAGATGAACCCAACAAGTCACAATTTAACTCTGTCATTACTTTATACATAGAAATTAAATAATCAGCTTCAAGGTAGTCATCACTGTCCAAAAGGCAAACGATGTCATTTTTAGATAACGATATTCCTAAATTTCTAGACTGAGACACACCTAAATTAATACTATTTTCAATTATCTTAAACTTCTCGTCTAAGTTCAGACTTTTCAGTATTTTTAGAGAACAATCAGTCGAGGCATCATCTATAAAAATAACCTCGTTAGGTTGTATGGATTGGCTTTCTATAGTTTCTACAAGCTTGATTATATAGTCTTCTTTATTGTAAATAGGGACAACAATTGTCACACTAATCATAATTAAAGCTTCTCAATATATTATCGATCAAAATATCATCTTGTTGATAACTGCACAGTTTTAGATAATCATTAAAGTCATGTGAGTTATCGCCCCCCAAATTAAGAGGGGATACTTCTCTCTTAGGGTAAACAGAATAGTAATCATAAAACTTAAAATCATCACCATCTAACTTGTCGGATAACTTGATCCACTTGTTAGGTACACCATATGTGTCAGCGATAATCAAACCATGTAAAGATGAAGAAAAAATATATTCACATGAAACTAAATCGTCAATAAAATCTTCCACATCTTGACGGACATCAATAACTCGAATGTTGTCATCCTGGTTTGAATTAGTGACATCATCGAAGTCTACATAATGAGGTATGATACCTATTTTAAACTTCTTAGAAGCCGAAGGAACATAAAATCTAGGAAGCGCTAAAGCAGGATCGCCAACGGCAATTTTATTATCAAGTTCGCCATTAAGTATCCTATTTTTAGTTAAGTAGCCACGAACTAACGATACATTTTGTAAGAAATCAGGAACGTTTTGTGTTGAACTAATTACTCCACTTCCCCAAACTATACTACTTTTCGTAGCTTGTTCTAAAATGCTCCCCGCAGATAAATAATGTTTTCCAACACCAAGTATGTTCTTTCTTATTGGTTTTTTGGTAATACTTGAAATTATATAGGGGCCAACTAGATCCCCTACATTCTTTATTTTAGTAAAATACCAAATAGACACTTTACTATCACCAAAACTCAAATAATCTTTGATGTTATTCAAAAAGAAAAAAAAATCCGACTTATTAAGTCTAATATTTTTTTTAAAAATCATTTTTAAACTCGTCAATTACGTGACTCAAGTAAGAGTATGTTTCATCAATTTTTTGTTGAGATATTCTTTCATGGTTAAGCAAGCTTTGCACGTCTATAGAATTAAAATCATCAGCTATAATCTTAGGAGCAAAGGCTTGAACTCCAACACCCTCAGCATAATCAATGTATTTCATACCATCCCCAGCAACACTATCGCTGTGAGACGCCCAGTTAACTAGAGCTGTAGGTATTCCATATGCCTGACATATAATATAGCAATGCATAGCACTTGTAATTACCGAATCATATTTATTTAATTCAGAGATTAGAGATTCAATATCATTCGAGCTTGAAGCTAAAATAGAAATTTCATCCATATTATCAGATAGAGTAATATCTACATCGAGGTGCGAAAAGTGGCGAACTAATGCAACTCTACCATTATAACTTCTTTCACATTCGAAAATCTTTGGCATAACAATAGCAGGATCACCAAAAACCTCTCTTGTCATAGAGCCGCCATCAGATTCCAATACCTCTTTAGTAATCGGACCTCTAAGCATCAGATACTCTGCATCATTATTGAGTTCAGTTTCTCTTCGGCTAACACCCGAACCAAGCACTACAGATTTGCTATTTGCAAATTTAGCAATTGAACCGATTGATATAAGGTTTTTACCATCAAAGGACTTCATTTTATTTGGCGTTATCAGCTTCACAGAGCGATTTGCAATTCTGGTTATAATGTAAGGACTTAACCAATCACCAAAATTACCTGGTGCTGGATTAAACCACCAACATAAAGGGATAGGGTTTAATCCTTTGGCATAGTTTTGGTATTCAAGGATTGAATCAGCTTGAGCTAAAATATCACTCTTCACTTTATCTTGAGCCATAATATTCTTATTTCTCAAGTCGGAAATTTGTTCAAATTTATTATTTAGAGCACTTACTAACACTTTATGCTTAAAGCTTTTTAGAGATAGTTTTTCCGCATGAACTTCCGCTGTATTTACTCCACCGGAAATAACTCTTTTAGCTTTTAAAGCATACTTAAGAAGTCCAAATTTCGACAGCGTGCTGATCAATACTTGCTTCTTATCAGTGCTATTATTTATTTTTTCGTGTTGAGCGACTTTACCTACAAAGTTCTCTACATTACCAGAGGCACCAAAACTAAAAAACCCTTCGCTTTCACCATCAGATCTCTCTCTTGAAGGAATAACTTGATAACTCAATAAATCACAATTCATACGCCATGACTCTTCAAAAAAGTAATCATCGGTTGCTTTGCCAGTAAACTCTTTCTCTTTAGCTAATGCATCGCTAATAAATCGTCTTGCATTAGGTGTATTATTGACTCCAATAAAGCAAGGTTCCCAAAAACGGCTTCGTAAATGATAACCTGTTTTCATCGGTGATGAGAAACCTCGAGCGAAGCCTATAATATCTGAGCTAAAATTAGCAATATATTCAGGCAAGTAATTAATTTGACAATCTACATCAATCCAGAAAACTTTTTTATCCGGATTTTCAACACATGCTTGATTGAACATTTCAATTTTTTTTCTACAAACATCACTCCACTCTAAACCTTCAGGGATTGTAAGCAAGTCAATTTTATATTCAATATTAAGCCTTTTTAAATTAGCTATTAGTTCATCTTTCTTTTTAGAGTAATATTTATCATCAGTATAAAATGAATATATTAATACATTGTTCACTATCATCACCAAATTATAATTCGTTTAGTCTGTCTTAATATAACCAAATTATTAAAACATAAATTAATGAGTAAAAAATCGAAGTATTATATCATAACCATCACCTCAACGCGATAGACAATACAATAGAAAAATATCATAAGTAATTTATATAAATAATTCATTCATCATACAATTCGATTAACTACCACTTTACCGTTCAAGTAGCTTTAGGATAGCATTCAGCTTTATATTCAGATAAAAGTTCTAAAGTATCCTTAGCTCATTCTTTATGAATATTTGTACATCATGTTTGATACACCCCAAACATCCTAACGGCATGCACAACTAAGCGGTAGAATCCTTTTAAGCTCTCTATACAAAAAACTAAACTTCGCTATACTCCTGACCTATAGTTTTTCGCTCAATAACGAATAAGAGTTCAAGATATGCAAGAGTTAGTTCCATTTGTTCAAGAGAATATGATTTTAGCCATCGTATGGATCGGCTTGGTTGTTGCCATCATTGCGAACGTTATCAAGACATCAAACGCAGCTTATAAAGAGATCACGGCAGCGCAAACCACACACATGATTAACCGCGAAAACGGTGTTGTGGTTGATATTCGTACTAAGGATGAGTTCAAGAAAGGCCATATTACTGACGCAGTTCACATTTTACCGTCAGATATCAAAGCAAATAACTTTGGTAGCCTTGAAAGTCACAAAGCAGACCCAATCATCGTAGTATGCAAGACGGGTCAAACCGCTCAAGAAAGCGCGAACTTGCTGGTTAAAGCAGGTTTCGAAAACGTAAGCGTGCTGAAAAGCGGCTTAGTGGCTTGGAGCGAAGCTAACCTTCCTTTAGTTAAAGGTAAGAAATAAGCTGGCCGAGTAAAACGATATTACTTTAGGGCTTTGTTCGACTGATATGATGAACAGAGCCTAATTATAAATTTTTAAGGACAAGAAAATGGCTGAAGCAGCACAACAAGACGCACAACAGAACTTCGCAATCCAACGTATTTTCCTAAAAGACGTCTCTTTCGAAGCGCCAAACTCTCCAGATATGTTTCAAAAAGAGTGGAACCCAGATGTAAAACTGGACCTAGACACTCAAAGCCGTGAGCTTGGCGAAGGCGTTTACGAAGTTATCCTACGTCTAACTGTTACTGTTAAGAATGCAGAAGACACAGCATTCCTTTGTGAAGTTCAACAAGGCGGTATTTTCTCTGCAAGCGAAATGGAAGCTGGTCAACTGGCACATTGCCTAGGTGCATTCTGCCCGAACATCCTGTTCCCATACGCGCGTGAAACAATTTCTAGCCTAGTGGTTAAAGGTACGTTCCCACAACTGAACCTAGCTCCAGTAAACTTTGATGCTTTGTTCATGAACTACCTACAAAACCAAGCTCAACAAGCTGAAGGCGAACAAGCTTAAGTCTCAATATAGTCTTAACGCTTAGCGAATAAATGACCAATAAATAACTAATAAACGAACGGCCAACAAACGGCTATTTCTATTAGAAGATTGCCTTTTATTCGATAGCTAGTTTTTGTGAAATAATTAGTTTTAAATGCACATCGCAGCTTCTGCGATGTGCATTTTTTATTTACACTGTACTTTGGTAGAGCGCTTTTTCTTCTTAGTAAAGAGTTTCTCCAAAACTCTTCGATTTCCCTCATTATTTTTAGGTGGAAGCATGACAGACACAACTCGCCCGACTAACACGGCAGACGCTTACGGTAAAGACAGCGCTTACGGTAAAGACATTGCGATGACAGTGGTAGGCGCCGGTTCTTACGGAACCTCTTTAGCGATATCTCTAGCGCGTAACGGTGCCAATGTTGTTCTTTGGGGACACGACCCTGTTCATATGGCTCGTCTTGAATCTGAGCGTGCTAATAATGAGTTCCTGCCAAATATCGACTTTCCAGAAAGCCTAATCATCGAATCCGATCTTGAGAAAGCAATAACAGCAAGTCGTGACCTTCTCGTTGTTGTGCCTAGCCACGTGTTTGGTATTGTTCTAAACAGCCTGAAACCTTACTTAGGTACAGATTCTCGCATCTGTTGGGCGACCAAAGGCCTAGAGCCAGAAACAGGCCGCTTACTTAAAGATGTCGCGCACGATGTGCTGGGTGATGGGTACTCGCTAGCGGTTCTATCAGGGCCTACTTTTGCCAAAGAGTTAGCGATGGGCATGCCAACGGCTATCTCTGTCGCTTCACCAGATGAAGTATTCTTAGAAGAGCTGCAAGAGAAGATTCACTGCGGTAAAACATTCCGCGTATACGCAAACTCAGATTTCATCGGCATGCAACTTGGCGGCGCGGTGAAAAATGTTATCGCAATTGGCGCAGGCATGTCGGATGGCATTGGTTTTGGTGCCAATGCTCGTACTGCACTGATCACGCGTGGTTTAGCTGAAATGAGTCGCTTAGGCGCTGCACTGGGTGCACAACCCGAAACCTTTATGGGTATGGCAGGGCTGGGCGATCTAGTACTAACCTGTACTGATAACCAATCACGTAACCGTCGTTTTGGATTGGCTTTAGGTTCAGGTAAAGACGTCGATACTGCACAAGAAGAGATCGGCCAAGTGGTCGAAGGCTATCGCAACACTAAAGAAGTTTGGTTACTATCCGAACGTATGGGTGTTGAGATGCCAATTGTTGAACAAATCTATCAAGTGCTGTATCAAGGGAAAGATGCCCACTTAGCGGCACAAGATCTGCTTGCTCGAGACAAGAAGTCAGAGCGATAACATCGCTTATTAAGTCGTGGAATGAAATAGATAAAATGGATGGAAAAATGAAACACTGTGAACAGCAAAAGGTTTGGCAATGCATTGTGAAGGAAGCTCGACAGCAGTCAGAGCAAGAACCTATGCTTGCGAGTTTTTACCATGCCACCATTATCAACCACGAAAGCTTAGGCGCTGCATTAAGTTATATCCTAGCCAATAAGCTAAAGACGGCTTCAATGCCCGCAATGGCGGTGCGTGAGGTGGTTGAACAAGCATTCAAGCAAGATCAATCGATTATTGATGCGGCTGCTTGTGATATCTGTGCGACGGTAAATCGAGATCCTGCGGTCGAGATGTACTCGATGCCTCTGCTTTATCTGAAAGGCTACCACGCTTTGCAAGGTTACCGAGTGGCTAACTGGCTATGGAAGCAAGGGCGTATTGCTCTTGCTACTTACCTACAGAACCAAATTTCGGTTGCTTGCCAAGTGGATATTCACCCAGCCGCTCGTATCGGTAAAGCGATCATGCTCGACCACGCCACCGGTATCGTGATTGGTGAAACAGCCGTAGTTGAAAATGATGTATCTATCCTTCAAGACGTGACTTTAGGTGGTACGGGTAAAGAAGGTGGCGATCGTCACCCTAAGATCCGAGAAGGTGTAATGATCGGTGCCGGCGCTAAAATACTTGGCAATATTGAAGTGGGTGAAGGCGCGAAAATTGGTTCTTGCTCTGTGGTTCTTCAAGCCGTTCCGCCTCATACGACTGTCGCTGGTGTTCCTGCAAAAATTGTTGGAAAACCGAAAACTGACAAGCCATCTTTAGACATGGATCAGGGGTTTAACGGTCGTTCTCAGAACTTCATCCATGGTGATGGGATTTAAGGGCAGATTCGGGATCCGACAAATAACCGATAGCCGAGATGCGAAAAGACTCGCAGCAGATGCTGATTATTAATAAGAGCAAAATGACGATAATGATGAAACCCGTTCAATCAATGAGCACTGTTCTTTTGATATCTGCCAGCCTTGGTGTTGCTCTTTTGTCTTCATCATCATTTGCTGCATCTCAAGGTGAACTGAAAGGCGTATCAAGCGAAATCTCTCGTCAACAGAAAGCGCTCTCTTCCCAGCAAAAGAAACTCGATAGCCTACAGGCAAACCTCAAGAAGCAGGAGCTGTCCATCGCTTCACTTGAAAAAGCGATTCTAGACAGTAAAAAGCAGCTCAATACCGCTAATGCTAATATTGCTAATTTAGACACAAAGATTAAAGCGCTCACTGCACAGAAAAAAGTCCAGACAGACAAGTTAGAGCAGCTCATTCAGACTTACTACATGACGAGTCGAGCTAAGGCTTCTTCTCACATTCTCAACACCGGTGTAGAAGAAGATCGCATCAGTCATTATTACCAGCACCTTGCCAAAGCTCGCTCCGCAACCATTAAAACGATTGAACAGACGCAACTCGAATTAGAAGAAAGCCACAAACAGCGTCAACTCGAGCAAGAACAAATCGCAACATTGTTAAAACAGCAAACCACCAAGCGTGACAAGTTGTCTCAGACTCAAACACAACGTAAGAAAACCGTTGGCAGCATTAAGAAGAATATTTCTGGCGACAAAAATTACTTGGCTGAACTTCAGCGAAATGAAACTCGCCTGAAAGCTGAAATAGCAAAAGCAGAAAAAGCGGCTCGAGAACGACGTAATGCAGTACCGATGGATGGCCTAGCAAAACGTAAAGGTAAGCTACCTTGGCCGATCAAAGATAAAGTTCTACATAACTACGGTTCACGTCAAACGGGGCAAATTAACTGGAAAGGCATGGTGATCAACGCCAAGTACGGTCAGCAGGTAAAATCCGTTTACTCAGGTACGGTGGTATTTTCCGAGTATCTGCGAGGCTATGGTTTAGTGGTTCTTCTCGACCATGGTAAAGGTGATATGACGCTCTATGGCTTTAACCAAGCACTACTGAAGAAAGAAGGTGACAAGGTTAAAGCGGGTGAAGCCATCGCGCTTGCAGGTGACACTGGCGGCCAAACACGCCCATCATTGTACTTTGAAATTCGTAGAAACAGCCAAGCTCAGAATCCAAAGAGCTGGTTGGTTCGATAAAGAGCAGATACGGGATGCGAGTATCTTTCTTCGAATCCCGTATATCGCTTACTCGTCTCTTTCTATTTAGAGTTCAACGCCCTTACACCATCTTCCAATAATGTCAGCTGCTCAAAACCTTGAGCTGTCGCAATCGGTTTAACCGTCGCGATCATCTGCAGCATTCCTTGATGAACCACTTGCTCGGTAATTTGAGCTTTTGGAGACATCGCAGATTGATACGCCAACCAACCTGATGCAATCAAGTGAAGAGACGTCACCATCGACTTCATTTCTGCATCTGTTGCCTTGAGCAAGTTCAACTCAACGAAGGCTCGCATGATACCCACAAGGTTGGTTTGCAGCTTTTCTTGTACGGCCATGTAATCAAGGTGGAGCTTTTCATCACGAGACAGTATTTCAGGTAGGTTCGCATAGAAGAATCGGTACTTCCACATCAGCGTGAATATAGAATCTAGGTAGCGCTTGAGTAGCGTGAGGCTTTCTTGTTGCCCTTGAATCGGTGTGAACCTTTCAAGCAACTCTGTCGAATAGAGAGTAAAGATATCACGGACAATTTCTTGTTTGTTGCGGAAGTGGTAGTAGAGATTACCAGGGCTAATTTCGATATGCTCAGCAATATGATTGGTCGTAATACTGCGCTCGCCGTGCTCATTAAAAAGCTCTAGAGCAGCATAAACAATCTTGTCACGTGTTTTCATTGGTAATAAG
Source organism: Vibrio sp. R78045 (assembly GCF_042466085.1). Classification (NCBI taxonomy): domain Bacteria; kingdom Pseudomonadati; phylum Pseudomonadota; class Gammaproteobacteria; order Vibrionales; family Vibrionaceae; genus Vibrio; species Vibrio sp. R78045. The sequence goes on from NZ_JAXHBS010000017.1 coordinate 146,004, forward strand.
TGTCCCTATCCGTTTAGAGGTTCAGTATATCGCCACTAAACGGATAGATCGAGCTGTTAACATCTGGTCGAATTAGCAAATGCTAAAATTCACCTTCAACCGTCACACCTTTGATCAGTCACAGCTGTCATTAATCGCTCGTGTCATTAATCGCTCGTGTCATTAATCTTAATCACTCGTACAATCAATCGCTACTGTAATCAATCGCTGCCAAACAGGTCTCGTGTGTACACCTTATCTGCTACGTCTGCGATTTCTTCTACCATTCTGTTAGATACAATCACATCCGATACGGTTTTAAACTCTTCAAGGTCAGAATAAACTTTAGAGTTAAAGAAATGCTCTTCTTCCAATACCGGCTCATACACGACGACTTCGATGCCTTTGGCTTTTAAACGCTTCATGATCCCTTGGATGGAAGAAGCACGGAAATTGTCAGAGCCCGCCTTCATGATCAAACGATAAATACCGACAATTTTAGGCGAGCGCTTAATAATTGAATCCGCAATGAAGTCTTTTCGGGTACGGTTTGCATCTACAATCGCACCCACAATGTTGTTTGGTACATCTTGATAGTTTGCTAATAGTTGCTTGGTGTCTTTTGGTAAGCAATAACCACCGTAACCAAATGAAGGGTTGTTGTAATGATTGCCGATACGAGGGTCTAAGCCAACACCTTCGATGATCTGACGAGAATCCAAGCCATGCGCTTCCGCGTAAGAATCAAGCTCATTGAAATAAGAAACTCGCATCGCTAGATAAGTATTTGAGAATAACTTTACTGCTTCTGCTTCCGTTGAGTGAGTAAACAGTACGTCGATGTTTTCTTTTTCCGCACCTTCCACAAGAAGATTCGCAAACACTTTAGCGCGTTCAGAACATTCACCAACGATAATACGTGATGGGTGTAGATTGTCGTACAGGGCCTTGCCTTCACGCAAAAACTCCGGTGAGAACATGACGTTTTCGCAGTTCAGCTCTTGCTTAATACGCTCGGTATAGCCAACCGGCACCGTTGATTTAATAACCATCACCGCATCAGGATTGATCTCCATGACGTCTTTGATGACAGATTCTACAGAGCTGGTATCAAAATAATTGTTTTTAGGGTCATAATCGGTAGGTGTAGCAATGATGACAAATTCAGCATTTTTGTAAGCGGCTTTATCCGTTGTTGCCATGAAGTTCAGCGTCTTATTTGATAGAAAGTGCTCAATCTCATTGTCTACAATCGGTGACTGCTTATTGTTTAGCATTGCCACTTTTTCATCGATGATATCTACCGCAATGACTTCATGATGTTGTGCCAAAAGCATAGCGTTTGATAGACCCACATACCCTGTACCGGCTACTGCAATCTTCATGATAATACCTATAGTTTTGAGTAATTAACTCAACATAATTTATAACTTAGCTTGCCGTATCATACTCTGGTTGGGGAATTATTCCACTAGCCCGCTTTATCCATTCCTTGCTATACTCGTGACAGTTTTGTATTCAAAAGAGTTAGAAAATTATGATTATCGTAACGGGTGGTGCTGGCATGATTGGCAGCAATATTGTTAAGGCGCTTAATGAAGCGGGCCACAACGATATTCTAGTCGTCGACAACTTAAAAGATGGTAAGAAATTTAAGAACCTTGTAGACCTAGACATCACGGATTACATGGATCGTGATGACTTCCTAACTCAAGTCATGGCCGGTGATGATTTTGGTCATATTGAAGCTGTTTTCCATGAAGGAGCATGCTCTGCTACCACTGAGTGGGATGGCAAATACATGATGCTCAACAACTATGAATACTCAAAAGAGCTACTTCATTACTGTGTTGAGCGTGAAATTCCTTTCTTGTATGCCTCTTCAGCTGCAACTTACGGTGAGACCGACACTTTCATCGAAGAGCGAGAGTACGAAGGTGCATTGAATGTCTACGGCTATTCAAAACAACAATTTGATAACTACGTTCGTCGCTTAACCGCGGATGCAGCAGCACACAACGAAACGCTTTCGCAAATCGTAGGGTTTCGTTACTTCAATGTTTATGGTCCACGCGAGCAACACAAAGGCAGCATGGCCTCTGTCGCTTTCCACCTAAACAACCAAATGAATGCCGGTGAAAACCCGAAATTGTTCGCAGGTAGCGAAACCTTTAAGCGTGATTTTGTGTATGTGGGTGATGTCGCGGCTGTAAACTTGTGGTTCTTAGAGAATGGGGTATCAGGCCTCTTTAATCTAGGTACTGGCAATGCTGAGTCGTTTGAAGAAGTCGCCAAGGCAGTTATCAAGCACCATGGTAAAGGCGAAATCGAAACGATTCCTTTCCCTGAGCATTTAAAAGGTGCTTACCAAGAATTCACTCAAGCAGACCTAACGAAGCTTCGCGATACAGGTTGCGATATCGAGTTTAAAGCAGTAGCCGATGGCGTTGCTGAGTACATGAAGATCGTAAACGCTTAACGGTATATTTCAGATTAGGACCAATAATACACCCTACTTTTAGCGTGTATTATTGGGAATGTCTAACGAATATAATCATTCCCAGAGTGACCGATATTAAGTTAACTCTCTGATTTAAATAATGTAGTGAATGAATGACCACACAACGCAATGATTTTGATCCAAAAGCTTACAACCCTGAATTTGAATGGGGTTTTCTAGCACCTAAATACTGGGGAACTTGGATTGCTGTTTTGTTATCGTCTTTAGTCTGCTTCTTACCTAACAGCATTCGTTTAGCATTAGCTAAGTTTATGGCTAAGCAAGCTGTAAAAATTAAGAATAAGGCTAACCGCCGGGCTCGAGTTAACCTTGAGATGTGTTTCCCTGAGCAATCTATCGAAGAGCGCGAAGAGACTCTCTATCAGTCATACGTTACTTCCATCTCATTTTTGATGGGATTTGCTTCACTGACACTCAAGAGTAAAACTTGGCTAGAGAATAACACTTCGATAAACGGCCTGAGCAACCTAACCGATATTACAGACAGTGGCGAGAATGTGATCTTGCTGGTGCCACACACATGGGCTATCGATATCCCAGCGGTATTATTAGCTTCACGCAATTTACCTGTATCTGCGATGGCGAAAGCACAAAAAAACAAACTCAGTGACTGGCTAATGCACCGACAGCGCGTGCAATACGGCGGTCGTGTTTATGATCGCAGTGGTGGTATCAAACCTTTCATCAAGTCGGTACGTGATGGGTACCTGGGTTACTATCTCCCTGATGAAGATCTTGGCCGTGAGCACAGTGTCTTCGTTGACTTTTTCGCGACTCAAAAAGCAACTATCTCAGGCCTTGGTCGCCTATCAAAACTAAGTAAAGCTAAAATTGTGCCCTTGTTTGCTCAATACGATAGCAGTACAGGCCAATACGCCCTGGACTTCTACCCTGCTCTACCCTTCCCAACAGGAAGCGAAGAAGAGGACGCACGTATGATGAACCAATGTATTGAAAATTACGTGAGCAAAAACCCAGACCAATATATGTGGATCTTAAGGCTGCTTAAGACTCGTCCTGATAGTAATATAAACCCGTACAAATAATATGTTTCGACAAATAATGCAATTTATACACTTGCTTCCAATTTATTGGGCCGTTAGCGGCCTTTTTATCATCCATAATGGAGATAAAATCCTGGTAGCTCTAATCATAATATCTTTAATAACCAAGATATTATGTAGCCTAGTAAAAATTGACAATATAAAAATAGAATACAACAATATAATTATATTGATATTGATATTGATATCTACGGCTTATGCTTCGTTTAAGTATTATTATAATGGTTATAGTTCTTCTGAGATAAGGGTCCTCATTAGCACACTACTATATTCAACAATATCCTTTCCCAAGTCAATTCGTTACCGTTTTTTAATATATATAACTACTCTAAGCTCTATATACATATCTTACCAAACCATGAACATTATAGAATTTGAGGAGTTAGGGAAGATGAAACTCCCATTAAACCCTATTCCTTACTCTAATTTCATTGGATTATTATCTATCATAACGCTTTACCTCTGCTATATAAGCAGGAGTAAATTACTTTCCTTTCTTTCTACATTCAGCTTTATTTTACTGAGCATGAACGTCATATTGGTTGACACAAGAGGGACGTGGTTAGCTTTAATCGCAACATATATAACAATCATTTCTCTTATCTTTATAAAAAAAAGAAACTGGAAGCTTGCTTGTACAAGCTTGTTGTTATTCACAAGCGTAATTATATTAAGCTACCCTATTATAGAAAGTCGAATTGAACGGTCGGTACAAGAAGTAAAACTCTTAAACTCTGGAAATTTAGACACATCTTGGGGAATAAGAATTCAACTTTGGATAGTAGGCTACAACATCATAAAAGATAATCCGTCTTGGATAGGGTTAGGACAAGATGCACATTTAAAAATGATAAAAGATATGTATAAAGAAGGAACAGTAAGGCGTTCATTAGCTAATTTTGATAATAAAAACTTCCATAACAGCATAGTGGATAGAACTGTAAAATATGGGTTCCTAGGATTGTTTCTTTATATTGGCACTCTTTTAATTCCATTTATTTATGGCATTAAAAATATAAAATCAGATTATTCATATTTATTAATAATCATGCCCATATTTATATTTATAGCAGGATTAAGCTATATACCTCTGTCGCATCCAGGGACATACTTCCTCTACTTATTTACATCTATAATACTAATAAATAAAATAAAACTCGAAAAGGAAAAGTAATGGACTTATATATCTGCTCAACAGTCCGACACCTGTTATTTAGCCTGTATAAGTCACAGAGTTCAGACAGCAATACATTATCGAAAATAATTTTCTTCTATGATTATCAAGATGTTGATCCAAAATCCATAGATACTAGTGTATTACCTAAAAACATAGAGCTAGTGTTGGTGAGTAGAAAATTATTAGTTAAGCATATTAAAAAAAACGGTTTTTTAGGTAAGTACATTTTATTCTGTTCACTTCGCGGATTATCCATAAATAACAACATAAAGAATTCGTTAACATCGTTAATAAAAGAATACGATAACAATTTGGACTTTTCCTGCACAATAAAAAAACTTTACCTTTATAATGAAAACAATAAAATGTCTAGATTATTCAGATTATTGTCAAGTTCATACTCTATGATTGAAGATGGTATGGGGAATTATGTTGAGCATAAAGTAAGCTCTAAACCAAAGCAACTACTACGTTACCTATCAAACAGAGACCCTAAGTATTATGTATTTGGTGAGATGAAGCAATGTGATGATATCTATGCGATACATCCAGAAAAACTACCTAAATCCGTATTACATAAGGGAAAAAAATTAGTACTATCCAAAAACAAAACATATACTTCAAATATTCAGCGCTGCTTTAGATTTAACAAATCTTATAGCTTAGATAAAAAGACACTCATCATCGCCACGCAGCCAACATTCAATATATTGAAGGGAAAGCTTATTGATAACGGTTTCTTTCATGAAATTTATGATTTGATAATATCGAAAAGTAGAAGTGAAGGATTTGAACCAGTTTTAAAATTACATCCGAAAGAAAATGAATCAGATTATTTATCTTTTAAAGAAAAGGGTGTAACTTTCTTATCGAATAAACAGCCTTTAGAGCTTTATTTACTCTCTAGCACAGACACTGTTAACATAATATCTATTAACTCTTCAGCAGGTATTGGTATGGAAGAGTATTGTAATATATATAAACTAATTCCTGATAGTGAAGTTTCTAACTTTGTAGATATCATAAGTAAATTAGAAATAAACAAAGATAGCCTTCGAGAGATAATCTCTACCCAGCTATCTCAAATGACATAATATTTTATTCAAATAATTCAAAAGCTAAAGGGGTTCCTGCTTCTATATTGGATAACGCTTTTTTTCCTATAACGTCTTCGTAGTATCTTGGCGCTAAACCAAACCCAGGTCGGATACTACGAACATTTTCAGGCGTCAATAACTCACCTTTCGCGATGTCTTTTACTACATATAAAGAGCGACGGAACTTAACATTACCTTTTTCAGCTTCTGTTCTTTCGTAGTTCACTTGCCCCATCGCTTGCCAAGCCGTTTTCGTGTCTTTACATAATGCAGCTAATTCATGAGGCTCAAGAGAAAAGCTATCATCTGCACCGCCCCCGTTACGATCCATTGTGACATGTTTTTCAATCAAACATGCGCCTAGAGTAACCGAAGCAACGGCGGTAGCATTGTCGATAGTGTGATCAGAAAGGCCAGATAAAACGTCAAACCGCTCTGCGATATCGGCAATCGTCTTTAAGTTATATTGTTCTGCAGGGGCTGGATAACCGCTTACACAATGCAATACAACCAATTCCTTACACCCATTATCTCGCGCTGTTTTTATTGCTTCTGCAATCTCTTCCTCGTTGGCCATTCCGGTTGAAATAATCATCGGCTTACCCGTTTGAGCAACACGCTTAATCAGAGGTAAATCAACCACTTCGAAAGATGCTATTTTGTATGCGGGAGCGTCTAGCTCCTCTAATAAATCTACAGCGGTAAAATCAAATGGTGAACTAAATATCGTAATACCTAACTCTTTTGCTTTTTCAAACAAAGGCTTATGCCATTCCCAAGGCATATGCGCTTCTTTATACAACTCATACAGAGTTTGGCCATCCCATAAACCACCATGAATTTGAAACTCTTCCGAGTCACTATCCATAGTGATAGTTTCATGGGTATAGGTTTGAAGTTTAATCGCATCAGCACCTGCTTTTTTTGCTTCTTCCATAATCTGAAAAGCTCGGTTTATATCACCATTATGGTTAGCAGAAAGCTCAGCAATAATATATGGAGGACAATTAGGACCAATTTCTCGATTATCGATGTATATGTTTTTATTCATTTTCTTCGTATACTCTCAATTTATCTTTCATAAGGTTTCTAATATCTTTCCACTCATGTGAAAAGATACCCAAATGTACTACATCGTGATATTCAGTCCCATTGAAGAAAGCATCTCGATGAGTACCTTCAACTTTAAAGCCAAATTTGGAGTGTAATTTCACTACTGGTTGATTGAAGCCTAAAACCTCACAGCGTAATTTGTGCAAACCTAATTCAGTAAATGCGTGCTCTAGGGCCCGATATTCCATCAAAGATCCGGTACCTCTTACCGCGTTGGGCGACGCATAGAATGCCCAAGAAGCGATTCCAGGAATTCGATTTATATCAGTAAATCCAACAACCCCTGCTGGCTCTCCATTTAACTCTGCTAGAAAATATTCTTTTGAACTATCCTTGCACATGCTAGAAAACCATGACTTGTGCTCATCCATAGTGATTTCATGAGAGGTGTACATATTTTTTCTAACATCTGGAGAGTTTCTCCAAGCAAGAATTTCTTCTAAATCACTTTCTTCAATTGGCCTAAATTTAATCACTCTTTGTTTCACGACAAAAGCTCTCCATTGTTTGAACGACCTTATTCGCACCGAAGCCATCAACTTCAAAATCACTAAAAGGTTTGATGTCATCCCACCTTTCACATAAACGCGCTAGCTCAAGTGCATAAGTATCGGTACTCGTCGTTATACCTTCACCTAAGTATTCAACAAACCCTAAATCTGACAAGTAATTTGACAGTATTACTTGATTCTCCGCTACGGAAACTATCGAGGCTGGAACTCTGAGACAAAAACGCTCCCAGTTACTTACTCCTGAGGCGCCAATTGCATATTTGCTATTACTTAAAGATAAATCAAAACTCTCTAAATTTTTGTATATAGAAACATTGCTCTTTTGATTAAGCTTTATCAAAGCATCAAAACGAGGGTTGATTCTCCCCGTGATCAAAATAGTATTAAACGGGAGCCTCTTAAACTCATTTGCTGCAAGAATAAACTTCTCGCACTCATTTGTAGGATCTGTTCCACCAAAAAAGACTAAGAGTTGATTGGATATTGAATCTCGGGGCGAATCCCGCAATGTTGAAAAGCTCTCTCTTAAAAGAGCATATTCAGGACCAAGGAGCTTGGTAGCAGAACAATCCGAATATCTTTTTGAAATGTTCGGCCATAGGTTTTGGTCGAGAATAATATCACTACAGTGTTCACGGTTAAGGTCATCAATCGATAAAATAGCGCATGACAGCTTACCTATAATGATACTTTCCCATTCATGGTCCAGCGCATAGTGATCCACAATCACCCACTCGGAAGAATCAACTTTAGATAGAAAGTCATTTGCATCTTCTTCAACGCTACGTTGAAGCCAAGCTTTATAATCAGCGCTATGGGAGGGAGTCATTTGTAGACAAGAGGGAGTCAGCTCTAATACGTCAAAGCCTCTATCACGGATATATGTAATCATGTCCCCAGGCTGAGGCAGACAAGCAAAGCATACAGAAAAACCTTTGCTTTTTAATATATCAGCAAGCACCAAACAGCGCATGACGTGGCCACTACCGATAAATAGTGACGCATCCACTCGGAAGGTAACCTTCATTATTTATCCTAACCTCAATGCTGAAAAAAGAGATTCAGCCAGTTCCCAGTCTTCTTGGGTATCAATATCTTGAACGCGTTTTCTCGGCAAGAGCACGGCCTTAGAGTGGCTGGAAAACACCGATAGTTTATTCAGGAAAGCATCTTTACGACCCCAATAAAACTGGCCAGCATCGTGATACGCTTCTTCCAAGTCTTGTGATCTTACCTGTTCGTTCTCAGGCGAAAACATCGAAACATAGCCTTGCTCATCAAGCTTAATTGCACGCTGAATCGGAAAAGGAAACGATGTGGCACCAAATGTAAATTGCACACTATTTCCTCTAAGTAGCTCGTAGCCTTTCTGAAGATCTTCAGGTAAAACAAACGGAGCAGTGGCGTACAAACAACAAACATCACCAATATCCCAGCCATTATTAGCGCACCAAGTTATTGCATGGTGTATCACATCCATAGTGGTAGCGTAGTCATCGGAGATATTTGAAGGCCGTAAAAATGGCACTTCAGCACCATACTTTATCGCTACCTCGGCTATCTCAGCATCATCAGTAGAGACAATAACCTTATCAAAACAATCCGAAGCAAGTGCAGCCTCGATTGAGTAAGCGATCATAGGTTTGCCATGAAAGTGCTTTATATTTTTACGAGGAATACGCTTGCTGCCACCACGTGCAGGAATAATAGCAACGTTCATTATTTACCTGTCAAAATTTCAGTTACTACACGAACAACGGTATTTTGCTGTTCTTCCGTCATTCCATGGAACATTGGCAGTGAGATGGCTTCTTGATAGTAGCGTTCTGACTCAGGGAATTCCCCTTCAGTAAAGCCCATAGCTTGGTAATATGGCTGAGTATGCACAGGAATGTAATGCAAATTAACACCGATACCATTTTCACGCAGGGCGTCAAACACTTGTTTATGAGTTAATGATATCTCATCCAACTTCAAACGAATTACGAATAAATGCAAACCTGAGTATGTGTTTTCAAGTTGATAAGGAAGTACCAAGGGTAATTCAGATAACATTTGATTATAACGCTTAGACAACACATGGCGCGCCGCAACAAATTCATCAAGACGTTGCATTTGCGTGACACCCAACGCCGCTTGAAGTTCTGTCATGCGGTAGTTGAAACCTAAATCAACCTGTTGGTAATACCAGCCACCATGAGAAGCTTCCGTCATCATTTCAGGATCTCGTGTAATACCATGACTGCGCAAGAGAGCCATTTTATCCGCTAGCTCTTTCTGGTTCGTTAATGCAGCACCACCTTCAGCCGTTGTGACAATTTTTACAGGGTGAAAACTGAACACTGTAATATCAGAATACTTACAATTACCGATTGGTTGTTCATGATATTGACCACCAATAGCATGAGAAGCATCTTCAATGACTTTAAAGCCATATTCTTTGGCTAGCTTAGCAATGGATTCCATATCACAAGGCTGACCACATAAGTGAACAGGAACTACGATTTTAGGTAGAGTTCCTGTAGCTTTAGCAGTAATTAGCTTTTGCTCTAGCTTTTTAGGGCACATGTTATAAGTTGCTGAATCAATATCAACAAAGTCCACTTTAGCTCCGCAATAAAGACCACAGTTTGCAGACGCAACAAAAGTAACAGGCGTTGTCCACAACCAGTCACCTTCCCCCAAACCTAAAGCCAAACAAGCGATATGCAGAGCCGAGGTTGCACTATTCACTGCTAACGCATACTGAGCACCAGTATGTTCTGTTAACGCTTTTTCAAACGCAGGAACTTGTGGCCCCTGAGTTAGAAAATCAGATTTAAGGACATCAACTACACTATCAATGTCTTGCTGACTGATATCTTGCTTGCCGTATGGAATCACTGTTCTACTCACACTGTAAATTTAGGATCAACATGTTCTTTGATTAGGTCACGTAGACCTTCAATCGTTTCCCACTCAGTATTGGTGCCTGAGTTGTATTTAAAACCAAAAGGCACTTTCTCAGCCTTATGGTGATTCATGTACTCATCTTCTGTGTATGTAAAAGAGACAGAAGGAAGGATCGCGTAATAACGACCTAAATCAATCGTATTGAGAGAATCAGTATCAGTGATCATTTCTTCATGAAGTTTTTCTCCTGGGCGAATGCCAACAACCTTCGTTGCCATGCCCGGCGCAATAGCTTCAGCGATGTCTAGAATTTTGTACGAAGGGATCTTAGGAATAAAGATCTCACCACCCAAATGGTTTTCAAGTGCATACATGACCATATTCACGCCATCTTGAAGAGAAATATTAAAACGCGTCATCTCTTCATGTGTAATTGGCAGTACACCTTCTTCTTTTTTCTGCATAAAGAATGGAATAACTGAACCACGAGAGCCCATAACATTGCCGTAACGTACGACACTGAAACGAATGTCTTTTGAGCCTTTAATATTGTTCGCAGCGGCAAATAGCTTATCCGATGCAAGTTTCGTAGCACCATATAAGTTAATTGGTGCACATGCCTTATCGGTCGAGAGAGCAACGACATCTTTCACACCACACGCAAGAGCTGCACTAATCACATTCTCTGCGCCATCAATATTGGTGCGAATACATTCAGTCGGGTTGTACTCAGCAGTGTCTACTTGTTTGATCGCAGCGGCGTGGATAATGACATCAACATCTTCACACGCTTGAATCATACGATTACGATCACGCACATCGCCAATAAAGAAGCGCAGTTGAGGGAAATCCTTAGCTGGGTATTGTTGCTTGATTTCAAACTGTTTTAGTTCATCACGAGAAAAAATGATGATTTTCTTTACATCTTGGTAACGTTCTAAAATCGTTTTAATGAACTGTTTACCAAATGAACCTGTGCCACCTGTAATTAATACTGTTTTGTTATTTAGCATATTCAACTACTCTATTATGTCTTTTATATTCTTAGTCTGTAGACTCAGAATTTTAAATTCAAATTAATTTCTAACTACCTGGCTAGTAGTTTCTCAAAAAACTCCAAATGCTTCTTCACTGTCACTCGTGAACTAAAGCTTTCATCTAGGCGCTTCTTAGCCGCTTCACTCATTGTTGTGCACTTTGCCTTATCTTGTGCGAGCTTGTCCATAGCCTCCCCTAACGCCTTGGCGTCACCAGTCGGGACAATATAACCAGTCTCGCCATCTACAACGAGTTCAGGAGCGCCACCGGTAGTTGTCACTACTGAGGTTGTGCCATTTGCCATCGCTTCGACAATCGTGCGTGGTAGCCCTTCTCCGCTAATCGATGGCTGAACTTGAAAATCAGCCATACACATGATTGAAGGGATGTCAGTACGATGACCAATGTAGTGAATGCGCTCACTCATAGGACTTGCTTTCATCTCATCAAAATGAGGCTCGTAGCCGCTGCCCGCTAAGATCAAATGGAAGTTCGGTGCAGTAATGTATTTGGTCGCCTCAAGTAAGATAGAGATGCCCTTACTTGGCCTTACGTGCGCTGCAGTAATCGCGACGACATCATCTTCATTCAAACCAAATTCAGAACGCTCGGTTGGTGGTACTTTATACCAATCCAATTCATGCCCTTTGTATATGGTAACAACGTTATCTTTGTTCTTCCAAACACGCTTCACCACATCTTGTCGAACCGCTTCAGAAACACAAACTATGCCATCTACACGAGGATGTAGCTGTGTTAGATAAGCACTTGGATCATGTCGATATAAACCTCCAGTAGTGCCTCGATAAACGACTAATTTAACCTTAAAGCCAATACAGGCAAACGCCGCATTAGGTATCGTTTTTGAGTTGAAAGCATAGCAGATGTCGTAATCATGCGTTTTCAGCTCGTGGCGAATCTTTTTAATGGTGTCAAAACAAACTTTACGCTTTGGGTAACCATCAACGACTCGAATACCGCACTCTTCTAGCTTTGATACATGCTCAGACTCACCTTGGGTCATGATAGTGACTTGGTGACCTTGACGCGCAAGCTCTATAAAAATCGCAGCTTCTGGACGCAAACTATTCCATGCATGTAAGTAAGATGCACAAACTAAAATCTTCATCTCTCGGTTCCTATTTGGCTTGGTCGTTTGAGCGGTCATCTGAGCGGTTTTCAAGAATCCACAAACCGACGTATTTATTGAAATTCACTTGAGCGTAAGTCATCGCCATAATGAAGCCGACACTGCCATCCATAAAGCCACGGCGAATGATATACACAAGGAAGAACGTCCATATTGCACGTAATAAAGCTAAAAATAAGCCGTGTGATTTCTTACCTTTGCGATGGTACTTTTGCGATCCAAGCCAAGCGTACTGCGCTGCTTTGTCTAAACCATGACCATAATCGCGATGGGTGTAATGAAGAAGAAACCCCTTCAGTACTCCTGTAGAGCCTTGCTCAGGAACGACGGTCTCGTGAACCTCGTCTAACGTATATCGAGAGCCTTCTCTCTTAAACAGTCTTAATACTGCACGAGCACTGCGGCCATGTTTTAGAGTCGTGCCATAAAGAGTCACTCCCCAAGGCAATTTGTACGCAGTGTGTTTGATTTGATCTTGTTTTAATAGTTCAACAAGAGCGTCGCTCATCTCTTTATCGAGAGCTTCGTCAGCATCAATTGATAGCACCCAATCACACGTCGCTTTATCTAGCGCTCGCTGTTTTTGCTTACCAAAGCCAGGCCAATCTGTGATTGTCACGTTATCTGTATATTTTTGGCATATTTCAACGGTTGCATCTGTTGAGCCACTGTCTAAAACAATCAGTTCATCGGCAATATCAACAACAGATTTAAGGCAAGTTTCAATTCGGTCTTCTTCATTCTTGGTAATAACAATGACAGACAGGGTATGTTTTCTCATTATTCAGCCCTAGAATTTCCAATAGTTTAATGATTTACGGATTTTAAAGTTACGAATCCAATTTTTTGGCTTGTTATCTTGCCAGCCGCTTTCTAGCACATCAGTAATAGCACTCAGAACTCTCGCTGAGGATTGCCCATCTAAATATGGTGTTATTGACGGGCCGTAATGAGCGATAGCGTTATCTCTTTCTTCATCAGGTAGCATTGCTTGCTTAATTGCTGACTCTAATTGCTCGGCTTGAGTAATGTTAATAAAGCTTGCTTGAGGGTCTCGATTATTTACAGTGACAACAGGCTTATTGAGCAACAAGAATTCCTGAAATATCGATGAGTTGTCACACACCATAACATCAGCACGATGTTGCATTTCAATCACTCGGTCATTATCGAAAAAGAGAAGGTTATCCCCTTCCAGTGCTTGATATTTCGCTCTCGTCTCTTGATTCATTTTCGGATGAAGAGTCACTAACCATTGCCACTGACTCAATTGACTGAGGCGCTTAAGCTCTTCATAAACCAACTCTGCACACGATAAGCTTGGCGAAAAAGTGGAAGCGAACAGAATTTGAGGTCTCTCATGACGGTTCTCACTAGCTTGATAATTAAACAAGCTATCGAGCTTCAGCCACCCGGTCTCTTTAACTTGAAAATAGCCGCGCTGCTTAGCTAGCGGCTCAAGCGAGCTTGTTCTTTCATGGCCTTCGGTGCAATACAAATCAAATAGACCACGTTCAGGGTATAAGTTCCCACGTTTGCTCTCGTTCAAACCATGAAATACTTGTACCTTTAACCCTGGAATAAACGCTGGAACACGATCACCGGGCACTAGAACGGCAGAAGGATTAAAGGCAATAGCTTCTGTCAAAGAGACGCTCTGCTCTTGATCCAGTAAAAGATGTTCAGAAGCGTCTTCACCAACAAGCAACCACTTAACCTCATGGCCGAGTTGCTTCGCGTAATCGTAGAATGGGCGAAGAATAGCAAATGAATAATTTTGCTCGACGTAGAGCAAGAAACGATAGGTTTGATCGGTTTGCATAAGCGATGAGATAAAATTCACCATGTCCGTTTAAAAGCGCAACTAAGCATTTAATTATAACGCTCTTTACTTTCGAGATTGAAGAAAATACTCTTCTGAATATTGATTTTACCTTCTGGTGTCACTGTTCTTATGCTTATACGACTTATCTATACTCTCATATTGTCATTAGCTTCTCCGCTACTGCTGTATGGGCTTTATAAGAGCAAACCTGGAAAGCCAAGTTTTGGTCAGCGTTGGAAAGAACATTTCGGGATCACACCGCAAACTCAAGGTAAGAATCCTATCTGGATTCACGCAGTATCGGTTGGTGAATCGATTGCCGCCGTACCGATCATCAAGCAACTGAAGCGACGCAATCCAAACCAAGCCATTATCGTTACCACGACAACCAGCACGGGTGCAGAGCAGATAGAAAAACTCGGTGATTTAGTCGAGCATCGCTACATGCCGATTGATTTTTCTTGGTGTATTCGAGGTTTTTTGAAGACTGTTCAGCCTAAACAGATGTTAATCATGGAAACCGAGTTATGGCCAAACACACTGCACTGCGTCGCGAAAGCTGGAATCCCCATTTCGGTACTCAACGCTCGCCTATCTGAACGCTCGTGCCAGCGTTATGCTAAATTCCAAGCCGTTTTTGATCTCTTAGCCAAAAATCTCTCTCAAGTACTTTGCCAATACCCAAGTGATGCTGAGCGTTTTATACGATTAGGGTTAGATAAAGCATCTGTGCATGTGACTGGGTCGATCAAGTTTGATATTGAAGTTTCAGCTGAACAAGTATCAAAAGGCAAAGCGTTACGTGAACAAATTGGCTTTGAACGCTGTGTGTGGATAGCAGCCAGCACTCATCAAGGCGAAGATGAAATTGTCTTAGACGCTCATAAACAGCTCCTTAAAGACAATCCGAATACCTTGCTGATGATTGTGCCTCGTCACCCAGAGAGATTTAACCAAGTGTCTGAGCTAGCTCAAGAGCACGGCTTCAAGACTATCACTCGAACGAGTCAGCAACCAATCACCTCTAATGTTGAAGTTTATATTGCGGATACGATGGGAGAAATGTTGGTATTACTCGGCGGATCTGATGTGTGCTTTATGGGAGGGAGCCTTGTGGGCGATAAGGTAGGTGGCCATAATCTTCTAGAGCCTGCGGCACTGCAGTTACCTTTACTCAATGGCCCTAGCTATTTTAACTTCAGCGAGATCACAGACAAACTGCTTGAAGCTCAAGCCGTCACTATTTGTCAAAATAGCCAAGATATCGCTGGCCAACTCCAACAACTGTTCAAACAATCAGAACTGCGTAAAACTAAAGGCTTAGCGGCTTATCAAGTGGTTGAACAGAATCGAGGGGCGTTGGATAAAACCTTGGTATACATTCTTAATTAATGACCATTCTTAGCTAATGGCCTTCTTAGCTAGTCACCACTCTTAACTAACAGCAACTAACCTTGGTAGCCTTGCAATAACAGTTCCCAATCCGGCTCTTGCCATTGAATCTGGCGCTTGTTCACTTCTTTTAAGAACGAGCGCTTTAAGCGATTCAAGTTGTCTTCTTTCCAGTCATCACCCGCTTGATGACCACACTTATCAAAGTCAATGATCCACACGTTTTGCGAGTCATCAAGCAAGATATTATGAATGTTGAGATCGGTATGATTAACCCCAGCATCGTGCATCTTGCGTACCTCTTGCCCAATTCGACGATAAATATCCGCATCTATCGGGCTATTGACCAAGACATCAACCAGATCTTTGGCATTGGGAATTCGTTCAGACATTAAGTCCGCTCGATAAAGTAGTCCGCTTTTAATGGCTCTAGCAGCAATGGGCTTCGGTACATTCACACCTGCGTTTGCCAATGCCTTGAGAACATTAAGCTCCATCGCACAGCGCGTGCTTTCCCAATCAGAGAAGCGATATTGGTCTTCGACGAGCTTCCCAAACAATCCGCCACGGCGATAATGGCGCAATGCGGCCTGTATTCCATCAAGCTGGATGAACCATGTGGTACCGCGTCCTTGAGCACTGCCTGAAATGGCGTCTTGTTGCTGCCAATATTCAGCCTCAAAGATCTGAGCGATATCGCCCTCTGGTACCTGAGCCAAAAGTTCAGGGTCGTACCAAATTGTTTGGTTCTTGGTGCTAATCGTTTCCATCTATGAGGCCTTTGGGTCGCTTTTCGTCATTGCTATTTTACAACTAATGCGAGTATCTGCATAATTCTGATGTTATTCACTTTTTTCGGGCACTTTATGTCACTGTTCTCAACTGCACCTCAATCTCTTTGCATACTTCGCCTCTCCGCGATTGGCGATGTTTGTCATGCTATTTCTGTGGTTCAAGCCATCCAGAAGCAGTGGCCTGAAACGAAAATCACTTGGATAACGGGCAAAATAGAAGCCATGCTGATCGGTGATCTACCCGGTATTGAGGTGATTGTTTTCGATAAGAAACAAGGCTTCAAAGGAATGCGTGAATTATGGCGTCAGCTATCTGATCGTAAATTTGATGCACTTCTGCATATGCAAGCCGCACTCAGAGCCAGCGTGCTATCTTGGGGGATAAAGGCGAAGTGCAAAGTGGGATTTGGCAAAAACCGTACTCGTGAAATGCAGTCACTCTTTACCAACCACCATCTACCTATTTCAGATAAGTTTCATGTGTTGGATAACTTTGCCGAATTTGCTCGCTACATTGGTGTCCCCTTCGATAAGCCTCAATGGGATATCCCTTTAACACCTGAAGATGAACAACTCGCAATTAGCACCATGGCAGACAAGCCGACCTTGGTTATCTCCCCAGCTGCAAGCAAAGATTCACGCAATTGGTTAACTGAGCGATATGCAGCTATTGCTGATTATGCTGTCGAACAAGGCATGCAAGTGGTGTTATGTGGTTCTCCGGCACCAAGAGAAGTTAACCTTGGTAGCGACATCGAAAAATTATGCCAGTCGCCAGTAACCAACTTGATTGGCAAAACGAACTTGAAGCAACTGACTGCCGTACTGAAACATGCAACGGTGGTATTGGCACCTGATACTGGCCCAGCCCACTTGGCAACTACGCAGTCAACGCCTGTAATCGGCTTGTACGCGCACAGCGATCCTCGTAGAACAGGACCTTACAACGATCTCGATATCGTAGTGAGTGTTTATCAACAGCACGTAGAAGCACAACAAGGTAAACCAGTCGCAGACCTTCCATGGGGAACCCGTGCTAAAGGCGATGATCTGATGAAAGACATCACACTCGATATGGTAAAGCAGCAACTCGATAAGGCCTTAAACTCTAGTAAAGCACTGAGTTCGAACACTACATTAAGCAAGGACAGCTAAAATGAGCACACACGTTATTTATCCAGGAACTTTTGATCCGGTGACCAATGGCCACCTTGATATCATTGTTCGTGCCGCTAGCATGTTTGACCATATCACTGTTGGAGTAGCAGCGAGCCCAAGTAAAAAAACCATGTTTGAATTAGATGAACGTGTAGAGTTGTTACGTGATGCGGTGTCTCACTTACCTAACGTGTCTGTTGAAGGATTTTCGGGGTTACTGGTCGATTTTGCTAAACAGCAGCAAGCGAATGTGTTGGTGCGAGGCCTAAGAACAACCATGGATTTTGAGTACGAGTTTGGACTCACCAGCATGTACAGAAAGCTACTTCCAGGCCTTGAAAGTGTATTTTTAACACCTTCAGAGGAGTATGCATTCCTCTCTTCGACAATAGTTCGGGAGGTGGCCATTCATGGTGGAGACATTAGCCAGTTTGTGCCACAAAAGGTGGCAGCCGAGATAAAGCTGAAGACAGCCAAGTAATTCTCTTTACCTACACCGAAAAAAAATAGCGCTCATTGAGCGCTATTTTTTGAGACAGATAAATTCATTTAGACCCCTAAATATTAGCTCTGACACTGCAGAACCGATGAATCAGATCATGCGAACCCCGAACACTCTTGAGGTTCGTCACAACCATAACCTCTAACAAAGCGAACAATCATTACAAAAAGCCAAACGAGTGATAACATAATTTCTTGTGAATAAATACATCAATATAGCTTTATGAAATCATACTGTATTACCTTAAAAGCAAACCATTGTAGGCAAAAATCAACAGCTAACGCCCTTAAGGATGCTCAGGTTGATTTTGAGTTTTTTATCGGAGTGGATGCACGAACCGATGAACATCCTCTACTAACAAGAATTCACGATAGAGCTTTTTTACACAATATGGGTAGACCGCATGCAATTGGGGAAGTGGGGTGTTATGCAAGCCATTATCTTATTTGGCAAAAATGCATAGAGTTAAATGAACCCATTTTAGTCTTCGAAGATCATGCCGATATTGATATCGATATATTTCGCAATACTTTGACTATCGCCGAGCAGCATATTGAGCAGTGTGGTTTTATTCGCTTACAAGACAGTAAGAATAGACTACATTATTCAGTTGATAAGTACGATACACAGCATCTTGTAAAGTATTTGAAAGTTCCTCAAGGAACCGCCTGCTATGCTATATCTCCCAAAGCGGCACAAGCTTTCATCGAACAAAGTTCAACTTTTAATTATCCAGTTGATGTATTCTTAAGGAATACTTGGATTCATAAGCACCCCATGTTTGGTGTTTCTTCTGCTGGATTACAGCGTAGTAAACGGCCGTCAATTATCGGTAGTCGTAAACATAAAGGTAGAAAAGACTATTCTGTCGCCTTTATGAAGATTGTGAACAAAATAAAGAGTATGGCACTTAATCTATCAACAAACCTTTATCACCTTGCAGTACTAGATAAAGAGTTCAGACCAAAATTCTAGGTCTAGGAAAAGTACACTCACATTAAATTGCCCCCTCTCTTTATGCTTATGTTTATACCTAAAAAGCAATCATGCGATTACCTATAAAAATAGCGCTCATTGAGCGCTATTTTTTATTCAAAGTTTATCAATTACTACAGCGAGTAATAGGCTTTATACCAATCCGCGAAAGCTTTCGCGCCTTCTTGGATCTTCACTTGAGGTTTATAGCCAACCGCTTCAAACAAATCTTCCGTATCAGCGTAAGTCGCGTACACATCACCAGGCTGCATTGGCATGAAGTTCTTTTTCGCTTCAACACCTAGAGCACCTTCTAATGCTTCGATGTAGTCCATTAATTTAACCGGGCTGCCATGACCGATGTTAAACACGCGATACGGAGCAGAACTGGTTGCTGGTGACCCTTGTTCAACTGTCCAATCTGGTTGCTTGGCTGGAATACGATCTTGAACACGAATAATACCTTCAACAATATCATCGATATAAGTGAAGTCACGCATCATGTCGCCGTTGTTATAAATGTCGATTTCTTTGCCCGCTACGATTAGATTCGCAAACTTGAACATCGCCATATCAGGGCGACTCCAAGGGCCGTAAACCGTAAAGAAGCGAAGACCTGTCGTTGGTACGTCGTATAAATGAGAATAGGTATGCGCCATCAACTCATTCGACTTCTTAGTCGCGGCGTACAGTGAAATCGGGTGATCAACACTGTCTGCTGTATGGAATGGCATTTTTTGATTCAAGCCATAAACGGAACTCGATGAAGCATAAACGAGGTGTTCAACCTTATTATGGCGACAGCCTTCAAGAATAGCTAAGTGACCGACAAGGTTGCTATCGGCATACGCCATTGGGTTATCAATTGAGTAACGAACGCCAGCTTGCGCTGCTAAATGAATCACACGGTCAAATTTTTGCTCAGCAAACAGCTTCGCCATGCCCTCTCTATCAGCAAGATCCAGCTCAATAAAGGTCAGATTTTCATGTTCGATACGTTTAAGGCGGTCATGCTTTAAAGAGACTTCGTAGTAGTCATTCAAGTTATCAATACCGACAACCTCATGGCCTGCTGCGCATAGTCGCTCTGACACTGCAGAGCCGATAAAACCGGCAACGCCAGTTACTAAATATTTCATTCTACTATTCTCAATTCATATCATTAATGTAATTGTAGCGACTAGCACTTATATCTACTAGCAGTAAAAAGTGAACGCGCGTTCAGTTTTTTTATACTTGGCACTCTTCGCAAAAAAACGTATTTCTTTGCCCTATTTTCAATTCTTGAATCAGAGCTTCACAGCTTGGGCACTTTTCACCCGCTTTCCCATACACTTGCAACTCTTGGGCGAAATACCCCGGCTTGCCATCTGCTTGCGCAAAATCTTTTAAAGTAGTGCCACCTTGTTTGATGGCAGTCGCAAGTACTTGTTTTATCTCTTTGGTTAGTAACATCCACTCTGCTTGAGTTATCTTGTTAGCAGGGCGAAGTGGATGAATTCGTGAAGAAAACAGCGCCTCATTAGCGTAGATGTTACCCACTCCTACCACTACTTTGTTGTCCATGATGAACTGTTTGACGGCAACTTTACGCTTTTCTGCTTTCTCGGCAATGTAATCTGCGTTGAAGTCATCGGTTAACGGCTCAGGACCAGAGCCAAGTAGTACAGTATGTATCTCATCAGGCGCCGACCATAGCCAAGCACCAAAACGACGCGGATCGTTGTAACGCAATATCTTGCCATTGGTTAGCTTAAGATCCACGTGATCGTGTTTTGCTGGCGGGAAATCTGCGTCTAACACGCGCAGTGAGCCAGACATACCAAGGTGAACAATGGCAGTACCGGTATCAGTTTCAATCAACAAGTACTTTGCGCGACGCGAGATAGAGCGAATCACCTGCCCTTCTAATGTCTTAAGTTCTTGAGGGATATCCCAACGCAGCTTGGGGGTACGAAAGGTAAGGGTTTTAATCGTCTCGCCAACTAAATGAGGCGAGATCCCCATGCGGCTTACTTCAACTTCGGGTAATTCAGGCATAGTTAGTCGTCCGATTTCATTGGTTTGTCTGATATAGACTGCTTGTTTGATGTAGATAGTTTGTCTGATTTAAAGGACTGGTCTGAGCCAAAGCTTGGAAACAAATAGTTCTCTTCAATAGACACTGCTAGCCACTGATCATTCCAGTTTTTTAACAACCAAAATTCAGGCAATTGATAATAAGTAATGCGCTGTGGCTCTTCTTGGTCTTGATACCACACTTCAATGGTGTGGGGTGTCTTTAGCTGAGGGGCAAGATCGGTATAAGTTTTTGAATCGACTTCAGTGCCCACAAGCTCTTGCCATCGCTGAGACAGCTCTTGTGCACTGGTGGTTTGAGGAAGTGTTGTGTCTTTAAATTGATAAATCCAATGACCATCCTCTTTCAAAACTGACCAATGAGCAAAGTGTAAAGCTTGAAGCTCAGCTGCTGGATTTAAAAGAGAGGGATAAGGACTGCTGACATTAACTTCAGGCTCGGGCTCGATAAGATACGCTTTGATCAAAGTGGGCAGGTTTAATACCCCAATAAAAGCGATCACGCTTAACATGAGTATGTTGTTCCACCGGCGTCCACGATATCTCATCTGATTCTGCTCATCTAACCTATTGAGTGTTCAGTATATCGTGAAAAAGGCGATACTTTCTATGTTGCGCTATTTTCTACCACATAAGCCCATCGGCAAGTGTAACGTCTTTACGGTAGGTGCCAAATTGAGCCAATGAAACTTACGCCTATCAAAAACACTGAGTCTTCTCGAAAAAGCTTAAGCCTCTCAAAATACTGGGGCGAATCAAATTTTGGGCATAAAAAAACCCAGCTATAAGCTGGGTTTTTAATTTATTCTTCTATAAAAGAAGAGACAAAGGGGCTATCAATTACTTGATTTTAGCTTCTTTGTACATAACGTGCTGGCGAACTACTGGATCAAACTTTTTGATCTCAAATTTGCCTGGCATGTTACGCTTGTTCTTGTCAGTTGTGTAGAAGTGACCAGTTCCAGCAGAAGATACTAGACGGATTTTCTCACGAATGCCTTTAGCCATTGCTTAATTCCTCTTAAACGTTTTCGCCACGTGCACGGATATCAACAAGAACAGCATCGATGCCTTTCTTATCAATAATACGCATGCCTTTAGCAGTTAGACGTAGTTTAACAAAACGTTTTTCGCTCTCTACCCAGAAACGGTGAGTTTGTAGGTTCGGCAGAAAACGACGCTTGGTAGCATTGCGTGCGTGTGAACGGTTGTTACCCGTTACTGGACGCTTACCAGTTACTTGACATACTCGGGACATGAATGTCTCTCCAAATCGTTTCAGCTCGATATCAACCTTGGTGGCCGAACCTCTCTATCAATTCTGAAAATAGAGGTAAAAACCACAATGGAAAATCCATTCAAGGCTATCAAAGGTCGCGTATTATACTAACTTGACATGCATTGCTCAAGACCCGAACAGATCCTTTTTAAGGATTTCGTGATCTTTTTTTGAGCACCGCAGCTATTTGAGTAATCAGAGCTGATTTAAGGTTCTAAAATGTGGGCGGAATAATAGCAGATTTAACGCAACTAACAACCTAAAATGTGATTCAAATCCATCCTCTCTCTGCAAAAGAGATAACTTCACCATCTCCAACCACAAAATGGTCGAGAATTCGGATGTCCACCAGCGCCAATGCATCGGTTAATCGGCGTGTAATTCGCCTGTCTGCTTGGCTTGGCTCCGCAACACCAGAAGGATGGTTGTGAGCCAAGATTAAGGCGGCGGCATTATGATGAAGTGCCCTTTTGACGACTTCTCTTGGGTAAACCGATGCTGCATCGATGGTTCCTTCAAACATGACTTCATCCTTTATTACCCGGTTTTGATTATCTAAGAACAATATATAGAAGGCTTCTCGCTGGCGATCGCGCAACATACTCGAAAGATACAACTTGGTATGATTCGGACTGGTCAACGCGTCCCCTCGAGATAATGTCTCTGCTAGGTAGCGTTGCGTCATCTCCAATACGGCCTGCAATTGGACGAACTTTGCCTGCCCCATTCCCTTATGAGCACAAAACTCGGCCTCCGTTGCTGAAAAAAGATGACGCAGCGAACCAAAATCTTTGATCAACTTGTCAGAAAGCTCTAGAACGTTCATTCCTTGCGTACCCGTTCGAAGAAATATCGCGAGCAGCTCTGCATCAGTCAAAGAGTCCGGCCCTCTATTGAGTAGCTTTTCTCTTGGCATAGACTCAGCAGGCATTTTACTTATAGGCATATAAAGCTAACTAGTTAGTCATGAACACAACGCATCAGCTTAATGAACTTATTGAGAGAGATCGTTTAATAAAGACCAAAGGAAACGAGTCGCTAGCAAAACCATGTAATTGATAAGTTTGATAACACCAACTTGATGAGCGTCAAATCTGTTCCAATTCTGCTTCTAGGCACTAATCCTTTGTTCTGATATCGTAAGTCCCAGAAAAATTAAGGAACAGAATCATGCAAACACTGGTTAATCAACAGAGCAGCGCTGACCAACAAGGCTTAGTTGGCAAAAAAATCCTACTTGGTATTAGTGGTGGTATCGCAGCTTATAAATGTGCCGAACTGACTCGCCGCTTAATTGAACGTGGAGCGCAGGTACAAGTCGTTATGACAAATGCGGCTAAGGAGTTCATCACTCCTCTCACCATGCAAGCTGTATCTGGAAGACCGGTGTCTGATAGTTTGCTTGATCCTGCTGCTGAAGCTTCGATGGGGCACATCGAACTCGCGAAATGGGCTGATTTAGTACTATTAGCGCCAGCAACGGCTGACCTTATTGCTCGCATGACGGCGGGCATGGGCAACGACTTGCTGACCACTCTGGTTTTGGCGACCGATGCGCCAGTTGCGGTATCCCCAGCAATGAACCAGCAAATGTACAGCCACCCGGCGACTCAAGAGAACATTGCCACGCTAAAACGTCGTGGTTGTGAAATCTGGGGCCCTGCTGCAGGCGAGCAAGCGTGTGGTGATGTCGGCATGGGTCGCATGCTAGAACCAATGCAACTCGTACACCGTTGTGAAGACTTCTTCCAACCTAAGCCGCTTGCTGGTCGCTCTGTATTGATAACGGCGGGGCCAACTCGTGAAGCCATCGATCCTGTGCGTTACATTACCAATCACAGCTCTGGCAAGATGGGCTATGCACTGGCTGAAGCAGCTGCTAAACAAGGCGCAACAGTCACTCTAGTCAGCGGCCCGGTATCACTAGCAACGCCAAACAAAGTTAATCGTATCGATGTCGACAGCGCTCAGCAGATGTTTGATGCGGTTACAACAAACGCTTCTCAACACGATATATTCATTAGCTGTGCTGCAGTGGCTGACTATCGTCCACAGTCCATTGCAGACCAAAAGCTTAAAAAGGTCGATGGTAAAGACGACATGACAATTCAAATGGTTAAGAACCCAGACATTGTCGCTTCCGTTGCCTCAATGACCGAAGGTCGTCCCTTTACCGTAGGCTTTGCTGCTGAAACTCAAGATGTAGAGAAATACGCTCGCGGAAAGCTCGAAAGAAAGAACCTTGATATGATTTGTGCCAATGACGTTTCTGTCGAAGGCCAAGGCTTCAATAGCAGTAGCAATGAATTGCACCTTTACTGGAAAGGCGGCGATAAATCTCTACCACTGGAGAGCAAAGACACGCTAGGTTTCCAGATCCTCGATCAGATCCAACAGCTTATTGATGCATAAACGCACAGATTTGCTCTGACAATCTGCTGACACCTCTCGATTCTGTTGACCTAGGGCTCACAAAACTAGGAAACAGAATTGAATGGTGTTTATAATCTTTCTTCACTCAATCCTCATCTTTAGGAAAGGAAGTAAATAGATGGCTGGTACTCGAAAATCAAACCGTCGTGAAGAAATCCTACAAGCTCTCGCACAAATGTTGGAATCGACCGAAGGTGCTTCTCGTATCACAACGGTAAAGTTGGCTAAGCAAGTCGGCGTATCTGAAGCTGCGTTATACCGCCACTTCCCAAGCAAAGCCCGCATGTTTGAAGGCTTGATCGAGTTTATAGAAGAAGCGTTGATGTCTCGAATCAACCGCATTCTCGATGAAGAGAAAGACACTCTTGAGCGTATCCGCTTAGTGATGCAACTGATCTTAGTCTTCTCTGAGCGCAACCCAGGCTTAACTCGTATTTTATCGGGTCATGCCCTAATGTTTGAGAATGAGCGTCTTCGTGAACGAATTAATCAGCTTTTCGAACGTATTGAGACTC
Source organism: Vibrio sp. R78045 (assembly GCF_042466085.1). Taxonomy (NCBI): domain Bacteria; kingdom Pseudomonadati; phylum Pseudomonadota; class Gammaproteobacteria; order Vibrionales; family Vibrionaceae; genus Vibrio; species Vibrio sp. R78045. The sequence goes on from NZ_JAXHBS010000017.1 coordinate 171,499, forward strand.
AACTTCGCCAAATTCTTCGCGAAAGAAAGCTTCGTGAAGGAAAATCGTTCCCAGTTGATGAGAAAATCTTAGCGGCTCAGTTGCTAGGTCAAGTTGAAGGCAGCCTGAATCGATTTGTACGTTCTGACTTCAAATATCAACCGACAGAAAACTTTGATGCTTATTGGGCACTGCTAAGCGCTCAGATTAAGTAGCAATCAAATTAAGTAGCAATCAAATCTTAAGTGATGGTTATGACGACGAAAACTTCTTCAGCAAACGGCACGGCACAACACGTGATTACTAAGCCGCCTTTTACTCTAGCTCTACTTCACCCTAAATATTGGGGTGTATGGTTTGGCTTCGGGTTATTAGCGCTTATCGTCAATGTCCTTCCTTACCGACTACTATTAATATTAGGTCGATCGTTGGGAACTCTCGGGGCTCGTTATGGCAAGAAACGAGTGGCTGTGGCGACACGCAATTTAGAATTAGCATTTCCCGATAAGCCAGCGGATGAAGTCGCTGCAATGGTCAGTGAAAACTTCAAAAATACGGGTATGGCACTGATCGAAACCGGCATTACGTGGTTTTGGCCAACTTGGCGTTTCAAAAGAATCCTAGTGGATAAAGACACCCAAATGCTGCGTGCTCACAAAGCCAACGGCAAAGGTGTTTTGTTGTGCTGTGTGCATGCCTTGAACTTAGAGATCACTGCGCGAGCAATGGCTGTTCTAGGTATTTCAGGTTTAGGTGTTTACCGCCCACACAACAATCCGGCTTATGAGTTCATTCAATACCGTGGTCGTACTCAGAATGGCAATCGCCTGATTCACCGTAAAGATGTGAAACGCATGATTCGAATCCTGCGTCAGGGGGAGATCCTTTTCTACCTGCCAGATCATGATTACGGCCGTAACAAGTCTGTGTTTGTCCCTTTCTTTGCTGTAGAAGATGCATGTACCACAATAGGCACCAGTATTTTGGCTTACACCAGCCGATGCGCCCTTGTTCCAGGGTCTGGTTTTAGAAATGCCGACGGCAAGTATGAAATCATGGCCGATGAATCAATCGAAGATAACTATCCTCAGAAAGATGAGAAAGCGGCGGCCGCTTATCTAAATCGCTATCTTGAGAAGATTATTTTGCGAGCACCAGAGCAATGGATGTGGCTGCACAAGCGCTTCAAAACGATGGAAGATCCCGAAGTGGAGCGCGGCATTCGTTATAAATAATATACTGAACCAAAAGAAAAGGGGCTGATGAATCATCAGCCCCTTGTGCATTCTATAGTCTAATTACGAGTAGTATTAGATTCCGTATTGAGCGCGGTACGCTTTTACAGATTCTAGGTGCGCTGCGTCGGTGCCTTTCTCTTCAAGGAAAGTCACCAGATCAGTCAGGCTAACGATTGAGATAATCGCACAACCGAAGTCACGCTCTACTTCTTGAATCGCAGACAGCTCGCCTTTGCCTTTCTCTTGACGGTCAATAGCAACCAGAACACCCGCTAAGTCAGCGCCGTTTGCTTGGATGATTTCCATCGACTCACGAATCGCTGTACCTGCAGTGATCACGTCATCCACTAGCATGATGCGACCTTCAAGTTCGCTACCCACTAGGTTGCCACCTTCACCGTGATTCTTCGCTTCTTTACGGTTGAAGCAGTAAGGCGTGTCTACATCATGGTGATCAGCCAAAGCAACTGCTGTTGTCGTTGCAATTGGGATACCCTTGTATGCAGGGCCAAATAGTACATCGAACTCAATGCCTGAATCTGCCAATGCTGCTGCGTAGAAGCGACCTAAACGCGCTAAGTCACGACCTGTATTAAACAATCCAGCATTGAAGAAGTAAGGGCTCTTACGGCCAGACTTTAAAGTAAACTCACCAAACTTAAGTACTTCTTTCTCTAGTGCAAATTCAATAAATTCACGTTGATATGCTTTCATGCTCATCCTCTAAATTAATTTACTTTCCAATTCCTAACTTCCGATCACTTCGAAAGCTAACGATGATGTATTTTCTAAATAGATAGCTCTACAACAAGGCAGCAAAGTTTTTCAGCCCTATGAGCATAGGGAACCTATGTGATTAGGGTGAAAAATTGTAGCTAACACAGGTGTGGAGTTATCTATGACGAAAATAAAAAAATAGCCCCCGATGTGGGAGCTATCTAAAAACTATTCTGCTAACGCCGACTTCTGCGCTTCGACGATATCGGCAATGCCCTTGTTCGCCAGGGCTAAAAGCTGCATCAGCTCTTCGTGACTGAACGGTTCGCCTTCTGCGGTGCCTTGAATCTCAATCATCTTACCGTCTTCCGTCATTACAACGTTCATGTCGGTATCAGCTGCTGAGTCTTCAACGTACTCAAGGTCACACAGTGCTTGTGCACCAACGATGCCCACTGAAACTGCCGCTACGTGGCCTTTCATTGGGTTCTTTTTCAGTTTACCGCTTGCTAATAAGCTGTTGATAGCATCAGCCATCGCAACGCTTGCACCTGAGATAGAAGCAGTACGTGTACCGCCGTCTGCTTGGATAACATCACAATCGACAGTGATCATAATTTCACCCAGTACTTTCAGGTCAACAACAGCACGTAGGCTACGAGCGATCAGACGTTGGATTTCCATCGTACGACCACCTTGCTTGCCGCTCGCCGCTTCACGACGGTTACGAGTGTGCGTTGCACGTGGAAGCATACCGTATTCAGCGGTTACCCAACCCTTTCCTTGGCCTTTTAACCAACGCGGTACGTTTTCTTCTACCGTCGCATTACATAGAACTTTGGTGTTGCCGAACTCAACTAATACAGAACCTTCAGCATAAGCTGTGTAGTTACGAGTAATTTTAATTGGACGAATTTGATCTACAGCGCGGTCATTTGGACGCATTGGTATCTACCTTATTAACAGTCTGAAGTGATTGACTATCGAAAGAGTGCATCACCTAAGAAAGGGGTGAGACAGTTTTGATTGGGGCAAGATTATATAGCAGTTTACCTTTCAAATCTATTTACTGTTCGAAGCTATTGGTTATTAGGAGCTATTAGTCATTAAACGCTATTGCTCATTAAAAGCGATTGGCCATTAAAAGCTAATCTCCATGAAAGGGGGAGTTATCGCAAAGGCTATCGATAGTGAAAAGCGACAGGCTTCGGGAGTACACCATATCGTGATACTATTCGTGCGCGTTATTTTCAGAATGATAAAAGACAGGAAAATTCGATGATTTATAGTATGACCGCGTACGCGCGTAAAGAAGTAAAAGGCGATTGGGGTACAGCAGTATGGGAAATCCGTAGTGTAAACCAACGCTACCTAGAAACTTACTTCCGTATGCCTGAACAGTTCCGTGGTTTAGAACCAATCTTACGTGAGCGTTTCCGTAAGCGTCTAGCGCGCGGTAAGGTTGAATGTAACCTACGCTTTGAGGCAAACCCAGCGGCAAAAGGTGAGCTAAGTATCAACGAAGGTTTGGCTCAGCAAGTCATTAATGCCGCTAACCAAGTTATGACCATGACAGGTGAAAACAGCCGTTTGAACCCATTCCAAGTCATGAACTGGCCTGGCGTGATGGAAACGCCAGAGCAAGATATGGATGCCATCAACAAAGACCTGCTAGAAGCATTCAACGATGCGATTGCAGAGTTCATTGATGCTCGTGCTCGTGAAGGTGAAAACATGAAGGCGCTCATCGTTCAGCGCTTGGATGCGATCACTGAAGAAGTAGCGAAAGTTCGTGCACGCATGCCTGAGATCCTAGAATGGCAACGTGAGCGTCTACTTAACAAATTTGAAGAAGCTAAAGTTGAGCTTGAAGGTTCTCGCGTTGAACAAGAGCTTATCCTGCTAGCACAGAAGTCAGACGTCGCAGAAGAGCTAGACCGCCTAGACTCTCACGTGAAAGAAGCCAATGCAGTATTGAAGAAAGGTGGCGCTTGTGGCCGTAAGCTTGACTTCATGATGCAAGAGTTCAACCGTGAATCAAACACGCTAGCGTCTAAGTCGATCAGCACAGACATCACAGCATCGGGCGTAGAGCTTAAGGTTCTTATCGAACAGATGCGTGAGCAGATCCAGAACATTGAATAACAGTTTGTCAGTAATACGCTGTGAATAGCCATTAGCTGAATCAGTGTTGATTAACTAACAGTGTTAATTAGATCAAGATAAGCTCCTAATTTTAGGGGCTTTTTTTATGGATAAAATAATGCCAATCAGGATGACTAAGTGAGCAGATTATTACGCAGGAGATTTGTTTGGAGCAAGAGATAGAGATAGATAAAACAGAGAAGCGGATGTAACAAAGGATTTTAGAATATTTTGAGGGGGTATTACAGATGGAACTAGAGGGGAAAGATTTAAGGGAGAAAGTGACGCAAGTTGCTAATGCAACCTGCGCCGACTTAAAATCTTATAGAGCTACAACGTTTGCAGCTTGAAGACCTTTTTGGCCTTGCTCTACTTCGAAAGACACTTGTTGGCCTTCTTTAAGAGTCTTGAAACCTTCAGATGCGATAGCACGGAAGTGAACGAATACGTCAGCGCCGCCGTTATCTTGAGTTAGGAAACCGAAACCTTTCTCTTCGTTAAACCATTTTACTACGCCGTTTGTTTTGTTAGACATGATGTGTCCCTTATATAAAAATAAAAAATTAATCGCCAAAAGTGCGATGCGCTGAAAGCTTGAATTATTTAATGTATCTATGAAGCCAAGGGAAACACTGAGAATAACAATGAAGCAATACTAAGGGTTTTACTTTACAACTGGATGTTTCATTTAATAACTCTGAAAACAGAGCGAGGCCATTCTTGGTGATCTAGGCCCGGTTGTAAAGCTTTATTTGAAAATAATTGATGTTTTTTTGTTCGGTTGGCTTTAATTCAAGCTCAGCTAGGTCGCCGGGCTTGATTTGTAAGATTTTGATCTCAAAAAATTTACTCGTCTGGCTGCTTAGTTCTGAGATCGACATATGGCCAGTAATGGTGACCAACTCGAATCAACAGAGTTGCTGCAGCTAAGATAAATGCCGCTAAAGATAACCAAACAATCAGTACCGCATCCAACTCTTTCATACCCAAGGTGATGTAACGTGCTATCGCCATCATCGCGATATAGATAGGGTATCGCACTGGGATCTTACCGTTCATCACGAACTGCTGAACCATGGCTAGCACTTCTAAGTAGATAAACATCAGCAGAATGTCGGTCAGTTGTACTCGACGTTCAGCAAAGACGTGCATGAACTCTTCCATCATGGCAAACAGTGTCGCCAGTGTGATCGCCACTAATAGAACGGCTTCAAGAATGTGGAAAACCTTAAGGAAAGGCTTACTAAAAGACTTAGGTAAGTGAGAAGACATAGTCACTCTTCAAAAATAATTAATCCAACCTCTACAATAGCATGCATCAATATAAGTCGCGCATTCTAAGAGATAACAGATACAAAAATGGCCCCACTTTCACTGCAGAGCCATCTATTGGTTTGTTACTTAGCGACTGTTGCTTAACAAACGTTACTTGGCTATTAAGCTTATAGCAGGATTAGGTAAGTTAAGAACACCACACACAGTCCGTAGATAAGCGGGTGTACTTCTTTACGCTTACCTGCCACAACCATGGTGAATGCGTAGCTGATGAAACCCATCGCCATACCATTGGCAGGAGAGAAGCTGAGTACGGTGAACATGATGGTGAAGAAAGCTGCAATACGTGACTCTTTCTTTTCCCAGTTAATCTGACCAAGACGACCCACCATGTAGATGCCCACTACAACCATCGCAGGCGCAACCATTGCCGCCGAGAAGATAGAGAAAAGTGGGTATAGGAAAAGCGAGATTAAGAACAGACCCGCCACCATGACTGCTGCCAAGCCCGTTTTTGCACCTTGAGAAGAAGCAATACCCGATTCAGAGAAAGCAGTAATCGATGTGGTACCTAGAATTGAACCAATCACTGTACCGCCCGCATCGGCGACTAACGCTGATTTTGCGTTTGGTACCTTGCCGTCTTTGTCAATGATACCTGCATCGCGGCCCACACCAACAATTGTGCTCAAGCCATCAAAGAAATCGACAATCAGGAAAATAAGGACGATGAACAAGAGGTCAAACATTTTCTCTGGCGTAAAAGCAGAGAAATCAAAAATAGCACCGAAGCTACCTGCCATGCTTGGTGGCATAGCAATGAACTGTTCTGGGATTGGTGCATTTGAAGTGCCCATGAAGACATCAGCAAGAATGGTCAGTGCAATAGCAGAAACGAACGAGATAAAGGTTGCTAACTTAATATCACGAACCATACAGCCTAATGCAATGAAGATGCTCACATAAGCGATGATCACTTTCGGATCGGAAATGTCACCTAAGCCAACCAAGACGAACGGGTTAGAAACAATGATGCCCGCATTCTTGAGGCCTAAGAAAGCAATGAACAGTCCGAGAGACACGGTAATCGCCAACTTCAAATCTTCAGGAATCGACTCAATCATCGATTTACGGATATTGGTCAATGAGAACGCGAGGTAAAGGATACCCGATAGGAAGATGCCAAACAGCGCTTCATTCCAAAGCACCGCAACAGAGCCACTTAATAATAAGCCTTTGAAGAAGCCGTTCATGCTCATGCCTGGTGCAAGCATGACTGGGTAGTTGCCCCAAATGCCCATAATAAGCGTTGCGATAGCGGCAGACAGAGCGGTTGCTGTAAATACTGCCCCTTTGTCCATACCTGGGATATCCCCCAAAATCGCTGGGTTAACCGCCAGAATGTAGCTCATCGCTAAGAAAGTAATAAAACCCGCGTACAGCTCTGTGCCAATCGTGGTTTTTCTTTCAGTGATTTTAAACATCGAATCAAGCGAGCCAGAGGTGTTCTGGGCTTTCAGGGTGGAATCGGTACTCACAACAAAACCTTTGCAATAAATTAAGAATTTGAGATTCAAATGCTGTGAGAATAGAGAGGTCTCTACACTAAAAACTGTAGTCACCAAGGTAGGCTTGGTAGTAGAAACATCTAGTCCAGTAGGGTCTGTTAACCCTAGACATATACAGCATTTAATCGTTTGCGCGGATTGTAAGGGTTGGGATTAAAACTTCAACAAATTTTGCCCAGATCACATAAAAAAGTGAACATGATGAGTCATTACATTTATACAAAGATCCTTGATAAGATCATTCGCTAATAAATAACGATCAAGTCAGTTGTTCTCAATCATCTAAATATGCTACTCTTCGCCTCCATTTTTCTGACCTAATTTTCACCAGTTGTCTCTATTAGTTTCACTCGTTATCCCTTTATAGATGCAGCCATCGGTATAACAATTAAGGTCAGTGCTATCTTTTATAGTGTCGGTTTATCGCCTTCACTCTATCCAACCAACAGTGGAAATATACAGATGGGCAAAGGTACTCTTTACATCGTATCTGCACCTAGTGGCGCAGGTAAGTCGAGCTTGATCTCAGCAATGCTAGAAACCAATCCAACCTACGCAATGAAGGTATCTGTTTCACACACCACTCGCGGTATGCGCCCTGGTGAAGAAAATGGTGTTCACTACCACTTTGTAGAAAAACATCATTTTGAAGACCTTATTAGTAAAGGTGAGTTCCTAGAGTATGCTGAAGTATTCGGCAACTACTACGGTACGTCACGCGTTTGGATTGAAGAAAACCTAGACCGCGGTATCGATGTATTCCTAGATATCGACTGGCAAGGTGCTCGTCAGATCCGAGAACAAATGCCTCAAGCGAAGAGTGTCTTCATTCTTCCACCATCAAATGGTGAGCTAGAGCGTCGTTTAAATGTTCGCGGTCAAGATAGCGACGAAGTTATTGCGAAACGCATGAGCGAAGCAAAATCAGAGATTTCTCACTATGCAGAATACGATTATGTGATCGTGAATGATGACTTTGATGCAGCCCTAATGGACTTCAGAGCAATCATTCGTGCGGAGCGCTTAAAAGAAGATAAGCAAGCAGCAAAATACAGCGGCATGCTTACAGCACTACTGGCGGAATAATCTCTGATACCAATCGTAGTAAACAACTGGTCATTCTAGCTTGTGAAAAAGCCTGATAACGTCGTTAGAATTTTTGATTGTAGGGTCACTACTTATCGAAAAATTCTTCCTTGTTCTCAAACTTTTTTCCGACGCTATCTCTGAGCACTTATTTACTGTGATTGGTATAACTGGATTTTCCATTGAGATAAGTATACGGTGAACTAGAAACTATCTAGTTAAACTTGTATACTTTCTCGTCATAAAAAATTTATTAGTTAATTACTATTTGGAGTCCTCATGGCACGCGTAACTGTTCAAGACGCTGTTGAAAAAGTTGGCAACCGTTTCGACCTAGTTCTTATTGCGGCTCGCCGCGCACGTCAAATGCAAACTGGCGGTAAAGATTCACTAGTGCCTGAAGAAAACGATAAGCCAACGGTTATCGCTCTTCGTGAAATCGAAGAAGGTCTTATCACTAAAGACGTACTAGATGCTCGTGAGCGTCAAGAGCAACAAGAGCAAGAAGCGGCTGAACTTGCAGCAGTAAGCAGCATCGCTCACACTCGTTAGCTCACAGTCGCTAATAGCGCCATTCGAACTAATTAACCTTCCGGGCCTTTAATTTGTATCTATTCGATAGCCTCAAAGACGTTGCCCAAGAATACCTAACAGAGCCTCAAATTGAGGCTCTGCGTCAATCTTATGTGGTAGCGAGAGACGCCCATGAAGGGCAAACCCGCTCAAGCGGTGAACCATACATAATTCACCCTGTAGCGGTTTCAAGAATCCTGGCAGAAATGCGTCTGGATATCGAAACCCTGCAAGCAGCCTTACTTCATGACGTCATCGAAGACTGTGATGTCACTAAAGAAGACCTTGAGGCTAAATTTGGCAATACTGTTGCTGAATTGGTAGATGGTGTATCTAAGCTGGATAAGCTTAAATTTCGTGATCGCAAAGAAGCGCAAGCAGAGAACTTCCGCAAGATGGTTCTCGCCATGGTGCAAGACATCCGCGTTATCTTGATCAAATTAGCTGACCGTACTCACAACATGCGTACGCTTGGGGCACTTCGTCCTGACAAAAAGCGTCGTATTGCTCGTGAAACCCTAGAGATCTACTCTCCACTGGCTCACCGTCTTGGTATTCATAACATCAAGACCGAACTAGAAGAGTTGGGCTTTGAAGCCCTCTACCCTAACCGTTATCGCGTACTTAAAAACGTAGTGAAAGCTGCGCGTGGTAACCGTAAGGAAATGATCCAACGTATCCATAGCGAAATCGAAGGCCGTCTTGAAGAAGTCGGTTTGCCTGCTCGCGTACTTGGTCGTGAAAAGAACCTGTTCTCCATCTATAACAAGATGAAAACCAAAGAACAACGCTTCCACACCATTATGGACATCTACGCTTTCCGCGTGGTGGTTGATACCCCAGATACTTGTTATCGCGTACTTGGCCAGGCTCACAGCCTGTACAAGCCTCGTCCTGGCCGCATGAAAGATTACATTGCGGTACCAAAAGCCAACGGCTACCAATCTCTGCACACGTCAATGATCGGCCCTCACGGGGTGCCCGTTGAGGTTCAGATTCGTACTGAAGATATGGATCAAATGGCAGACAAAGGTGTCGCAGCGCACTGGTCTTACAAAGGCAATGGGGCACGTAGTAGCAACGGCACGACCGCACAGGTTAAAGCACAACGTTGGATGCAGAGCTTACTTGAGCTGCAACAAAGCGCAGGTAACTCATTCGAATTCATTGAAAACGTTAAGTCTGATCTGTTCCCAGATGAGATCTTTGTGTTCACGCCGAAAGGTCGCATTGTCGAACTTCCTGCGGGCGCAACAGCGGTCGATTTTGCTTACGCGGTACATACCGATGTCGGCAACATGTGTGTAGGTGCTCGTGTAGACATGAACCCTTACCCACTGAGCAAATCGCTGAAGAATGGCCAAACCATTGAGATCATCAGTGCTCCGGGCGCACGCCCGAATGCAGCATGGCTCAACTACGTGGTGACATCGCGTGCACGTACTAAGATCCGTCAGGTTCTGAAAACGATGCGTCGTGAAGAGTCGATCACGCTAGGCCGTCGTCTACTGAATCATGCACTTGGCGAACACTCTATTGGCGATATCGGCCAAGAGAATATCGACCACGTATTGTCTGATCTTCGCCTAGACAATGTTGAAGACTTACTGGCATCGATTGGTCTTGGTGAGCTGATGAGTATTGTTATTGCTCGTCGTCTACTGGGTGATGCTGACGAACTGACTGAAGTGGAAAACAACAGCGACACACCAAGGAAGAAATTGGCTATCCGTGGTGCTGAAGGTCTACTACTGACGTTCGCTAACTGTTGTCACCCAATTCCAGATGATCACATCATTGCCCATGTATCGCCAGGTCGTGGCCTTGTGGTTCACCGTGAAACGTGTCCAAACGTTCGTGGTTACCAGAAAGAACCAGACAAATACATGGCGGTTGAATGGTCTGACGATTACGACCAAGAGTTCACTGCTGAACTTCAGGTTGATCTGCAGAATCACCAAGGTGCACTGGCTGAGTTAACTAACGTTATCTCGAAAACAGGCTCGAACATTCACGGTATTTCAACTGAAGAACGTGATGGACGCCTGTACACAGTGACTATCTTGCTGACCACCAAAGATCGTGTTCATCTTGCAAGTATTATGAAAAAGCTACGTGTGATGCCACACGCGCTGAAAGTAAGACGTCGTAAGAACTAACGTTTAAACTTGATAATAGTTTTGCCAAGAATTTAAATCCCCTTAATGCTTTATCGCTTAAGGGGATTTTTATAACCGTAATCCTAGTATTTACCGCGCTCCCTCCCATTCCTGCCTGTACAAAAATCCAGTAAAATGCTTGAATAGATCATCTCTCTTACGTTTATGAGCCTTGTTATGTCACAGCTTTTATCTGCTATCCCTCTCAACTCTTTATCTGGAGTCGGCGCTAAAGTCGCAGAGAAACTGGAAAAGGTTGGGCTTAACAACGTACAAGATCTGCTTTTTCACCTCCCTTTGCGCTATGAAGATAGAACACGTATCTACCCCATCGTAAAACTGCACGCGGGCTTATGGGCTGCAGTGCAAGGCAAGGTCATGCATGTCGATACCATTTTCGGTAAACGTAAGATGTTGGCGGTAAAGATCAGCGATGGTAACGGCACTATTACCCTACGCTTTTTCAACTTCACCGCAGGTATGAAGAACAACTTTGCTGAAGGCAAACAAGTGCATGCCTACGGTGAGATCAAGCGCGGTAACATGGGGCTGGAGATTGTCCATCCCGACTACAAATTCTTTGCGCCTAGGCAACAGCCAGATGTTGAAGCCAATCTGACTCCAGTGTATCCAACCACGGAGGGGCTAAGACAAGTCACGCTGCGTAACCTCACCGACCAAGCATTAGAACTGATCGACAAAGCCGCGGTGAATGAGCTGCTACCATCAGGTTTATACGATCACCAAATTACCCTCGCGCAAGCACTGCATACCATTCACAGGCCACCTCCAGGCATTGACCTAGAGTTGTTTGATGAAGGTAAACACCCTGCGCAGCTACGCCTGATTATGGAAGAGTTACTGGCTCAAAACCTGTCGATGTTGTCTGTTCGTAGCAAAGGGCAGCAAGACAAGGCAATGCCTTTTCCTCCGGTGAACACCCTCAAAGATAAACTGTTAGCTCAGCTGCCATTCTCGCCAACCAACGCACAAGCACGAGTAACCAAAGAGATCGAAGCTGACCTTGAAAAGCCGCACCCTATGATGCGTTTAGTGCAAGGTGATGTGGGCTCTGGTAAAACCTTAGTGGCTGCACTCGCGGCTGTTCGCGCACTCGAACACGGTCAGCAAGTGGCACTGATGGCACCAACTGAACTACTCGCAGAACAGCACGCGATTAACTTTGCCAACTGGTTTGAGGCGATGGGCATTCAAGTTGGGTGGCTAGCAGGTAAACTCAAAGGCAAGGCTCGCGAAACCGAGCTCGTTCGTATTGCCAGTGGTGAAGCACAAATGGTGGTCGGTACTCATGCTTTGTTCCAAGAACATGTCGAGTTCAAAAACCTTGGCTTAGTAATCATTGATGAGCAGCACCGATTTGGCGTCCACCAGCGATTAGAGCTGCGTGAGAAAGGTGCAAAGCAAGGTTATTACCCACACCAATTAGTCATGACGGCAACACCGATTCCACGAACGTTAGCGATGACGGCCTATGCCGACCTCGAAACCTCAATTATTGATGAGTTGCCACCGGGTCGAACACCAATTCAAACCGTGGCGATTCCTGATACCAAGCGGGATGACATTGTCGAACGTGTGAAAAATGCGTGTCTTAATGAAGGCAAACAAGCCTATTGGGTATGTACGCTGATTGATGAGTCCGAAGTATTAGAAGCTCAAGCTGCGGCTGATACTGCTGAAGAGCTGCAACGCAAACTGCCTGACGTCAAAATTGGTCTCGTGCACGGCCGAATGAAGCCAGCCGAGAAGCAAGCAGTAATGCAGGAATTCAAAGAGAACAAACTGCATTTGTTGGTCGCGACTACCGTGATTGAAGTCGGTGTGGATGTGCCTAATTCAAGCTTAATGATCATCGAGAACCCAGAGCGTCTTGGCCTAGCACAACTGCACCAACTAAGAGGCCGTGTCGGCCGTGGTTCGGTCGCAAGCCATTGTGTATTGCTGTATCACTCACCACTGTCTAAAACCGCTCAGAAACGCTTAGGTGTGCTACGTGAAAGTAACGATGGCTTTGTCATTGCACAGCGAGATTTAGAAATTCGAGGGCCCGGTGAGCTGCTTGGCACTAAGCAGACGGGCTTGGCAGACTTTAAGATTGCTGACTTGGTACGAGACCAACGTTTGATCCCTGAAGTGCAGCGTATTGCGCGTCATATTCACGATAGCTACCCAGATAACGCCAAGGCGATCATCAACCGCTGGCTAGGCGAGCGCGATGTTTACTCCAAGGCTTAGCTAACGCTGAGACTGCATAAAAAGACAAAAAGGCTTCCCTTCTAGGAAGCCTTTTTACTGTGCCTTACTCTCATCAAGCAAGAGCGAGATTCCCTATTCGCTCGTTCCTCACGATAGAGAATGACGATCAAAGTAAACTTTCACCATCAAAGTCCATGGTTAGCAATTCGTCATCCCCGAGAGGGAAAAGTGACCGAGTCAGGGATCTCTAAGCCGAAACCCAACCGACTCGCCAAACCATTAAACTGAACTTACGGCTTAACAGGGAAACTGATCTGCGCTTTTAAGCCACCTTCACTACGATTATTCACGACTACCGCACCTTGGTGTTGGCTGACAATACGTTTCACAATCGCCAAGCCTAAACCGGTCCCTTCACTGCCTCGGGCAGTATCGCCACGCGTGAACGGTTCAAACAACTTCCCGATCTGGTCCTGTGGGATACCTGGTCCATTATCTTCCACCGTTACCCAAGCAAGTTTGTTATCCGCTGTCATGCCGGTCGATACCTTGACCCAACCATTACCATAACGCAGCGCATTGACTACCAAGTTACTCACCGCACGCTTCATCGCAATTGGGTTACCAAGCGCGGGCTTCATTGATTCAGGAATATCCGTTTCAATCTGTACTTCGTATCCACCTTCAGAGCTAGAAACCTCACGAGCAATATCGTCAACAAACACCGCTTGAAATGAATCTCGATCAACGGGTTTTAAATAATCCATAAACTGACTGATGATCTCGTTACACTCTTCGGTATCACTGATGATGCCTTCCGCTAAGTAACTGTCTTCTGGTGACATCATCTCAGTCGCTAAACGAATACGCGTTAACGGAGTACGTAAATCATGACTGATACCTGCCATCAACAAAGCGCGGTCTTCTTCGAGTTCTTGGATACCTTTCGACATCTGATTAAAGGCTCGGGTTACTGAACGAATCTCTTGCGCACCTTGTACTGGCAGGGGTGGTGGAATATCACCTCGCCCGACACCTTGCGCGGCTTTCTCCAGCGCAATCAACGGACGGTTTTGCAATCGGATAAACAGCCAACCACCTGCGACAATCAACAGCGCCATGATCAGACTGTTACGAAACAGTGGGGCAAAATCCTCTTCTTGCAGCTCTGATAACGGAATACGAATTAAAGAGTTGGGTAACTGCGCAATGTCCATCCACAGTACATAACTCTCTTTCCCCAAGATCAGCCGCACTTCGGTTTCAGAACCCAGCTCTTTGGTCATCTCCTCGCTCATCAAGTCAATCGCAACGGCGTGGTAATACTCACCCGCCGCTTCACTGTTTTTCGCGTGAACAGTTACCCCTAACTGCTCAAGTACACGCTGACGTAGTGGCGCATCAATTTCGATATCCATGTCAGTGCCTTGGTCCAACACAAGGTTTAACTCATGAGCCAAAATCTTATTAAACTGCTGCAAACTCGGCATTAATGCGTAGTTGAACACTGCGTAATAAGAAAATATTTGGCTAGCAACCAACAAGGTTAAGAAGAGCACTATCGACTGAGTAAAGGAGCTACGTATGCGCATAGGAGACCTAAAGTGAGGGGTGATAAAATGTTTTATATGGCTATGACTATAACCCTAAACCCTTGTGCTGAATACAAAACGGGCCATCACATATTAATGAGATGACCCGTAAATATAGAATTCTGATTCACAGAACCGATGAAGCTGATATAGAGCTTACAAAACCGGCTTAGACTGCTTTGCCATCGGGAACGAATACGTAACCCAAGCCCCACACCGTTTGGATATAACGAGGTTTACTTGGATCTTCTTCCACTAGACGACGCAGACGAGAAATCTGAACATCGATAGAACGTTCCATCGCTGAATACTCACGGCCGCGCGCCATGTTCATCAACTTATCGCGAGACATTGGCTCACGCGCGTTAGTCACTAGTGACTTAAGAACCGCAAATTCACCTGAGGTAAGAGGCATCGGATCTTCACCGCGGAACATCTCACGCGTACCTAGATTTAAGCGGAATTCACCAAACTCAACCACAGATTCTTCTGTGCTTGGTGCGCCCGGCGCTTCAATCACTTGGCGACGCATTACCGCTTTGATACGAGCAAGCAGTTCACGTGGGTTAAATGGTTTTGGCAGGTAATCATCCGCACCCACTTCCAAGCCCACAATGCGATCCACTTCATCCCCCTTTGCTGTCAGCATAAGGATAGGTAGCGAGTTGTTTGCGTTTCTTAGACGACGACAGATCGAAAGACCATCTTCGCCCGGCAACATTAAATCCAATACCATCAAGTGAAAGTTTTCACGGGTTAACAGGCGGTCCATCTGCTCACTGTTTGCCACGCTACGCACTTGAAAGCCTTGCTCTGACAGATAGCGTTCTAACAGTGCACGTAAACGAGCATCGTCATCGACCACTAAAATTTTGTAGTTTTCTTGCATGTAATGGTTCCACCTATTAAAGCTTAAACCTGAGGTTAAGCATTCTTGGTAAATTGTATAAGACATTAAAAATGTAACATTATTGAGGAAAAAGTCGCCTAAATAATTGTTAACGTATGTTGCCTTTCTATATATTCTATCTTAGATCATCATTTCATTAAGTCAGATTTATGAAAACCAAACTTATCACCCGAGAAGGTTATAACAAGCTCAAAGCAGAACATGACCACTTATGGCACGAGAAACGCCCTGAAATTACTAAGATAGTCACTTGGGCTGCAAGCCTTGGAGATCGTTCAGAAAACGCAGATTACACCTTCAATAAGCGTTTGCTTCGTCAAATTGATCGCCGAGTGCGTTTCCTACGCAAGTTCTTACCTGATGTAACTATCGTTGATTACTCGCCGCAACAAGAAGGTAAGGTATTTTTCGGTGCTTGGGTGGAAATTGAGAATGATGATGGGGAAATTAAGAAGTTTCGTATTGTCGGCCCTGAAGAGATCTACGGCGATGCTAAAGGCTATATCTCTATCGACTCACCTATGGCTAGAGCTCTGCTTAAAAAGGAAGTCGACGATGAGTTCGAGGTGAAGACCCCGGAAGGCATAAAAGAATGGTTTATCAATTCAATTCACTACACAGATAACGCTTAGAACTGACTAGACAAGCGCAGTTAACTGGCCATAACAGCCCGAAACTGGCAAAAACCAAATTCCAGATAAAAGAAAACCCCGCAAGGCTTTCGCCTAGCGGGGTTAAGTCTCTATCGCAGCAATCCGGCTACTGTTTATCTCTTCGAGATAAGGTGCTCCCTGCATCTTTCCTTGATAGTGGCTAAATCCTTTAACCAATTTCCTTTTTGTTCATCGCCATCCTAGCGGTGTCCATTCTAGCCTGTCATCCTGACTGGCGAATCTCATCCAGAGATTATCACTTCCTTGCTGACCACTCATCCTAAGTAATCAAATCTTCATCCTGAAGATACCTAGTCCATTAGGCTTTTTCCTGTTCCTGCCAACTCCCTGTCGACAAGTTAAATATTACGGTAATTGAGCGAGTTTCCTAGACTGTCCCAAAAAACATTTCAGGTGAGAAATACGCCCACAAACACACAAACAAATAAAATCAGTAACTTAGATTTATTTTAAGACGATTTCATCGGTTTAAAGTGACTTAGTCGCACACCACGTGTAAGAGATCTCGCACAAAGCGGGTATCACAAACGGAAATTTGGCTTCTGACAGGATAATTACACAGCCAAAGCTAGAAAAAGCGTACGCTAACCCCCATGTATTTGTCATGATATTAAATAAGAGATTCATCGGATGAGCCAAGCTATCTGTCGACTGATTGCTGAAGAACTGAATGTTCGTTCAGAGCAAGTCACCGCCGCAGTAAACCTAATTGACGACGGTAACACCGTTCCCTTTATTGCCCGCTACCGTAAAGAAGTCACGGGTGGCTTAGACGATACCCAACTACGTAACCTTGATAGCCGCCTTTCATACCTTCGCGAGCTCGACGATCGTCGCCAAACGATTCTTAAGTCGATTCAAGATCAAGGTAAGCTCACGCCAGAGTTAGAGCGGGATATCACTCAAGCCGACAGTAAGACGCGCCTAGAAGATCTATACCTGCCATACAAACCAAAGCGTCGTACCAAAGGTCAGATCGCGATTGAAGCGGGCCTAGAACCCCTAGCCGATACGCTATGGAATGAACCACAGCACGATCCTGAAACTGAAGCCGCTAACTTCATCAGCAGCGATAAAGGCATCGCCGATACTAAAGCCGCACTCGATGGTGCACGTGCGATCATCATGGAACGCATTGCTGAAGATGCAAACCTGCTTGAGAAAATTCGCCAACACCTAAACCGCAATGCTGAGCTAGTGGCTCGTGTCGTTACGGGGAAAGAACATGAAGGCGAGAAATTCAAAGACTATTTTGAACACAACGAAACACTCAACAAAGTGCCTTCTCACCGTGCGCTTGCTATGTTGCGAGGTCGAAATGAAGGCTTCCTAACGCTGGCAATGAATGCAGACCCAGAGCAAGAAGAAGGTGTACGTGGTTCTTACTGCGAGAACATCATCTCTGATCACTATGGCATTACTCTAAGCAGCGCACCTGCAGATGCATGGCGTAAGCAAGTGATTAGCTGGGCATGGCGCATCAAGGTTTCTATGCACATGGAAACCGAATTGATGGGTGCGATGAAAGAGCGTGCAGAGATCGAAGCGATTGAAGTATTCGCAACTAACCTTAAAGACCTGCTGATGGCAGCGCCGGCTGGACCTCGTGCAACCTTGGGCTTGGATCCGGGTTTACGTACCGGTTCGAAAATCGCGGTGGTAGATTCAACCGGTAAAGTTCTGGCGACAGAAACCATTTACCCTCACCCGCCTCAAAAACAATACGACAAATCTGCGCACGTTGTTGAGCAAATGGTTCGTAAATACAATGTTGATTTAATTGCGATTGGTAACGGTACGGCTTCACGCGAAACCGACAGCTTTGTTGCTGATGTAATTAAGCGTAGCAACCTAACAGCACAAAAAATCATTGTCAGCGAAGCCGGCGCATCGGTTTACTCTGCTTCTGAGCTAGCGGCAAAAGAATTCCCGAACATGGATGTATCGATTCGTGGTGCGGTATCTATTGCGCGTCGTCTGCAAGATCCACTGGCAGAGCTGGTGAAGATTGACCCTAAATCGATCGGTGTGGGCCAATACCAACATGATGTTAGCCAAACTATGCTCGCTAAGCGCCTAGATGCGATTGTCGAAGACTGTGTAAACGCGGTTGGTGTTGATGTGAATACCGCTTCTGCTGCGCTTCTAACTCGTGTTGCTGGTCTTTCTAACACCATCGCTCAGAACATCGTAGATTACCGCGATGAAAATGGTCGCTTTGAAGCGCGTACTACGCTGAAAAAAGTTGCTCGTTTAGGGCCAAAAGCCTTTGAACAGTGTGCTGGCTTCCTACGTATTATGGATGGTAAGAATCCACTAGACGCATCTTCGGTTCACCCAGAAGCTTACCCATTGGTGAAAGCCATCGCCGAGAAAAACCACAAAGACATCAAATCTCTGGTCGGCAATACAGATTTCTTACGAGGTTTACATGCGATTGATTACACCAACGAAAGCTTTGGTGTACCCACAGTAACCGACATTATTAAAGAGCTGGATAAACCGGGTCGAGATCCTCGTCCTGAGTTCAAGACTGCGACCTTCGCTGATGGCGTGAATAGCATGTCTGACTTAGAACCTGGAATGATCTTAGAAGGTGTGGTTTCAAACGTGGCAAACTTTGGTGCGTTCGTGGATATTGGCGTACACCAAGACGGCTTGGTGCACATTTCAGCACTGACCGATCGTTTTGTTTCTGATCCGCGTGAAGTGGTAAAAGCCGGTGACATCGTGAAAGTGAAGGTAATGGAAGTTGATGTTCAACGTAAACGTATTGCGCTAAGCATGCGCATGAAAGATGAGCCTGGACAAGACAACCGTGCACAGCGCTCAAGCGCGCCTCGCACGCAAAACCGCCCGAACCAAAATTCACAAGGCGGACAACGCCGTCGCGAAGAGCCGCAACAAAACGCTGCGATGGGTGGTGCGTTCGCTGCTGCTTTTGCAAAAGCGAAAAAGTAATCCGTTAGCTCATCTGAAAAGCTGATTCGCCTAAAACAAAAAACCTGCATCCCTTAGGGTATGCAGGTTTTTATTATGTGTTC
Source organism: Vibrio sp. R78045 (assembly GCF_042466085.1). NCBI lineage: Bacteria > Pseudomonadati > Pseudomonadota > Gammaproteobacteria > Vibrionales > Vibrionaceae > Vibrio > Vibrio sp. R78045. Next base: position 190,676 of record NZ_JAXHBS010000017.1, read on the forward strand.
AAAAAAGACATCGAAGTTTGGCAGGGTCATAAGTTTTCGACTTACAACACGACCAGCATCTCTGATGGAGCATGAGGCGCAACAGCATGACCATAATGATATTTTATGACCTTACGTCGTTTCTCCATCTGTCCCTCTTGAATCGCCGCATCTAAAACATGCTTTGGCAGGCGAAAACGCATGGTATAGCCCTTTCCTTGATCAGCACTGTATGTTCTCAGTGCCAATAAGCTGAATAACCTCTCAAAAGGATCTTGTGGCTCTTCTTGGCTAATCGAATTGGCCTCTGACTCGTTCTCCATTTCATAACCAGGATGGTCTGAAGGATCCCAAGCCGACTGCTGCCTTCGCTTATCGTCCGATTTTACCTTTCGCTCTGCATTGGTTTTCGCCAATGCTACGGCAGGAGCTACGGGTTCTCGAACTCTATTATCACGCGCAACTTGCTCTGTTTGCACATTAACGGATGGAGCGATCAGTGGCACACTCACTGCAGTTGCAGGTGACACAATCATCGCGAACTCTCCTCAAGAATCGCCCATCGTTATTGCTACAACGCTGTTGTACTGTGAGTCAGCACAACAGGCATAGCCCAACTTATCGCAATCCACTCTGGAGAGAGTGAGGTCTGAGTATCATGCAATGCCTTGGTGTTATACCAATCGTAGTAAATAACTGCTCATCCTAGCTTGTTAAAATGCTCGATAACGGCATTAGAACTTTTGATTGTAGAATAACTACTTATCAAAACTACTTGTCAAAAAAAAGCAGCCTTGTTCTCAAGCCTTTTTCCTACGCTATTTTTGAACACTTACTTACTGTGATTGGTATTAGGTTATATATCGACCAAGCCAGCGATAAATTTAGCGATTATTTTTGCGCGAAGCTGACCAGTTCACTGCAAAAGGCATCGGCTTCTGTCATAAACGGCGCATGGGACGACTGTGTGAAGATGTATTGCTCGGTATCGGGTAGCGCATTTCCCAGATCTTTGGCCACTTTCACTGGCACCAATCCATCTAATCGACCGTATAAACGCAGCATAGGCACTGAAATCTCAGGGAGCTGTTCACGCAGGTCGACGTCCGACAGCATCTTTAGGCCCGCCAATAAAGAATCTGGATTCGGCAACGGACGTGAAAGCACTGCTTGCTTGAGCTGTTTTACATCTTGCCTTGCTGAAGGGCTGCCCATGGCTTGCAATGCCATAAAGCGTTCGATGGTGGTCTGAAAGTCTTCCACTAACTGTTCAGTGAAAGCCGTTAATACATTGGATTGAATACCTCGCCACAAAACAGGTTCTTTTGCAGCGGCGAATTTGGGAGAACTGGCGACCGTCACCAATTTGCTTACATAATCTGAATGATACAGAGCCATATGCGTCGCGACCAAGCCACCGAGTGACCAACCGACCCAAATAGCTTGCTTAGGGGCATCGGCCAACAGTTGCTGAGCTATCTCTTCAAGATCTTGAGCGTGGCAGTGAGAGCTGTGTCCATAACCCGGCAGATCGACAACATGAACTCGGAAATCAGACTCTAACGCAGTGACCGTTTGTTGCCATACCGCACCGTTCATTCCCCAACCGTGAACCAGAACCAAATCAGGACCTTGCCCTGAAACATGCCAATACAACGCGTCACTCATTCTCAATATTCCCTACTTTTTCCATCAGCGATAATCCGCGCTTTTCAGTATGGTGAGCAAAAGGAACACCCTAACCCAAAAGCATCACGAGCTATGTTATCTGATTGGCTACAAAAAAACACACCACGCCTGGTCACACCTCAATGCCACCTATGCAAGCTAGACAAACTCCCCAATGATACTCATCCTCGATGGTGTCAGTCTTGCCTCGATCTCTTTTGCCAACAGCCACGCTGCCAACGATGTGGGTTAAAAACACTACTCACAGTCGAGCAGTGTGGTCAATGCTTGTCTCAGCCTCCACCTTGGCATCATCTCTATTGTGTAGGTGACTACACCTTTCCAACGGCGCGTTATATCCAACAAATGAAATACGCCGATAAGTTCTGGTTCGCTCGCGATCTATCAAAATTGTTAGCGCCACATATTCAGCACCCAGCGCCTTTGATTACCGGTGTTCCCTTACATTGGACTCGATACCTTCATCGAGGTTTTAACCAAAGCCAGTTATTGGCACATTACACAGCTCAGGAGCTGAATGTTAAAAGTGCGGTTTTATTTCGTCGATCTCGCTCAACAGATTCGCAGCAAGGATTAACCAAATCAGCAAGGCAGAACAACCTGGAAGACGCTTTCACGCTGCGCAATACGAATTTTTCAACGAACGATGACTCTCACGTCGCGATAATTGATGATGTTGTAACCACAGGCAGTACAGTGTATCAATTATGCCAATTACTACTTGAAGTGGGCGTGAAAAGGATTGATATTTACTGCATCTGCCGCACTCCTGAGCCCTCTGGATAAAAGCTGTGGATCGCTACTTGTACAGCAATCCAACAAAAAAAGGGCTGAATTACAAATCTGACAGGAGTAGAATGGCGCTAATAACCTACAAATCTACTCAGGTATTCGTCGTGTCAAATATTACTATTACAGAAACAGCTCAAACTCACTTTGCCAATCTGCTGTCACAGCAGCCTGAAGGTACAAACATTCGTGTGTTCGTGGTAAATCCAGGCACACAAAACGCTGAGTGTGGTGTTTCTTACTGCCCAACAGATGCTATCGAAGCATCGGATACAAAGCTTTCTTTCGACGCATTCTCTGCATACGTTGATGAGCTAAGCCTGCCATTTCTAGACGAAGCTGAAATCGACTTCGTGACCGATAAAATGGGATCTCAGCTCACACTGAAAGCACCAAACGCTAAGATGCGTAAAGTTTCTGATGATGCACCACTTGTAGAACGCGTTGAATACGCAATTCAAACACAAGTTAACCCGCAACTTGCAGGCCACGGTGGTCACGTAAGCTTGGTAGAAATCACTGAAGATGGCGCTGCTATCGTTGCATTCGGCGGTGGCTGTAACGGTTGTTCTATGGTTGATGTAACGCTAAAAGAAGGCATCGAGAAAGAACTTCTTCAACAATTCGAAGGTGAACTGACTGCAGTTCGCGATGCCACTGAGCACGATCGCGGTGAGCACTCTTACTACTAATCACTCAATTAGTATGATTCAATGATTAAAAGGTTGATGCGCAAGCATCAACCTTTTTTGTTTTAAAAACGGCAAAAACACCCTCTATCCGTATATATCCCGTGCAATCACAATAATGACGGCGGCGTTACCATTTGCAGTAAGGTATTCAAGTGATCGCAATCGGTTCCTGATCTAATAAATCTAGGATATGAAAACTCGGATCTAGGAACTCAACGTCATTTCCCCTATATTAGAATGACTTTACAAGAAAGAACCTCAATGAGTTAAGGAGCGAGCGCAATGACAAAAAGGACCAAGCCAGAGATTTTGGCTCAGCAAACTGTCGCTCAATCAAAACTATTCTCTATCGAGTCTCTCGATTTACGCTTTTCAAACGGTGAAGAGCGCACTTACGAACGCATGAAGCCTAGTGGTCGCAATGCAGTAATGATGGTTCCGATTACTGAGCAAGGCGATATTCTATTAGTGCGTGAATACGCCGCGGGTACTGAGCGTTATGAATTAGGCTTTCCAAAAGGTCTCATTGACCCAGGAGAGCAGCCTAATGAAGCCGCCGTTCGCGAATTAAAAGAAGAGATAGGCTTTGGTGCCAACAAGCTTACCCCGCTAAAAGAAGTGATTCTCGCGCCCTCTTACTTCTCTAGCAAAATGACGCTATTCATCGCAGAAGAGCTCTATCCAGAGAAATTAGAAGGTGATGAGCCTGAGCCGCTGGATATTGTTCGCTGGCCACTTGCTCAAGCTGAAGAGCTATTAACACATCTCGACTTCTGTGAGGCTCGCAGTATTACCGCCCTACTATTAACCCTTCGAGTCTTAAACAACAATTAGAACAAACAGGCTCGCTCGAAGAGTAAGAGAATATTTATGCCAATAACAAAAGATTTATCTCATCTCCTTCCCTCTGTCATTGAGATTGCTCGCTCCGCAGGGCAACTCATCTTAGAGATCTATGAGAAAAAAGATTACGAAGAGTTCACCAAAAGCGATGACACACCTGTCACCAGTGCCGATCTCGCCGCACATAAGCTGATCTCGAAAAAACTCACTGAACTCACACCTGATATTCCCGTTTTATCTGAAGAAGCCGCCGACATCAGCCTAGAGCAGCGTTCTCAATGGGATCGCTACTGGTTGGTTGACCCACTCGATGGCACGCAAGAATTCATCGCTCGAAGTGGCGACTTTGCAACAATCATCGCCTTAATTGAGCACAACAAGCCAGTAATGGGCGTGGTGTATGCGCCAGTTTCAGGGGTGAGCTATTACGCTTATAGCGGTAAAGGCGCTTGGAAAATTCCAGACCTCAACGACAGCGTGAAAATCAAAACGCATCATCACGAGCTACCAAACCAATCGATCGCGATGGCGATCAGTCGTCGTCAAGACATCAACCGCATCACTAGCCGTATGAGCTCAGCTTGGAACTATGACTTGGTTCCACTAGGTTCCGCTGCACTTAAGGCATGTTTAGTGGCGGAAGGCGCTGTGGACTGTTACCTAAGAATAGGCCCAACCGGCGAGTGGGATACCGCAGCAACGCAATGTATTGTTGAAGAAGCGGGAGGCCGAATCCTAAGCACTCAATTAGAGCCACTTTCTTATAACGAAAGAGAGACGCTTGAGAACCCGAACTTCATTGTTCTTGGTGATGCAGACTTACCTTGGGCTGAGATACTTCAGGGTAAAGATTAGCGTCTGTAACTTACCGATATTCAAACAAAATGGGCACCTCAGTGAGGTGCCCATTTTTTATATCTCGCGATTTAATAACCAAATTCACTCACCAACAGCGCCTATCTCAGAAGTAGATACCGAGCTAAAAACGACCTTGGTAGGTAAATTGATACTTACCTTGGTTATCTGGATTACCCAACCATTTAAGCTGATTTTGCATCGTTGGCGGGAATTCAACACCCGGTTTAAACCACGCTGCAGATGTGTAGCGCTGGTTAGGTGTTAGACTCGCTGAGAACTCACTGTCTACTTGAGTGCTCTTCTGAACGCCTTTGGCTGCAATTGTACTGTCTTCACAGCTGATGTCAGCAATCACAGGGCCGAGATCTAGCGCACCCACAGGGGAATCAACGGCAGCGCCAGACCAAGCAAGCGTGCCTTCGCCCGATTGGCACCAAGGTTGAGCATGAACCGCATGCTTAATCGTCAGTTCAACTTGTCCGCCAATAGCAACCGGGACTGGGATCACTGGTGCGTATTTCATCACGTTCATAGCAGGCATTGAAGCCACTAAGTTTTCGGCATACGCGCCGCTCATGCTGTACCCGACACGTCCTTTGCCTGATAAGTTCATATCGCTATTACGACCAAAACGAACCGCGAGCTCAGCTTTAGCCTGTAGGAGTTTAGAAAACTGGAAGTCCCACTGTACTGAGCCGTAATTGATGCGCTGCCAAACGATATTGTTAGCGCTGCCTTGCCAAACGGTGCCCTCAACGCCTTCGATATTCAAACCGCGTACCACAGGTGCATGTTTGAGAGCAAAAGAAGCCGGCAAGTGCAGCAACAGGCTGACTGAGAAGAAGACGATAAAGATGCTACTGAAGAGCAGGCCATACTTAAAAGATAAACCGCGTTTCACATTAACCTCGTTTAAACTGTAGTCGGTTGACATCAATAACCCCAGGGCTATCAGAGCGATCAATATCCATAAATTCAACCTCAACACCCTGCTTTTCTTTCAGGTATGTCAGCCAGTCTACGAACTTATTAAATGGCACCGGCTTTACCCACACTTGCAGCATCTCGCCACGTGGTTGTACACGGATCAGCTCGATGTTAAAACGACGCATAGAAGCGGGTACCGACTGGTTTAAAGGCTGGCTCGCACTGATGCCGCCGCTGCCTCTTAATTCAACCACTTCATTGGCTTTATTCGTAACCCAAGCCAGCAATTGCTTCTCACTTTGAATACGGCTCTGCGCCAGCTCAGCTCGTTGGCTAAGTGGTTGTATTAATCCCCAATAGACAATACCCAGTATCAATAAAATAGAACAACCAATGACTAATCGTTGTTCCCTCTGACTTATTGAAGTCCACCACGCTTGGAGTGGTTCAATCATATTTCTCATCACTGCTCTCCTTGCGTTGGTTATTGACGGGGTTTAAGAGTAAAACTGCCAAAGACAGCATCACCATTGCGATTTAGTGGGCCTTGTTCCACGGAAAATTTCTGTTCGAGTTTCTCTCTGGCAGTCTCAAAGTGCTGAAAATTCGAACTTTTCGCCTGCAGTCGAACCTCAGAGCGGTTACCGTCGTAACGAATACTTTCAACTTCGATCGATGTCACTTTGCCTAAGGTCTCTGGCAGCAGCGCTAACCAGCCGAGTAAGGAATCGCCCTCACCCGAGCCACCGTATTTCTTAGCTTCATCGTTCATTTGACGCTTGAGGTAACTCACGGTCGGAATGCGTTGCTTGCCTGGTAGTACGGCTCTAAAGATACGTTCACTCTCCATGCGGTAAGCTTGTGCTTGCGCTTCGTATTGCTGAACCTTTAACACTTGTTGAGTCACAATCACGGCCACCAGCAAGCAAGCAGCAATCGCTACTTTCTGCCATACGCGCCAATATTTACTGAATGAAGATTTAGTTTTAAAGGTGCCAGTCAGTAAATTCACACTGCTTGCGATCGCTTGTTGGCTCAATAGAGACATCACCAACTCAGCAGGCTTAGCTTGCCAATTCACACCACTTTGCTGTTGAACATCGTCACTCGGCATCGCTGTATAGCTGAAGATAGTCGTAGGTTGTTCTGCATCGTCAGCAACCCAGTCACTTTGCAAAAACATCGGCAACCATGCTTCGCTGATCGATACCGCTTGATAGTGACCTTGGCGTTGAGAGTTACCTTGGCGTAACAGCCAATGTTGGTCTATCTGCAATGCACTAATGCCGTGCTCTTCCAAAGGCACAGCGAGTGTATCTGGCAAGACCTTGCGAAAGATAATATTGGCTTCACGAAACTTACCTAGCGCTTGTCTTAACCATTCATGCTCAACACCACATACCGTGGCATGAGTGGTATCTTTATCTAAAATGGTTAAGTGCAAGTCTTCGATATCTTGTGCCACTTCGTCTTCTAACAAAAATGGCAGCATAGAGTCGAACTGGCGAGCAGCACCTTTCGGGATCTCAACACGCTTAATTAAGCACTCATTTCCCGGCAATAAAGCAATACAACTGCGCTTTTCAGCGTAAGGTGTTAATTCACCAAGCTGTTCCCAGCTCGACAATTCACCACTTGCTATCACTTCTTGTTGGCTTGTCGACCAAACTAACCACTGCACAGGGCTTTGTGGTTCGCTACTCAGTCGAACGGTCAGAAACTCGCTCACTGATTCCTCCAAAACGACGGCGTACTACCGTCACTGTTTCTCGATTACTACTATAGAAAAGCGACCGTATACGTACACGTGACTGCTCAACTAATACCTCTGCATCTAGCTCAAAATAGGCGCTATCTACAGTTAAATATGCTTTCGCTTTCTTGCTAACTTCGGCACTCACACCGACAATGGCAGACTCCGCCATAAATGCATCTACCGTATCCCAACCATCAAATGGGCGTTTATCTATCAGCTGTTTAGCATCCGATTCACTTAAGCCCGGCGCGAACATCGCTTCCAATAAAGGCGCCTGATTTTCCGTGAGTGTATTCACATTCAATCGGAAGTCGTCGGTTGGTAAAGCGCAAACCAAAGGGCGAACTTTATTCATCACATCACCGGTAACCTGATACACCGCTCGTAGCTCCGATTCATCGGCCATTAAACCATTGGCCGCCAAATACGATGGCTTCATCGCTTCATAGGTGCTGTCTTCTACGCCAGACGAAGAAGTGGTTCGGGTATCAGCATCAACAAACTCCCAGCTTGAATTCGCGATAACCTCAGCCTGATAAGGGTCAATATCTTGGTTTTCCAATAAGGTTTGCCAAACTGTCACTAAATAAGGTGTTTGGTTACTTGAAGTTGTCGTAACACCCGCTAGCGCATTAAGATTAAAGCAAGCTTGCGCATCCACGATACGGCCTTTGACTTGCCCATAATCTAATGGATAGACCTGCTCCTCTAACGCCCATGGTTGGCTTAGATTCACAGTATCACTGTCTTTATAGCTTTGCCTAATACCGTCTTGTACAAGCGCTTCTACACCAATGCTATACCAGTAAGCTTGTTGGTAATTTAACTGATTACCAACGCGTTTGAATTGAGTAAACAGACGCTCAGACATACTGCCTGCAATGGTTGCCATGATCGCCAATAGCATCAAAATAACGATCAATGCTACACCGCGTTGTTTACGCCCTATGACCGAACGTCTCTTAGCAGGACGATTGATTCGATTAGCCATTGCTGTCCTCACTACTTGAAGAGTCATCAGCTTGGTCTAACGTACCACTAGGCGTAAGATAAACACGTTCTATCTCACCATAATCTTTCAATGTTAGCTTGAGTCTTACCGCTTTAGGCAGAGACTTATCAGTTTGCCACTCTTTCCCCCAACGACTGCCGTCATAAAACTCGAACTCCAAGCTTTCGACATCATCAAGTAAGGGAGTCATCACGCCTTGCTGGCCTGCTGGTGTATCTGGGTAGCGCCACCATACTCGCTCAAGCGTTTCTTCTTTGATGCGGTAACCCACTTTAGTCACCTCACCTCGAGGGAACTGCTGCTGCGGGTTATGCCAACCCAAACGAGTAAACATGATGCCAACACTGTCGGAATCCAGTAAATACTCTTTCAATAAGATCAGCTTAGATGATGCTTCTTCACCATCGGTGCGAAATTGTCTCGCTGCCATCTGACGAAAATCATTATCTAAAATGACCAAGCTACGCTGTAATTGATTCAAGCGCGCACTGCGTTCAATTGAGATTTCATTACTTCGTTGAACTTGGTTTACCACTTGATAAGCCGCCATGCTTAACGTGGCAAAGATAGCGATCGAGACCAAAACTTCGATTAAGGTAAAGCCTCTCCCTTTCGAGGATAGTCTTTGTTTGCGTGACAGACACTTAGATGAAACCTTAGCTGATGGCTTGACCCTACTTAACGACATGCTCTTATTTGACAACATGCTCTTATTTGACAACATAGCTGCGCACCGTAACCACTGGAGAGGCCTTCTTACTGGTTGCCGCGCTGACATCAAACGCCTTTAACAAATCACCGCTAGTATCAATTGGCGTCACTTTCCAGAACCACTCTCTTCCTGCTAACTCTTGCGTGCCCTGCGCTTTTTTAAGCTTGTCAGGATGCAGCATGACGAGAGCCATTTGATTGTCTACTACCATAGCTGCGAAGGTTTTTTCTTCTAGATAGCTAAGGGTATTAATGTGCTGAGTGACGGCACGAATAACACTGATCGCTGCCGTTGCGAAAATAGCGAGCGCAACTAATACTTCAAGCAGGGTCATTCCTCGAGAACCAAGAGTCATACCACGAGAACGATAAGGAGAGCCGTTATTCCTCTTCATCTTCTTCTCCTGGCTCAAGCAATCGAATAACGCCATTATCCAACACTCGAATGCGCCAACCATCTTGTATGGTGTCACCTGTATTTGGATAAAACGACAGCACAAATGGTGTCATTTCAGCACTCGATAAGATGTAGATCTGTGGTGGCTTAGGCTTTTTTTCCTCTTCAAGATCAGCAAACATATCTTCATCAAACAGGCTTCCTGGATTGAATAACCGATCATCGTCTTCCCATGCGCCACCACCTAAGGTCAGTGACAATGCGAGATCTTCTGGTAATTCAGTTAAAGAGGGGATTTTTTCGAACTCAGTTTCTTGCCAGCCATCAGACTTCAAAGTCATCAGAACGTAAGTCGATTTCTTTTCATCAACACGAACACCAAAATCTAAGCCACTCAAAATAGCCTCTTCATTAAGCAACTGAATTCGTTGATAAAAGCTGTGGGCATACTTTTTGGCGACGTCTTTACTATTGGTAGGTATGGTCGCGATCACTGCGACCGCCGTTACTGACAGTAATACCAACACCAAAAGAATCTCAATCAAGGTGAAACCTGGCTGTGTTTGCTTAGTTTTCACCTTGTAGACTCCATCTGTTTACGTCCTACCATCAATAACGTTTCAAGCTCAATAACTTATCAACCAACAGGAACGAATCAAACAACAAGCCGAAGCTTATTGGAAATCCTGCATGTTCCAGTTGCCGATATCTGCAGCAATCCCTTCACCACCTTCTTGGCCATCAGCACCAAGTGTGAAGATATCGATAGTGCCGTTATCACCAGGGCTTAGGTATTGGTACTCGTTACCCCATGGGTCGTTTGGCAAACGCTTGATGTAACCGCCGTCACGGTAGTTACGAGGCTCTGGGCTGCTTGGCTTGGAAACCAATGCATCAAGGCCTTGATCCGTTGTTGGGTAAACGCTGTTATCCAGTTTGTACATATCCAGCGCGTTCTCTAGCGCCACGATATCAGTGATCGCTTTCTGTTGATCAGCCTTCTCTTTGTTACCCAATAGGTTAGGTACAACAAAGCTCGCCAATACGCCGAGGATAACCACAACAACCATCACTTCTAGTAGGGTAAAGCCTGATTGTTTCTTCATTTTATTTTTCATTGTTTTCTCCAAATTACAGACAACGAGTGAAGGTAATAGTGTCCTTGTTCTCGCTCATCCAAAAACTAACGTCTTATGAGCCGTTGGTTAACCACTCATCAAATTATTCATTTCAAGCATCGGCATCAGCGTCGCCATCACAATGAACAGCACTAAGCCTGCCATCAAAGCGATAAGTGCTGGCGTAAAAATACCTAGCGCGATATTCACGGTCGACTCAAAGCTTTGGTCTTGGTTATCCGCCGCTCTTGTCAGCATCTGTTCCAGCTGGCCACTCTGCTCACCACTGGCAATCATATGCAGCATCATCGGTGGGAAGAGTTTGGTTTGATCGAGCGCTTTACGCAGGCTTGCCCCTTCTCTAACACTGTCTGATGCCTGCAGTACTTGTTGCTTCACATGGTGATTCGACATCACATCCACCGCAACCTTCATCCCTTCAAGAATAGGAATCGCACTCGAGGTACAAATAGAGAGTGTTCGAGCAAAACGAGAGGTATTGATCCCTTTCGCTATTTTACCAATCAGCGGGATACTCAATAATTTTCGATCCCAACTCATACGAACGCCCGGCTTTTTCAGTGCCGTCTTAATCAGAACAATCACACCAACAGTTAACAACAGTAATTGGATGCCCCAATCCTGGATAAATTCACTCGATGCTAATAAAAATTGTGTCGATTGCGGAAGTTCTTGGCCCATTTGAATAATGGGTTCAACGATCTTAGGTACTACCGTTGCCAATAGGAAAGAGACAATCGTCACCGCAAACACCACCAGCACAATCGGGTAGATCATCGCTTGCAGTAACTTAGAGCGCATCTTTTGACGATTTTCCGCGTAATCAGCTAATCGCTCCAATACCGCATCTAAGTGCCCTGATTTTTCGCCCGCCGCAACCATGGCTCTGAACAGTTCATCAAAGATATGTGGATAATCTGACAAGCTATCGGCTAACGAGTAACCTTCCGTCACTTTAGAGCGGACGGCAAGTAACATAGTTCGAATACGTGGTTTTTCCGATTGCTCGGCGACCGCTTTTAAACATTCTTCCAACGGCATACCAGATTGAACAAGCGTTGATATTTGACGCGTAATCAAAGCAAGATCAGGTGTACTGATACCACGCTTAAAACTGGTCGAAGGTTGAGAGCCTTTGGCATTTTTTGCCTTGGCTTCAGTCATCTCAACCGGCATTAAGCCTTGCTCTTTTAAGCGCTGGCGAGCCTGGCGAGCGTTATCCGCTTCAATAGACCCCTTTTTACTTTTACCTTTAGCATCCAGCGCTTTGTATTCAAATGCCGCCATACTAGACTTCCTTGGTAACGCGCATCACTTCTTCTAGGGACGTTATCCCTTTCAGAACTTTACTTAAGCCGTCATCTCTAATGCTTGGTGTCGTGCTACGAATGGCTTTTTCAATCGCCTGTTCACCTGCTTCGCTATGAATCAGCTCTTGGACTGAATCATCAATCATCAACAGTTCATGAATACCGGTACGGCCTCGATAACCTTTATGGCCGCACGCTTCACAACCTTTCGCATGGTAAAGCGTCAGGCTCTCTTTCTTCTTCAATCCAAACAGTTTTTTCTGTTCTTTGTCGGCTTCATAAGGCTCTTTGCAGTCGTTACACAAAGTACGAACCAAACGCTGAGCCAAAACACCCAGCAGCGAAGAAGAGATTAAGAAAGGTTCAATGCCCATATCACGTAGACGCGTGATCGCACCAATTGCTGTATTGGTGTGAAGGGTCGACATAACTAAGTGACCCGTCAAAGAGGCTTGAACAGCGATCTCAGCGGTCTCTAAGTCACGTATCTCACCAATCATAACCACATCGGGATCTTGACGAAGAATGGCACGTAAACCGCGCGCAAAGGTCATATCAACCTTAGGATTCACTTGTGTTTGGCCAATACCATCGATATCGAATTCGATTGGGTCTTCAACGGTTAAGATATTGCGCTCGTTGCTATTGAGCTCTTGCAGACCAGCGTACAAGGTCGTTGATTTACCAGAGCCCGTAGGACCAGTAACCAAGATAATGCCGTGTGGGCGCTGAATAAGCTTACGGAAGTTTTCGTGGTTTTCTGCGGTCATGCCTAAGCTGTGCAAGTCTAAGCGAGTCGCGTTTTTGTCCAACAGACGCATTACCACACGCTCACCATGTGAAGAAGGCATGGTTGAGACACGAACATCTACCGCACGACCACCGATACGCAGAGATATACGGCCATCTTGTGGCACGCGTTTTTCTGCAATATCCAGTTTAGCCATAACCTTTACACGTGAAACCAATAGCGGAGCCAGTTTACGGCTTGGCGCTAGAACATCACGCAACACACCGTCAACTCGGAAACGGATACAGAGTGACTTTTCAAAAGTTTCGATGTGTATATCCGAAGCGCCTTCTTTGATCGCCTCTCCCAACATCGCATTGATTAATTTGATGATAGGTGCATCGTCTTCCGATTCGAGTAGATCTTCATCTTGGGGCAGTTCTTCTGCCAATGAGAAGAAATCATCACTGTCAGCACCGATGTCTTCCATTAACTGCCGCGCTTCTGACGAATCACGTTGATAAGCATCGGTCAGTTTTTTATCAAACTCTTCTGCTGTAATAGCTTCTGGAGTAAAGCCATTTTTGACAACGCGGCTTACTTCAATGATCGCAGCTGATTTCAGTGGCTCAACATAATAAAGCACTGGCGCACGTTCAGGGTGCTGATATTCCAACACCATCTTGTAGCGATTCGCAAAGCTAAACGGTAAACGCTGATAAGTGCGTGCCGCCCCTACCAATTCAGACATTATTCTGTTTCCATTTGATCGATGAAGGCTTGGATTTCAGCCGGGTGATTCATATCGGAACCAAATTTAGGCAGTACCGGGATATTATCGTCATCCAGCAGCTTCAAACCTTGTTCAGACTTGTATAACTGCTCAGCACGAATGAAGTTGTACTTACGCTGAGTGATACCGTCGGCTGTCATGCCATCACGGATGATGGTTGGCTTGATGAAAACCATTAGGTTCTTTTTCTCAACCTGAGTACTGGTTGATTTAAACAGGTGTCCAAGTACTGGGATGTCACCCAAGAACGGCACCTTAGACTCACTTTCCAGTGCACGCTCATCAATCAAGCCACCCAGCACCAACATTTGACCGTCTTGAACAATCACAGACGTGTTCAGTTGACGCTTAGCAAAACGAACATCAACTGCACCATTGGCGCCCAATACGTTAGAGACTTCTTGTTCTATTTGCAGCTGAACCGAGTCACCTTCGTTGATTTGTGGCACCACTTTAAGCTTGATACCCACTTCTTTACGTTCAACCGTTTGGAATGGGTTGTCGTTGCTTGAACCTGCGGTAGAACCGGTTAGAACAGGCACTTCCTCACCCACAATGAATGAAGCCTCGCCATTGTCCATAACCGTGATGCTTGGAGAAGATAGGATGTTTGAGTTTGAGTCGGTCGCAACCGCGCTGATCAACGCTGTCCAATCACCCATAACAACACTCATTGCGGCGCCATTAACGCCAGAAAGAGCAGATGCCAAGGTAGAATAGTCACCCGATTCAGTGGTGGTTTCATTACGAACAAAGTCACCATTGTCATCATAAACGGCAGTGGTCGTTTCAGTGTCTTTGGCTTCTTCCAAACCAACCATCACGCCACCAATCGATGCACCGGTGTTACCATACTGAATCACTGCACCAGTATCTAGGTTACCCCACTGCACGCCAAGGTTAATGCCGTCACCTTCAGCCATCTCGACAATTAAGGCTTCGATCAACACTTGGGCACGACGAATATCCAACTGCGCGATAACGTCTTGCAGCGCGTTCATGATGTCTGGTTGTGCGGTAATGACCAACGAGTTGGTATCACTGTGGGCTGAGATCATGACTTGATTACGTTGCGATGAACTGCCTTTAGTTGAAGATTGTTTCTCTGACTGCAAGTTGTCCGATACGCCTTTCAACACATCGACAAGATCTTCCGCTTTTGCGTATTTAAGGTAGATAACTTGGTTGTTACCTTTGGTCGCCATCTCTACATCAAGCTGTTCAATCAGCTTTCTTAAACGGCTACGTACCTTTGGGTCACCGGAAATAAGAATTGCATTAGTACGCTCATCGGCAACCAATTTAGGCTGTAGGAATGCAGGTGTGTTTTTAGCATCGGTGGTTTTACTCAGAGCATCAACAATACGAACCATTTCTGCCGCCGATGCATTCTTTAGCTCAACGACTTCAATCTCTTTATCACCCGCTTGGTCAACACGCTTGATGATTTCTGCTAAACGGTTCACTACCGCCGCACGACCGGTAATCAAGATGATATTGGCAGGATCGTAGTGCACAACGTTACCCGCACCGGCATTATCGTTCAATTGACGAAGCAAAGGAGAAAGTTCACGAACCGAGACATTACGAACCGTCACAACACGCGTGACTACACTGTCGCCTGTGATCGAATCACGATCACCAACAACGGGAATTGCTGAGGTTTTAGAATCTTTGGCTTTGATGATCTTAAGAACGCCTGAGTCCATTTCAACGACCGCGTAGCCATACACTTCTAATACGTTTAGGAAGAAGCTGTAATATTGCTCTTCATTGAGTACGTCATAGCTACGTACATCAATTTTACCGCGCACCGATGGGTCAACGATGATCGTCTTCTCTAGGTTGCGGCCAACAATATTAATAAACTCTTGAATGTCAGTGCCCTTAAAGCTGGCACTAAAATCACTAGCGATGGCTGCGGGTGTGCAGATTAAGCTTCCTGCCAGTAACCATGCACTTTTCTTAAACCAATGCTTCACGTATTTCTCCTACACTTTCGTCTGTCTTCAGACGCAAAGTTTTAAAATTCAATAAACACTTCATGTTGTTGTCCATCTCTCTCGACCACGAGGTTTAGCTCTGTCAGATCGGAAATGGAACGGAATATGTTGCCCATCGCTGCGGGGTCTGTCAGGTCTTGCCCATTTAACTGAGTAGCAATATCTCCGTTTTGGAGCCCAACAGAGTTAAAAAGTTCTGAATCTTTGCCAGGGCTCACACGATAACCAATAACTTTATCGTCACGCTTCACCTGAGACAGTCGAACATATTGGAAGATTTGTTGTGGATCTTGCATTATCTTCGCTTTAATTTCGTCTAGCTTCTCTTCTTCGGAAGCGGGGTTATTGCCACGAACAGAAGAAGTGGTACGAGGTGGCGCAGGTGCTGATACCGCTAAACGCTTGTACTCAATCCCTTCAAGCATCAATGTTTCATCTCGCCCTGAGTTATCGATGATCACGCGATCCACTAATACCGCTTTTAACTTAGCTCGCGTACCTTCAATCTCTTCGTTAATGCCGTAAGTTGCTTGCGTGCCACGATTCGCGATCACCGCTAAGCTCAATTTTGGATTAGAGCTGGCGACAGCGCCCACCAAAACTAGGTTTAATCGTGTCTTAGGTGCATCTTGGATAACTTGCTGTTTAACAACAGGAGCTGTGGTTGGGTTATAGGCACCAAACATGTTGCTCTGCTGTAGGGAAGAAATATCGAGGGTCGATTGAGGAGAGGAAGACGATGAAGCTGTTGCTTTCCAAGGCACAACGGTTTGCTCGGCAGGTTCAATAAACCACGCAAGCTGTCCTAAAATCCATGCTGAAGCTGCAATCAACAAACAACACGTCACTAGGCTTAGTTTTTGCTGAAATACAAATCCATTCTCTAATAAGCGGCTCAACACAGGTGAATTTCCCATGCGACTTTTGAGCTCTAAAAAGTTCACTTCCCTTGCCCCTTTTCATGACGACAAACGCTGCAAATCATTAAACTTTCAGCCTTTTTATTCATTCGTTCGATACCGAGCTTATTTAAGCATAAGATCTCGAACTATATCATAGCAAATCGATAAAACGGCATTACATGGCTATTTTGTAATATGACTTGAAAAAAATGCCAACCGCCTCCACTTTAAGCTTCTACTTAATGTGATAAGCATCATCAAAAAAACATGTTGCGCACTGTTCATTACAGTTAAACCGCATTCATTTCTCACTTAATAAGGCACAGCCCTATATGAAAACTGCTAATGAAGCTGTCAGACTCGATAAATGGTTGTGGGCAGCTCGTTTTTACAAAACCCGGTCTATTGCTCGCAACATGGTCGATGGTGGCAAAGTCCACTATAATGGTCAGCGCAGCAAACCAAGTAAAATTGTCGAACTTGGGGCCGTGATTACACTGCGTCAAGGTAATGAAGAAAAAACGGTGACAATCGAGAAAATCTCGGCTCATCGTGGCGGAGCTCCGATCGCCCAAACCCTCTATGCAGAAACCACCGAGAGCGTGGCAAAAAGAGAAGAGTTTGCAGCACAACGTAAGCTGAATGCTCATAGCCCAGCACCTGAACGTCGCCCAGATAAAAAGCAACGTCGTGACATTATCAAGTTCAAGAATCAATAAGCTAGAAGGAATAGCCAAATGGCAGACCCAATGTCTACAAGTAATGTTTTAAATCGCTACCTATTTGAAGATCTATCAGTACGTGGTGAATTGGTACAAATCGATGAAGCGTACCAACAGATTATTTCTAGCAAGGAATACCCAGCGCCAGTTCAAAAGCTACTGGGTGAGCTATTGGTTTCAACGACGCTATTAACAGCGACCCTAAAGTTTGAAGGCTCTATTACCATGCAATTGCAAGGTGATGGCCCAGTATCTCTAGTTGTTATCAATGGCGATCACGACCAAAAGATCCGCGGTGTCGCTCGCTTTGAAGGCGAGATTGCTGATGATGCAGGCCTACACGACCTAATGGGTAAAGGCCACCTAGTGATCACCATCGATCCTAAGAAAGGTGAACGTTACCAAGGTATCGTTGGTCTGGAAGGCGAAACGCTTGCTGACGTTCTTGAAGGTTACTTTGCTAACTCAGAACAGCTTAAGACTCGTCTATGGCTGCGCACTGGCGAACATGAAGGCAAAGCTCACGCTGCAGGTATGCTTTTACAAGTTATGCCTGACGGCACAGGTACGCCAGATGATTTCGAGCATCTAGAGCAACTAACCGACACCGTTAAAAACGAAGAGTTGTTCTCTTTAGAAGCTAACGAACTGCTTTACCGTTTATACAACCAAGAGAAGGTTCAGGTATTTACACCTCAACCGGTTGAGTTCTTCTGTGGCTGTTCACGTGATCGAAGCGCTGCGGCTATCATTACTGTTGCTCAAGAAGAGATTTACGACATTCTAAGCACGGAAGGTAGTGTGGGACTACACTGCGATTACTGTGGCACAAACTACTCGTTCGACAAAAATGATGTAGATGCTCTTTACGCAGAAGCGGCAGATAAAGGCAGCAATACGGTTCATTAATTTACGGCGTACCAAAAACACGTAATTTACCCCAAAAAGGTCAGCACTCAGCTGGCCTTTTTTGTGATCAAAATAGCGCAAACTCCGTAACATCTCGTAATAAAATCACCGCTTAATTTTAATCAATTAATAATGTTCTCGCCCCTAGCGCAAAGGTTTGCGTACAGGATAGACTAGTTGGGCCAATATGTGACGAGGCGCTTAAAACCCCAAGGTTAATATGGATATTTTTTGAGCTGTATCCCTGTTTCCCCCGAGCCTCGTTGCTAGCATGGTGAGCAGATAACAATAAAAAATTATTACAAAATCCCTACAAAATATCCTACAAGGAGCACCTATGACCGTTATGGAACATACTAAGGCTGCACAAATTGATCTAACTAAGCACGGACTGACTGGCGTTACCGAAGTTCTTCGTAATCCTAGCTACGAGCAGTTATTCGTTGAAGAAACACTGCCGGGTCTAGAAGGCTACGAAAAAGGCGTAGTAACGGAACTAGGCTCCGTTGCGGTTGATACTGGTATCTTTACTGGCCGCTCACCAAAAGATAAGTACATTGTTAAAGATGACACAACACGCGATACCATGTGGTGGTCAGATCAAGGCAAAAATGACAACAAACCGATTACCACTGAAGTATGGGACGAGCTGAAAGAGCTTGTAACAACTCAGCTATCTGGCAAGCGTCTGTTTGTCATCGACGGTTATTGTGGTGCTAACCCAGATACGCGTTTAAGTGTGCGTATTATCACTGAAGTAGCGTGGCAAGCGCACTTCGTTAAGAACATGTTCATTCGTCCAACCGACGAAGAACTAGCAACGTTCGAACCTGATTTCGTGGTAATGAACGGTGCTAAAACAACCAACCCTAACTGGGAGAAACAAGGTCTAAACTCTGAGAACTTTGTCGCTTTCAACCTGACTGAACGTGTTCAGATCATTGGCGGTACCTGGTACGGCGGTGAGATGAAAAAAGGTATGTTCGCAATGATGAACTACCTACTACCTCTACAAGGTATTGCTTCAATGCACTGTAGTGCAAACGTTGGCGAGAAAGGCGATGTCGCTATTTTCTTCGGTCTATCAGGCACTGGTAAAACAACCCTATCAACCGATCCTAAACGTGAGCTAATCGGTGATGATGAGCACGGTTGGGATGACGATGGTATCTTCAACTTTGAAGGGGGTTGTTACGCGAAGACAATTCGTCTATCTAAAGAAGCTGAACCTGAAATCTACAACGCAATCCGTCGTGATGCACTACTAGAGAACGTAACGGTTCGTGGCGATGGTTCTATCGATTTTGATGACGGTTCAAAAACAGAGAACACTCGTGTTTCTTACCCGATTCATCACATCGACAACATTGTTAAACCAGTATCAAAAGCAGGTCACGCTCAAAAAGTTATCTTCCTGACCGCTGATGCATTTGGTGTTCTACCGCCAGTATCTAAACTGACTCCAGAACAAACGAAGTACCACTTCCTATCTGGCTTCACAGCGAAACTAGCGGGTACAGAGCGCGGTATTACTGAGCCAACTCCTACGTTCTCTGCTGCGTTCGGTGCTGCATTCCTAACTCTTCACCCAACTCAGTACGCTGAAGTGCTTGTGAAACGTATGGAAGCGGCGGGAGCAGAAGCTTACCTAGTGAACACTGGTTGGAACGGCACAGGCAAACGTATCTCGATTCAAGATACTCGTGGCATCATTGACGCTATCTTAGATGGCTCAATCGACCAAGCGGATACTAAGGTTATCCCTATGTTTAACCTAGAAGTACCGCTAGCGTTGCACGACGTAGATCCTACGATTCTTGACCCGCGTGATACGTACACTGATCCATTGCAGTGGGAAAGCAAAGCGAAAGATCTAGCAGAGCGCTTCATCAACAACTTTGACAAGTACACAGATAACGCTGAAGGTAAGTCACTGGTTGCTGCAGGTCCACAACTAGACTAACCCTAAAGTCTGCTCGGGGTTGAGCGAAATGCAAAGACCCTGTTTCAAAATGATATTTTTGTAGCAAGCCCCTCTTTTGAGGGGCTTTTTTGTTGCTGCTTACCCATTTTTGTTCCACTCTGTTTTAAGACTAGTGAAAATTAAGGCTTTCAAGGAATGAAAAAGGTATTCATGGTGCTCGGCATTGTGCTTTCCATCATCGTTGCACTTCTCGCGGCGCTGCTATTAAGCTTACAAACTCAATACCGAGCTGATGTTGCTAACTTTTTTATCAAGCATACGATTGAACAACCTGTACTCATTGAAGATATTGAGTATCAGGCGCCGTATCACATCACCTTGATGGGCATCACCCACAACCAACCTAAACAGCAAACGCCTCTTTATATCGATAAGATCGATATCTGGTTCAGTTCAGACTCTCTTATTGAAGCCAAGCTGGTTTTAGACTCGGTGTTAATCAGCGGACTCCAGTTAGAAGCTGACGATCTGGAAACACTCACATCGGTATTGACTCAACCAAGTCTCAAACTCCATCAGTTGGCCATCAATAATCTAGATTTCTCGACTCCAGACTTTAATACACGAGGCATCAACCTCCAGATCTCCGAACCCATTTGGGGGGACAACCGTTCACTGCTGCCCTATGGCAAAACCCAACTCTCCGCCTCGCAATTGTATTGGCAAGGTGAAGCATTCGATAATCTGTTGATAGACTTAGACCTAAAACCGAGTGATAGCACCCTTTATGGCGCTTCATTTGATTGGCGTGGAGCCAAAATATCTGGACAGGCAGAACAATACCAACGCGATTGGTCATTGGTGAATGTCACAGTCGATGGCTTACGATTAAACGAACAACAGACCCAAAGCCTGTTAAACAAAGATTGGGATGTCGCAGGCATTCAGATCAATCACATCAACAGTCTCGATATTCTACGCAGTGACGTGCAATGGCAAGATGGCCACTTAACCGCTTTTGATGCGTCACTCGAAAATATCCAACTGCCTTTTAGGTGGTGGGAGCAACAGCAAGCGACGCTCTCTCTGCAAGCAGAAGGTGTCATTTTAGATGATGACAGGTTCATCGACCCAAGCGTTAAGTTGAACCTCCAACCAAACCAGATTCTGATTGAAGATTTCTATACTCAACTTCTTCAAGGCAGTATTCAACTGAATGGAAAAGTAACTCCGAGCACCGTTGAATTAACACAACTCGATGTTCGCGGAATAAAGTGGATCAAGGAGAGCCTAGATGAACATTTACCTGCAGTTCGCCTAACGCCTTGGTTTGAAGAACTACAACAGATCTCTATCAAGCAACTTAACGTTGAACGCAGCCAACTCATTCAACTCGCCGAGAAACCTTACTGGCAAGTCTCAGGGCTACATATAGAGGGGCGTCAGGTTCAATTACTTCAAGACCGAAAATTAGGTCTATGGCAGGGCAAGTTGATGGCCAGCGCCAACGATGCGAGCTATCAAAACATCCTCAGCGCCCAACCTGTGATTGAAATGCATAGCGAGCAGGGGAAATGGACGTTAACACGCCTGTTTGCCCCACTACGGGATGGTTATATTGAAGCAAATGCCACGCTCGATTTTAACAAAATAAGCAAACCATGGAGCTTAGATGTCTCTGCTGACGGGTTACCAATCTCACTAATGTTGCAACAACTTAAATTGCCACTCGATGCGACAGGTTATGGAGAATTCGAACTTCAAGCCGCAGGTTTGTACGGCGATTCACTAATGCTCGGGTACTCAACCTCAGGCCAACTTACTGGTAGCGTTCGCCAAGGCATGATGACCTTTAACGATAAGCTTTCTGAAACCTCGAGTAATAATGTATTTGAAGTCCCAGAACTGAATGCCAGTTTTGACCGTGGCCGTTTCACCCTTGAACCAACGCACATCATTGGTGCATCCGCTGAAGCGCAAGGTTCGCAAAGGATTCAAACGTTAACTGGCGAGGTCTCAGGAGAACTCGATTTGCTAGAAACTAGCAAACACACACTTTCCATCACCTTAACTGACCAATGCCATCAAATCTCAGGAAAGCTCGACCAAGCGAAATATTCGGAGATTAATAACTGCCAACAAAAAAGCGCCACTCCACAGGAGTAGGCGCCTTGTATCTGTTAGTCAGTGTCAGCTATACGCTTACGTTAGTGTCTGTTGATAATCGCTTTTTGTAGTCAGGGATCAGCATATAAGTGCCCGTGAATTCAACCGCTTCAACATCGCCACTATGAATAGTCACGTGGATAATGATACGAGCCTTTCGACCTGAAGCGAGACGATCTAAATCACCACTGATTCCATCCAATGAAGTAGCAGCGACTGGGTTTTGCTCAACCGGGTGACGATAACGAATATTACTGTCAGCCAGAACGATATCACCAGTAAGTCCACGCTCTTTCATCAACAACCAAGTCATTCCCCAGCCTGTTAATGTCGCTAAGGTGAAAGCTGAGCCTGCAAACATGGTGTTGTGAGGATTAAGGTTTGGGTTCAACTGAGCACTACATTCAAACTGATAACCCGTGTATTGGTTAATTTTGATACCCATCTTGTCACTGATCGGAATTTGATTTTCCCAGCGCTGTTGTAGCTCATTACACCATTCAGGCTTACGCAGTACATCAGCCATCGGATCAAGGTGTTTCACCATCTGCTGATGACGAACTGGACCACGCTGGTCATTAATTTCACCACGACGCTCAAATTCGTTTTTCTCATAGAATGAGATCGCATCTTCACGTGCATTACACACTAGACGTTTGGCACCCTCTTGGCGAGCCAGTGACTCTAACGCCACTAAAATCAATGAGCCCATGCCTTTACTTCGACGAGAGTTCTTTACCGCCATATAACGGATCTGACCTTCGAGGTCTGGAGTGATGTAAAGGCGGCCAATCGCCATCGGACGGCCACGACCATCGACAATCATGCGATGGTGACTCATGGCATCATATTCATCACGCTCGGAACCTACCGGCATTCGCCAAGGTTCACGCAGCATCTGCCAACGAAAATGGTAATACTTGTTCAGTTGATTTTCGGTGGTCGGTGTTATCAGTTTAAACATGCTTATCCTTTTAAGTTTAAACCTGCAGCCAGAATGTTACTGGGCCATCATTAACCAATGACACTTTCATGTCGGCTGCAAATCGGCCACGTTCCGTTGGCAATACTGATTCACATTGGTTAGAGAAATAATCGTAAAGACGCTCCGCATCTTCAGGGTTTGCTCCACAAGAAAAGCCCGCTCGAGTTCCCTTTTTTGTATCGGCTGGCAGTGTGAATTGAGAAACCACCAACACTTTACCTTCAACCTGTTTTACGTTGAGGTTCATTTTTCCGTCTTCATCTTCAAAGACACGATAAGTTGTTACTCGTTCCATCAAACGTTTGGCTTTGGCTTCGTCATCACCTTTTTCTACGCCTAATAGAACCAATAAGCCTTGTTCAATCTCACCAACTACTTCGCCATCAACTCGAACGGCAGCTTCACTTACTCTTTGAATCAGGGCTATCACTGTTGTTTCCTTGTTCTGGAATTTCATCGTTATCCGCTGAGTGTACCATTTCTTGCGAGTCACTCCACTGTTCGTGCTCACCAAGCGCGGCTGTCACTTCAGCTCCAACTAGCACGATCAGCCAACACAAATAAACCCAAACAAAGAGAATCGGGATCGCCGCTAGCGCGCCGTAAATCAACTGGTAAGAAGGAAACTGAGTAATGTAAGCTGCAAAGCCTTTCTTACTCAATTCAAACAAAATTGCCGCCACCAAAGAACCTGCCGCGGCATGAGAAAAGTGTATCTTTTTGTTTGGAACAAGAAGATATAGGCCAAAAAACGCAAAGAAAGAGAGAATCAAAGGAAGTCTGCGAATAATGGTATTAAATGCACTCGATACGACTTCGTTTTGCAGCAAATTCAATGACGTCACGTAAGAGGTCGCTGCAATACTAGCGCCCACTAGAATAGGCCCAAGGGTCAGCACCATCCAGTACATGGAAAAAGACAACACGGCACGTCGCTTTTCCGTTACTCGCCAGATGTAGTTTAGGTTCTTATCGATATTGGAGATCAACATCAATGCAGCAACGAATAAGAACACACTACCTACCGCTGTCATTTTGCCAGTATTGGCGACAAACTCTAACAAGGCACCATGCACCGCATCCCCAGACGCAGGAACAAAGTTGGTAATAACGAAGTTTTGAATCACGAGCCCAACATCAGCAAAAATTGAGAATGACGACAAAATAGAGAGCAGAACCGTCAACATCGGCACAATTGAGAGCAAAGTAATGTACGCCAAGTACCCGGCATTCACATTGACTCTATCGTGTGTCATTCGCGTGAGGAGATAGCGGGAAAACTGGATGCTTCCAGTGATTGCGTTTTTTATCTTCAACTTGTAACTCCCTGGTAACTCGTTCATAGTCCTAATTAATATTCCTTTATTTAACTATAGGAAACTAGGATGCCTTATTTAATAGTTATAGTCCTCTCTATTTTTACCCTAACTGGATGCCAGTCCGCTTATTACTCGGCTATGGAGCAAGTGGGATACCACAAGCGCGACATTATGGTCGATAGAGTGGAAGACGCTAAAGAGTCGCAGCAGGATGCTCAGGAAGAGTTTAGTAGCGCGCTAGAGGCGCTCAGCAGCCTGACTAACTTCAACGGTGGCGACCTTGAAGACATGTACAACCAAATCAATGATAAATACCAAGACAGCGAGAAAGCCGCGCAAAATGTCAGTGACCGGATTGCTGCTATTGAAGATGTATCAGATGCGCTATTCGCCGAATGGCAAAGTGAACTAGACCTTTACACTAGCGACTCACTGCGTCGTTCAAGTGAGCAAAAGCTGCGTGAGACTAAATCGTCTTACCAAACGATGCTTTCAGCGATGAAACGTGCCGAGAAAAAGATGGACCCTGTACTCAACACCCTTCGCGACAATACGCTTTATCTCAAGCACAACCTAAATGCGAGCGCTGTCGGTTCGTTGCAGGGAGAGTTTATGAGCTTAGAAAAAGACATCGCCTATGCAATAGAGCAGATGAATACGGCAATAGCAGAGTCGGATAAATTCCTAGCTCAACTCAATCAGAAGTAGTGCCATTAGAAGCGAATTAAGATAAATCCGTATGAACCCAATCATTGTTACTGGCGGCCCAGGGGCTGGTAAAACCACACTAATTAATGCCTTGGGTGACATGGGTTACCCGATATTCGCTGAGTCCTCTCGCCAGTTGATAGAACAGCAGAGTCAACTTGAGAACGGTATATTACCTTGGTTAGACCTTCCGGGCTTTGCTCACTTGTGCTTAACCGTGATGAGTGAGCAAAAAGAGCAAGCGAATCAACACCAGATTGCATTTCTCGACCGTGCGATTCCAGATATCTGCGGTTACTTAGCTCAGGCGAATCTCGATATTGATGTGACCTACCGAGAAGCGAGCCAAGGCTATCACTCACAAGCCCTATTCTGCCGCCCAGAGGCTTCTATCTATGTGCAAGATGAAGTGCGCCCTTATCCGTTTGAAGAAGCCTTAGAAATTCACCACGCTTTAGTAACAGTCTACCAAGAACTGGGTTATGAGGTTGTCGAGGTTCCATTTATGTCAGTCGAAGAACGGGCTCTATTTGTTAAAAGTCACCTAGGTATCAAAAGCTCAATCCCCAACTCGGCCGGTCCTCCCTCTTGAGGATGACGAATACTTGAATGCTCTTTGTATCTCGCATCTCGTTGACCTGAATCTAAGCAAACTACCGTCATTCCCTACAGCGAGGCACGAGTGTGATAAGGAACCTCACACAGCTGATGGTTTTCGATACTTTTCCAAGCCGCACACAAAACAAAAGCCCCGAGCAGCTAGGCTACTCGGGGCTTTCTTACTTATTCTAAAACTGCTTGATAGCTAGAAGCTAGTCTGCTGGCAATTAAGCCTTAGCTGGACGTGCTGCACGCTTACGTTCGTTTTCAGTAAGAAGCTTCTTACGGATACGTACGTTTAGTGGCGTTACTTCTACTAGTTCATCTTCATCGATAAACTCAAGAGCTTGCTCTAGAGTGTGCTTGATCGGTGGAGAAAGAACTTGTGCTTCATCAGTACCAGATGCACGAACGTTCGTTAGTTGCTTACCTTTCAGACAGTTTACTGTCAGGTCGTTTGAACGGTTGTGAATACCGATTACTTGACCTTCATAAACTTCATCAGCGTGCTCTGTGAATAGACGACCACGAGCTTGAAGGAAGAACAATGCGTAAGTCAGTGCTTTACCAGTCGCGTTCGAGATTAGAACACCGTTGTTACGCTGACCAATGATACCGCCTTTGTAAGGACCGTAATGATCGAACGAGTGGTAAATAAGACCAGAACCCGATGTCATTGTAAGGAATTCAGTTTGGAAACCGATAAGACCACGAGAAGGCATCATGAAGTCCATGCGAACACGGCCTTTACCATCTGGTGCCATATCTGTTAGCTCACCCTTACGTAGACCGATGCTTTCCATGATCGCACCTTGGTGCTCTTCAACTACATCGATAGTCACCGTTTCGAACGGTTCCATTTTCTGACCATCTTCTTCTTTGATGATTACTTCTGGACGAGATACTGCAAGCTCGAAACCTTCACGACGCATGTTTTCGATCAGGATAGAAAGGTGAAGCTCACCACGGCCTGATACGCGGAAACGGTCTGGACTTTCAGTTTCTTCAACACGTAGTGCAACGTTATGAACCAATTCTTTTTCAAGACGCTCAAGGATGTTACGTGAAGTTACAAACTTACCTTCTTTACCCGCGAACGGAGAAGTGTTTACTTGGAAAGTCATTGTTACTGTTGGTTCATCAACAGACAGTGGTTCCATTGCTTCAACATTGTTTACGTCACAGATAGTGTCTGAAATTTTCAGCTCACCAAGACCTGTGATTGCAATGATGTCGCCAGCGTTAGCTTGATCTACTTCGTGACGCTCAAGACCTAGGTAACCAAGTACAGTACCTACTTTACCGTTACGTTTTTTGCCTTCAGCATTCACGATAGTTACTTGTTGGTTTGGCTTAACAGAACCACGAGTAACACGCGCAACACCGATAACACCTACGTAAGAGCTGTAATCAAGTTGCGAAATTTGCATTTGTAGTGGGCCGTCAAGGTCAACTGCAGGCGCTTCAACTGTATCAACAACAGCTTGGAACAATGGTTCCATGTTCTCGCCAGTTTCGCCTTCAGTCATTGTTGCCCAACCGTTTAGAGCTGAAGCGTAAACAACGGTGAAGTCTAGTTGCTCATCAGTAGCACCTAGGTTGTCGAAAAGGTCGAATACTTGATCCATAACCCAATCAGGACGAGCGCCTGGGCGGTCAATCTTGTTAATTACAACGATTGGCTTAAGACCGTGTGCGAATGCTTTTTGCGTTACGAAACGAGTTTGAGGCATTGGGCCGTCAACTGCATCTACGATCAGAAGAACTGAATCAACCATAGACATGATACGCTCAACTTCACCACCGAAGTCCGCGTGTCCCGGAGTATCTACGATGTTGATGCGGTAATCATTCCAGTTGATTGCTGTGTTCTTAGCAAGAATGGTAATGCCACGCTCTTTTTCGATGTCATTCGAATCCATGACACGCTCTTCAGCTTCACCACGAGACTCAAGAGTGCCTGACTGTTGTAGCAGTTTATCAACCAAAGTCGTTTTACCGTGGTCAACGTGCGCGATGATCGCGATATTTCTTAACTTATCAATCTGTGGAGTAGACATGGATTCTCGATTCACTCATAAAAGTAGCCGTCACTTATCTCAAAAGTTTGGATAATAACCGCTAGCTTGATTTAAAAAACGGTCAATAATATACCAGATTCTAGACAAAAACCCAGAAATATGTGATCTGAACCAAGGCTTTTTTCTTTATTAGCGATTCATATCCGCTTAACTTTGATTCAGTATCGTACCCAACCGTCCATTTTATATGACTCTGAAGAATCATTACCAAATCAGCTTCAAGCCGAATCTCTCTCAAAACCGTAAAAGTGGATTGACAACTTAAGCAATTCATTGCTGAATAGTATTCGTTCATGACTCATCTTGGTGCACAGACAAACGATTGCACCAAACAAGTGCAGATAGAGATCATTTTGGTGCAAAAACCAAAGAGAACAAAACAGTTAAACAAGTAAATCATTGAAATTAATGGAATAATTTTTTTGGCACGTTTTTGGCTATAGATAAATCAGCATCGATTAATGCACATACAGACATTAATCAATGCTAGTTTCAACCGAATCGAGCTAATACCGAATTAATAACACTGGAGGTTATCCAAGATGTCAGTAGAAAATGTACTATCCCTGATCCAAGAGAACGAAGTTAAATTTATCGACTTACGTTTTACTGATACAAAAGGTAAAGAGCAGCATATCTCTATTCCTTCTCACCAAGTTGATGCTGACTTCTTTGAAGAAGGTAAAATGTTTGACGGCTCTTCAGTAGCTGGTTGGAAAGGCATTAACGAATCTGACATGGTAATGATGCCAGACGCTGCATCTGCTGTACTAGACCCATTCACAGAAGACGCAACACTAAACATCCGTTGTGACATTCTTGAGCCTGCAACAATGCAAGGCTACGACCGTGACCCACGCTCTATCGCTAAACGTTCTGAAGAGTACCTACGTTCTACAGGTATCGCAGACACAGTTCTAGTTGGTCCAGAGCCAGAATTCTTCCTATTTGATGACGTTAAGTTCTCAAACGACATGTCTGGTTCTTTCTTCAAGATTGATGACGTAGAAGCAGCTTGGAACACAGGTTCTGACATCGAAGGCGGTAACAAAGGTCACCGTCCTGGCGTTAAAGGCGGTTACTTCCCAGTAGCTCCTGTCGATTCATCTCAAGACATCCGTTCAGCAATGTGTCTAGTAATGGAAGAGATGGGCCTAGTTGTTGAAGCTCACCACCACGAAGTAGCAACTGCGGGTCAAAACGAAATCGCAACTCGCTTCAACACGCTAACAGCGAAAGCTGATGAAACTCAAATCTACAAGTACGTTGTACACAACGTTGCTCACGCATTTGGTAAAACGGCAACATTCATGCCTAAGCCACTAGTTGGTGACAACGGTTCTGGTATGCACGTTCACCAATCTCTAGCAAAAGACGGTGTAAACCTGTTTGCTGGTGATAAGTACGGCGGCCTATCTGAAATGGCGCTTTACTACATCGGTGGTGTAATCAAACACGCTCGTGCAATCAACGCATTTGCTAACCCATCAACTAACTCGTACAAGCGTCTTGTACCTGGTTTCGAAGCACCGGTAATGCTTGCTTACTCAGCACGTAACCGTTCTGCTTCTATCCGTATCCCAGTAGTACCAAGCCCTAAAGCACGTCGTATCGAGCTACGTTTTGGTGATCCAGCAGCTAACCCATACCTATGCTACTCAGCAATGCTGATGGCTGGCCTTGACGGTATCAAGAACAAGATCCACCCAGGCGAAGCTATGGACAAAGATCTATACGACCTTCCTGCAGAAGAAGCAGCTGAAATCCCAACAGTTGCGGAATCTCTACAAGAAGCTCTTGCAGCACTTAGCGACGACCGTGAGTTCCTAACAGCTGGCGGCGTATTCTCTGACGACTTCATCGATTCTTACATCACTCTGAAATCTGACGACGTACAACGCGTGAACATGGCTACACACCCACTTGAGTTTGAACTGTACTACTCAGTTTAATCCTCGATTAATAATCGTGTAGTGACTCTTACTGCAACATGTAAGAAGTGCTAAAAAAATATTAGGCTCGCCTCGCAGGTGGGCCTTTTTTTTATTCTCTCGACGCCCCCCTCCTCGTACCATACCTTAGACAAAAGCCTTCAGAGGCTGCTGCTATAAATACAATAAAATCAACGCCAAACGTGAAATCACCTAGCGGTTAAAAGAGGCTAAAGATATGAAAAATATACTGTTCCTGATCGGGTTAACAGTCGCACTCTCATGCTCTTCTCAAACGGTATATACCTGGGAAGATAGCGAGGGCGTACTCCACTTTAGTGATATGCCCACCGCTGAAAATGCCAAGTCTCTTCACTTACCTGACGTACAAGCTTCTGCGCCCGCGCCTAAATTTGAAAGCTCGATACCCGTTGATTCTTCGGCTTCATCGGCAACGAAAGTGACTGCGCCAGTTCATGATCAGCCAACAGCCAACAACACCACAGAACGAGAACTCCCTACTCAGTTAGCACTGACTATGCTGACTCCCGTTCACGATCAAACCATCCGCAGCAACCGCGGCTTAATCCCTATTAAAATAGAACTGAGCCGAAAGCTAGGTATCGGGGAACAATTACAACTCATGCTTGATGGTCGTCGTTATGGCGCTCCACAAACCCAATCTCACTGGGAACTGAAGGGCATAGACCGAGGTACTCACACCATTGCAATTCAAGCACATAGAAGCGGCAAGCTTATTGCATCTACTAGTCCAGTCACCGTGTATTTACATCGAGCGACGATCAAGTAGGCCTGTGTGTTAAAAGAGACGGAATTACCTCAGCTTTTCACCTGTTCTCAACAGCTTTCAGCAACTTTAATGAATTAACTTTAGCTTCTGATTGATATGCGCCATACTTGAACTTAGCTACGCACCAAATTGGTGCAGTGAGAAAACACCAGTTCAAGGACGAAATAGTGAATCGATCAGCGAAACGCGACAGCATAGATACACATCAACTTTCCAGTGCCATTCTCGATAATATGGTGACCTCGACATTGATGCTCGATGAGCAACTGTATGTGCGATACGCCAACCCATCGGCTGAACAACTCTTTTCACAAAGTGCGAGACGCATCGTTGATCATCCATTGAGCCAACTCATCCAACATGCCTCTCTCGATTTAGCCCTCCTGACACAACCTCTGCAAAGTGGCCAGAGCATTACCGACAGTGACGTTACCTTTGTTGTCGATAACCGCCCATTAATGCTTGAAGTGACAGTGAGCCCAATATCTTGGCAGCGTGAGACCTTGCTATTGGTAGAGATGCGCAAGATAGACCAACAAAGACGACTCAGCCAAGAGCTAAACCAGCACGCGCAACAACAAGCGGCTAAGCTGCTGGTGCGAGGGTTAGCGCATGAAATTAAGAACCCGTTAGGTGGATTAAGAGGCGCGGCGCAGCTGCTTGGAAAAATGCTGCCCGATCAGTCCCTTAATGAGTATACGCAGATCATTATTGAGCAAGCCGACCGCTTGAGAGCGTTAGTCGACCGCCTTCTTGGTCCACAAAAGCCAGGAACAAAATCGGAAGAGAACCTCCATCAAATACTCGAAAAAGTAAGACAACTCGTTGAACTCGAATCAGGTTCAACACTCGCTATCGAAAGAGATTACGACCCGAGCTTGCCCGCGATTTTGATGGATTCCGCCCAAGTTGAACAAGCCATGCTCAATATCGTGAGCAATGCTGCACAGATTTTAAAGACCCAAGAATCAGGAAAAATCACCATTCGCACCAGAACGGTGCATCAAGCCAATATTCATGGTCAACGGCACAAACTCGCTGCTCGTATTGAGATCAGCGATAACGGCCCAGGTATTCCTGATGAATTAAAAGACACACTGTTTTACCCAATGGTTAGCGGGCGAGAAGGTGGCACGGGATTAGGGTTATCCATATCGCAAAACCTGATCGATCAACACAATGGGAAAATTGACGTTGAAAGCTGGCCAGGAAATACCACATTCACGATTTACTTGCCGATATAAGTGAAGCTAGATCCCAATGGAAAACCGAGCTTTAAAGGCAAAAAAGAATACCGAAAAATAAAAACAACAATGATTATCACAATAGAATTGGCTGTAAAGGAATTGAATTATGAGTAAGGGATACGTTTGGGTCGTTGATGACGACAGCTCTATCCGATGGGTAGTAGAGAAAACACTGTCTTCTGCGGACATAAAGTGCGAAACATTTGCCGACGCAGAGAGCGTATTGCTTGCTCTTGAGCGCGAAACGCCAGATGTATTAGTATCTGATATTAGAATGCCTGGTATCGACGGGATTGAATTGTTACATCAAGTTCATCAGCGATCGCCTGATCTACCCGTCATTATTATGACCGCGCACTCAGACTTAGATGCAGCAGTCAATGCGTACCAAAAAGGGGC
Organism: Vibrio sp. R78045; assembly: GCF_042466085.1. NCBI lineage: Bacteria > Pseudomonadati > Pseudomonadota > Gammaproteobacteria > Vibrionales > Vibrionaceae > Vibrio > Vibrio sp. R78045. Next base: position 223,008 of record NZ_JAXHBS010000017.1, read on the forward strand.
CTTTGAGTATCTGCCTAAACCGTTTGATATCGATGAAACACTGACTCTGGTAGAGCGAGCGATTGCGCATAGCCATGAACAGAAACGCGAACAAGCCAGCGAAGTAACTGAAGACACTAATGCGCCAGAAATCATTGGTGAAGCACCTGCGATGCAGGAAGTTTTCCGTGCTATTGGTCGTTTATCTCGTTCATCCATTTCGGTTCTTATTAACGGTGAGTCAGGTACGGGTAAAGAGCTCGTCGCGCATGCTTTGCACCGACACAGCCCAAGAGCGAAAAAGCCATTTATCGCCCTTAATATGGCGGCTATTCCTAAAGATCTCATTGAATCAGAGCTATTTGGCCACGAAAAAGGCGCGTTTACTGGTGCTAACAGTGTTCGCCAAGGACGTTTTGAGCAGGCTAACGGCGGCACGCTGTTTCTTGATGAAATCGGTGATATGCCACTCGATATTCAAACTCGTCTATTGCGTGTACTTTCTGATGGTCAGTTCTATCGCGTAGGTGGTCACTCTGCAGTTAAGGTCGATGTTCGCATCGTCGCAGCGACCCACCAAGACCTCGAACGATTAGTTCATGAAGGTGGGTTTCGTGAAGACCTTTTCCATCGACTTAACGTCATTCGAATTCATATTCCAGCACTACGCGAACGTAAACAGGACATTGAAAAGCTGACTCACCACTTTTTAGCCTCAGCTGCAGAAGAGTTAGGCGTTGAAGTGAAGACACTGCATCCAGAAACGATTCTAAAGCTCAACCAACTGAATTGGCCTGGTAACGTACGTCAGCTTGAGAATATTTGTCGTTGGTTAACGGTGATGGCTAGCGGCAGCGAGATACTGCCTTCCGATCTACCACCGGAATTGTTGGAAGAAAAAGTCGTGACCACTTCAGGTTCTGGGGATAACTGGCAGCAACTGCTCGCGAATTGGGCGAAATGTGCGCTTGATTCAGGAGAAAAAGAGCTGCTCACTTACGCTCTACCAGAGTTTGAACGTATACTGCTCGAGGCTGCACTCAACCATACCAATGGTCATAAACAAGATGCAGCTAAGGTTTTAGGTTGGGGCAGAAACACCCTAACCCGTAAACTCAAAGAACTGTACTGACCTGATATGACTTTCGATGCAGCGACTTTTTAACCCAAAAAAGAGTCGCTTGGTTTGAGTAGTGTCGGTACAATTAAGGTATGCCATTCACTAAAGTTGTAGCGACGATGTCTTTGAAAACAAAAATTACATTAAGAACCGCTGTGGTTCTGCCATTCGTGATGATTTTTCTATTCACTATGAGCGTAATGGTTTTTACTCAAAAGCAAAGCTACAAAGAAATGGTGAGTGATCTTAGTGCGCGACAACTAACATCACTCACAGACAACGTTCATAAAAGTCTTTCTGAGTTTTTAGAAAAACCGTTTCACGCCAACCTCTCGCTGAGCCACAACATCGGTTACCACCACCTTTATCAATCGGGGAACCTCAGCAGAGTTCAAGACTATATTCTTTATAAGTTCTCTACGCATTTTCAGGCCGTTCCTCAACTGGATGTGATCGGCTTTGGCTCTGAAGACGGTAACTACGTTGGCTTTCGTCAAGAAGCCAACAATGGTTATACCTTGATGGTGCAAGATGACCGAACCCAAGATCAACTTGTCATTTATCGCGGCAGCACGATTAGTGAAGACATTCGCTCCGTCATTTCGGGATACGATCCGAGAATTCGTCCTTGGTACACGCCTGTTGTTAATCAAAAAACAGCTTCTTGGTCGCCCATTTACGCCAACGCTGATGAACGCCAAGAGATCACGCTTTCAGCCCTAGCACCTATCTATGACGACAACGAATTTAAAGCCGTGATTGTCAGTGACATCAAGATCAACACTTTCAACGCCTTCTTAAGAAACCTAAAAGCCGAAACCGATGCCTCTGTCTATATTATTGACCAACAGCAGCGCTTGGTGGCGCACTCTGGTGGGGGCAGCGTTGTCTCTTGGGGAACCGGTAAAACTCATAAAGGTCAGCGCTTATTAGCAACAGAAAGTGCTAACCCCATCATAAAAGAGAGCGCCAGTTACGTTGACCAATTTCATTTGATTGAAAATATGGGCGTGCAACGTTTCAAATTTACTCTTGATGGTGAACAATACTTCAATCAGATCACGCCTTATCAAGATGATCACGGCATCAATTGGTTTATTGGTATGTCGATCCCTGAAACCAACCTGCTTGGTGATTTACCTAAAAACCAAAGAAATAGCTGGCTACTTGGACTGCTTCTCAGCTGTATCGGTATTATCGCAGGATTGATCGCCTTTAATCGAGTTACCCAACCCATCACCTCCACAGCAGATGCCGCCAAACGTCTCGCGAACGGCGACTGGGACAGCGGCATGCCAAAATCTGGCAATAACATCTACGAAACCAGCCTGTTGGTAGAAGCCTTTAATGAGATGGCCAACAATTTAAAAGCTTCATTCCAGCAATTACAAGCTCAGCTTACCTATGACTCGCTAACCAAACTATACAGCCGTGAAGGCTTTATTGAGGCCGCTAAGACAAATGGCGATATCGAAAAAGGCACTCTGTATTTAGTGGGTATTGATCGCTTTCGCGACATTAATGACAGCTTAGGTCATTACAATGGTGACCAACTGCTTATCATCGCGGCAGCACGCCTAAGAGGCACACTGCCTAGTGAATACCTATTAGCCCGTACTGGTGGCGACGAATTTGCAATCTATGCCCCTAATGTCACCCAAGATGACGATATTCAATTACTGACCAACCGCTTACTTCAAACCTTTGCGTCTCCATTTGCTATGGAGTCAGAAAATGTTGTCATTAATGTTTCAATTGGAGTCGTAGGAGTCTCTAACGAGCAAGATATTACGCTGTGGCTACGCAATAGCAGCATTGCACTCAGCAACGCAAAGCAAGATAAGACTCGTGTCAGCGTATACAGCCCCGAGATGGGCAAAGCTTCTAGGCACCGAACTAAAATGCTCGCTCGTATGAACAAAGCCATCGAACTGCAACAGTTCGAGCCTTTTTATCAGCCAATTATTGACCTTGAATCTGGCTCAACAATTGGTGCGGAGGCCTTAGCACGCTGGATAACAGACGATGGTATCGTCGCCTCACCATTAGATTTCATCCCACTTGCAGAAGAGACTGGGCTTATTTACGACATCGGCCAGCAAATCCTGCACAAATCTTGTCGGGATACCGCCATCGCGATCGCGTCAGGAAAATGGGGTAAAGACTTCACAATTCACGTTAACCTCTCCGTCGACCAGTTGAGTGAAAGTAGCTTTGTTGATCGAGTCCAATCCATACTGAGTGAGACAAAGCTATCGGCTAACAATCTTACGTTAGAGATCACCGAATCGCGCATCGTAGATAATGACCCCATGATCATCGACAACATGCTGACTTTAAAAGCACTGGGTGTTTCCATTGCGATTGATGATTTTGGCACAGGATATTCATCGTTAGCGTACTTACATAAGCTGCCATTTGACTGCCTTAAAATCGATCGCAGCTTTGTTAGCAAGTTGGATAAGGAGAACCTAGACAGCTCTATCGTTGCAGCAATCGTTAATATCACCAAGGGCTTCAAGGTAAGCATAGTCGCAGAAGGTGTAGAAACTCAGCAACAAGCGGATCTACTCAAACAGCTGAAATGCCCGCAGGCGCAGGGGTTCTTATACAGTCGCCCGGTTCCTTTTGAGCAATGGCCAACCGACCTCTGCAACGTAAGACAAAGCAGTAAAGAAAGCATGATGTAAAGTAGATAGAGAATTGACTTACAGACAGACAAAAAAATGCCAGCATGATGCTGGCATTTTTTATGTTTGTTTCTCGAACGTGTAATTAAATCACACGAGAGAATTGCTGCTGGCGAGCCTTTGCACGTAGGTATTTATCAAAACACATGCAGATGTTACGGATCAGCAAACGGCCACGCAAAGTCACGCGGATTTCTTTGTCATCCACTTCAACCAACTCATCATTGATGAAGGTTTGCAGTAGCCCTAAGTCTTCTTTGAAGTAACCATTAAAGTCTACAGAAAACTCAGACTCGATCATGGTTTTATCAAGCTTAAAGTTACAGATAAGCTGTTTAATGACCTCACGACGCACTAGGTCATCACTGTCTAATACCACACCTTTCCAAAGTGCATGACGCAGGTCATTCACCTGAGCGTAATACTTCTTCAGCTCTTTTTGGTTTTGAGCGTAAGCATCACCGACCATAGAGATAGCAGAGACACCGAAACCAATTAAGTCAGCTTCACCTTGGGTCGTGTAGCCTTGGAAGTTACGATGCAAGATACCTTCGCGTTGTGCTACTGCTAGCTCGTCTTCAGGTAGTGCAAAGTGATCCATTCCGATGAACTGGTAACCAGCGCCCGTTAGCGTTTCGATGGTATCTTGTAAGATAGCCATTTTCTCTTTAGCTTCTGGTAGGTCTTCGTCTTTAATCTTACGCTGTGCAGCAAACAATTGCGGCATGTGTGCGTAGTTAAATACCGATAAACGACCCGGTTTCATTTCTAACACTTGCTTCAATGTTTCCGCGAACAAAGCTTGAGTCTGCTTTGGCAGGCCGTAGATCAAATCAAGATTAGTAGAGCGGAAGCCTAGCTCTTTAGCACGCTGAACCATTGCAATAATGAACTCTTCATCTTGTTCACGGTTAACCAGCTTTTGCACTTCTTTATTGAAGTCTTGAACACCAATACTCAAGCGGTTAAAACCTTCGCGGCGTAGGTGGTCGAGTACATCAAGTTCAATCTCACGTGGGTCAACCTCGATACTAATCTCAGCATCAGCCGTGAAGTTAAACTCATCACGCAGAATCATCATCAAACGAGTGATTTGTACTTTTGTTAGGAATGTCGGGGTACCGCCACCGAAGTGCAGTTGAGTCACCTCGCGACCATTCAGCAAAGAAGCGCGTTGACGAATTTCGTGTTCAATCACATCTAGGTACTCATCCGCTTTGTGCGAATGACGGGTAATGACCTTGTTACAGCCGCAGTAATAACAAAGCTTGTGACAGAACGGAATATGCACGTAAAGAGAGAGTGGACGCTCAGGGTATTGCGTACACGCCATGTCGTAATCAGCGACGGTAAACGCTTCATGAAACTCCAACGCAGTTGGGTATGAAGTGTAACGAGGTCCCGAATAGTTGTACTTGTTTAAGATTTCTTGATCCCAAACGATTTGCTGATTCGTTGTTACTGGCTTGCTCGACATAGCGGTAATTCCAATTTAGATCCGCGAGAACCTAAGGTCTCTCAAATCATTTTACATACATTAAAATATAGACGGGTTATTTTGCCACACGACCAGTAAGGTCGTTTCAAGACAAAATCAATTTTTTAGACAAAAACTCAGAACTGCTAGCTTGATCACTAACAAAGCGTCGGGATTAACGAGACGCAAAAGGTAAGAAGGCTTATTTAACATTATCTGTTAAAGACAAAGCGTATTAAAGACGTGAGTCTTAAAGCTGTATATCTCAAAAACAGCGCGTCTTGAAACAGCACGTTTTGAAAACTAAATGTTAAACAAGCCTCAATTTTAAAAGTCTTAGCGACTAAATCATCTGAATATTGATTTGGTTGTTAAGAGGTTTAATTTTCTCCTGCAACCGTTTCAAATCTTCGATGACGGCATCATTCAAGCGAGTCTCTGCCTTGTGGCGTGTGAGATTCTGCTGCATGCGCTCTTTCTTGGTCAGTGCCTGTCTTTCATCTCCGCGAGCCATGTCTTTTACGATATGGTACAGCTCAGAAAGAGCAGGATATTCAGAATCAAAATCGACACGCTCATCACCCTGAACATTATCCATAATGATACACACTCGGATACTGATCTCAGGTAAATCACACTGCCCTTGAATACCCGCTAGACACAAAGTATTCACGTTCTCGTAAATCTTTGCGTTACGTTTTTCAATGGCAAGTGCTTGATGCTGCTTTTGCAACTCCGTCTGCTTCTTCACTTGAAGTAGAAGGTAACCTGCATAAGAGCCCAAGCCGAGAATGATTATTCCGCCAGCAATTGCTAATAAGGTTACATTCATTGGCTCTTAACCTTTAAAGCTGTCTAAATCGAAGTCTTCGAATTGAGATAACAAGTCTTCATCAGAGCTTGCTTTCTTCTTAGAAACAACAGGTGCTTCTTCGAAAATCTCTTCTTCATCGTCTTCTGGCTCTAGCAGACCCAAGCGGCCCATTAGGTGTTCGATACGATCAAGTTTCTCATCAACGAACTTCTGTAGACCTGCACCTAGGTTTTCACCATTTTCGATACGATCTAATAGTGTATTCAGTTGAGCATCATTCTCAAGCATCTCTAACTCTTGTTCGTTAGATAGCTTGCGCTCTTGTTTCGTCGGCTTCTTCGCTGGTTCAACGATCAGCGGAATTTTTTTCTTGCTGCCTAAACGAGGGTCGCGAGCTAGTGCAGCTTTGCGCTGTTTTGCTTCGCTACCATCTGAGTGACGGCTACCAGACTTAAGGCCTTTACGCTTTTTAACACGCTTACGTTCACGACCTTCAACATCAGATTCACTACGGTTACGAGTAACCATAGGTTCCGGAGCGCCAAGTGCTCCTGGTTTTCTTGATTTCTTACTACGACCCATTACTGCACTTTCCTCAGTAAAATTACATCATTTCCAAAAAATTCTAGTTCGAGCTTATCCCGCTCTGCCAAAAACTGGAATGTTTGACGACTAAAGAAGACGACATGTGTCGGGTCATTCTTGTAGTGCCAACCAGCAAACGCGTCTACGTCTATTACTAGTTTAGTCATAAGACCAATCCAGCCCTTGGGTTTAACTAAATTCAACCATTGCTGCCACACTTTGTCTGGGTGGTAAAGATGCTCTATCACCTCCGTGGCAGTCATAAAGTCATACGTTTTTTCCAACACAGAGAGTTCTGGGTGGTAATAGATATCGTACAACTCCATGGTGTGTCCGGCTTCTTCTAACATAATAGATAGCGTAGGGCCTGGGCCACAACCAAAATCCAACCCGTGTGAGTTAGATGAAATTTTGTCTGTTAGAGGATCTGCGATGCGAGATAAAAAACGGCGATAGCCTGCATCACTAGGATCGTTCTCATGGAGATCATAGTGTGCTTTTTCTTCTTTTGCTTCTAACCTTTGTTCAGGTTTAACAAATACCAGTTCACATTGCTGACACTGCAGATAAGCTCTGCGTTTGTCTTCAAAATAGTGATTCACGCCTTGGTGATGGCATAAGGGACAAGTATACATAGCACATCCTTAAACAGGGATGCGAAACATACCAGAAACTGAGTTTATAGTGGAGAGGTATTGGGTGTTTTTTCATCAAATCAATAAAAAAAGCGATAGGAAAACCTATCGCTCTCTAAATCTGCCTATATCGGCCAAAATTTGCATACTCAACTTGGTACACAAATCTCCATTTGTTATTGGTGCTTTCCATGCCAAATTTGTTTTTTGTTCATCGTCCTGATGAGTTTTGGCTATCCTTTTCTAACACCTTGTTACTGGGCTGTCCTAGCCTGATCCGTTTCTGTCTATACCGTTAGACTAGATGACCATCCGTATCTAAGTCAGCTCCTAGCTGATGACGGGTACTTTACCTTGTTACAAAAAGACTACAAGAGTGCGACTTCACACTTTTGTACACAAATTGAGCTCGTATTGATAAATAAGATATGAACACGGCACTCATAGGCAATAGTAATACAAAAGAAAACGCCCCAACCATTTCTGATCGGGGCGTATCTTGAATCTCGCTCGAACGTACATTTCTTTACTCTGGCTAAGAGCAAGAAACCGACATATTAGTGTAAACCACCAACGTACTTCGATAAGGTATCAATATCTGCGTCTGTTAACTTTTTAGCTACATCACGCATCATCGCATTCATGTCGTTATTACGGCTACCATCGCGGAATTTCTCAAGTTGAGCCTTGATGTAATCTGCGTGCTGGCCAGAAATTTTAGGGAAACCAGAAAGTTCAGTACCGTTACCACGAGGACCGTGACAAGCAATACACGCCGTTACGCCACGTTCTGCGTTACCTGCGGTGTAAAGAACTTTACCTTCATCCACAACATTTTCAGGAGTTGAGTTACTAGAAATAGGTAGAGAGGCGTAGTATGCCGCTAGGTCAGCCATATCTTCTTCAGATAAAGACATCGCCATCGCACCCATTACAGGTTCATTACGACCTTGTTTACCACCACTCGTCATACCGAGTTTAAGCTCTTTTAACTGCTTCTCTAGGTACTTCTCATGTTGACCAGCCAGTTTAGGGTACTGAGTGATCAGACTGTTGCCGTCAGCACCGTGGCAGGCAACACATGTTTGTGATTTGGCTTTACCAGCTTCAATACTACCTTGAGCCCATACTGAGCAGCTGGCTAAAAGACTCAAAATTAGCGCTAATTTCTTCATGACATTCCATTATAATTATCAAGCTTCCAGTACCACTCTATGTTGCCACTCATGGTACAATAGGCGACCTTATGCCGAGCACGGTTATTTTACACAAATTCACAAAAAAGTAATCAATCGACTACACAAAGTCGAGATGGAGTTAACAGTGAGCGTAAAAATTCATTATCAAAACACGCATTTCATTACCAGTGCACCTGATATTCGTCATTTACCAGAAGACGAAGGGATCGAAATTGCGTTTGCAGGACGCTCCAATGCTGGTAAATCTAGCGCGCTAAATCGCGTTACAAACCAAAAAAGCTTGGCGAAAACCAGTAAAACACCCGGTCGAACTCAGCTAATCAACCTATTTAAGGTAACGGATGGTTGTCATATCGTCGATTTACCTGGATATGGCTTTGCTCAAGTACCGCTTGAACTAAAGAAAAAGTGGCAGAAGTCGCTAGGTGAATACCTACAACGTCGCGAAAGCCTGAAAGGTTTAGTGGTATTGATGGACATCCGTCACCCAATGAAAGACCTTGACCAACAAATGATCTACTGGGCTATCGATAGCCGCATCCCAGTACAGGTTTTGTTAACAAAAGCAGACAAACTGAAAAGTGGTGCGCGTAAAGCTCAGCTACTAAAAATCCGTAACGATGCGAAATCTTTCGGTGGTGATGTTGCGGTTGATGTTTTCTCTTCAATGAAAGGCATCGGCGTTGACCAACTGCGTGCCAAGATGGATGAGTGGTTTGCCCCAGCTTTCGCTGACCAACTCATTGATGAGCTAGCGGACGAAGAGCACAACGATTCAGAGTAGTTCTCCTAACTATAGATTTATCTATAGTTAGGGATTAAAGCACTGACAACCAGTGATTTAGCCTTATCAATACCTCGCACTATAAAAGCGGGGTATTTTTTTGCCAGAAAATTAGTGAGTTAGGCCTGAATTATTAGCGATAGAGACCGCATTTATCCGCTTAAACCAATAGAAGTGAACCATACTAAAAGACACACCGAAATAAACAGAACAATGAGAAAGGAGTACTCATGTGGAAAACACCATTGGCCATCATTGCACTTATGCTGGTCTCATTAACAGGGCTCGCCTCTGAAGCAGAACAGACCAAGACCGAGACCGCTCTGGTCAATGTTGATATGACCTTAGATCTCGATGGCATGGAGAAGTATGCTCAGGAGGCAAGTGAATCTCTTGAGGTGATATCGCAATCTTTGCAGGCGATCGTCAACAACCCCAACCTCAGTGAAGATCAGCAGCAAGCATTGAATCAGACCGTCGAAAGCATTAATAAGCTCGCCAGCTCTACCAAGACATCACTCAATCAACTCCCACAAGCCTTAAACCAATCTCGACTCGCCTTTAAAAATACCAGTCAAATGCTGTTGGATGATATTCAGACCAAGATCATCATTGCGTTAGTGGCTGTGGTCGCTGTCATTGTCATCGCGTTGACTGCTATCTACCTACTTATCCTAAAACCCATGCAGCAAACCTTGGTAAAAGCGACCCACAATATCTCTTCTATGGCGCAATCCATCCAGATCACCGCCGAAGCGCTAAAATACAGTACTGAGAAACAACAAGAAATTATGGAGTACATTGAGCATTCACCCGCTCAATACACTGATAAATAAGGCGTGACTTACCTATCTTTTACCGACCATTTGTAAAATAAAAGTTATTTCAAATGATAAAACAATCAAATTAGAGATGGATTTAAATTACCAAATGCTGATCGAGTTCCAGATCTAAGGCAAATCAGGTGTTTATCACTGTGCTTGAGAAAGCGTAAGAAAAGACACTAAAAAGGGCGGGTTTACGGGAGTAATCGTAGGTTGGAAAAATTTTCTTTCGCACAAGAAAAAACGCCCCAGTCAAATACTGACTGGGGCGGCTGAATCAGCCTAATCCAATAACGTGAAACAAAAGGTCTGAAAGATAGAACATCTTACCTCTGTACCCTACAAGATTTAATGTACAACAATTGCTCAGAAATGAAAACAATTTTTGTAGTTTTTTTTCATGAATGTTTTATTAAAACATCTAAGTTCTTTTCACAGTTCATCTTTATTCGAGACAAAAAAAAGCCAGTGTTTGTGCACTGGCTCATACTAATTTGCTTAATAAGGTCAAAAACTGATTAGTGGGCTTGATCCCAGTTGTCACCGTGGCCAGCTTCCGCCACAAGCGGCACTTCTAGTTCTGCCGCGGATTCCATCAATTGTTGTACTTTACTTTCAATTTCGGCTAAAGCTGACTCTTCCACTTCAAACACCAATTCATCGTGTACTTGCATCAATAGCTTCACACGACCATCGCCTTCGGCTTGAATCCACTCATCGACTAACAACATCGCTTTCTTGATGATATCTGCCGCTGTACCTTGCATTGGCGCGTTGATCGCTGCGCGTTCAGCCGCTTTACGACGCATACCATTACGAGATTGAATTTCAGGAAGGTGCAAACGACGGCCGTAAATGGTTTCAACGAAGCCTTGCTCTGAAGCCGCGCTGCGTGTGTCTTCCATGTACTGCATTACGCCAGGGTAACGTTCAAAGTAAGTGTCCATGTAGTGCTGTGCTTCCCCACGAGGAATACCCAGTTGCTTAGCCAAACCAAAAGCACTCATGCCGTAGATAAGACCGAAGTTAACGGCTTTAGCACGACGACGCTGTTCAGTGGTAACTTGATCAATGGCCACACCGATAATCTCAGCAGCCGTTGCCGCGTGGATATCTTTGCCTTGTTGGAATGCTTCTAGTAACGCTTTATCACCCGATAGGTGCGCCATGATACGCAATTCAATTTGAGAGTAATCGACCGCTAGGATCTTCCAACCATGTTGTGCAACGAAGGCTTGGCGAATACGACGACCTTCTTCATTTCGAATTGGGATGTTCTGTAGGTTTGGATCAGTCGAAGACAAACGGCCCGTTGCTGTCACCGCTTGGTGGTAAGACGTGTGAACACGGCCTGTTTCAGCGTTGATCATCTTCGGCAATTTATCTGTATAGGTAGACTTCAGTTTCGCAAGGCCACGATACTCAATAATCAACTTAGGTAGCGGGTAATCAAGCGCCAGTTCTTGCAGCACTTCTTCGTTGGTTGAAGGTGCCCCTGATGGCGTTTTCTTGATAACAGGCAGACCCATTTTCTCAAACAGGATCGCTTGCAGCTGTTTTGGCGAGTTCATGTTGAACTCTTGCTCTGCAATCTCGTAAGCTTTCTGCTCTAGTTCGTCCAGACGAACCGCAATCTCTTGCGATTGAGCGCCTAGCAACATGTCATCGATGAATACGCCAGTGCGCTCAATGCGAGACATGACAGGAATCAGCGGGACTTCAATTTCTTCATAGATGGTTTTAAGCTTTTCATCTTGATTGATGTTTTCCATCAAGCGGTTATGAAGACGTAGTGTCACGTCTGCATCTTCCGCGGCATACGGAGAAGCTTCACCCAGTTCAATTTGATTAAAAGTAAGTTGTTTCTTACCCTTACCTGCGATTTGCTCAAATGAGATGCAGCTGTGCTGTAGGAAACGCAGTGCCAAGCTGTCCATATCATGCTTACCACCTACGCTATTGAAAACGTATGACGCCAACATGGTATCGAATTTAATCCCCTTCATATCGATACCGTAGCGCGCTAGCACACTCATATCGTACTTCAGGTTTTGTCCTACCTTTGCTTGTGAATCATCTTCGAGAATTGGCTTAAGCTGTTCAAGTACCCAATCGCGATCCAGCTGCTGCGGTGCATCTAAGTAATCATGGGCAACAGGTACGTAAGCGGCAACGCCTTCTTCGGTTGCGAATGACAAGCCAACAAGGTTCGCGACCATGTAATCTAAGCTGTCTGTTTCCGTGTCGAAAGCAAATACTTCAGACGCTTTCAGTTTTTCTAGCCAAACATTGAATGACGCTTCATCGAGGATGGTTTCGTAGTTGCTGCGATCAATCGTCACGGCAGATGTATTCATCTCTACAGTAGACGTTGTTGCAGAAGCGCTGCTACGTACTGATCCAGCTCCCGCTGCGGCAGGTTTTTCAGCCGCCTCAACGACACCACTGCCACCTTCAAGTAGCTCATTCAACCAAGATTTGAAGACCAGTTGACCGTATAACTTAATCAGCTCATCGATATTGGGTTGTGCTTTTACTAATGACTCAGGCGTCTCTTCAAGCTCAACATCCAGTTTGATTGTTGCGAGCTGATAGGACATATCAGCATTAGCTTTATTATCAGCTAACTTCTTAGCCATGGTTTTCGAACCACGGAAACCAAGTGCCGCAATATCATCAAGATTTTGATACAACTTTTCGATACTACCGATGCCTTGCAGCAATGCGGTTGCAGTCTTATCGCCGACACCCGGGACACCCGGAATGTTATCCACTTTATCGCCCATCAGAGCAAGATAATCGATGATCAACTCTGGCGGGATACCAAACTTCTCGATAACACCTTCACGATCCATCACTACGTTGGTCATGGTGTTGATCAAAGTAACGTTATCATCCACCAATTGCGCCATATCTTTATCACCAGTACTGATAAGCACAGGCATACCGAGAGCTGAAGCCTGAGAAGCCAGCGTACCAATTACGTCATCCGCTTCAACGCCAGGAATAGAGATAAGTGGTAAACCCATCGCACGAATAACATTGTGCAGAGGCTCTATCTGACAACGAAGATCGTCAGGCATAGGTGGTCGGTTTGCTTTGTACTCTGGGTACATGTCATCACGGAACGTCTTTCCTTTCGCATCAAAAATAACCGCAATACGATCAGAAGCAAATTGACGCATCATGCTGCGTAACATGTTAACCACACCGTAAACAGCGTTGGTAGGGATATCACCATTGCTCATGGTGCCAGGGTAGGCATGGAACGCGCGATATAGGTAAGAAGAGCCATCGATCAGAATCAATGGATTATCAGGAATACGAGCCATAATGTTTGTGTATCCAGTAAGTACAGAAATTATCTGTTAAGAATGCCACGTCTGTTGGTTGGATTCCACGTTGTCGATCTGTATCCGTTCACTCGGTTGTGTTCGATATAATCGATTTGTTGTTATTTTTTGTTCTTAGACGCAAGCGTTCTGTGGATAACTCTGTTTATATTATTTATCCACCTTGTTGAAAACTAAGCACAACAAGCAATAAAACAACAATAAGCTCATGAAAGTAAAGAATAAAATTACAGATCGAACATATGATCAACGATCTTTTTACGATCTTGCGTTGTGGAAAAGAATACTGATGGCGTTTTATTCATAAAAATATGTGCCACTAAATATGCATCTTGTTGAAATGAAGGTATAAAAAAAGCGACACCCGAAGATGTCGCCTAGCAAAAACCGGTAAAGCCATTCAAATTGAATACCACAGCTTTACCTAAAAGCTATAAATTACACTGGAAGCAATGTGAGCAATGTCGTGTCAAAAAGAACTTAGTACAAGTTCGCGAGAATTCTGTTGGGTAACCAAGTTGACACTTGAGTACTTAACATCCTTGTGAACATTTCCTCATTCCCTAAGACAAAGTTAATAATAATGATTCTCATTTAATAGTCAACACTTAAATGATAATAAATCTCATTTAATTTATAAACCGTTAACAGCAGTGCTCAAATTTGCTTCAAAAAATGGATTCTATGGGCATTAATGTCTTCTTTTTCTTCTAATTTTTCGATTAGGTAACCGTTTCTCAATAACAGACGCAGCATCGCAGGAAACTGGTTACGAGATTTCACTTTTAGCTGTTGGTAGCCCTGTTGCTTCACCCACTGTTCTTGAGTATCTAATTGCGCCTGTGCAACACCTTTATTCCTTGCGAGCGGTGATACGCCACCAAACCAGCTATAGAAAGTGTGCTGATCCAATGCGTAACCGATCTTAAAACCAAGCAGCACGTCATCGTCTTCAGCCACTAAAATCAGGCTCTTTTTCCCAGCAAGCCGCTCTGCAAGAGAAGCAACGCTTTCGTTCTTAGCAAACTCGGAGATCTGTTCAACAACAGAGACGACCTCTTCTAACGAACCTTCACGTACGATGATTGACATCTTGTTTCATCCTCATAAAACAAAAGGGCTAGCACAACGGCCAACCCTTTGGTGATCATATGATTTGCTTGATCGTACTTACTTGCCTTGCAGGTGCTCAGCAGCTTGTGCGTTATCTTCAGCAAGCCACTCTGCGACATCTTTAGCGAAGTACGTCAGGACGCCATCAGCGCCAGCACGCTTAAAGCACAACAGTGATTCCATGACGGTTTCACGCTCTTTCAGCCAGCCGTTTTGAATCGCCGCTTTGTGCATCGCATACTCACCAGATACTTGATAAGCAAACGTTGGAGCTTGCAGTTCATGCTTAACACGGCGCACGATGTCTAGGTAAGGCATGCCTGGTTTCACCATCACCATATCCGCACCTTCATTAAGATCCATCGCGACTTCATGAATCGCTTCATCGCTGTTGGCTGGATCCATCTGGTAGTTCTTCTTGTTACCACCTTTCAGGTTCGAAGCACTGCCAACTGCATCACGGAATGGGCCGTAGTAGCACGATGCATACTTTGCAGAGTACGCCATGATTTGGGTATGAATGTAGCCAGCTTCTTCTAACGCTTCTCGGATTTTACCAATACGGCCATCCATCATATCCGACGGTGCAACCACATCAGCACCCGCTTCAGCGTGTGATAGTGCTTGCTTAATCAAGACTTCAGTCGTCTCGTCATTCATCACGTAACCATCTTCATCGATGATGCCGTCTTGGCCGTGTGTAGTGAACGGATCCAGTGCTACGTCAGTAATCACACCCATATTTGGCACGTGCTCTTTGAGTAAGCGTACTGCTCGTTGTACCAAACCTTCTGAGTTATGAGCTTCAGCCGCGCATAAACTTTTAGCATCTTGGTTCACTACCGGAAACAGAGCAATTGCAGGAACACCCAATTTTGACAGGTAATCCGCTTCCTCAAGCATAAGATCGATAGACAGGCGTTCAACGCCTGGCATTGACTCTACAGGCTCACGACGCTCTTTACCCATAAGAATAAACATTGGGTAGATTAGATCATCCACAGACAATTGATTTTCTGCCATTAGGCGACGGCTAAAGTCGTGCTTACGCATACGGCGCATACGGCGACCTGGGAATTGACCTTGAATTGAAACAGACACTAGATTCTCCTTGCCTAGTCTAAGCACCGAAATGCTTAGATATGAAAAGTGCAAAATACAGGCAAAAGCATATCACTGATGGCTCAGGACGCTAACAGTAAAATATAAAACCCACTCAAAAACAGGGAGAAATGGCAAAAAATGACCTTCTCCTCACACTGCCGTATACTCATGACAATTCAGTAAAGACCGCTTTCAGGACAAAACAATGATCGATACCCATGCCCATATTTACGCGAGCGAATTCGATGAAGACCGTGAACAAGTCGTGCAACGCGCGCTTGCTCAAGGTATTGATACCATTCTGCTGCCGAACATCGATTTAGAATCTATCGAGCCAATGCTAGCGACAGAGGCTCAGTTTCCTGAGGTATGTCGTTCAATGATGGGTTTGCACCCTTGTTACGTAGATGCAAATATCGAGCAGACCCTCAAAACCGTTCGAGCTTGGTTTGATAAGCATGACTTTATAGCCGTAGGTGAGATTGGTATCGACTTGTACTGGGATAAAACCTTTAAAGCAGAACAAGAGATGGCCTTCGTCACCCAATTGCAGTGGGCAAAAGACCTCGACCTACCTGTCGTCATCCACACCCGTGATTCCATTGAAGAAACACTCGCACTACTTCGCCAAGAACAAGACGGCAGCTTACGTGGTGTGTTTCACTGCTTTGGCAGCAGCTTAGAGGAAGCTCAAGCAATCAATGCGTTAGGTTTTCATTTAGGCTTAGGAGGCGTGTCGACGTTCAAAAACTCAGGCATGGACAAAGTAATCCCTCACCTTGATATGAATTACATCATTCTTGAAACTGATTGTCCGTATTTAGCACCGGCACCCAATCGCGGTAAGAGGAATGAGCCAGCGTACACGGAGTTGGTTGCACAGCGAATAGCCGATCTTAGAGGCATGACGATTGAAGAGGTTGACGCGTTAACCACTAAAAATGCGAGAGATTTATTCAATTTATTATAGATTTATCAGTAAATTAAATTAATTGTATTAACAAATAATATTTGAGAACAAAAGGCAATGAGTCTATTATCAACCGCATTCATATGGGGATAATAGATATGTGTGACCACTCACAATACTTACAACGTCAACATCGAACCCTATGGCATAAAATTTTGGGTATCAAAGAGCTCTATATATGCCAAAACTGTGGCTATCAGTTAAAGATTCGATAAACAAAACATAATAAAAAAGCGGCCAATAGCCGCTTTTTTATTATGTGATTTTTTGCTGCTGGGCTCTAACGATCAGCTCTTTGCCAATTAAGATTCAGCCTCTTCTTCCTCATCACCCTCTTCTGGTTTACGCACATAAAAACGCGCAAAGAACAGACCAATCTCAAACAGAATACACATTGGAATCGCCAACAGGGTTTGCGAGATCATATCGGGTGGTGTCAGCATCATACCAACAATGAAAGCACCGACGACGATGTAAGGACGCTTTTCTGACAAAGCTTTAGGCGTTGTCGCCCCTGTCCAACATAGCAAGATAATCGCGACTGGTACTTCAAAAGCAATACCAAAGGCAAAGAACAACGCGAGTACAAAATCAAGGTAACTCGATATATCGGTTGCGAACTCAACTCCCCCTAATGATATGGCCGTAAAAAAGCCAAATACCAATGGGAATACCACGAAGTAAGCGAACGCCACACCACAGTAAAACAACAATGAACTTGAAGCCAACAAAGGCATGATCAAGCGCTTTTCATGCTTATATAAGCCCGGAGCGACAAAAGCCCACACCTGATACAAAATAAACGGAACCGCGATAAAAATAGACGCGATTAAGGTTAATTTCAGTGGTGTGAAAAATGGCGATGCAACATCAGTCGCAATCATCGTCGCCCCTTCAGGTAGGCGATCTACCAAAGGTGCTGATACAAATTCATAAATATCATTAGCAAAATAAATTAGCCCGACAAACACGACCAGAACCGCGACAATCGCACGTAGTAGGCGATTACGTAGTTCTAGAAGGTGGCTAATTAAAGGCTGTGTCTGCTCAGTCGAAGACATGTCAAACCTCTTAAACAGGAAGATCGAAAAGGAGCCGCGCACCTATCTATCCAGTTGAATTGGTATCCACTTGAATAGTTATTTACTTGAATAGCTATCTATTTAAACATCTAGCGATTCAAGTATACGGCGACTCCTCCTTGCGAGACTATTCGGCTTTCTTATCTGACGGTGCTGAAGCTTCGCTGTTGACCTGAATGGTTTCAGATTCCACAGTTTCCGTGACACTAGGTTTAGTCTCACTTGGCTTATCAGACTCAGGCTTAGCATACGGACGTTGAACCTCAGCAGCGGCTTGCTTGAGTTCATCAACTGATGCTTTTAGATCTGGAGATAAATCTTCCATACCCATTTTTTCCGCCTTGCGTAGGTTTTCTTGAAGTTCTTGCACCTTAAGCTCATGAGAAAGTTCATCTTTCACACTATTTGCCATGCTTTTCGCTTGTCCAACAAACTTGGAAACACTGCGAATCGCCACAGGCAAACGCTCAGGTCCTAAAACAACTAACCCAACGACAGATATTAATACCAGTTCCCAAAAACCGATATCAAACACGATTTACGCCTGCTCTTTGTCTTTCTTTGTTTCAGCAGTTGTTTCAGCGCTCGCTTCTTTCTTCTGCTGTTCAATATTCTTTGGTTCAAAGTCTGCGTCTTTCTTATCTGCAGGCTTATCTTCATCGCTCATTGCTTTTTTGAAGCCTTTAACCGCTGAACCTAAGTCACCGCCCATACCGCGCAGTTTCTTTGTTCCGAATAGCAAAATTACAATTACAGCAATGATTAGAAGTTGCCAAATACTGATACCACCCATTGTCATTGTCCTCGGGTCTGTCTACACATAAAAAATATTAAGGAAGTCTACTGTCTAACGACGGTAAGCTCGCCAACTTAGCAGCCAAAATGTGACACCTGCGATGCCACAGCCCATAGATAGCTGCTCATAAGGGCTTGAAACTAATATTGCGGAGCATACGACTAAAGTTGCTCCAACGCCAAACAAAAACTTTCCAGTTGCTTGCTGACGCTTACTATCTCTATAGCCTTGATAAAGCTGATCCATTCTGTGATTCATCGCTTTACCTTGACGCAAGCTGTCATAAAGTAACTCTGGCAGCTCTGGCAGTTTTTCTGCCCAGAATGGCGCGCGCTCTTTTACTGCATTAATCACAGCTTGCGGCCCCACCTGATTCATCATCCAGGTTTCAAGGAAAGGCTTAGCCGTTGCCCACAAATCAAGTTGCGGGTACAACTGGCGACCGAGGCCTTCGACGTACAACAAGGTCTTCTGCAGAAGCACCAACTGAGGTTGTACCTCCATGTTGAAACGTCTTGCTGTATTAAATAAGTTTAGCAACACATGGCCAAATGAGATCTCGCCAAGTGGTTTTGCAAAAATCGGCTCACACACCATACGAATCGCGAATTCGAAATCGTTGACGTTGGTGTCGTGTGGAACCCAACCCGAATCCACATGAAGCTCCGCAACTTTACGGTAATCTCGATTAAAGAAAGCCAGCAGATTTTCGGCTAAATAGCGCTTATCTTCGCTGTTGAGCGTGCCGACAATGCCACAATCCAAGCCAATCCACTGCGGGTTGTCTGGATTTTCAGGGTTAACGAATACGTTACCTGGGTGCATGTCTGCATGGAAAAAACTATCGCGGAACACTTGGGTGAAAAATACCGTCACACCGCGTTCAGCCAGCAGCTTCATGTTGGTGCCGTTAGCATTCAGTGTTTCAATATCTGAAACTTGAATACCATAGATTCGCTCTGACACCATCAAGGTTTCGCTGCTTAAATCAGGAATAACTTCTGGCACATACAGCTCTTCGCTGCCTTCAAAATTACGTCGCAGTTGAATTGCATTCGCTGCCTCGCGGCGCAGATCCAGTTCATCAAGTAACGTTTTCTCGTACTCGTGAACCACCTCAACAGGTTTCAAACGACGTGCTTCAGGAAGCGACTTAGCGACTATACGCGCCATTCGGTGCATCAGTTTTAGATCTGCATCAATCACCGGGCGAATATCAGGGCGAATTACCTTCAGAACAATCTCGCGGCCGCTCTCTTTAAGCTTCGCAGTATGCACCTGAGCGATAGAAGCTGAAGCCAGTGGCTCGATATCAAAGTCGGTAAACCAGTTATCTAGGCTACCACCCAGTGCCTTTTCCATATCTTGCTTGGCCAACGCGCCGTCAAATGGAGCGACTTGGTCTTGCAATAAAGCGAGTTGATCAGCGATATGAGGAGGAAACAGGTCACGACGCGTCGACATCATTTGACCAAACTTGATCCACACTGGCCCTAACTCTTGCAAAGCAAGACGTAAACGCTGACCTAACTCTTTATCTTGATGTTTGTTCTTAAGCCAAAACAGTGACTTTCTCGCCAGCAAAGGGGCTTTCGTTAACTGGTGCTCAGGCATCAACTCATCAAGGCCGTACTCTAACTGTACCTTGATAATATGATAAAGACGTTTCAGTTCTGCTGGGGTCATGCTTTCTCCAACAGAGCGTTCAATTTAGCTTCAAGGCGTGCTACTGAGCTTTTTACGTCATCAACTTGGTCGCAAAAGTGCACCACTTCTAACGGGGCTGGAGCAATCTTCCACTCTTCTGTCAGAACCTGAGCAACATGGTTTTGATGCTTAGTGGCTTGCTTCGCCACAAAACCACCGACGTTTTTAACACCTTGCACTAAGGTATGCGCAACCACATCACCAGTCGCACGAGATAACCACTCTTCCAAGTCTGGCTTGCAGTCTGTCATCAGTTGAGCAAACTTCTGCGCCAGTTGAATATCACCTTCTAGAATCAACTTATCTTGTTTGATCAGCTTAGTGATGTTCGATTGCTCACGCAGTTCCGGTAACACCGATAAATTCAAAGATAGGTAGCAATCAGGCTGCCCTTCATATTCCGACAACACATCGATCTGTTGACTGAAAACGAAGGTGAGTGTTTTGTTCAACTCTTTCAAATTAACTTGAATGATCTGTCCCTTTAAACGAGACAAACGACGAACCAAGGCTGGATCATCGTTCACGAAAGTATTTAAAGAGGTTTCAATAACCGCGGTGACCAATGGATCAAATGGCATGACTGTCCTTACCTTTGAAAACGGATAAGCCTTAACCTATCCGTTCTATCTTTATTCTTATTTTTTAGCGTGCTCTACGAGCTTGCTACCAAGTTCGACTAGAACTTGTAACCACGGTGCAGCGCTACAATGCCGCCCGTTAGGTTGAAGTATTTCGTATTTTCAAAACCCGCTTCTTGCATCATACCTTCCAAGGTTTCTTGGTTCGGGTGCATGCGGATAGATTCTGCAAGGTAACGATAGCTGTCTGCATCGTTAGCAATCAGCTCACCCATTTTTGGCAATAGGTGGAAAGAGTATGCATCGTAAACCTTTGATAAAGGCTCAAGTACTGGCTTAGAAAACTCAAGAACCAACAGACGACCACCCGGCTTAAGTACGCGGTACATTGAACGCAGCGCTTGGTCTTTATCGGTTACGTTACGCAGACAGAAGCTGATAGTAATGCAATCGAAGTAGTTGTCAGGGAATGGTAGTTCTTCAGCGTTCGCTTGTACGTAATGTACGTTGCCAACAATACCGCTATCACGCAGCTTATCGCGGCCAACATTCAGCATCGAGTTGTTAATATCAGCAAGAACCACGTGGCCTTTTTCGCCAACGATACGCGAGAATTTCGCAGTAAGGTCACCAGTACCACCACCAAGGTCGAGAATACGTTGACCAGGACGTACGCCACTGCAATCAATCGTGAATCGCTTCCACAAGCGGTGAACACCACCCGACATTAAGTCATTCATGATGTCGTATTTAGCGGCTACAGAGTGAAATACCTCTGCTACTTTCGCGACTTTTTCGTCTTTTGCGACGGTTTCGAAACCAAAGTGTGTGGTTTCCGACTCTACTGCTGAATTTGTCTGCACGCTTGTGTCCATAATGCTGTTATCTACCATGGTAAGTTCTCATCGACAGCACACTCTCTGTTTAGAGGCGCTGCAGCCGATTAGTTTACTTTATCCTCAGCAGGTTGTCTTTCTACTAAGGAGGCATTTTCTGAAAAAGCCTCATTTTGAGCCATTTCGGCAATCCCAACCGAAATCGATTTTTTCACTTCAACACCAAGTTGTTTGAAGCTTTCTGCCTGACGAATCACATTGCCACGTCCAGTCACCAGCTTATTCATTGCCCCTTGGTAGCTTTGGTTGGCTCTATCAAGTGAGCTACCAAGGCCTTCCATATCATCAACGAATAAGCGTAATTTGTCGTAAAGTTTGCTCGCTCGCTCCGCAATAACTTGCGCATTTTGGTTCTGCCTCTCATTGCGCCACAAGTTATCAATAGTACGCAGTGCCACCAGCAGGGTGGTTGGGCTGACCAAGATAATGTTTTGTTCCATCGCATCTTTGACCAAGCTAGGATCCGCCTGAATAGCCACTTGGAATGCTGGCTCAACCGGGATAAACATCAGCACGTAATCCAAGCTCTGGATGCCTTTAAGCTGATGATAATCTTTCTGGCTTAACCCTTTTATGTGCGCTCGCAGTGACACCAAGTGATCACGCAGCGCAGCATCGCGTTGTTGATCGGTTTCAGCATTGAAGTAACGCTCAAAGGCCACCAAAGCCATTTTAGAAT
The DNA here is from genome assembly GCF_042466085.1 of Vibrio sp. R78045. Taxonomy (NCBI): domain Bacteria; kingdom Pseudomonadati; phylum Pseudomonadota; class Gammaproteobacteria; order Vibrionales; family Vibrionaceae; genus Vibrio; species Vibrio sp. R78045. The sequence goes on from NZ_JAXHBS010000017.1 coordinate 245,396, forward strand.
CCACCACCACTTGCTTATCCTGTGGTAAATGCACGATCACATCCGGCTGATAACGCTTACCCGCATCGTTTTGTAGGTTCACTTGAGTTTGGTATTCATGCCCTTCTCGCAGCCCAGACTCAGCAAGTACTCGAGCCAGTACCACTTCGCCCCAATTGCCCTGCTGTTTGTTATCACCCTTTAGCGCTTGAGTCAGATTAACCGCTTCACGTGTCATGCTCTCATTGAGACGTTGTAGGTTCTTCAGTTCGTGTACCAAGGTGTGACGTTCTTTGGCCTCTTGGCTGAAGCTGTCATTCACTTGTTTCTTGAAGCCTTCCAACTGCTCTCTCAATGGAGACAACAAACCTTCTAGGCTCTGTTTATTTTGCTGATCGACCTTAGCGGTTTTGCTCTCAAACAGTTGATTAGCTAACAGTTCGAACTGCTGCTTAAGTCGAGATTCGGCTTGCTCTAGCAACTGTAGCTTTTCGCTATTGGCGAGGTTTTCTTGGTCGTGTCTTGCTTCTTGTTCGCGCAGCTCAGCTTCTAATTCAGACTTATGATCCTTAAGCACATTGATCTCATCGGCGTACTGCTGACGCTCTTGCTTCACGGCTTCAAAATAACGCAGCTTCTCCATCGCAGCCATCACCTTGCCATGTGCCTGCTTAAGTTCAAATGCCGCTTTATCTCGATCATCATCCAACTCATTGAGCTCTTGTTGCGCCTCTGCGAGTGAAGATTTGAGCTGAGATTGTTGTGACTCATGCAGCAAACGGTCGGACTCGAGTTGCTGTTCAAGAAGTCGCTGCTGAAAAGAGAACTTCTGTTTGATCCACCAGCCCACCACACCGCCGCTGACGAGCGCGCCGGAAATAGCAGCAATAAGCGTTGCCTGATGTTCGATAATCCATTGCATGATAATGATTTAGCCTAATTGGAGATAACTCATTAAATGGTATTTTGATACTGGATAAATGTCCAGTTTGCCGTATTAAAATTCGACAGATAGACTAGGCGCTCAGTATTCTGCCCCATCAAATTAGAATGAGTTGCTATGAACGAACGTCGTGCCTTAGGCTTTGGCCTTTCCGCAGTATTACTGTGGTCAACCGTTGCTACTGCTTTTAAGCTGACCCTTGCTGAGTTTTCGCCGATTCAAATGCTGACCATCGCTAGCATTGTCTCTTCTATAGCATTGATTACCATCTGCGCCTTTCAAGGCAAGCTTTCTCAGCTGAGTACCACGTTCCTTTCAAACCCTTGGTATTACCTACTCCTCGGCTTGGTTAACCCACTGGCCTATTATCTGATTCTCTTCAAAGCCTATGATCTACTGCCTGCTTCTCAAGCCCAAGCCATCAACTACAGTTGGGCGATCACGTTAACCTTAATGGCGGCGGTTTTTTTAGGGCAAAAGATTCGTAAACAAGATTGGGTGGCGTGTACCTTCAGCTATGCGGGCGTGGTGGTTATTGCTACCAAAGGCGATTTGCTAGGCATGCAGTTCGATAGTCCGCTCGGTGTAGCTCTGGCGTTACTTTCAACCTTGCTTTGGGCGGGATACTGGATTCTAAACACCAAAAACAAGGCTGACCCGGTTGTGGGCGTATTGCTTGGGTTCTTAGTGGCACTGCCATTCGCAATTGGTTTAACCGTTTACGAAGGCGAGAGTTTTAGCCAAATCACAGCGAAGGGTTGGATGGCGGTGACTTACGTTGGTCTGTTCGAGATGGGTATTACCTTTGTCTTGTGGCTCTCAGCGCTAAAACTAACCAACAATACAGCACGTATCAGTAATCTAATTTTCGCCTCGCCTTTTATCTCGTTGATGCTACTTTCAACCATTATTGGCGAAGAAATCCACCCTGCGACCCTGTTTGGTTTGGTACTGATCATCGCCGGTTTGGTGATTCAACAGATTAAGTTTTCAAAAAACAAATCTGCGTGAATGAGTAAATGAGCTAAAAGACTCGGCTGATCACGAAAAGCTATCGATAAAGTCGAATCTAGAGCTAGATTACCGCTTATAAATACAAAAATGGCGAGTCATATGACTCGCCATTTTTATGTCATTTAAAATCTCATGGGAAGCTTTGTGTAGGGACAATAGAGTTTGCCCCTAAGCACAAAATGAGACAATAAAGTTTGCCCGTAAGAAGCACAAGTGAGAACAAGCATTGAGTTACGGAAACAAGACAGTCCTCATCTCAACAGGAGCCGTCAGTTCAGGTCTAAGCCTGTATGTTTTCCGCGCAATTATTAAATCACTTAATAATTGATACTAATTACTTTAAATCAACAACTTAGGTCACATATGGTGACCCACCAATATCATATTAACCCACCAAACTCCCCAACGACGAGAGCTTCATTAGCCCTTCCGATCTCCACAACTAACGGCCCCCAAGGGTGATTGCTAGTCCTGTATAATGTAAATTTGTTCTCCACAAATCTCTTTATCATAGAGGATTTTTTAAACAAATCTTTGAATTCAGGCCTGTCTACCTTTTCAGACTGAGTGACCATTTCTCTACATTCCAACTTTTTGCAGAAAGTACATTTTCTGCTCTTGGGTGCAAAAAAATACTCCGCCAATTGCTTCTTTGGCCCGAAATTATAGACAAAATAGTCAACCTCTTCGTTAAATAATTTCGATACTCTGGGGTGATGCTGTAACCATATCATGTGTGTATCAATTCCAAAGCCGTAACTTGGCGAAGAGTAATACCAACGTCCATCAAACGGCCCAAAATTGGAATCGTGGTAATTAGCCTTGGAGACTATTGATCCATTCCAACTATTCTTAGATAAGCCTAAATCGATATCACTCATGACATCACTGAACCATCCGATTGTACACAGACTTGCTTTTATTGGATAAACTGTAAGTCTTTTAGCTCCCCACTCACTTGATTTCTTTTGCTTCGAGCTATGAGAGAGAGATTTAACACTTGGAACGGACAATCCTGCCAACAACTTTGCTACGAGCTTTGCCGACGTTTTGGCATTCGCTGAGTCCAATATTTCAAGACTTGCTTGGTGCTTCAAACACCAATCGCTGCCATTCCATGACTTCCTAAAATATCCAAACCCTACATCACGTATCATCTCATCAATACACTGGGGGCAATATCCAATCCTAATAATGCGTTGTTTGAAAGATATTGATTTGCTACCAATCACTCGCTCGACAACATCTTGCCCAACAGATGGTGGTGCAAACAAACCATAATTCTTTCTTCTTTCAGAGATGCTTGCCTCAACCAATTGAATTAACTGTTGGTCACTAAGGCGCCCAAAGGTTTCCGTCACATCCTCTGAAAGTCTTGGTTCATAATACCACCCACCACATTTTGAAAAGATTCCCTTCGAGGCAAGGGCACCCTTTCTTAAAAGAGTCTGACGAAAAATAAAACTTTGAACTGATTCATCAATAGGCGTGACCAACCTCTGTTCTCCTATGTAAGAAAGGGCATTATGCAAAAAAGTATTCTTGCAGCTATCACCTCACCCTTAAACACAAAACAATTGAACCATTAAGATAAGCGTGAATACTCTATGCCGCATTGCGCTTAAAGTTCTCAGCCTGCTCAAAAATCTCTTTATACACTTCATCACGATCAATCGGTGGGTAGCCCCACTCATCGAGCAAAATGATCAGGTCAAAGTGCAATTCAGCTTTGATATCGTCTCGCTTGTTCCAATCGGTGTATTTAGCTTTATCATCAATGACCTTCTTCACCTCTTTAGATAGGTCAAACAGCTTTTCTTCTGGGTAGGTAAAGTCGTACTTATGAGCCAGTGAAATGAGAATGTCGTAAAAGGCTTTTTCTTCAAAATCTATCCCCATTTCACCAAACGAGGCCATCTCAGCACGTAGTTCATTGTAGAGGTTGATAATTTCATCAGAAAAATCATTAATGACTTCCGAACGAAGTACATCCTTTTCATCACGCTCATTGTACTTTTCAACCAATATATTCATTTTCTTAGTGAAATCGACACCTTTCACTTTATTGGTCTTTTTAAACTCCCCAATCGCTTTGGCAAGCATTTGCTGAAGCAGTTGCAGTTTGGTGTTTGGCTGTTTCACCATCTCCAGCTTGGCAAGATAGTCATCATCAAAAATATCAATCTCACCACCGTCTTTCTCACCCAGTTTAAAGATCTCTTCAACACCATCACTCATTAGTGCGTCTTTGACCAAATCACGAACCTTGCGGTTCATTTGGTCAACATCTGGCGCACCACCTGTAGTGATCTTAAACACAATGGTTCGAACCGCTAGATAATAGTAAATCTTGTCTTTATGCTCTTTGGCCAGCTCACTGCTACCCACACAAATGTCATAAGCTGATTTAAGGCGTTTGGTCAGATCCATAAACGTCTTTTCAAACTTCTTGGTTCTAAGTACGTAATCAGCCGAAGCATTTAAGCAATGTAACTGCTCTAGTGGCGTACCATTGAAGTAAGGCTTAGAGTCAAACTTATGGAACAGCCCATCCAACAGGCTCAGGTGGTCCTTAACGATAATGACCGACTGTTTAATATCTTCTAAGTTCTGATCTTGCCCTGCTGTGTATTGAGAAAGTGCAAGGTTCATCTGTTTTTTTATGCCGATGTAATCGACTACCAGACCATTCTCTTTACCTTCAAATTTACGGTTTACTCTCGAAATGGTTTGGATCAGATTATGCTTTTGCAAAGGCTTATCAATGTAGATGGTATCGAGGAATGGCACATCAAAGCCCGTTAGCCACATATCTACCACAATAGCGATTTTGAAGTTCGATTTACCATTTTTAAACTGACGATCCAGCTCTTTACGGTACTCTTTGTTACCGAGTTTGTTCCAGAGAGCTTTATCATCGTCTTTGTTACGAGTCATAATCATCTTGACTCGTTCCATTGGCTTAACTTTCTTCTTATCACTTTCTGATAGGGTTGCACCGTCTTCACAGACTTTTACTTCATCCCACTCAGAGCGAAGCTCAAGCAATTCTTTGTAGAACTGATAGGCGATTTCACGACTGCTACAAACGAACATTGCTTTGCCTTTTTGAGTCGTGCCTTCTTCAACACGATTCTCATAATGCTCAACAAAGTCTTTCGCTATGGCTTTAATGCGATCAGGGTCGCCTAGTATGGTAGACATACTCGCCATCACCGTTTTGCTTTTATCTATTTGATATTCGTTTGTTCCAGCGTCTTCACACTCTTTATAGTATTTTTCGACTTCATCAAGCTGACGACCATCAAGTAGCACTTTTGCTGCTCGGCCTTCATACACAATACGAACAGTAATCTCATCGTAAACCGATTCTGTCATTGTGTAGCTATCTACAACCGCACCAAATACATCCAGCGTTGCGTCAATTGGTGTGCCTGTAAAGCCGACATAAGTAGCGTTTGGTAAAGAGTCGTGAAGATACTTAGCAAAGCCGTAAGTCTTTTTCACTCCGTCTTCAGTAACGGTAATTTTCTGTTCTAAATTGGTTTGGCTGCGGTGCGCTTCATCCGAAATACAAATGACGTTGGTTCGCTCCGTCAGCAGCTCCAAATCTTCAGTAAATTTATGGATGGTAGTCAGGAATACACCACCACTTTTACGCCCCTTCAGGTGTTCACGAAGTTCAGCACGACTCTCTACACTAATGATGTTTTGATCACCCACGTAACCTTTTGCATTGGTGAATTGTCCCGAAAGCTGATCATCCAGATCGGTACGGTCAGTGATGAGAATTATGGTTGGGCTACCCAATTCGACATCTTTCATCAGTAGACGAGATAAGAACAACATTGTGTAGCTCTTACCACAACCAGTCGCACCGAAATAGGTACCACCCTTACCATCACGAAGAGGGTCATCACTCACCAACTTACCATGTTCATCAAAGCACTTCATATGCTGTTTGATATTGGCAAAAAGCTTTGTTGCTGCGTAATACTGAGGATAACGACAAACAATTTTTTCTTGTTTGCTTGAGGTATCAGGTAAGTAGATAAAGTGACGTATCACATCAGTGAGCCGTTTCTTGTTAAACAAGCCGCTGATCATCGTAAACAATGAATCAATACCGTCTTTGTCTAACTTCTCTTCACCCGTAATTTTACGCCAAGAGTAAAAGAACTCGTATGGTGCAAAGTACGACCCCATTTTGCTGTTCACACCATCACTAATCACACACAGGGCGTTGTACTTGAATAGTTCAGGGATATCTCGATCATAACGAGTGGTTAGCTGCTTATACGCATCATAGATGGTCGCTTCTTCACGAATGGCACTCTTAAATTCAAACACCACAAGAGGTAAGCCATTGATGTAAAGAATCCCATCAGGGATACGCAGCTCATAGCCTTGTATCTCCATTTGGTTAACGATGCGATAGCCGTTGTTCTCTAGGTCAACGTAGTCGATAAGCTGAATGTATAAATCTTTCTGACTTGCATCTTCACGCTTGAGCAAAAAACCATCAGAGACAAACTTCATTATGGCTTTGTTAGTATCGTAGAGATCTGAAGCTGGAAGATACTCAAGCTTATGGATAATTTGCTCTATCTCATAGGCTGTAATAGCTTCCGCTTGATAACGTTTGGCTAGAAATTCACGAAGATCGGACTTAATCAGCACATCTTCAGGTGCTCGCTCAATCGCCTCACCACGAGTATATGGGTAGCCTTCTTTCCCTAGCAGTTCAATGATGGCTTGTTCAAGCCTTTCTTCTGTAAATTTCATTCCCTAAGCCTTAGACATTTTTTGCAATATAACTTCTCGTAATGCTTTTAGAACAATGTTCTCTCTCACATAGTTCTCACTACAATCAATGAATTTCTCAAATGGAAGTCTATTAATTACATCCTTATCGACATTCAAAATATTGATTTTTTCAATCAAACCCTTACTTAGGTTTTCTTGTGCTCCACCAATTGCACTACGAACTATTTCTTGGTAGTTAAATCTCAAATAATAGAAAAGGAAGCTGGCATCTTTAACGCTCTTACACTGCATAGAACAACAAGCTTGATTTGTTGCAGCTTCTACTCTTAGAAAGCCAACCTGACCTTTAGTCTTCCCGTCACCGTACATCGCCATTAAAACTGTATTTTGGGGGTAAACTTTAGCCGAACTCTCACTAAGCCCTAACTCTGAAATATATTCTTCAGCATCGGTAATGACACAGTTCGCCACTTCTCCAGTTTTAAGCCAAGGGACATCTTTTGAGTTCCAATACTCCTCAACATCTCTTTTAGGCGTACCACCACTTTTCATTTCTTTGGTAAAGCTTTTTATTGGTACTGCTCCCCACGCTTTGGGAGTATCACGCTCTAAGTCTTCACTATATTCCATCTCACCACCTGAAGACTTGTAAGGCTTCCCTTCTAGTTCAGGCTTACCGATGGACTCTGCGTACTCTTTTGATATCGGGAACTCAAAATCGACAAACCACTGTTTGTAAATAGCTTGAGCGGTATCTTCAAGCTTTTGAGTAAGTTGTTCGTTGAGTGCAATACGGTCATCCACCACATTGTATTCACGCACGACTTCACGCTGTTTTTCGATAGATGGGACTGGTAGCTCAACATCACACATTTCTTGCCAATCGAAAATTTCACGAACTGAACCGTGAGACTTAAATCGAGCATAGCGATCAAATTCAGGTCGCCTAAACCACATCATCAAATATTCAGGGTCTAGCAGATTTGAGTCTTTAACCTCAAATACGGTGTAAGCTTGGGATACCAACGCCTGATCTAACGACTCAAGCATTGCGATACCCATTTTATCTCCCCTACGAGACGTATCAGGTACGTAAGTGAATTGATGTTTTCTGACGATTTTGTACTTTTTAAAATCAGTTCCTACAGTGTTAGCAACTGAATCAATAAACACCTTCTGAGTTGATACACCAAGTAGATTATCTTTACGGTTTTCTTTATTTCTAGTGTCAACAACACGAATAAACTGACCTAGTTTTTTATAATTTGATTTCATAGCCCAGCTCTTTGAAAACATTTAGTAAGTCACTCTTAGATTGCTCTTCTTTTACAAGAAGAGAACCAAAATTACCTTTAAGGCTATTCATCTTGTCATCAAAATTGACATTCTCATCTCGGTTGATGAACTCAATGTATTTACTTGGAACAAGCGAGTAATCTTTTGCTGAAACTTCCGTTTTCTTTGCTGAGTAGCAATATTCAGCAATGTCCTTGTAACTATCTTCCGATCCCACTTGCTGCCAAGTGTGAAGCGTGTTAGCAAAATCTTGAATGTCTTGCTCAGAGAACTGAACAAACTTTTTCTCAAACGGTTCACCACGTTGACGCAGATCCATAAACAAAATTTCTTCTTCACGGTCACGGTAATTACGAATGACATCTTCGTGTGGCACTGTGTGTGCTTTTTTGTTCTTGTTTAAAATCCAGAGTGTCACGCTAATGTCTGTGGTGTAGAACATACTACGAGGCAATATGATAATGGCTTCAACAAGATTATTTTCAATTAGCTTTTTACGGATTTCTTTTTCAGTTCCATCACCTGATAAAGCACCGTTTGATAGAATAAAACCAGCAACACCATTTTCAGAAAGCTTAGAAGCCATATGCAAAATCCAACCATAGTTGGCATTACTGCTTGATGGTGTTTCGTAGCCGTCCCAACGATGATCATCAACCAACTCATCGGAAGCTCGCCAGTCTTTTTGGTTAAATGGTGGGTTTGCCATTATGAAATCAGCTTTAAGAGTTTCGTGCTGATCATTGGCAAAAGTATCTTTTGCGGCTGTGCCAAGGTTGGCAGAGATACCACGAATAGCGAGGTTCATTTTCGCCAGTTTATAGGTTGCGCCTGTGTACTCTTGACCATACACAGAAATGTCTTTCTTGTTGCCTTTGTGGTTCTCAATGAACTTCATTGACTGAACAAACATACCGCCCGAACCACAACAAGGGTCATAGATTTTACCTTTGTATGGTTCAATCAGTTCTGCGATTAGGTTAACGATGCTCTTTGGTGTGTAGAACTCGCCTTTACCCTTACCCTCTGCAATCGCAAATTTAGACAAGAAATATTCGTAGACTCGACCAACTACATCTTCGTGTGGATTCGCTAGGGTGTCGATGTTGTTAATCACATCGATCAGTGCAGATAGCTTGCTGACATCCAAACCAAGACGAGAGAAATAGTTATCAGGCAATGCACCTTGCAGTGCTTTGTTGGTTTTCTCGATGGTGCTTAAAGCTGTATCGATCTTTAGAGCAATATCTTCTTGTTTAGCGTTTTGCTGAACAAAGCTCCAACGACTGTTTTCTGGTAGATAAAACACATTGTCTTTGGTGTAGGCTGGAACCATATCAACGTGCTTTTCCAGCCCTGAATCAATTAGCTTTTGTCGCTGTTTTTCAAATGTATCACTGATGAACTTGAGGAAAATCAGGCTCAATACAATGTGTTTGTATTCTGACGATTCAACACTACCACGCAGCTTGTTTGCCGCATCCCAGAGTGTTTCTTCAAATGATTTTTCTTTCTTCTTTGCTGCTGGTTTCTTAGCCATACTTTGCTATCTCATTGTGATTGAGTCTACTGGTTGTCTCTCATAATGAATTCAATACAGAGGCAACCAATGGTGCTCATAATACCTTGTGAAAATTATGCTTTTTGAGTTATCCAACTCAAATTAATTTGTTCTATTTCTTTTTGTAGACCTAATATTTTTTGATGCACTTCAATAACATTCAACCTAACCGCTTCAAGCTCGGCCAATTTCTCTGCTGAAAAAATGGGCACTTCCATATTGCTAAGATCTTTTGCCGATAGCATTTGGGCGGTTGTTCCTGTTACCAAGCTTGAAAGCTGCTGCTGACCAAACTCCGAAGTGAGGTACTGATACAACGCAACACTTGATAGGTTATTCCCATGTGGTTTTAGCCTAAGAATCGCAAACGCCTGACTCGCGATGACATTATCTTCAATACTGCTATCGATTAGTGCCACTCGTCCGACAGCGCCACGGCAAGAAACAAGAACGTCACCCGCTTGAATTTTCTGCTTTTCAACTTTTACGACTTCTTTGCTGGCAACTTTAATTCGCTTACCAGCGCCCTCAAGCTGCCCTATCGTGTTTAAGCTTGTGAGATTGTGTTCAATATATTCCGCATCCGCATCCGCATCGTGCTTCACTGCTTGTGGGCGAACGATTTCAACCAGATCAGACAACTTAGCGGTAGGGGACTGCTCAAGAAATTGCTTAAGCGCCATGTCTTCGTTGGTCAGAACATAACGGCTAGGCGATAGGTTGTAATCCATCGCTTCAATCTCTGAAATTGAGCACACTTTACTGAATTCACTGTTCTCAAATACGTTGTAAATAGACAGTATTTGCTCAGCATTCACTAGCTTATTACGTACTCGCGAAGATTTATCAATAAAATGTTCGCCGCTTGCATCAATGAACAAAACCGAGTCATTGGTTTTATGTTTATCGAATACCACAATACTCAAGGGTATTGACGTTGAAGCGAGTAGATTACTTGGCAATGCAATCACTGCTTTGAGCCAATTTATCTCTAATACATCCAGCTTAAACTGTTTTTCACCCGCAGCGGAGCGAAATAAAAATCCGTTAGTGACGAAGCCCACAGCAACATCTGAAGCATGAGCTAACATGTGACGAAGTTGATAAACGTCAGCCATTAGCGACTTCTCAGGGAAACGCCCCCAAATATCATGAATATCTGATTTGGGATATTTTTGACCCAGTGGTGGCATCGCAATTGAACTTTGGAATTGCTTGAGACCACCATCACCAATCAAGGTAGGAACAAAGATTGGGTCGGTGCAAGTCACTCGAAAGTTTCGATCTAATAGGACATTATGCACTTCTGCATAAAATTCGTCGGATCGCAGCGGTGTTTCCCCTTCAACAAGGCTTTCTAGTGGCAATTTGTGTGCAAATTCATAGCCTGAGGTAAACGGGCAGTAAACGAACTCAACCTTATCACCCAACAAGCCTACCCCTAAATGCGTCAACTCATCTGGAATCGTTAACTCTCCATTATTCTTGCCACCATTATCTAGAAGGCTCTTAATAACTTCTGACAAATCTCGATAGCTGATAGCCTTAGCTCGTACTAACTGTTGAAGAGAAGAAACCAATTGAAGGATTGCATTATCGGACAAAGACCAGCTTTCCGCATGATATTGAACAGAGACGCAGTCATCCATCACCTTTTGCAGTTGTTCTTTTACACTATTATGCTCATTAGCTAGTTGATGATCTTCACTCAACTTATTACTTTCATTTAATTTCACCCAAGCACAACATGCAGCAAACTGTTCTAACAAAGCAGAATGTTCATTAGTGCCACGCAAAGCTTCCAGTAACGACCAAATTTGTTTATTCACAGAGTATCTCCCTTGAATTAGTGAACGGTTTGAGAGCGGTTGTAACTATCTAAGGTATAAGTCGTGATTTCAGTCTCACCTGACTCAACGAGGACAACACCACCTCGGCTTCTCATCTTCTGCATTTGCTGAGAAATCTTGCTCAACTCTTCCAGAGCTGCATCGATTCCTTTTCGATTGAGATAAATTTTATCGCCATCATCTACGCCAAACATTTTAACGATTTCAAGCATCTGTGACTTGATTGCTCGCTGATTCATACGCTGATGGATGTGTCTTGTTTTTGCCATAACCAACTCTCCCTTGCCGTTTCGATAGGGAAAATATACAAAGAATAAAAATAAGTGTCAATGAAATTAAAATAATTTTTTGCTGATTATTTTAATTTTTCTCCATGCAATCTTATCATTCTGAGTGTTCTTGGCAGCTTTTCCTTTTTAGAAGTTAGCCAACCGTGTCCACCAAGAGTACGATCTAGCTCTGTTCGAGATAGCTTACGATCGGAGTAGGATAGTATTTGCGCCACTTGCTTTGAAAGCTCTTTATCTCGTTGCACCCAATCGACTCTATCAACATGTTGGATTTCTTTCGGCGCAGGTAAACAACTGTCTAGCCAATCTTTTTTATGGGCATATAACCAAAAGAATGCAGCTTCACAGTTCGTTTTGACGTCTTGTATTGTCGCCTGAGGTTGGGTAAGTAGGTATCTTGTGATTTGAGCTTTATATCGACGAGACATTGATTGGTGTTTGCAAAGCTTACGCCACTCTACCAATCCTTCAGTTGTGGAGATGATGAGTTCAATACTTCCTGTCGATACTTGATGCTTTATTGCTATCACTTGACGATGAAAGCCTTTACGAGCCATCTCTATCACGTCTTGCTTGAGCGCTTCAGTGATCACCTTAGGACGGAGGTTGACAGGAATCTGATGTTTTAAAGCAATCCCCTTTACGTAACAGCGGCTTTTTCCTACTTGCCTACTGACTTCAGCCATTGAACAACTTTTACGCAGCAAATCGCAGCAGCGATCTTCTACTAATGAATTGGCGTTATCCATTTTGGGTTCGAGGCTAGACTTCTCATCATCCGCGATCTGCTCTAAAAAAAAGTCCAGTATAAGCTGCTTAAAAGGTGGCTGATTTACTGCTCCAGAGAGAACTGGTGACCAATACGAAAAATCCTGTTCAGACTTTGGTTTGAGAGTGCAGTCACTTGGAAGTATCTGCTCCGACAATTCGAATAATGCCTTACAAACCTTCTTACGCCTTATTTGACCAGCGTTAGTGATAAAGCCTTTTTTATTAAGGCTCTCAATACGATTTTCATTCGACAGCTTACGCTCGTTCTTACGAATTTGATGTAAGTAACCTCCACAGTAGTCCGCAAATTGGGCTGCCATAAAGGAACAATCAAGCGATTGAATAAGAGTTATGGATGGCATATCAATGTGTGACCTTTCTGGCAATTCAATATGGTTTAGCCAAACTCCATGTCTTGGACAAGCATCGACACCTGTAATCTGATGTAAACAATGCCAGTATGGCACGCCAAATTTACTTACTTCTTCTTCAGCACAATTAGGGCAGTATTTAATGTGTAAACGCTCTTTTTCTCTAAAAGCAGAAATTTGACTCGCTCTTATTAAGCCTCTGGGTGACACGTCGATGTCACTTATCGCGTACCTATATTTAGGGAGAAAATGAAAAAACAGCGGTGCAAGCGTTTGATTCAACCAGACTTCATGAGCTGATTGATTCAATTCTTTGCATACGGAGCCAAGATTCGCATTCAGGTAAGGGTGCACAGATGCTCGATTATCACCAAATACATCCTTTAGGTACTGTTCTGTCGTGATGCCACAAAGCGTAATATGCCGACAAATTCGACTGTGAAAGGATTCATCTGGTAATGCTTGGGGTAGCCTCATTTCCGCGCATCCTCAATTCAATCACTCTAACTACAAGCAAAATGCTGTAGCGGGTCATCAAGCAACACATCATTTCGTCTCAAATATTCAAGCGGATTGTCACTCTTACCTGCGCGTTGAAAAAGATCGGTATCTTGAATTTTTTCATGAAGATCAACGATACCTAAAATGTCGATTAGCTGCTTAGCAAACTCAGGATGCTGTGGCTTGGTAATATCGCCTGTACGATCAACACGAGGGGCAGGTGATACTGATGGTGGCTGCTGTTGGTTCGACGGGACTCGCGACTGTCCTCTCGGCAACGCCCTTACAGACTTTAGGCTTCTAACTTCTTCCGTTTTTGATGATAGCCCACACGCTAGGGCATAACCCATTTCTAGTGTGGCGATGGTTATTGTTTCATCACACGTCCCAATAACTACTCGTTGCGCTTCGCGATATGTGCGACATGCCATATCCATGTTGCCAACAGATAATTCATAGAGCTTATTGTTAAGCTCTTGAGTTAGCTCTGTATAATTATTCGTCCATTGATACTTCCACAGCTCTTCGACAAATGCTTCCCAAGAGTCACTGTCATGCTTCAATACCTCCATAACAAAATAACCACCACTTTCAGCACGTCTCGCCGCTTTCAACGTCCTTGCTAATGTGTCATCAAATGGAGGGTTAGCACAAAAGAAGATTGGAACACCAAGTTTGTTCACTAGACTGTGCAAGAAATTCAAAAGGTTGTTCTCACCACCAGTTCGTTTGAAAACTAGCCTCTGCATCTCATCGATCACTAAGATACCAAGAAAACTAGATTTAATGTTTTGCTCAATCTGCCGCACCAATGCACCTATTGTTCCTGCAGGTTTCGTTTTCTCTCTCCCTAAGGATAAGTCTAGAGATGCCAGTATCTCTTCACATAAATCCCTAACGCTAGAGTTGTTAGGACAGTCAACTTTTATCCAGACGACCTGCTTGTCTAGTTCCATAAACTGGTTGTCATATGATTCATGTTCAATAACATTAGGAAAGTAGTTTAGTATCTGTTCAAGCATACTCGTTTTCCCCACACCACTTTCTCCGATAAGAGTTAATCCATCGCCTCTTGGTTGGAAAAAACCCGTTCTAGGCTCAATATCAGGGCATTCATCTACTGGATAATGAAGATATTGTGCAGTTGTTGGGCTAAAAGGATTCTTCGATGAATAACCATTTTTAATTGCCCGCTCAATCGATCTGAAGCACTCATAGTAATCATGTAATGGCTGACGCAGCTCTTTAATACGACTAAGGTATTCCTCTCGAACAAGCGGATCTGGATGCTGACAAATATGCTCTGCATAATCAGGGTAGTGACTAAATGCTACCATCAACTCTTCCCAACCTTTCTTTGGGGGTAAGGCTTCAATTAACGGATTACCTTGATGCTCAGGCAAAATTGCATTTTGATAGGCTGCTTTTTCGATTCTCATTCTTTATCCTCACTCGCTTGGCGCTTTCTTCCTCTAGGCAACACATGGACTTGCCTACTAGCAGGAAGCGGCGTTTGTGAGTTACCGCTAATATCTTGACTATCTGACTCAGTGAGAATGTTGGTCGTTGCCTCTAGCTCGTCTCTGCGATTTTTACGAACATTCTTCGTCCTTTCTCCAAAAGATAGTTCTGTAGACTTGCTGCGCTGCTTTGCACTTTGAGCCATTTGTTTTCGCTGTTTGTGATCATCAATCGATGCAACATTAATCGGAGACTGCTCTTTTTTCGCGGCTAACCAGTCTTGCATAAAATCGGCTTCAATCATGGTTTTGTTTTCAAACATACGGCTACGAGGAAGCAAAAGACATTTGGTAAAACCTTGGTTTCTATCTAACCGAACATAAATAAAGTTTGTCGTATTCTCATCAATTCGCGCATCTAATTGCCATCGACCTGAACTTCTAGCCACTGAGGCCAAATTCAATTCTTCAACCTCATCACAGGTGTAATACATACCATTGTAATGGACACCACTTCTGGTCATGCTCACGGTGGTTGGTGGTAACAGGCGTGCGATTACCTCACTACTGTCGGCAAGCGTTAAGTCATGCTTATGTTTAGCAAGGTGAATCTTCCAGTAATTAAGGGGGGTTGGTGCCAAATCATTTTGAATCAGCAAAGGACTGGACAAAGCAAGTTCGTCAAAAATCGAACGGTTGTGCTCTAAGACCGCTTGTATCATTTGAGTCGTTACTTCTTTGAGAGTGTAGATTGCATCTTTCCGAGGATCTCTGCTCCCTCTAACAACATTACCACCACGAGTTGTTCCCATAAGGTCATGTAGCAACTCTTTATTCAAAATATCAAAACGCTTTTCAACAATGCCCTTACCATCTGGGCGATAAGGTGGAGTGAATTTAAGCTGAGTCATTGGCGTTAAAATCTCCTGAGGTTTTAAACCAATCATTTCTCCATTGTCACATACAAGGCTTTGGGGAATATGAGCTACAGGCCATTCTGATTCTTCAATCTCAATGCCAAATTGACGGCAATACTCAGGTTTAGGTAAAAAGCAATTGGCTAATGCCTGTCGAGCTGCTCGCCAAGAAGCGTGATACAGAGATACATGCAACCCGACTATCATGCGGCTAGATCTATCCACAACGACATAAATGGTAGGTCTGCCTAAGCCATATTGCGCACCAAGCTCAGACACCACATGCACATCGGCTACCGTGGCATCAATTTCAAAGACAGAACCTATAGTAGAACTAACTTGGGTGACGCTTCCTATAACACCTCTTTTGTTTCGAAGATAATCATTTTCTGACGTTCTCGCCTGAATGATATGGTCTTTACCGAATAGTTTTTTAGACCAATAATTGAATTGTCTTAATGTTGGAACATTAGGTGCCCTACCACATGCATCGGCTAATCTTATTTCATCCTCATAGCGTTCTCTCAGTAAATTCTTGTAGCTTTTACTGAGAGTCATCCCATTTTCTTTCAGATAATATTTCTTCAATGCTTTTCGAAAGTAATTTTTATCTAAATCCGTGACGATATACTTCGTAGCTCGATTTAAAGCCACTGTTCTCGGGCTTCTAGGTGCACCCAGTGCCTGATCTTTGGCAAATCGCTCCTTTCCTGCACCACCGCTAAGTGCGAATGCAGGTAGCAATGCCATTTTGTCTTGACCATTTTTCCAATACTGGGTGAGTAGCCTTGCGATACTTTTTCTATCTGAGCCTACAGCTTGTGCATATTGTGCCAAGTGCGGCGCTCGCTTCTTAGTGGCATAGTCGAACAAAAATTCATGATTATTGACTATACCCTCAATCAGTCTGTAATTTTTATCTCTACGATCTCGTTGAGGAGTTGGTATCTCAGACTCATCAATTAGCAAATGAGGGGGGGTATTGTATTCAGCCTTTTGTATTTTTCGTCTTTTCGACTGCTGGATGAAGCCTTCAATAGAAATACCTGTAGGGCGTATTGTTGTAGAGGTTTGGTTTAAAGGAAAAAGGATTACACAATCTGCGGCATCTAATACTTCTAGAACTCGGTATAACCCGTCTTCTAAGATTTCAGCTTTTTTAAACTGCCACACAGAGTTTCTAACGATCTCCATTTATAATGCCTCTCTGGGTCAAATGGACTTCATCAATCCTGATTACTCCCTCTTCAGCGATATCACAAGATAAATCAACTTCTATGAACTTACTCGCTATAAGGTAACGTAGTAGCGTCAGGGACTCATCATGTGGAGTTATGCCTGATGCTGTAAAAAGGTTACAAATATCTTCAACAAAACGCTGACCAGAATCTAAAACTTGTAAGGCGGCAGTAACCTGATCACCAGAAAAAAGCATGGGGGCATCTCGAAATGGAGCAGAAGCCCAATCAATATTTTTACTCTGAATTCGGGTTAGTTCATTACCAACAAATAAACTAAATGAGATGTCCAGAAGCTCCCAACAAACTCTTTCAATATCAATCTTTTCAAGGGTTCTTTGATTATTAACTTCGCCCTCTGGCTTTACAGAGATTGCCTGATAGCGAACGCCACGCTCAGTGCTAATCGTCAAAAGAAAGTCAGTCGTTATAACGATCGGATCACCACTTATAGGGTGAGCGGGGTGTTCAACCCCTATGATTTTTGCAATTTTTTGAGTGTAGTTAAGGGGGAGTAAAGGGAACTGTTCACGAATATCAATAACACTATCCGAGAATTCATTAAGATAGAATAATTGGCTTTCTATAGAAGATAGGAGATGGTGAACTCGTTGAGTTTTCCTGCCATAAATCTGAGAACGAACCCCCTCGGACTTAACATCTTGCACTCTAAGCCAAGGCTTATAATTCTTTCCTTCACCTAAGCCATACTTGCCTTTTAACGCTCTCGAATAGTCTTCAAAAGTCTCTAATTTTCTGCCACGTCCCATCACAGTTCCAATAAAGTTAGCCTTTGTAAAAAGTAGTACACACAACTCTTACGGGCAAACTTTATTGTCTCAAAACACCCTTACAGGCAAACTTTAACGCTTACGGGCAAACTTTATTGTCGCTACACAAGCTTAAACCCACTGGCCTGCTGCAAACCCAGAACTCCAACACCATTGGAAGTTATAGCCACCTAACCAGCCTGTTACGTCCATCACTTCACCGATGAAGTAGAGGCCAGACACGCTCTTACACTCCATGGTTTTTGAAGATAGGTGGTTAGTATCGACGCCGCCTAAAGTCACTTCAGCCGTTCGGTAGCCTTCGGTGCCGTTTGGCGCAATCTTCCAGCTCTCTAGATGCTCTACAATGTCATTTAGCTGCTTTTCATTGAACTGTTTGAGCGGCTTGTCTTCCAGCTCTTTGCGGTCAATCAGCACCTCAACGAAACGCTTTGGTAATGCTTTCGCTAAGGTATTTTTCAGGCTCTGATTTGGGTGTTTCTCGCGAGAATTCTCAAGCAGCTCGGCAACGTCCACTTCTGGAACTAGATTGATAGAGACCGATTGACCTGCTTTCCAGAACGACGATATTTGTAGTACCGAAGGGCCAGATAAGCCACGGTGCGTAAACAGCAACGCTTCTTTGAATAAGGTACCATCTTGCGCGGTGATCTCGGCAGGAATCGCGATTCCTGAAAGCTCAGCAAAGGCTTCTTTGTCTTCTTTATGCAGAGTAAATGGCACCAGACCCGCAGTAGTCGGCATCACAGACAAACCAAACTGCTCAGCAATCTTATAGCCAAATGGCGTCGCGCCTAGTTTCGGCATCGATAAACCGCCCGTCGCCACGACAAGTGAGTCACACTCAACTTCGTCGGTATTGAGGTGCACCTTAAAGCCAGCGTCTGTTTTTTCGATTGAGTGAACATCACAGCGGTAGCGCTGTTCAACTTTCGCTTGCTTACACTCTTCAAGTAACATGCTCACGATGTCTTTTGCGGTATGGTCATTCACACAGAACAGCTGGCCGTGGTCTCGCTCTTCGAACTCAATACCGTACTTGCTCACCATCGAGATAAAATCCCAGTTGGTGTATTGAGATAAAGCTGACTTCACGAAGTGAGGGTTGTTACATAGGAAGTTGTTGGCTGAAACATCATAGTTAGTGAAGTTACAACGGCCGCCACCTGAGATTAAAATTTTTCTGCCTGGTTTCTTTGCATGATCAACCACCAGCACTCGTCGGCCGCGCTTACCCGCTTCCGCAGCACACATTAAGCCCGCGGCGCCCGCACCAATTACGATTACATCAAACTTTTCACTCATTGGGGTTCTGCTTTCTTCACTTTTGCACCTCGAGTACGCCCTGTTCTCGAAATGCCATCAATAAAAAAGGATGTGCATAAACAGCACATCCTTACTAATTGCTCGCTATTCTAGCGGCAATTTTAAACTTTGCAATTGATGTTCAATTGTACAATTTGCAGACAGCAGCAAAACCACTACTTGGCTTAGCGAACCAACAGCCGAAGCTTTACACCAAAACCTAAACTCTACTTCACGCGTACTAAATAACTTAGACGATGAAAGAAGACAGCAACGTTACACCCAACAGAGCAGAAGAAAGTATAAACAACTGTCTTACGCGATCACACTTCGACATAAACACTTCGTCGTGATGATGGTGATACTCTTTGCTTTTGATGTAACTAAACAAGCGAACCTGTTTGGTCATGTTGCCATGAGTTGTGAAGAATCCACCTCCGTCTACTTGTTGATAAAGTAGAGGATGTGCTTCTCGCATAATATAAATGAGTGTTCTTAGCGCAGTAAAGTAACGCGCCCAGTTCACACAAGTCACAACCATTAGTGCAAATAGAATAGTGTCGCCGCTGATCATCCTTTCCTCCCTACATCTTCATAAGAAAACTCAAAAGAAAAAGATAATCAGTGTCTTTCTCATACTACCTAAACGGCAGGAGCTTCCATAATTGAAGATGAACCATCTTTTGCCAATTGCGCTAGATCTTTATCAATAAAGAACAGTGCTTTACCGTCTTCACCAACAAGTTCTAGCTTATCCAATACACCTTTAAACAACTTCTCTTCTTCGTGTTGCTCTGCAACGTACCATTGCAGGAAGTTAAAGGTTGAGTAATCTTGTGTGCTGAAAGCAACGTGAGCCAATTTGTTGATCTTTTGAGTAATCATTTGCTCATGTTCATAAGTTTCACGGAACACGGCACCCAGGCTATCAAATTCATGTTTTGGCGCTTCAATCGCACCTAGAATTGGCATTGCACCTGTTTCACTTACGTAAGTGAAAAGACGCTGCATATGTTCCATTTCTTCTACTGCATGAACACGCAGAAACTCTGCTGCACCTTCAAATCCTTTGTCTTCACACCAAGCACTCATTTGTAAGTATAGATTGGATGAGAAAAATTCTAGGTTAATTTGATCATTCAGTTGCTCAACCATAGTTTTTGACAGCATTTAAGACTCCTAATTACATCCTCAATTTTCTCTACTATATCACTATTTAATGAATATCTCGCTGACCATTAGTTAACCGATATTTCGAACTGCCATTACGCAAGACAGTGGATATGAGATCACTTCAGCAAAAAAAGGCATCACATAGTGCTAGTCTTTAATGAGACAACGAATAAAGGAGCTAGCAATATGAGTTACAAACATATTTTGGTCGCAGTCGATTTATCAGATGACAGCAAATTACTTGTGGATAAAGCGGTGGCATTGGCTAAACCATTGGAAGCCAAAGTCTCTTTTATCCATATCGATGTTAACTATGCAGAGCTTTATACCGGCCTGATTGATATCAACATGGCAGAAACCCAACATAACGCGATGGAGGCCTCTCGTATTCAGCTACAAAGTTTTGCTGACTACGCTCAATACCCAATCACTCATACTTTGGTCGGCAGTGGTGATTTGAGCCATGAGTTGTGTGACACCATCAATGAGTTCAGTGTTGATTTAGTGGTCTGTGGTCACCACCAAGACTTTTGGAGCAAACTGCTTTCTTCAACACGACAACTGATCAATGCCTCACCTGTTGATATGCTGGTCGTGCCTCTAAGAGATTCAGAAGACTAATGATTTAAGGTTAGGTAACATACAGCTCATATCTTATTAACGAAGTTTTACTATGAGCTATTTAGCTGGTGTTACCCTCCTATGGGCCTTCTCCTTTAGCCTGATCGGCGTTTACCTCGCTGGTCAGGTTGATTCTTGGTTTTCTGTACTAATGCGCGTAGCCCTTGCCGGCATCGTGTTTCTTCCTTTTCTTAAGTTTCGCGGTGTCTCGCGCAAACTGATCGGCAAATTGATGGCGATTGGTGGTATTCAGCTTGGGCTGATGTATTGCTTCTACTATCAATCTTTCTTACTGCTGTCCGTACCTGAAGTCCTTTTGTTTACCGTCTTTACCCCAATTTACGTCACGCTTATTTATGACTTTCTCAAAGGGCAATTCTCACCTTGGTATCTCGTGACCGCCGCTATTGCAGTGCTGGGCGCGGTATTCATTAAATTTGCTGGCATCAATGACAACTTTTTAGTCGGTTTCCTTGTCGTACAAGGCGCTAACCTGTGCTTTGCTATTGGTCAGGTGGGTTATAAGGTGATAATGGAGAAGGAATCGACCGAGTTACCTCAGAGAACCGTATTTGGTTACTTCTACTTAGGGGCGTTATGCGTCGCTTCCGTTGCTTTCATGCTGCTGGGTAACCCAGAGAAACTGCCAACCACCTCACTTCAATGGGGAATCTTGATATACCTTGGCTTGATTGCTTCAGGGTTAGGTTACTTTATGTGGAATAAAGGCGCATGCATGGTGAATGCCGGTGCACTGGCTGTAATGAATAATGCTTTAGTTCCAGCAGGCCTTGTGGTGAACATCTTGATTTGGAACAGGGATGTCGATTTGGTTCGCCTTACCATTGGTGGTGGCGTTATCTTGTTGTCTCTACTTGTGAATGAAACATGGGTGAAGAAACGTGTTGCGAGATCCGCAAGCAATGCCTAACCGGCAGAATAAGCGAAATGAGTAGCTCGGCTACCCCAGAAAAGCAAAAGAGCGACCTTAGGTCGCTCTTTTTAAATCTACGCGTAGCAATAAACAATTCAAATCAGCTTCAGTGGATATGATTATGGTTCACTACTTGAGTCTTGGTTTCCATGAAGGCAACGTCATCAAGTTGTAAATTGATGCGTTCAAGGTCACTTTCCAGTTTTTGACTTTTCTTAAACAGCTTTTGCTGCTTCTTAATCATCTTCGCTAGCTTTTTATTGTACTTCTCTTGCTTCTTAGCGGCTTTCTTCGCTCGCTTAAGTTCTGCTTTCTCATCACCACTCGCCTTCGCTATCAGCTTTTTCAGCTTGGCTTTTTTCTGTGATGTTTTTTTATCGACAACATCAGCAGCAATATCAACAACGGCTGGATCGAACATTTGCACAGTAGGTTCAAGGGTATCGTTGATTTCCGCAAGCGATAACTCTGGTGCAGGTAATGTCTCCGCTAACAGACCGCATGCCACTTTTTCTTCAACGGGTTTGTTTTGACAGCCAAGAGGTGGAATTGCGGTTGGTTTGCATAGATTCGCTTGATCCGCCGAAGAACGCGCACAAGAACGACACACAAACTTAGGTTCAGTGACCAAGCTGTGGATCTCGCCTAGGTGTTCAGTGATATCTCGACGGTTTAACTTACAAAAGCGTTTAGCCATGCTACAACTCCAGCTAAGAATAATAATGATTCTTAGTTAGATATACATCCGTAACGCGACTATCGCAAGTGTTAAATGGTAATTTATCGTATTTATGACGGGAAACTTTCTTAGCGTGTTGCTAAGTTATTGATGCTTTCACTGAGTAATTGATGTATTAACTAGGTCATTGATGCTTTCACATACACATCAAAACGGTTCTTTTTGGTTTCAATCGCCATGCTCGGTTTTTGCTCATCGAGCCACGCCGCGTAATCGGGTCTTTTCACCACAACTCGTTTTGATGCGAGCTTAAGGGCTGGCTGCAATAACGCATCTGCATCCATGTCTGCACCAACTAAAGATTGGAATACGCGCATCTCTTTTTTAACCAAAGCCGATTTCTTTTTGTTCTCAGGGTGTGGGTACATTGGATCGAGATAAACCACGTCTGGCTGTTCGAAATTAGGATCATCGCTTAGCTTATCTAAAGCGTCATGGCTCGAAGCGTGAATCAACTTCATACGCTCGCTTACCCAATCACCGATGTCTGGGTCTTGTTGTGCTCGCTGCAAGCCATCATCAAGCAGTGCTGCCACAACAGGGTGACGCTCTACCATTTGTACCTTACAACCTAAAGAAGCCAACACAAACGCATCACGTCCTAAGCCTGCCGTACCATCGAGAATGGTTGGCGTTGCGCCTTTGTTTAAGCCCGCCGCCTTGGCGATCGCCTGACCTTTACCACCACCAAACTTGCGTCTGTGACCGACTGCGCCACCGACTAAATCAACAAAGATAGCGCCAAGTTTCGGTTCGTCCACTTTGCGTAACTCAAGTCGCTCGCTCGTCAGAACCAACGCAAAATCGCTGTTTTCATCATGGGATAAATTCCAACGGGTCGCTAAGTCATTTAAATGATCGATTTGGGTAGCATCTTCGCAAATCAGTTGTAGTTGCAAGGTCGTCTCCAACAGACAGTAATATTCAAAACAAAAGAGGCAACCAGTTTACCTGATTGCCTCAACAATACATATTAAGGAAGAAAAGTATTCACCATAAAGCCAAGCGCTCGACTAAAGAGAGTATAAACAACCAAGGAGGTTATAAGATTCGTTCTTGCTGTAACTCTTCAACCAACTCCTCAAGCGGTTTAGGTCGACCTATGACGTAACCTTGTGCGTAGTTAACACCGAGTTCGATCAGCTTGTCGATTATCTGTGTGTTTTCAACAAACTCAGCCACTGTGTGTTTACCCATTTGCTTAGCTAAATCATTGATAGAGCGAACCATCACATGGTCCATCTCGTTGACAGCAATATCACGCACAAACAAGCCATCAATCTTCACAATGTCGACCGGCAGTTTCTTTAAGTAACCAAACGACGATAACCCTGAGCCGAAATCATCTAACGCGATCATGCATCCCAACTCTTTAAGTCGCGTGAAGAACTTGATCGCTTGTTTCATATTACTCATCGCCGCTGTTTCAGTGATCTCTAAACAAATCTTATGACAAGGTATTAGCGAGTTACTCAAGCTCTCAATCAAGAACTCGACAAACTCTCGATTACCCATCGAATGTCCAGAGAGGTTAATTGAGCACATCCCCAATTCATCAATCACCTGTGGTCGTCGCTCCAACCAGCTCAGTGTCTGACTCACCACTTGGCGATCAATCAAGTGCGCAATGTTGTAGCGTTCGGAGGCCGGCATGAAAATCCCGGGTGAAATGTATTCACCCTTGATGTTCTTTATACGCACTAGGATCTCGAAGTGCATTTTTTCGCTGTCTCTGTCCAAACCAAGAATACGCTGTGCAAACAGCTCTAAACGATCATGAGCTAAAGCCTCATGCACTAGGTTGACGCATTCCATCTCCAAATGTCGACGACGTAGATCTTCATCATCTTGGTGATAAAGGTTATAGCGGTTACGGCCTTCCTCTTTGGCAGCATGACAAGCTGCATCAGCCTGAGCGTGTACCATCTGTGGTGAGGCGGCGGTATGGTCAATCAATCGAATGCCAATAGAACAAGTGAGATTGAATCGAATATCGTCCCACACAAACGAATTTTCGCTCATCATAGAGATGATACTGCGACACACGTTGATCGTGTCTCGCTCGGTGCAATCTTTGATTAATACAGCAAACTCATCACCGCCCATACGCGCCAACACAGCATTGTAGGGCAGCACCTCTTCCAGCAATTTGGCACTAAACATGATTGCGGCATCACCCGCTTCATGCCCCGCAGTATCGTTCAACACCTTCAATTGGTCTAAATCTAAAAACAACATCGCATGAGTTCGCATATGGCTTTCAACTTCTTTCAAGGCCTTTTGCAGCTCTTGCTCAAAGTGGTTACGGTTAAAGGTATCAGTCAATAAGTCGTAACGCGCTTGATACTCTAACTTTTCAGCAAGCTCATGGGTCTCGGTGATGTCCTCACCCACAATCAACAGTTGATCCGATTCCACCAGCGGACGGATATTTTCACGAATCCAGATGGTGCTGCCATCCGCATGACGATATTCAATATCACGACGCCATACACCTCTAATCTTGTATTGTGGTTGCAATAAGATATGGCGCGGGATCATCGCGTTTTCATCGACATAAAACTCTCGCGGGCGATGTCCCAATAACTGGTCAAGTGAGTAACCCAACAACTCTTCCGCAAATTGGTTTACTTGTTGAATACGATTATTTCCATCAAGCGTAATCATCATTACTGGTTGCTTGTCGTAATACAACTTTAGATTCGCTTCACGTTGAAACAGTTTATTCTCAGCTAGCTTACGCGAGGTAACATCACGTGCTTCAAATAAGAACTGAATGTCATCCTCTTCGCTTCCCGGCATTGGCTTCAATGAAATCTCCAATACCATCGCACCGCGATCACGACACCACACCTCAGCTTCAAACCGCAAAACCTGATGTTCATCTCTAGGGATAAAATATTCGTTGAGTACCTGTCTTGCTGAATCTTCCCAGTGCTGGTGATCTTGCAAGGGTGTGCCTAATTTATAGCCTTGGTTATACAAAAGTTCATGCAGCTTGCTATTACTCGACAGCAACACTCCGTCCTTATCGATAATCCCCATAAACTGCAAGCTTTGATCGAATATCGACTCAAGAAGCAGTTGGCTCTTACGGCTCGTTCGTTCACTTTTTTGCAGACGATTCAGGTAGTAAACCAAAATAGCGATGACACACGACATTGCGATAAACAGCAAACCTATGGTTCGGATTTCATCGCGATAACGCATTAGAAATGACTTAGGCTTGTTGAGGAAGGTCACCTTGGCTTCATTTTCAGCACCAAGATCCCATCTCGAGATTTGTTGGTAATCGAGCTTAATTTCTGGTGTGCCAGGCACAATCGGAGGGAATGCTTCTGCCGGATTAGCAAGCACATCGAGCAACATCCGGGCAGTCTCTCGCCCTTGGGTTTTACCACTTTGAATCACACCACCGATAGCACCAAATCCAAGCGCCAAATCATGGACCATATACAGTGGCAGTTGGGTTTTCATGCTCAATTGACGCCAATCTTCATCGCTACTAACACGACCATTAACATCGCGATAGTACGCCCAAAACAACAAACTCTTACCTAGATCGGCACGCTGAGCAAAGGTCGTTAGCTCTTGATATGAATCCGGAACGTAATGCTCAATCAAATTGGATAAATCAGGGTGGGTTTTAATAAACAGGTCAACTTGGGAGCGAATAGCCTCGCCCGTTATTGAGTGGTCAGTAACAATATAGACCTTTTTCACCGTAGCTTGAAGACGCTTAATTAGATCGATATTACCAACCAAATCGATATCTTCAGTGATTCCAGTTGCGTTTAACCCCTCAAGCATCTCAGATGAGAAGTTGCTAACGCCACCAAATATAACGGGAGTACCATTTAGCTCTGGAGCCAAACGTTTCATTAAGTTCAGAGCGTTATTGTCACTAACGACAACCGCAGCAAATTCTTCATGTGTCAGTTTCGTGCGGTAAAGCTGATAAATACGATCTAGGTATTCAGTATTTTGAGAGCGTTTACTATCAAGGTAAACGACACGATAAGACAAGCCGTCACGGTCGAGTTCTGTGGATAACCCTTTATGGAAATCATCCGTCCAAAAAAAACCTTGATGATAAGAGTGAATAACCAACACATCTTTTGTCTGCGCTGAAGCAAACACACTCCAACACATCAAAATTAATAACAACGAAAATCGCACTGAATTCACCCTAACCCTATAGTTGCTGCTAATATTATCACCCTTGGCTATGATGTGTACTCTAGCTAGTCTGATTTCATTCAATCTAAGGATTCTGCATGTCCACAACCACCGTCCGTTTAGATGATCTAGACCGCGCCATTCTAAAAACCTTGATGGAAGATGCACGAACTCCTTATGCTGAAATGGCAAAACAGTTCGATGTCAGCCCTGCGACGATTCACGTTCGCATCGAAAAAATGAGATCGGCAGACATTATTGAGCGAACGGAAGTTGTGGTAAACACCAAAAAGCTAGGTTATGACGTATGCTGTTTTATTGGTATTAACCTAAATGCAGCCAAAGACTACCACTCTGCGATAGCCAAGCTGAATGCGTTAGACGAGGTGGTCGAGGCGTACTACACCACTGGTGCTTATAACATTTTCGTAAAACTGATGTGTAAGTCGATAGAAGAGCTACAGTTTGTGTTGATTGATAAATTGCAGGCGATCGATGAGGTTCAATCGACAGAGACATTGATTTCATTGCAGAATCCTATCAATCGTAATGTGAATCCATAACATTCGTTCGCCTTGTTTGGCCCCTGAAGCACAGACAAAAAAGAGCCTCTAACTAGAGGCTCTTTTCGCTATTAACTCTTAATAAACTAGATAGTTACCGTGATTATGCGTTGATTCCCGCATGACGCAGCATTGCATCAATTTGTGGCTCACGACCACGGAAGCGTTTGAACAGCTCCATTGGCTCTTCACTGCCACCCATTTCAAGGATGTTGTTCAGGAAGCGATTACCAGTTTCTGTGTTGAAGATACCCTCTTCTTCAAATGCTGAGAACGCATCTGCCGATAGCACTTCTGCCCAAAGGTAGCTGTAGTAACCCGCACTGTAGCCACCAGCAAAGATGTGACCAAAGCTATGTGAGAAACGGTTCCAATCTAGGCTTGGCAGAACCGACACCTTAGACTTAACATCCGCCAACGTTTCGAGTACACGAGCACCCACTTCAGGGTCGTACTCTGTGTGTAACGTGAAATCGAACAAGCCAAGCTCTAGCTGGCGCAGGATAAACATCGCTGATTGGAAGTTCTTCGCCGCTAGCATTTTCTCTAACATCTCTTTTGGTAAGGCTTCACCGGTTTCGAAGTGACCAGAAATGAACGACAGCGCTTCTTCTTCCCAACACCAGTTTTCGAGGAACTGACTTGGTAACTCAACCGCATCCCAAGGCACGCCATTGATACCAGAAACAGCACCCGCATCAACTTGCGTTAGCATATGGTGGATGCCGTGACCGAATTCGTGGAACAGAGTCACCACTTCATCGTGAGTAAATAACGCAGGCTTGTCACCAACTGGCTTGTTGAAGTTACACGTTAGGTAAGCCACTGGCGTTTGCAGCTCGCCAGATTCAGTAATACGACGACCACGACAGTCATCCATCCAAGCGCCACCACGCTTGTGTTCACGTGCGTATAGATCAAGGTAGAAGCTACCACGCAGTGTTCCTGTCGCATCAAAGATATCAAAGAAGCGAACGGACTCATGCCAAGTGTCTACGCCTTCACGCTCTGTTACCGACATACCAAACACACGGTTTAGTACTTCGAACAAACCAGAAACTACGTTCGACTCAGGGAAGTATGGACGAAGCTCTTCATCAGAGATCTCGAACAGGTTCTGTTTTTGTTTCTCGCTGTAGTAAGCGATGTCCCACAGATTTAGCTCAGAGACACCAAACTCTTTCTCAGCAAACTGACGTAGCTCTTCTACTTCGCGCTCACCTTGTGGTTTCGCTTTTACTGCTAGGTCGTTAAGGAAACCAAGTACTTGGTCTGGCGTTTCTGCCATTTTAGTCGACAGTGACTTTTCGCTGTAGGTGCTAAAGCCAAGCATGCGTGCGATCTCGTGACGCAGCTTAAGTTGCTCCGTGATGATCTCAGTGTTGTCCCACTTACCAGCATTTGGACCGCGATCTGAAGCGCGAGTTACGTAAGCTTCGTACAGCTCTTTACGTAGCGCTTGGTTGTCACAGTACGTCATCACCGGTAGGTATGAAGGGATATCCAGAGTCAGTAGGTAACCTTCCAGCTCTTTAGCTTGGGCCGCGGCTTGTGCTGCCGCCAGTGCCGATTCAGGCATACCGGCCAGTTCAGCCACGTCTGTTACTTGCTTGCTCCAACCCATGGTGGCATCAAGTACGTTGTTTGAGAATTGAGAACCCAGCTCAGACTGGCGCTTGCTGATCTCACCATAGCGGTGCTGCTCGTCCGCGGGTAAGCCAATACCTGACAATTCAAAGTCACGCAGTGCGTCAGTAATGGTTTTTTGTTGAGCTCGATTTAATGCCGAGAATGCTTCGCTTGCCTTGATCGCTTTATACGCTTCGAACAAACCTTTATGTTGACCAACCCAAGTGCCGTACTCAGACAGTACTGGTAGGCAGCTCTCATACGCTTCACGCAGTTCGTCGCTGTTCACAACAGAGTTCATGTGGCTTACTGGTGACCAAATACGGCCTAAACGATCATCCACTTCTTCAATCGGAGCAACTAGGTTGTCCCAGCTTGGTGAAGTATTACCTTCAAGTACTTGTTCTATCTTGTTGCGACACGCTTCAATCACTTGCTCAACCGCTGGCTTAACGTGCTCAGGTTTGATTTGTGAAAACGGAGGTAAGTCCGTGAAGGTTAATAGCGGATTAGACATATAAACATTCCTTTGGCTTTAGAGACTTTCGTCTTTTTTGTAATGAGGTCGTCTTACAGTCATCAGGCTAAGGGTCGCCCTAAAAAATCACTTGCGAATAGTTATTAAATAGTACCCATGAAGGCAAATTTCAATAGCAGAACCAATAACTAACTGCATATTGCGAACGACTGCTCCTGAATTGATCGAGAATTTATGGTCCATTGAGGGTTATAATAGTCTGATTAACCCCACCTACACTAACCACACTCTAATTCGAGAGTGTTACGAGAGTTTAATTTGTTAAGTTATCGCCACAGCTTCCACGCAGGCAACCATGCCGACGTAGTAAAGCATATCGTACAGAGCCTTATTCTTAATTCTTTGAAACAGAAGGATAAGCCTTTTGTTTATCATGATACTCACTCTGGTGTAGGTCGTTACGACTTAACGCATGAATGGTCTGAAAAAACGGGCGAATACAAACAAGGTATTGCACGCGTCTGGGAACAAACAGAACTTCCTGAAGACATTCAAAGCTACCTTGAGTCTATCTCAGCACTCAACAATGGCGAAAAACTGCGTTTCTACCCGGGCTCTCCACGTGTTGCCCGCGCGCACCTGCGCGATCAAGACCGCATGGTACTGACCGAGCTTCACCCAGCCGATCACCCTCTGCTTGAGCAAGAGTTCCACCGCGATCGTCAGGTATCTATCTACAAAGAAGATGGCTTCCAACGCTTAAAAGGCAGCCTGCCACCAAAAGAGCGTCGTGGTTTGGTACTTATCGACCCACCTTACGAGCTGGCAAAAGAGTATCGCGATGTGGTGACGGCGATTGCTCAAAGCCATAAGCGCTGGGCAACCGGTATCTACGCAATTTGGTACCCGGTAGTAAACCGCTGTGATATCGAAGACATGATCGAAGGACTTGAAGGCTTAGGTATCAACAAGATTCTACAAATCGAACTTGGCGTATCACCAGATACCAACGAGCGTGGCATGACAGCATCAGGCATGATTGTTATCAACCCGCCTTGGAAGCTAGAAAGCCAAATGAACGAAATTCTTCCATTCTTGAAGGAAGCAATTGCGCCGGCAACCGGTCACTTCAAAGTAGAGTGGATCGTACCCGAATAATCTCGAACTTAACGTCATGATCTGACGAATATTCAGTAGATTGTGACATACACGAATAAATTTTAAACAGGGAGATTGAGTTCAACCGATCTGCCCTCAATATAATAATTAGACAATTTAAGAATCTATAGGACGTAGGTGTTCAGTGCGATCACTGTACCCACAGCCTTCAATAAATGGAGAAAGTAATGGCGACTCATTTTGATTACATCTGTATCGGTGGCGGTTCAGGCGGCATCGCATCAGCAAACCGCGCAGCAATGCACGGTGCAAAGGTTGCACTTATCGAAGCTCAAGACCTTGGTGGTACTTGTGTAAACGTTGGTTGTGTTCCTAAAAAGGTAATGTGGCATGGCGCTCAAGTTGCTGAAGCGATCAACCTGTACTCTGAAGATTACGGCTTCGACGTTGAAGTAAAAGGCTTCAACTGGAGCAAGTTAGTTGAAAACCGCCAAGCATATATTGGTCGTATCCACGAGTCTTACGATCGCGTTTTGGGTAACAACAAAATAAACGTAATCAAAGGCTTTGCTAAGTTTGTTGACGAGAAAACCGTTGAAGTAAACGGTGAACACTACACTGCGGATCACATCCTGATCGCGGTAGGTGGCCGTCCAACCATTCCAAACATCCCAGGCGCAGAATACGGCATCGACTCAAACGGTTTCTTCGATCTGATGGAGCAACCTAAGCGTGTTGCTGTAATCGGCGCAGGCTACATCGCAGTAGAAATCGCAGGCGTACTAAGTGCACTTGGCACAGAAACACATCTGTTCTGCCGTAAAGAATCTCCACTACGTAGCTTTGATCCAATGATCATCGAAACGCTAGTAGAAGTAATGGAAGCAGAAGGTCCAACACTTCACACGCACTCCGTGCCTAAAGAAGTGGTGAAAGAAGCGGACGGTACGCTGACTCTACACCTAGAGAACGGCAACACTCAAAACGTTGACCACTTAATCTGGGCGATCGGTCGCCACCCAGCGACTGACGCTATCAATCTAGCATCTACTGGCGTTGAGACTAACGATCGTGGCTACATCAAGGTAGACGAGTTCCAAGCGACTAACGTTCCTGGCATCTATTGTGTTGGTGACATCATGGAAGGCGGTATCGAGCTAACACCTGTCGCTGTTAAAGCAGGTCGTCAGCTTTCAGAGCGCCTATTCAACGGCCAAACAAACGCGAAGATGGACTACAAGCTAGTTCCTACTGTTGTATTCAGCCACCCGCCTATCGGTACAATTGGTCTAACGACTCAAGAAGCTGAAGAGCAATACGGCAAAGACAACATCAAGGTTTACACGTCGGGCTTCACGGCAATGTACACAGCAGTAACCAAGCACCGTCAACCTTGTAAGATGAAACTAGTATGTGCTGGCGAAGAAGAGACTGTAGTTGGCCTACACGGCATCGGTTTCACTGTTGATGAAATGATTCAAGGCTTCGGCGTTGCAATGAAGATGGGCGCAACCAAAGCAGACTTCGACTCTGTTGTGGCGATTCACCCAACGGGCAGCGAAGAGTTCGTAACGATGAGATAATCAACACTATTTGTTGATATCTCTTAAAAGCAGGCCTTGTGCCTGCTTTTTTTATGTCCACTCTTGAACCTTACCCCTCAACTCCACGTAACACAGATACTGACCTATCTAGAACAGCAATGGAGTTTGTGATGAATCTACTAATTGAATCATTTGAAGGCGGGATCTACTTGGCTTACCAAATTATTGGCGAGCAAAAGCAGTTAATCAAAAACGACCAACAGCACCCAATGAAGTTTTTAAGTGTTAACCAAGCGCGCGACCACTTTAGCGATCGAGGCGTAGCATCGGCAATGTTGGTTCACAACAGTGCCTACGACGAGATGTGTGGTGAGCATTGTGGTAATACCCAACCATTCGAGATTGATTTGAAATGGAGTTGAATCAAATTCAAATCAATCGTGATAAAAATAGAAAGGCTTGCACTAGTGCAAGCCTTTTTCTTTTGGGTCATATTTCTTATCGAGCTGTGCGTTTTTGTCTTCGCTTGATGTTTTGCTCTTTCACAACAAAGTCGAACAATGGTGCGAACAAGTTAGCAAACAAGATAGCGAGCATAATGCCTTCTGGATAAGCAGGATTGAGCACTCGGATGCCGACCGTCATTACACCAATCAAGATCCCGTAAGCCCACTTACTCTGATTGGTAAACGCGGCAGAAACTGGATCGGTTGCCATAAAGAAAGTACCAAAAGCAACACCACCCAACACAAAGTGCCAGTAAAACGGCATCGAGAACATCGAGTTGGTATCAGAGCCGATCCAGTTCATCAAACTAGAGGTCACCACAAGACCGATGATAACCCCGGCAACAATACGCCAAGACGCTATCTTCATGAAAATGAGCATCAACCCAGTAAGCATAATTAATAGCGAAGAAACCTCCCCCATCGATCCTGGAATATTACCGATGAACGCATCCATCCAAGTTATTGTCTCGCCAGTCATGTTGTTGATTAAAGAGGTACTGCCTCCCTCATACCACTGACTGAGTGGTGTCGCCCCTGAATAGCCATCAGCCGCCGCGACCCACACAAGCCCACCCGACATGTTGGCTGGATAAGCAAAATAGAGGAAAGCCCGCCCAGCTAACGCAGGGTTAAGGAAGTTTCGTCCTGTACCACCGAACAACTCTTTAGCAACAACGATACCAAAGGTGATGCCTAATGCGGCTTGCCATAGTGGAATCGTCGGCGGGAGAATTAAGGCAAATAAAACCGAACTCACGAAAAAGCCTTCGTTGACTTCGTGCTTGCGAACAACCGCGAACAGTACCTCCCAAAAACCACCAACGACAAAAACCGTGGCATAAACAGGAAGGAAATAGAGCGCCCCAAAAAACATCTGGCTGCCCCAACCGCTTGCCATTAATGATGGCGCATCACCAAATGCCCAAGACAAGCGCCAACTACTCTCGATAACCGAAGTGAGCTCACTCAGTTGATAGCTGGATGTGAGTGCCGAAACACTCTGATGCCCGACGTTATACATGCCCCAGAACATGGCAGGGAAGGTCGCTAGCCACACCAGAATCATGATTCGTTTGAGATCGATACTATCTCGAACGTGGGTCAACCCTCGGTTTACATTGCCAGGCGTGTAAAATATCGTCGCGAACGCCTCATACACTGGGTAGAGTTTTTCGTACTTACCTCCGGCTTCAAATTGCGGTGCCACATCTTCTAAACGTTTTTTAAAACTCATAATCTCAATCACCTTATTGCTTGAGTTATGGTTTTCTACGCATCAAACGCTCAATTTGAACAACTTTTAGCGATTTTTAATCAAGTTCGTATTCAAGAAACTGACCAACATTCAAGAACAAAACCAATATGAGAAAGTTAGGTTCATAAATAACAAAGCCCCAGCGATAGCTGAGGCTCATTTAGTCTTACTTTAGGTTACTTATTTAACGCACATGACATTAAGCAATGAAGACCCTTTCAATTGGTTTACATTACCATTGGTAAACAGACCCTTCTTGCCTGCCCCCCAATAAGGTAAGTGCATTGGCCAATTCTGTTTTTCCATGACTTTTGAACCCAAAATACTCTGCCACTGTTTTTCAGTCATCAGCTTCATGTTGACCTTATTGCAGACTAATTCAGCGCTACCGTAATCGAGGCGGCTCCAAGGCTTGCCTTGCTCCATATAGAACTGCTGCTGATGGTCTAGGAGGTAAGGAATAGCATATTGGTTGCCCGACACATTGGCTGTCACGCGAATTTCGATTTCTAGATCGTTGTCTGTACTCGCATTACCGCTTGGTAGCGTCTGAATAGCGGCAGCACTCGTTACCGCAGCCGCTTGCTTAACCGCCACAGGTTTCGGCGCAGGTTTAGCTTCTACTTTTACAGGAGCCTTAGGCTTTACAGCTTTTGACTCTGCTGGTTTTGCAACGACAGGCTGTGATGAGGTTTTAGACTTATCAACCATACGAATAAAGGCTTCACCATAACCAGACACCTTGCGTACTTGAGCTAAGTCTTTTCTCGCATCCGAAAATGTAGAGTAAGGACCAATCAAACAACGATAATCGCCACCCTCAGGCTTCATCCATACGTTAGTTGAGATCTTTTCATATAGAGGCTTCGCTCGGTTCAGTGACAAAGGCTTATTTAGCAAACCACATTGAACCCAAAACAGTTCGTTATCTGAATGACGTTTAGGCGCTTTGCTGCCCCATACACCTTTACCGATCGGACATGATTGTTCTAGCTGTGGTAATTGATTGGTGCTTGCTTGAGTGGCATCGCATAGTACCGATTCTGCATTAACTTGGCTCGACACCAGAAGAGATACAGCGATAAGCCCCATACGATAATTTCTCATCACAGCACGACATACAGCATTCATTGTCAATTTCATAACCACCACTTAAACCCTCACGGGTTAATTATTACCGAATCAATGTCGATAAAACATGAATTCCATTTTAAGTATCATTGACACTATCAATAATACTAAGTTCCAGATCCATTAAGCAAAAAAAGAGCCGTAATTGCTTACGGCTCTTAGTTTAGTGACTTTTTTTGCTAAAAATCAAACCGAGCTATCACCCTTTATAAATTTTAGGGTTAAACACGTCACGTAACCAGTCGCCTAGTAGGTTAATAACTAGAACTAATGTTACCAAAAGCACACCAGGAAATGCTGTGATCCACCATGCTCCTGAGAAAATGTAGTTAAAACCAGTACTGATTAGGGCACCCAGTGACGGTTGGTCTACCGGAAGGCCTAAACCTAGGAAAGAAAGTGCCGCTTCTGACATGATGGCATTTGCCACCTGTACCGTAGAGATAACCAAGATCGGTGATAAACAGTTCGGTAGAATATGACGGAACATGATGCGAGGCGCTCTAAAGCCCATCACACGTGCCGCTTCAACATATTCTTTCTTCTTCTCTGCCAATACCGATGCACGAATGGTACGAGCATACTGCGGCCATTCTGCAATACCGATGATCACCACCAGCATAACAACGGCATATTGCGCGTAGAAGTCACTGCCGAAACTTGCCTTAAAGATGGCTGAGACAATGATCGCAACCATCATGGTTGAGAATGAAAGTTGAACATCAGCAAAACGCATCAGGAAGCTATCAATACGACCACCGAAGTAACCCGCAGACAAACCGATAATGATACCGAGAGTCAACTGAAGGCCAACCGCTAAGAAACCAATGGTCAGTGATAAGCGGGAGCCGTAAAGCATAGTCGATAAGATGTCACGACCTTGCTCGTCAGTACCCAGTAAGAAACGTTCTTCACCGTCTTCCATCCAAGATGGTGGCAGTTCTGAATCCATGATATCGATAGACGTCACGTCGTATGGGTCGATTGGGGCTAAAATCGGTGCCGCTAATGCCATCACAAGGAAGGCGGCGAAGATGGCGAAGCTGAACATAGCCACTTTATCGCGTAAGAAGTAGTACAGAATGTCTGACTGCTTGAATCGCTCCCAACGAGATGGAGCTGTTGTTGTTTGTTCCATGATTATGCTCCTTTCCCTGTAATGTTCACTGTTGGGTTAATGATGCCGTAAAGCAAATCAACAATGGTGTTCGTTACTACGAAGATCAAGCCAACGAAGATAACGTATGCGGTAATCAATGGTGTATCCACTCGGTTAATCGCTTCAAGGAATAGGAAGCCGGTGCCCGGCCACTGGAATACAGTTTCAGTAAGAATGGTGTAAGCCACCATAGTACCGATTTGAACACCACCTACCGTTAGTACAGGTAACATTGTGTTCTTCAAAGCGTGTTGGTAGTAAATCTTGTTCAGCGCTAGGCCTTTTGCTTTACCAAACTTGATGTATTCAGAACTAAGAACCTCTAGCATTTCAGAACGCACTAGACGAATGAACAGCGGCAGCATGATAGATGCCAAAGCAATACTCGGCAGAACTAAGTGTGCAAGGCCATCTAGTGTTAAGAAGCCAGACTCCCAACCAAACCAGTTTGCAGTCTCACCACGTCCAAATGATGGCAGCCAACCTAGCTCGATAGAGAACACATACATCAGCATGATTGCAGTTAAGAAAACAGGCACAGAGATACCGATACTACTACCGGCCATCACAAGCTTAGTGAAGAAACTTTTTGGGTG
The DNA here is from genome assembly GCF_042466085.1 of Vibrio sp. R78045. Taxonomy (NCBI): domain Bacteria; kingdom Pseudomonadati; phylum Pseudomonadota; class Gammaproteobacteria; order Vibrionales; family Vibrionaceae; genus Vibrio; species Vibrio sp. R78045. The sequence continues at coordinate 282,079 of NZ_JAXHBS010000017.1, forward strand.
TATTGCAGAATAAACGCCTAATGGAATCGACAGACAAACAATGATCAGAGAAGCACCGAACACGAGCTCCAGTGTCGCGACCAGTTTATCTAGAATTACGTCCACAGCAGGGCGTTTAAAGAAATATGAAGTACCAAGATCACCTTGTAGGGCTGCGCCTATAAAGCGAGAGTATTTTGTAACGAAGGGATCATTTAAGCCGAGTTCATCACGTAGCGCTTGACGCTCCGACTCTGAAACAGATTGACCGACTAACTCACGTAACGGGTCGCCCAGGTTATCCTGAATGGCAAACGCCACCAAACTGATCACAAACATCACTATCAGTGCCTGAAACAGGCGCTTGACCAGAAACGTAACCATTCCTTGCCCCTTATCTATCCATGACTATCTAATCGAAATCCGCGATTAGACAACAAAAAAATTCAGTCTTAAAAAAGGTATTTAGCCAGACTGAAGGAAGACCAAATACCGAAACTTAAATCTATATCTTAATAATATTGAGAGCCTGAAAAACTTCAGGCTCTCGATTCTAGCAAGCTAGATTATTTTACAACTAGGTCGCCGAAGTAAGGCATAACCATTGGGTTTACGATGTCTGCAGCACCAACGTTAGACTTCGCGCCCCACGCTTCACTTTGCCAGTGTAGAGGTACGAATACTGCATCGTTGTAAAGTGTTGCTTCAACGCCTTTCAGCATCTTAGAACGCTTAACTGGATCAGTTTCTGTGTTAGAAGCTTCTACAATCGCATCCATTTCTGGGTTTGAGTAGCCAGAACAGTTGTATTGACCACGACCAGTCTCTTCGTTACGAGTCATTGTTAGAAACTCATTGAAGTTCGCTGAATCTTCTGTGTCTGAGTGCCAACCGATCATCATCATGTCTGCTGAACATAGGTCAAACTCAGGCCAGTACTGTGCTTTAGGCATCGTCTTAAGATCAACTTTGATACCAATCTTAGACAGCATTGCCGCAGACGCTTGCGCTACTTTCGCATCGTTCACGTAACGGTTGTTAGGCGCTGCCATAGTTAGTGTAAAGCCATCTTCGTAGCCCGCTTCTTTCATCAGCTCTTTCGCTTTTTTCAGATCGTAACGAGGAACTAGATCTTCGTTGTGACCCGCGTAGCCTGTTGGGCTTTGCTGACCAGCAGCTGTCGCGAAACCTTTCATGATTTTCTTAACAATACCTTCATTGTTAATCGCATGAACGATTGCTTGACGAACACGCACATCTTTCAGTGCTTCGTTGCTGTTTTGGTTCATTTGGAACGTAATGATACGAGTACCAGGTAGCGTTACTAGATCGATATTCTTAGCGTTCTTAACACGCTTGTGATCGTTTGGTGCTACAGGGTGAATCATATCTACATCGCCAGAAAGAAGTGCTGCAACACGCGTTGCGTCTTCTTTGATTGGCACAAGTGTTAGCTTGTCTACGTTACCATCCGTTTCTGTATCCCAGTAATCATTGAAACGCTCGAACGTAACTTTAACGCCTTGCTCACGTTGCGTAACGATGAATGGACCAGTACCTGAAACATTAGTCGAAGCAAACGAATTACCGTGCTTAACTAGTTCAGACTTGTCATTACCTTCAGCTGTTTGGCCTGAGTAGAACTTGCTGTCCATTGGGAAGATGTAAGTTGCTGTTTGTAGTACTAGTGGGTAAGCCGCTTTTGATACTAGCTCAACTGTATAGTCATCCACTTTTACCATTTTCTCGTATGGCGTGAAGATAGACTTAAAGTCTGGAGAAGCTTGTAGACGTTCAAAAGTCCACACAACATCATCAGCTGTCAGTTCGTTACCAGAGTGGAATTTCACACCTTTACGTAGGTTGAAACGGAAAGTCGTTTCATCAACACGCTCCCAGCTAGATGCTAGGCGGCCTTCAAAATCCATCTCTTGTGTAAAACGTACTAGAGGGTCAAACACCATGTGAGACATTTGCAGTGTGCCACCAGACAGCTGCTCGTGCGGATCAAGTGATACTGGGTCAGCTGCGTAGCCAACGGTAATATCTGCTGCTGCTGCACTAAAGCTTAGGCCAGCTGCCATCAAAGCTACTGCTAATTTGCTTTTCATGGTTTTCATTGCATAACTCCTTCATGCGGGAATCCAGATCCCTAGTTGTTGTATTTGCGTCTGTTTATTGTTTTTAGCAAGCTAAACTCCAGCCTGCTGATTTTTATACTGCGGCTTTTGCCACTGCTTTTTCTTCTCTTAAGCCCGTAAACTCAGGCATTAAAGAAATTAGGTGCTTACTGTATTCATGCTGAGGCGATTGGAATAACTGCTCAGTTGGCGCAACTTCCAATAGTTCGCCCATTTGCATCACGCCAACACGATCACACATTTGACGAATAACCGGTAAATCATGACTGATGAACAGCATAGTCAGATTGAGCTCGTCTTGCAGGTCTTTCAATAGATTAAGGATTTGAGCCTGTACTGACACATCCAGCGCCGAGGTAGGTTCATCACAAATCAGAAGACGAGGACGAGTTGCCAGAGCGCGAGCAATAGAGATACGCTGACGTTGGCCACCTGAGAATTCGTGCGGGTACTTAACCCCTGCCATTTGGCCCAAACCAACGTGATCGAGCAGGTCGTTAACGATCTGACGAGTTTCATTTTCGTTGCGAGTTAGCTTATGGAAACGGATAGGTTCAGCAATGATGTCGAATATCTTCATTCGAGGGTTCATTGATGTATACGGATTTTGGAAAACCATCTGCATTTGGCGACGCATAGGGCGACGCTCTTTTTCAGATTTAAGACCGGTAAGGTCAATACCTTCAAAGGTTACCTTGCCTGAGTTCGGTGCGTATAAGCCAGCAATCACACGAGCAATCGTTGATTTACCCGAACCAGATTCACCCACCAAACCAAACGTCTCACCTTCATGCACTTCAAAGCTGACGTTGTTTGACGCTTGAACATATTCACGACGGCTTTCGAAGAATGAATCTTTAGTCGTAAAACGTAAGTTCACGTTTTCAACGTTCAACAAAGGCCCCGTGTAATCACGGTGATCTTGGCTTTGGCCCAACCAGTGGTTTTTCACATCCAGTGGTTCCATCTCGTGTGCTTCTTCGATGTAACTCACTGTAGGGAAACGATCGAGTTTACGATCTGAACGCGGAACCGCTGAAATAAGGCTGTGTGTGTATGGATGCTCAGGAGTGCCAAGGACTTTCGCCGTTGGGCCAAACTCAACCAAATCACCACGATACATCACGGCTACACGATCGGTTACGTTAGATACAACACCCATATCGTGCGTGACCAACATACAACCTACGTTCTTCTTAATACATAGGTCGCGAATCAAACCCAAGATCTGATCTTGGATAGAAACATCCAGTGCGGTTGTTGGTTCATCTGCGATGATTAAGTCAGGTTCACCTGCCAATGCGATCGCGATAACAACACGCTGACGCATACCGCCAGAAAACTGGTGTGGGTACTGCTTTAAACGGTTTTCTGGTTGTGGGATACCCACTTGGTTCATCAAGTCTAGTGAACGCTGGTAGGCTTCTTGATCCGAAACCTTCATGTTGGCATGAATCGTCTCTTTTAACTGCTGTTCTACTGTGAATAGAGGGTTAAGAGAAGTCATTGGGTCTTGGAAGATAAATCCAATCTTTGAGCCGCGAACAGAGCGCATCTGCTCAGGAGATAAACCCGAAACTTTTTCGCCATCCAGAAACACCTCGCCGCTAGCAATACGGCCAGGAGGGCTCAGTAAATCAATAACAGCATTACCCACAGTTGATTTACCTGCACCAGATTCGCCTACAACGCCAACGATCTCACCACGTTCAATGTTGAACGAAAGTGATTTAACTGCGGCGTGAACTCCATGACGAGATGGATATTCGATACGAAGATTTTTTACTTCTAAAAGTGACATTACCAGACCTCTACTGCTTTGGCAGCTTTCTGCCCTGTCTGCAAAATTGAATCCATTCTTACCAGAATATTGTTCTGATATTTTATACGGTTGACAATTTGGCAAATAATTCACAGAAAAGCAACAAAAATAGGATAAAAAGTCGACATTAAACGCCTGGCAAGCAAAAGCACTACATAACTATTCAAAAAAAGAGCATATAGTAATAAAAATCAACATCATACTCATGGTGAGAAATACTCACAAATCCCTTACTACAACTTACTTGTAGACTGAAACCAATCGTTCAAAGCAGATCTCACTATTAGTCATTTAAAACAAATAATTATTCCAAAAAACAATTAACACTATAGAAACAAATGCTAGATTATTTAAATAATACAAATAAAACAACTAGATACATAGTAATAAGCCACACTTTCCACCATCAAGATAAGTGTGATAAATGTAAAGTAGTAAAATAAGAGGCTTATAAAATTAGAGACGATTTTAGGCTATTTAATATGAAGAAATCTGTCAAATATAGACCTTAGAGAGCAAATCTAGGGTTAGATTTCTCTTTTCATAAAAACACTTAGACCAAACCCATTAGTTTGTCGAATTATTGAGCAATCAATTTATATAAAATTAGATATAGATCTAATGATTTTATAGAGAAAATATATTTATAAAGACGTAATAATTAAAGACATGACAGCATGCTCATTTAATACGAAAGTACATTTTACCAGTACGATCACAGACAATTTTTCGAAATAGGTAAGTTCATAACCTTAAATAGCAGGTTAATGAATAACGGCGCGGCAGGGCTTCCTGCGGACTGGCGATCCAGCCCTCTGGTCTCAAATGATCTAAATTCCAGGCGTAAAAAAGCCCCGTCATTTCTGACGCGGACGGCTAGTTGAGGCTTCTTAAGTGATCGGTGAAGAGACATTCTTTGAACATCAGGCAAACCCCACTTGGGTTCCAATCTAGTGATCTACAGATGAAAAAAAGCTCATCATTTCTGATGAGCTTTCTTAAAGGTGCTCGGTGAAGAAGGATTTGATACGACTGGGCTTCCAGCCCCCGAATACATCATTATCTTTTCTCCAGATAGAAAAAAAGCTCATCATTTCTGATGAGCTTTCTTAAGGTGGTCGGTGAAGAGGGATTCGAACCCCCGACCCTCTGGTCCCAAACCAGATGCGCTACCAAGCTGCGCTATTCACCGAGATGTTTCGTTTGATTTCTCAAACTGGAAACTTCAAAGAAGCTACCAAAATTAATGGGGTGGCTAACGAGATTCGAACTCGCGACCACCGGAATCACAATCCAGGGCTCTACCAACTGAGCTATAGCCACCACTAATTTTTTATATAACCACTTAACAAGCGATTATTGAAATAGTGGTCGGTGAAGAGGGATTCGAACCCCCGACCCTCTGGTCCCAAACCAGATGCGCTACCAAGCTGCGCTATTCACCGACTAGTTTTGTATCGATTCTTGGGAAGAATGAATCAACACTGGAAGCCGAAGCTACCGATATTTTGTAAAGAAAGAATGGGGTGGCTAACGAGATTCGAACTCGCGACCACCGGAATCACAATCCAGGGCTCTACCAACTGAGCTATAGCCACCATTATTTCTTTTTTGCCAATTCTCACTTACCGAAGTAAGAGACCGGATGGCGCGCCTGAAAGGATTCGAACCTTCGGCCTTTGGCTCCGGAGGCCAACGCTCTATCCAGCTGAGCTACAGGCGCATGCCCTGTCGGCGGAGTGGAATAATACGTATATCACCCAATGCCGTCTAGTACTTTTTTAACTTTTTTTTCTGTTTGGTCTCTTTTTCGACAGTTAATATGTGATAAACCCCTTATTTGAGTACTACAACCCGCTACAGCTTATAAGTTGTTGTTTATTGCAACAACTTATCGGGATATAATCACCCATTATTTACATTGGTTTAACAGTTGCTCTTTGCTGCTCAAATCAAAACACCCTTCCAACACTATAAATTGGTAAGCATGTACTTACCTTGGGAATGTAAAGTGAGTTTAATGGATATGTCTCGTCGAATTTTAAGCGTTGTCATCGCAGTTTTAACCTTTTCAACTGGTGCAATGGCTTCAGGCCTAAGCGAAGCAGAGCAAGATGCTATTGCTGAACGCATCAAACCAGTTGGCCAAGTATACCTAGTCGGCAGTGAGCCAGTAGTCGCGGAACCAACAGGCCCTCGTGATGGCGCAGCAGTTTACGGTACCTTTTGTATCGCTTGTCACGCATCTGGCGTAAGTGGCGCACCTAAAAAAGGCGATGCTGGTGATTGGGGTCCTCGTATTGCTCAAGGTCGCGATATTCTAGCGAATCACGCAATCAACGGCTTTAATGCAATGCCTGCGAAAGGTTCATGTATGGACTGTTCAGACGACGAAATCAAAGATGCTATCGAGCACATGATTGCCGGTCTGTAATTTACCGATCTGTAATTAAAAATGCCAAATTCAAAAAAGGTGACCTCATGGTCACCTTTTTATTGGTTTTTATATAGTGCTATTAAAGTAGATCATTATTTCTTATTGAACATCGCTCGAATATTCGCAATGTGCGCCTGCCCTTTTTCCATTCTTTCTTCAGCGGATTGAGGCTTCTTAACGCTTTCCCACTCCACATCATCATGCGGCAGTTCATCAAGAAAGCGACTTTGTGTTGGCTTAATCAATTCACCATATTGACGGCGTTCACGACACTTAGTAAAGGTCAGCTCTTTTTGCGCTCGAGTAATCCCTACGTACATAAGACGACGCTCTTCTTCTACGTTGCCTTCATCAACACTGGTTTGGTGCGGTAAAATACCCTCTTCTGCCCCCATCAGGAATACATATGGAAACTCTAGGCCTTTCGATGCATGCAGTGTCATTAATTGAACCTGGTCTGCATCGTCATCATCTTCCCCACGCTCCATCATGTCACGCAGTGTTAAACGTTGCACTACCTCGCGTAGGGTTTTCTCTTCCTTGTCGTAGTTGTCACCTTCAAGATCAGCCACTATCCAACTGTAAAGATCAGAGACGTTCTTCATTCGCATTTCAGCCGCTTTCGGGCTCGCCGAAGTTTCGTACAACCAATCTTCATAGTTAATGTCACGAACCAAAGAACGTACGGCCTCAACCGTATTACCACGCTCTGCATTATCCGAGATACGAACAATCCAGTCACCGAAACGGCGCAAGTTTTCTAGACCACGCCCCGTCAACGTTTGCTCTAAGCCCATCTCAAAGCTGGCTTCAAACAAGCTCTTACCACGCATATTGGCGTAGCTGCCGAGTTTCTCTAAAGTAACCGGACCAATCTCACGACGTGGCGTGTTCACAATACGTAAAAACGCATTGTCATCATCTGGGTTCACCAACACACGTAAGTAAGCCATGATGTCTTTAATCTCAGCTCTAGCAAAGAAAGACGTACCACCAGAGATCTTGTAAGGCACACGGTTTTGCATCAAGGCTTTTTCAATCAAGCGAGATTGGTGATTACCACGGTAAAGCACTGCGTAATCTTTGTAATCTGTGCGATTCAAAAACTTGTGGGCAATGATCTCACCAGTAATACGTTCGGCTTCGTGCTCTTCATTCTTGGCATTCAGTACCTTGAGCTTTTCACCGTCCGGGATCTCTGAGAACAGTGATTTTTCATAAACGTGTGGGTTATTAGCGATCAAGATGTTCGCCGCACGCAAAATTCGACTGGTTGAACGATAGTTTTGCTCTAGTTTGATTAAACGAAGGTTCGGGTAATCCTCACCTAGCAAAACCAAGTTTTGCGGCTTTGCGCCACGCCATGAGTAAATAGATTGGTCATCATCACCTACTACCGTCAGACGACCACGTTCTCCCACCAATAAACGAACCAACTCATATTGACTGGTGTTGGTATCTTGATACTCATCGACCAGTAAATAGCGAATGCGAGACTGCCAGCGCTCACGGACTTCTTGATTAGTTTTCAGTAACAATACCGGCATCGCAATCAGATCATCAAAATCGAGCGCGTTGTATGCCTTCATCTGTTTCTGATACATCTCAAAACAGAATGCAAAAAGCTGTTCTTGTTCGCCTTGAGCTCGTGCTTTGGCCTGATCAGGCGTCAGCATGTCATTCTTCCAATTCGAAATGGTGCTCATTAAAGCGCGTAGTAGATCTTTGTCACCATCGATCTGCCTTTCGGTTAACTCTTTAAGTAAAGCTAACTGGTCCTGATCATCAAACAAAGAAAAGCCAGCTTTTAAACCCAATGCTTTGTATTCGCGGCGAATAATCGTCAAACCCATAGTGTGAAAGGTCGAAACGATCAGACCTTTTGATTCATTTTTACCTAGAGTTTGTCCTACACGCTCTTTCATTTCGCGTGCCGCTTTATTGGTAAAGGTTACCGCTGCAATATTACGAGCTTTGTAGCCACACTCTTGAACCAAGTAAGCAATCTTATTGGTGATAACACGTGTTTTTCCTGAACCAGCGCCTGCTAATACTAAACAGGGGCCAGAAACATACTTCACGGCTTCATCTTGTCTTGGATTCAGTTTCATTTGATTCTCAATTTGGTCTAGAGGGGCGAATTAAATTGCGCGCCTATAATAATGCTGCAATAGCACGAATGCTACGTTCTCTTATACAAGATTTTTACGTCATTTGTGTAAAACTTTGTTGCATAGATGTATGGTTCTTAGGCTATAATGAATGAACGTTCATTCACTGGTGATGGAAAGATGACAACTCATGCACCTCAGGATAAACGCCAACAAATACTTTCTGCTGCTGAAAAGCTCATTGCGGAGGTCGGTTTTCAAGGCCTTTCGATGCAAAAATTAGCCAAAGAAGCAGGGGTAGCTGCAGGCACTATCTATCGCTACTTCGATGATAAAGATCACTTGATCGATGATGTTCGAGTGCTCGTGACTCAACGAGTAGCTGATGCTGTTCAAGAAGGGGTTAATGATTCGGATCCAATTAAGCAACGCTATCGTACTATGTGGTTGAACATATGGAACTTAGCGGGAACGAACTTAGCCGCGATAAAAAATCGGGTTCAGTATGACTCTCTACCTATTACAAATAGCCTAAACTTCAGGGAACTGGAACGTAAAATGTTTGCCCAAGTTGAACTGCTATTTAATGAAGGTAAAGAGCAGGGACTGTTTAAACCGCTTGATAATGAAGTATTAAGCGGCTTGAGCTTAGCGGCTAGTGTCTCTCTAGCGCGAAAGCATTCTTTAGGATTTTACCAACTCGACGAGGCAGCACTAGAAGCTGCAATAGAAGCCAGTTGGGACGCAATAATTAAACACTAGATCGGAGTTTTGACCATAATGAAAAAGTGGACTTTCTTCATGTTATTCATCGCTGTATTGCTTTTTGGCAGCGTTATTGGATTCAACATGTTCAAACAACAAAAAATTGCTGAGTATATGGCCAACCGCCCTGAACCCGAGTTTCCCGTAACGGTAACTGAAGTTCAGCCGATCGACTGGGTTCCCGTAATTGAAGCTATCGGCTTCATCGAACCAAATCAAGGTGTGACACTAGCGAACGAAACCAGCGGTGTTATTGACCAAATTTCTTTCGAATCGGGTACTGATGTTAAGAGTGGTCAGCAACTGGTACGTCTTGATTCTGACGTAGAGAAAGCCAACCTTAAGAGTTCTGAAGCTCGTTTGCCTGCTGCGAAAGCAAAATACAAGCGTTACCAAGGTCTATTCAAGAAAGGCTCTATTTCTAAAGAAGCGTACGATGAAGCAGAAGCAAACTACTTCTCTCTATCTGCTGATATTGAAAGCCTAAAAGCCTCGATCGAACGCCGTGAAATTCGCGCACCTTTTGATGGCAAGGTTGGTATTCGTAACGTATACCTAGGTCAATACCTACAATCGGGTACCGATATCGTTCGTTTAGAAGACACCAGTGTCATGCGCCTACGCTTCACGGTTTCTCAAACCGATATCTCTCGCATTAATGTTGGCCAGGCTATCGACATCTTTGTTGATGCTTACCCAGAAAAACCGTTTGAAGGCTCTATCAGTGCTATTGAACCTGCAGTAAGCATCCAAAGTGGTCTTATTCAAGTTCAAGCGGATATTCCAAACAATGATGGCAAGCTTCGCAGTGGCATGTTCGCTCGCGCTAACATCATTCTTCCTAAACTAGAGAACCAAGTAACCCTGCCGCAAACGGCGATTACTTTCACTCTATACGGTGACAATGTTTACATCCTAACGGAAGAAGACGGCGTTCAACGTGTTGCTCAACATGTTGTGAAAGTTGGTGAACGTACAGCAGATATCGCACATATCCTTGAAGGCGTTAAAGCTGGCGATACGGTTGTAACTTCTGGCCAAGTACGTCTGAGTAACGGTGCCAAAGTTAAGATCGTAGAAAGTGATTCAATCACTCCACCATCTGAAACACCTAAGCTGTAACTGGAGGCCCAATGCGCTTTACTGATGTTTTTATTAAACGTCCAGTTCTAGCGGTATCCATCAGCTTTTTGATTGCGTTGCTTGGCTTACAAGCAATCTTCAAAATGCAGGTGCGTGAATACCCTGAAATGACGAATACCGTCGTAACCGTAACTACGAGTTACTACGGTGCAAGTGCCGATCTTATCCAAGGCTTTATCACCCAGCCCCTCGAGCAGGCTGTGGCCCAAGCGGATAACATCGACTATATGACTTCTTCTTCTGTACTCGGTAGCTCGACGATTACCGTGAACATGAAGTTGAACACAGACCCGAATGCGGCGCTGTCTGACATACTGGCCAAGACTAACTCGGTACGTTCTCAGCTTCCTAAAGAAGCCGAAGATCCAACCGTAACTATGTCTACCGGTTCAACAACGGCGGTACTCTACATTGGTTTTACCAGTGATGAGTTAGTGTCGAGCCAAATTACCGACTATCTAGAGCGAGTAATCAACCCGCAACTATTTACGGTAAATGGCGTATCTAAAGTTGACCTATATGGTGGTATGAAATACGCACTACGCGTGTGGCTAGACCCAGCTAAAATGGCAGCAGTAAACCTTACCGCAACTGACGTAATGGCGGTATTGGATGCGAATAACTACCAATCGGCGACAGGTCAAGCAACAGGTGAGTTTGTTCTTTATAACGGCAGTGCCGACACGCAAGTTTCGAACACTGAAGAGCTAGAGAACTTAGTCGTTAGAAGTGGTGAAGGTGAGATTATTCGCCTGTCTGACATCGCTAAGGTTTCTCTAGAGAAAAGCCACGATATTTACCGTGCAAGTGCCAACGGCCAAGAAGCGGTAGTTGCAGCAATTAACGCAGCACCAAGTGCAAACCCAATCAACATTGCCGCTGATGTACTCGAACTTCTCCCTCAGTTAGAGAAGAACTTGCCAAGTAACATTTCCATGAACGTGATGTATGACTCGACAATTGCGATTAACGAATCGATTCAAGAGGTTATAAAAACCATCCTTGAAGCTGCATTAATCGTATTGATCGTAATTACTCTGTTCTTAGGTTCGTTCCGTGCTGTACTGATCCCTATCGTTACTATCCCACTGTCTTTGATTGGTGTGGCAATGGTAATGCAGGCAATGGGCTTCTCTTGGAACCTGATGACACTACTGGCAATGGTGCTCGCCATCGGTCTGGTAGTAGATGATGCGATCGTGGTACTGGAAAACGTCGACCGACATATTAAGCTCGGGGAGTCACCTTTCCGTGCTGCGATCATCGGTACTCGTGAAATTGCGGTTCCTGTTATCGCAATGACCCTAACGCTAGGCGCAGTATACGCTCCAATCGCGATGATGGGTGGTATCACGGGCTCACTATTTAAAGAGTTTGCATTAACTCTAGCGGGTTCTGTTTTTGTATCAGGTATCGTGGCACTAACACTATCACCAATGATGTGTTCTAAAATGCTAAAAGCTCATGCTGAGCCAAGCAAGTTTGAACAGAAAGTACATAGCGTACTGGATGGCATGACGAACCGTTATGAGCGCATGCTTAGCGCGGTAATGAACCATCGCCCAGTATTCATTGGCTTTGCGGTGATCGTATTTGCAAGCTTACCAATGCTATTTAAGTTCATCCCAAGTGAGTTAGCACCTTCAGAAGATAAAGGTGTGATCATGTTGATGGGTACGGCGCCGTCGAACGCGAACTTAGACTTCATGCAAAATACCATGAACGACGTAAATAAGGTTCTGTCTGATCAGCCAGAAGTAGCTTACGCGCAGGTGTTCACAGGTGTTCCTAATGCAAACCAAGCGTTTGGTATTGCATCTATGGTGCCTTGGAGTGAGCGTGAAGCAAGTCAATCTGACGTAGCAACCCGCGTTGGTGGTTTGGTGAAAGATGTTCCTGGAATGGCAGTTACTGCATTCCAAATGCCTGAACTACCAGGTGCAGGTTCAGGTCTTCCAATTCAGTTTGTTATCACAACGCCAAACAGTTTTGAGAGCCTGTTCCAAATCACCACTGATATCTTGACTGATGTAGCGACAAACCCGCTGTTCGTATACTCGGATCTCGATCTGAACTATGACTCAGCAACGATGAAAGTACACATCGACAAAGACAAAGCGGGCGCATACGGCGTGACCATGCAAGATATCGGTATCACGCTTGGTACCATGATGTCAGATGGCTACGTAAACCGTATCGACTTGAATGGTCGTTCTTACGAGGTTATCCCTCAAGTTGAACGTAAATTCCGTTTGAACCCAGAATCGATGAATAACTACTACGTACGTGCTGCGGACGGTAATGCTGTACCACTTGGCAGTTTGATTACGATTGATGTTGTGGCAGAGCCTCGTTCTCTTCCTCACTTCAACCAATTGAACTCAGCTACGATTGGTGCGGTACCTGCTCCAGGCGCTGCAATGGGTGATGCAATTGCGTGGTTTGAAGACACGGCGGCGAATAAGCTACCAAGTGGCTATAACCACGATTACATGGGTGAAGCACGTCAATACGTAACTGAAGGTAGCGCGCTTTACGCGACCTTTGGTTTAGCACTGGCTATCATCTTCTTGGTACTGGCGATTCAATTCGAATCTCTTAAAGATCCATTGGTTATCATGGTATCTGTGCCACTTGCGATCTGTGGTGCCCTAATCGCTCTGGCTTGGGGTGCGGCAACGATGAATATCTACTCACAAGTAGGTTTAATCACCTTGGTCGGCCTGATTACCAAGCACGGTATCTTGATCTGTGAAGTTGCAAAAGAGGAACAGTTGCATCATCACAAGACTCGTATTGAAGCAGTAATGGAAGCTGCGAAGGTTCGTCTTCGTCCGATTCTAATGACAACAGCTGCGATGATCGCCGGCCTAATCCCACTGATGTACGCAAGTGGTGCGGGTGCGGCTCAGCGCTTTAGTATTGGTATCGTAATCGTAGCTGGTCTGGCGATTGGTACTATCTTCACGCTATTTGTACTGCCAGTGATTTACAGCTACTTGGCTGAAAAACACAAACCTCTACCTGTATTTGTTGAAGACAAAGACCTAGAAAAGCTAGCTCGCGTCGATGAAGCAAAAGCAGCACACAGAGAATTAGCTGATAATAAGTAATCGCTAAGTCGTATTAACAATAAAAAGGCTACTTCGGTGGCCTTTTTTTATACGCCATAGGCGACATCTCAAGTGTGATTAAATAGAATAGTGGTAAATATTCAGGAGTTTTAATTGATATGTTTGATCCAAAAAAACTAGAGCAGATTGCTAAGCAGATTCACGATTCTATGCCTCAACCAGTAAAAGAGCTTGGTTCAGACGTAGATCAAAAAGTTCGCCAGGTTATCCAAGGCCAACTAAACAAGCTAGACGTTGTGAGCCGTGAAGAATTTGATGTTCAAACACAAGTACTGCTTCGCACTCGCCAGAAGCTAACTGAAATGGAACAAAAGCTAGCTGATTTAGAAGCAAAGCTTTCAGACAAATAATAGCTCGTTTCCATCAGTTCAAGTTCGAATAAAGGCTTACCTTCGGGTAAGCCTTTATTTTTCCTCGACCTATCAAAACTTTACAAGCAAATAGTTGCGGGCATAAAAAAGCCCCGAACAAATGTTCAGGGCTATCTTTATCCAGTTATGAGCAGAAGATTAACCGCCTACAGCGATACGCTTCATGTCGCTCATGTAGCTACGTAGCTCTTCACCAATGTATTCTACAGGGTGGTTACGAATAGCTTCGTTTACTTCAATTAGCTTAGCGTTATCAACTTGGTTAGATGTTTCACCTAGACCACGGCCAATTACGTCTGTTGCAACTGAAGGCATGAACTTCTCACGTAGTAGCGGTGTTGCTACGTTAGCGAATAGGTAGTTACCGTACTCAGCAGTATCAGAAATTACAACGTTCATTTCGTAAAGACGCTTACGAGCAACCGTGTTTGCAATTAGTGGAAGCTCATGTAGAGATTCGTAGTAAGCAGACTCGTCGATGATGCCTGATGCCGTCATAGCTTCGAATGCTAGCTCAACACCGGCACGAACCATAGCAACCATTAGGATACCGTTGTCGAAATACTCTTGCTCTGAGATTTCTACGTCAGAAGCTGGGTAATTTTCGAATGCCGTTTCGCCTGTCTCTTCACGCCAGCCTAGTAGGTTCACGTCATCGTTCGCCCAGTCGGCCATCATTGTGCTAGAGAAGTGACCAGAGATGATGTCATCCATGTGCTTGTTGTAAAGCGGACGCATTAGGTCTTTAAGCTCTTCAGAAAGCTCAAACGCTTTAACTTTAGCTGGGTTAGATAGACGGTCCATCATGTGAGTTACGCCACCAAACTTCAGTGCTTCAGTGATCGTTTCCCAACCGTATTGTAGAAGTTTGCCTGCGTAGCCCGGTTCGATGCCATCAGCAATCATCTTCTCGTACGATACGATAGAACCTGCTTGTAGCATGCCACAAAGGATAGTTTGCTCGCCCATAAGGTCAGATTTAACTTCCGCTACGAAAGAAGACTCTAGGCAACCAGCACGGTGACCACCAGTACCTGCTGCCCAAGCTTTGGCGATATCCCAACCTTCGCCCTTAGGGTCGTTTTCTGGGTGAACAGCGATCAGTGTTGGAACACCAAAGCCACGCTTGTACTCTTCACGTACTTCAGAACCAGGACATTTAGGTGCAACCATTACAACCGTAAGATCATCACGTAGTTGCATGCCTTCTTCAACAACGTTAAAACCGTGAGAGTAACCAAGAGCAGCACCTTGCTTCATTAGAGGCATTACTGTTTCAACAACGTTTGTGTGTTGCTTATCAGGAGTAAGGTTGATTACTAGGTCTGCTTGAGGGATTAGCGTTTCGTAGCTACCCACAACAAAGCCGTTTTCATCAGCATTTTTGAATGATTGACGCTTTTCATCTATTGCTGCTTGGCGTAGAGCGTAAGATACGTCTAGACCAGAATCACGCATGTTTAGACCTTGGTTTAGGCCTTGAGCACCACAACCAACAATTACGATTTTCTTACCTTCAAGATACTCAGCTTCTGTCGCGAATTCTTCACGATCCATAAAGCGGCAACGACCCAATTGGTCAAGTTGTTCACGAAGGTTTAATGTATTGAAATAGTTAGCCATTCTAGGGCACTCCTTTAAAAATAAGTCCGTAAGGTCGATATCTCTCTATCGAATGACTTCATACTAAAACAGACACTCCGTTGCTGAAAGTGATATATTCACAATTAGTTATTGCAATAAATGCAACATGGAAACGATCGCAGAACATGAACATAAAATCTCTACAATTATTTATACATTTATGTGATAGCAAGAGTTTCAGCAAAACCGCTGCTGCTATGCACGTCAGTCCTTCAGCGCTGAGTCGTCAGGTACAAAAACTAGAAGAGGAGACGGGGCAAGAATTGCTTATCAGAGATAACCGCAGCGTTGATCTCACCCCAGCAGGCAAACACCTATTACCTGTTGCATTGAGCATTGTTGGAGAGTGGCAGCAATATAACCTTCATCTAAAGGGTGGAGAGCAGGAACTTAAAGGAGAAATTCGTATATTTTGCTCAGTAACGGCTAGTTATAGTCATCTTCCTGAGCTAATAACTGAATTCAGGGCAATTCATCCCTATATTGAGTTTAAGCTCTCTACCGGTGATCCAGCACAATCCATCGACAAGATACTGAATGATGAGGCGGATATCGCTATTTCAGCTAAACCTGACATTTTGCCTTCAAGATTAGAGTTCGAGACCATCAGCGATATTCCACTGTCAGTCATCATTCCATCTGGCGTGAGTAGCTTTAGCCAGCAACTGCAATCAGATAAGCCCAACTGGAATGAAGTACCCTTTATCATCCCGGAAGCAGGGACAGCCCGAGAACGTGCAAACGCATGGTTCAAAAAGATGAAGATAAAGCCGAACATTTATGCTCAAGTTTCAGGGCATGAAGCGATCGTCAGTATGGTTGCTCTTGGTTGTGGAGTGGGTATTGCACCAGATGTCGTCATCAACAACAGTCCTGTACGAGACAAAGTAGACCGCTTAAAGATAGAGCCAATCAAACCATTTGAGTTAGGTGTGTGTTGTAAGCGCTCTCAGCTAGATAACCCTCTAATAAGAGCATTCTGGCAAGTTGCAGAGGGCAAATATTTAACAGACTAGCAATAATAAGGTTCAAGTAAACAAAAAGAGAAGGGCACGTCAGTGCTCTTCTCTTTTTGTTTATATTACATATAAGAAAAAAGCCCGCTGATTTCTCAGCGGGCTTTTCAATGGTGGTGGAGGGATAGGGATTTGAACCCTAGAACCGCTATTAACGGTTGCCGGTTTTCAAGACCGGTGCTTTCGACCACTCAGCCATCCCTCCAACAAATTGTCATCAATAGATTAGTACACTAATGATGTTGTTAATTGCTAATGCAAGTAACGATACCTTTTGTCTTCACTTTTAAAAAAGTGAAAATAAATTTGGAGCCTGGCGATGTCCTACTCTCACATGGGGAAGCCCCACACTACCATCGGCGCTATTGTGTTTCACTTCTGAGTTCGGCATGGAATCAGGTGGGTCCACAATGCTATGGTCGCCAAGCAAATTTTAAAATTCGGAAAACTGTATTTAAAAGTTATGTCTCTTCAAACGCATTCAAGGTCTGTCTTTCTATTGAGTCCACAAAACCCCTTGGGTGTTGTATGGTTAAGCCTCACGGGCAATTAGTACAGGTTAGCTCAATGCCTCGCAGCACTTACACACCCTGCCTATCAACGTCGTAGTCTACGACAACCCTTTAGGACACTTATAGTGCCAGGGAAAACTCATCTCAAGGCTCGCTTCCCGCTTAGATGCTTTCAGCGGTTATCGATTCCGAACTTAGCTACCGGGCAATGCCATTGGCATGACAACCCGAACACCAGAGGTTCGTCCACTCCGGTCCTCTCGTACTAGGAGCAGCCCCTTTCAATTTTCCAACGCCCACGGCAGATAGGGACCGAACTGTCTCACGACGTTCTAAACCCAGCTCGCGTACCACTTTAAATGGCGAACAGCCATACCCTTGGGACCGACTTCAGCCCCAGGATGTGATGAGCCGACATCGAGGTGCCAAACACCGCCGTCGATATGAACTCTTGGGCGGTATCAGCCTGTTATCCCCGGAGTACCTTTTATCCGTTGAGCGATGGCCCTTCCATTCAGAACCACCGGATCACTATGACCTGCTTTCGCACCTGCTCGAATTGTCATTCTCGCAGTCAAGCGGGCTTATGCCATTGCACTAACCACACGATGTCCAACCGTGTTTAGCCCACCTTCGTGCTCCTCCGTTACTCTTTGGGAGGAGACCGCCCCAGTCAAACTACCCACCAGGCACTGTCCGTAACCCCGATTCAGGGGCCAACGTTAGAACATCAAAACTACAAGGGTGGTATTTCAAGGACGACTCCATCACATCTAGCGACGCAATTTCATAGTCTCCCACCTATCCTACACATGTAGGTTCAATGTTCAGTGCCAAGCTGTAGTAAAGGTTCACGGGGTCTTTCCGTCTAGCCGCGGGTACACTGCATCTTCACAGCGATTTCAATTTCACTGAGTCTCGGGTGGAGACAGCGTGGCCATCATTACGCCATTCGTGCAGGTCGGAACTTACCCGACAAGGAATTTCGCTACCTTAGGACCGTTATAGTTACGGCCGCCGTTTACCGGGGCTTCGATCAAGAGCTTCGACCGAAGTCTAACCCCATCAATTAACCTTCCGGCACCGGGCAGGCGTCACACCGTATACGTCATCTTACGATTTTGCACAGTGCTGTGTTTTTAATAAACAGTTGCAGCCACCTGGTATCTGCGACTCTCGTCTGCTCCATCCGCAAGGGACTTCACTGATAAGAGCGTACCTTCTCCCGAAGTTACGGTACCATTTTGCCTAGTTCCTTCACCCGAGTTCTCTCAAGCGCCTTGGTATTCTCTACCCGACCACCTGTGTCGGTTTGGGGTACGATTCCTTACAATCTGAAGCTTAGAGGCTTTTCCTGGAAGCATGGCATCAATGACTTCACTACCGTAGTAGCTCGACATCGTATCTCAGCGTTAATAGCGGTCCGGATTTACCTAAACCACCCGCCTACATACTTGAACCTGGACAACCGTCGCCAGGCCCACCTAGCCTTCTCCGTCCCCCCATCGCAATTGTAAGAAGTACAGGAATATTAACCTGTTTCCCATCGACTACGCCTTTCGGCCTCGCCTTAGGAGTCGACTTACCCTGCCCCGATTAACGTTGGACAGGAACCCTTGGTCTTCCGGCGAGGGAGTTTTTCACTCCCTTTATCGTTACTCATGTCAGCATTCGCACTTCTGATACCTCCAGCAGCCCTTACAGACCACCTTCAACGGCTTACAGAACGCTCCCCTACCCCACATACCCTAAGGTACGTAGCCGCAGCTTCGGTGTATAGCTTAGCCCCGTTACATCTTCCGCGCAGGCCGACTCGACCAGTGAGCTATTACGCTTTCTTTAAATGATGGCTGCTTCTAAGCCAACATCCTGGCTGTCTGAGCCTTCCCACATCGTTTCCCACTTAGCTATACTTTGGGACCTTAGCTGGCGGTCTGGGTTGTTTCCCTCTCCACGACGGACGTTAGCACCCGCCGTGTGTCTCCCGGATAGTACTTACTGGTATTCGGAGTTTGCAAAGGGTTGGTAAGTCGGGATGACCCCCTAGCCTTAACAGTGCTCTACCCCCAGTAGTATTCGTCCGAGGCGCTACCTAAATAGCTTTCGGGGAGAACCAGCTATCTCCAGGTTTGATTGGCCTTTCACCCCTAGCCACAAGTCATCCGCTAATTTTTCAACATTAGTCGGTTCGGTCCTCCAGTTGATGTTACTCAACCTTCAACCTGCCCATGGCTAGATCACCTGGTTTCGGGTCTAATCCTAGCAACTGTACGCCCAGTTAAGACTCGGTTTCCCTACGGCTCCCCTAAACGGTTAACCTTGCTACTAAAATTAAGTCGCTGACCCATTATACAAAAGGTACGCAGTCACACCACGAAGGTGCTCCTACTGCTTGTACGTACACGGTTTCAGGTTCTATTTCACTCCCCTCACAGGGGTTCTTTTCGCCTTTCCCTCACGGTACTGGTTCACTATCGGTCAGTCAGTAGTATTTAGCCTTGGAGGATGGTCCCCCCATATTCAGACAGGATATCACGTGTCCCGCCCTACTCGTTTTCACTGATTATGATGTGTCGGTTACGGGGCTATCACCCTTTGTTGCGAGACTTTCCAGACTCTTCACCTGCATCATTAAAAGCTTAAGGGCTAATCCAATTTCGCTCGCCGCTACTTTCGGAATCTCGGTTGATTTCTCTTCCTCGGGGTACTTAGATGTTTCAGTTCCCCCGGTTTGCCTCCTGTTGCTATGTATTCACAACAGGATACTTACTTATGTAAGTGGGTTTCCCCATTCAGGAATCCCAGACTCAAAAGGTTATTACTACCTAATCTGGGCTTATCGCAAGTTATTACGCCTTTCATCGCCTCTGACTGCCAAGGCATCCACCGTGTACGCTTAGTCACTTAACCATACAACCCGAAAGGGTCTTAGTGTATGGCAACTAACCAAGGTTTTTGGTTGTCATCAAGAAGGGTTAATTCTTGATGACTGTTTGCCGGACTCAATTGTGAATCAATGTAAACATTAATTCGAATACAAGACACTTGAATGTGTTTGTTGTGTTTATCTAATGAAAGATAAACATTGAGAACTTTTAAATTTGATTGAATTACTCGTAAGTAATCAATCAGTCAGCTTTCCAAATTGTTAAAGAGCAAGAGTTTTTCAAGTTATAAACTTTCAAAACCATTTTTAAATACTCTCTTACGAGAATGCTTAAAGATGGTGGGCGATACCGGGCTCGAACCAGTGACCCCCTGCTTGTAAGGCAGGTGCTCTCCCAACTGAGCTAATCGCCCATGATAGTTTCTTTTGTCTTCACTTTTTAAAAAGTGAAAATAAAAGCCATCCTTCATGGAGAAAGAATGGTGGAGCTATGCGGGATCGAACCGCAGACCTCCTGCGTGCAAGGCAGGCGCTCTCCCAGCTGAGCTATAGCCCCATATTTTTATTTCCTTGGGAGGAAATGGTGGGTCGTGCAGGATTCGAACCTGCGACCAATTGATTAAAAGTCAACTGCTCTACCAACTGAGCTAACGACCCAATGGTATCCCGTAGGGGAGTCGAACCCCTGTTACCGCCGTGAAAGGGCGGTGTCCTAGGCCTCTAGACGAACGGGACACTGCTAATTTATCTCTACTTTTAAAAGTAGAAACAAACCTTGAAGAACTTGGGAGTTCTTCATCTCTTTGCTTTTCTAAACCTAATCAATCTGTGTGGACACTCATCGTGGTATCTTCGTATAAGGAGGTGATCCAGCCCCAGGTTCCCCTAGGGCTACCTTGTTACGACTTCACCCCAGTCATGAACCACAAAGTGGTGAGCGTCCTCCCCGAAAGGTTAAACTACCCACTTCTTTTGCAGCCCACTCCCATGGTGTGACGGGCGGTGTGTACAAGGCCCGGGAACGTATTCACCGTGACATTCTGATTCACGATTACTAGCGATTCCGACTTCATGGAGTCGAGTTGCAGACTCCAATCCGGACTACGACGCACTTTTTGGGATTCGCTCACTATCGCTAGCTTGCTGCCCTCTGTATGCGCCATTGTAGCACGTGTGTAGCCCTACTCGTAAGGGCCATGATGACTTGACGTCGTCCCCACCTTCCTCCGGTTTATCACCGGCAGTCTCCCTGGAGTTCCCGACATGACTCGCTGGCAAACAAGGATAAGGGTTGCGCTCGTTGCGGGACTTAACCCAACATTTCACAACACGAGCTGACGACAGCCATGCAGCACCTGTCTCAGAGCTCCCGAAGGCACACCTGCGTCTCCGCTGGCTTCTCTGGATGTCAAGAGTAGGTAAGGTTCTTCGCGTTGCATCGAATTAAACCACATGCTCCACCGCTTGTGCGGGCCCCCGTCAATTCATTTGAGTTTTAATCTTGCGACCGTACTCCCCAGGCGGTCTACTTAACGCGTTAGCTCCGAAAGCCACGGCTCAAGGCCACAACCTCCAAGTAGACATCGTTTACGGCGTGGACTACCAGGGTATCTAATCCTGTTTGCTCCCCACGCTTTCGCATCTGAGTGTCAGTATCTGTCCAGGGGGCCGCCTTCGCCACTGGTATTCCTTCAGATCTCTACGCATTTCACCGCTACACCTGAAATTCTACCCCCCTCTACAGTACTCTAGTTCACCAGTTTCAAATGCAGTTCCGAGGTTGAGCCCCGGGCTTTCACATCTGACTTAATGAACCACCTGCATGCGCTTTACGCCCAGTAATTCCGATTAACGCTCGCACCCTCCGTATTACCGCGGCTGCTGGCACGGAGTTAGCCGGTGCTTCTTCTGTTGCTAACGTCAAGATGCGCAGCTATTAACTACACACCCTTCCTCACAACTGAAAGTACTTTACAACCCGAAGGCCTTCTTCATACACGCGGCATGGCTGCATCAGGCTTTCGCCCATTGTGCAATATTCCCCACTGCTGCCTCCCGTAGGAGTCTGGACCGTGTCTCAGTTCCAGTGTGGCTGATCATCCTCTCAGACCAGCTAGGGATCGTCGCCTTGGTGAGCCATTACCTCACCAACTAGCTAATCCCACCTAGGCATATCTTGACGCGAGAGGCCCGAAGGTCCCCCTCTTTGGCCCGTAGGCATCATGCGGTATTAGCCATCGTTTCCAATGGTTATCCCCCACATCAAGGCAATTTCCTAGGCATTACTCACCCGTCCGCCGCTCGACGCCCATTAACGCACCCGAAGGATTGTTAGTGTCGTTTCCGCTCGACTTGCATGTGTTAGGCCTGCCGCCAGCGTTCAATCTGAGCCATGATCAAACTCTTCAATTTAAGATTTTGTGACTCAACGAATACTGACTTCAAAACTAATATTCATTGCTCTTTCGAAAAAGATTGATGAACATGTAATTCTAAAGCTATTACCATTCCAACAGAATGGTAATGAATTGACTGTGCCGAATAACTACAAGTAGTTAAACGTATTGGTCACTCAGTTCATTGAAATCATTGTGTTACCGAAGTAACTGTTTTATCCAAAGGATAAAACGTTTTGATATTCATCAACGAGTGCCCACACAGATTGATAGGTTTAAATTGTTAAAGAGCTTTTCCTTTTTGAGCTTCGCTCAAATCGGACGGCCATTTTAGCGATTTAAGTTTTAGTGTCAACCACTATTTTCAAAACTTTTTTCAAGCGCTTAACTTGGCTAATTTGGCTTGTTGATTCGTTTTGGTTTCCTAAGAAGCCTTCCCGTTTCAACGAGGTCGCATTATAGAGATTTCGATCACACTGGCAAGCCCTTTTTGAAGTTTTTCTTACTTTTTTGATTGTTCGAGCGTTTTTTGTTCAAAACACCTCATTATCACTAGTATTCCTCTTAATTAAGGGCTTAAGGTACCTATATAAAGGAGGACTTATGAGTTCAATACGCAGTTATAAAGGAATATCCCCTCAGATTGGACAAGGTGTCTATATAGATACAAGTTCGGTACTGGTTGGTGATATCAAAATCGGTGACGACTCTAGCGTGTGGCCTTTGGTTGCAGCTCGAGGAGATGTTAACCACATTCATATTGGGGAGAGAACGAATATCCAAGACGGCAGTGTCTTGCATGTCACCCATAAGAATGCAGAAAACCCTGACGGTTATCCTCTATTAATAGGTAATGATGTCACTATCGGACATAAAGTAATGCTGCATGGCTGTACTATTGAAGATCGCGTACTTGTTGGCATGGGAGCTATCGTGCTTGATGGCGTTATTGTTAAAGAAGAAGTGATGATTGGTGCTGGTAGCTTAGTTCCACCTAATAAGGTACTTGAAAGCGGTTATCTATATGTAGGAAGCCCAGTAAAACAAGCACGCCCATTAAATGATAAAGAGCGTGCCTTTTTACAGAAGTCAGCTGACAACTATGTTCAGAATAAAAACGACTATCTAGACTCTGTACTGCCAGTCTAAAGCATTTTGATTTGAATCCGATTAGAGGAGTCATACTCCTCTTCTTCTATTAACTCTTCAGCTAGCTCTTCAATATCAAAACGTAACTCTGAAAAAATAACTAAAGCTTGATCGCCTTCTCCTATCTCTTTACCAGCTAATCGAGATAATTCCTCAATAGACATTACACACTCAATCAGGGCGCCCGACTGCTGCGCAGGGAAGGTGATTGATTGATTCTCTTCATCCCAATCTTGTATATCCGGAAATAGAATTGATTGATTCATTTTTTATAAATACCTTCTTACATCTCTAGGTTTTTACGTAATTCTCTTAAAATCTGTTTTGTTCCCGGACGAAGGCCACGCCAAAGCATAAAGCTTTCTGCTGCCTGTCCCACTAACATGCCCAAACCATCATAAGCAGCATGAACACCATTATCTAATGCCCATTGATTAAATACGGTAGTTCCCGAACCGTAAACCATGTCATAAACGGAACTATTCGAATTAAAGATAATCTCAGAAACTTCAGGAAGCTGACCACTTAGACCAGATGAGGTCGAGTTAATGATGACATCAAACCCTTCATTAACATCGCTTAATCCCATTCCTTTAATGTTTCCATATGAAGAAAACATCTCAGCCAGAAGTTCAGCCTTTGAACTAGTTCGATTTGCGACCACCAACTGTTTTGGCTTTTGGTCGAGAAGAGGTTGAATCACTCCTCTCGCAGCACCACCAGCGCCAAGAAGAAGAACGCGAGCTCCTTTTAACGCAACTTGATGTTGAAGCAGATCTTGAACTAAACCCTCACCATCGGTGTTATCACCAATGATTTCTCCGTCATCGAGCTTCTTAAGTGTGTTTACAGCACCAGCTAGTTCAGCCCTTTCAGTTAGGCGATTGGCAAACTGATACGCATCTTCTTTAAAAGGTGCTGTGACATTACATCCTCTACCACCTTCGCTGAAAAAGGCTTTCGCAGCAGTGATAAATTCACTATGTTCTGGCTGTAATGCTGTATAGGTAAGTTGTTGGCTGGTTTGGCGAGCAAATAATGTGTGAATGAATGGCGATTTGCTTTGACCAATAGGGTTACCGAAAACGGCATAACGATCTACTTGCTGTGTCATATCCTTACCTAACAGAAATAAAAAAGGGTCTTCTATATAGATGACCCTATCACTATCCCTATAAGGAAGGAAGAACTACCAAACTCGAGGCTTTAGGTAGTCGCTATAAAGCAGAGCTTCTGGTGAACCCGCTTGTGGTTCGTAGCGGTATTCCCAGCGAGCCAACGGCGGCATCGACATCAATATAGACTCTGTGCGACCACCACTTTGCAGGCCAAAT
Organism: Vibrio sp. R78045; assembly: GCF_042466085.1. Taxonomy (NCBI): domain Bacteria; kingdom Pseudomonadati; phylum Pseudomonadota; class Gammaproteobacteria; order Vibrionales; family Vibrionaceae; genus Vibrio; species Vibrio sp. R78045. The sequence goes on from NZ_JAXHBS010000017.1 coordinate 306,920, forward strand.
AAGGTGCCACGGTCATACACAAGGTTAAATTCAACATAGCGACCACGACGATAAAGCTGGAAGTCACGCTCACGTTCACCATAAGGTGTCTCTTTGCGTCGTTCTACAATTGGTAAATACGCGGCTGCAAAACCTTCACCGACCGCCTGCATATAAGCGAAGCTCTTTTCAAAGCCCCACTCGTTTAAGTCATCAAAGAACAGACCGCCAACACCACGTGTTTCATCACGGTGAGGTAGATAGAAGTACTTATCACACCACTCTTTGTGTTCTTGGTAAACATCATCACCAAATGGTGCACACAGGTCTTTAGCAGTTTGATGCCAAGATTGGCAATCTTCATCGACAGGATAGAATGGCGTTAAATCAAAACCACCACCGAACCACCAGATAGGATCTTCCCCTTCCTTTTCGGCAATAAAGAATCGTACGTTCGCGTGTGAGGTTGGGATGTATGGGTTTTTAGGATGGATAACTAATGAGACACCCATAGCTTCAAACTTACGTCCGGCTAATTCAGGACGGTGAGCTGTTGCAGAGGCAGGCATAGCCTTACCAGCGACATGAGAAAAGTTAACACCGCCTTGCTCAAATACCGCACCATTGGTCATCACGCGAGTTCGACCACCGCCACCAAGACGTTCGCCAGGTTCACGCTGCCATGCATCTTCTTCAAAAAGAGCTGCACCATCAGCTTGTTCAAGCTGTTGGCAAATCGAATCTTGTAGGCTCAGTAAAAACTGCTTTACTGCTTCTTTATCAATTGCTGACATCTTACTTCCTTTGCAGGGTTTAACCCTGTCTTAATATTTTCGACGTTTTTGCATCTCTAATTTCGCTTGGTTTTTCGCGACCACCCGTGTGACCTTCTAAAATAGAGACTAGATATTGGCCAAGTTGCTGCTGAACTTCTTCAGTCGTCATGCAAGGCGGCTCGCCAGTCAGGTTGGCACTGGTAGAGGTTAACGGCTTACCGAATTCATTACACATTCTTTGAACTAAAGGGTGATCAGTCACTCGTACTGCAATGGAATCAAACTGGCCGCTGACCCAGTTAGTCACTTTGCTGCTGGTTGGCATGATCCAAGTAACTGGGCCAGGCCACGTTGCTTTTACGGTCGCTAACTGCGCTTCCGTCAACTGGCTTTCATCAATATAAGGCAACAACTGCTCATAACTCGCAGCAATTAGGATCAACCCTTTCTCCATCGGTCGCTGTTTTAAATCGAGCAATTTCTTGATAGCTTGTGGATTATCGGGATCACAACCGACCCCAAAAACGCCTTCGGTAGGGTAAGCAATGACTTCACCTTGCTGTAATGCCTGCAATGTATGTTGAAAGTTATCCACGGGCTGCCTCGTTAATTCAGTTATCAAACTCGCTAAGTGTACAAATTATCATTCACTGTGACTAAAGCTATTTGTTTATAAAATGTATCAATTAACAACTTAGACTGACGCAAACGTTTTCCTTAAGCAATTTTACCCGTATAATGCGCGCAAAATATCTAATCACTAATTAAATCGTACCTGAAGGAGTTTGAGATGACTGTCGGTATTATCATGGGTTCTAAATCTGATTGGCCAACAATGAAGCTAGCTGCAGAAATGTTGGATCAGTTTGGCGTGGCGTACGAAACAAAAGTGGTTTCTGCTCACCGCACACCTCAGTTGCTTGCAGACTACGCAACCAGTGCGAAAGAGCGCGGTATTAAAGTGATTATTGCGGGTGCGGGTGGTGCTGCGCATCTTCCGGGTATGGCTGCAGCTTTCACAAGCGTACCTGTTCTTGGTGTTCCCGTTCAGTCTAAAGCACTGAAAGGCATGGACTCTCTGCTTTCTATTGTACAAATGCCAAAAGGTATCGCGGTAGGTACTCTGGCTATCGGTGAAGCTGGTGCTGCTAACGCTGGTATCCTAGCCGCGCAAATCATTGGTACTCACAATGAAGAAGTGATGGCAAAAGTAGAAGCGTTCCGCTCTGAGCAAACAGAAACGGTTCTGGCTAATCCAAACCCTGCAGAGGACTAATTCCCATGCATGTTCTTGTGTTAGGCGCGGGCCAACTTGCTCGCATGATGTCCCTAGCTGGGGCACCACTGAATATTGAAATTTCTGCTTTTGATGTTGGCAGCAAAAATATTGTTCACCCATTAACGCAAGCGATTCTAGGCAGCGGCTTAGAAAATGCGATTGAGCGTGCGGACGTCATTACTGCTGAATTCGAACATATCCCTCACGATGTACTTGAGGTGTGTGAGCGCAGCGGTAAGTTCTTACCGACAACAGAAGCAATCAAAGCTGGCGGTGATCGTCGCCTTGAAAAAGCCCTGTTAGACGAAGCAAATGTGAAAAATGCCAAGTACTACGTGATTAATTCTCGCGAAGACTTTGACGCTGCGATCGCTCACGTTGGCTTACCAATGGTATTGAAGAGCACACTTGGCGGCTACGATGGCAAAGGTCAATGGCGCTTAAAGACATTAGACAATGTTGACACGACATGGACAGAAATGGCGGAGTGCATTGCCGCAACAGATAACCAAGCAATTGTGGCTGAAGAGTTCGTCCCGTTTGATCGCGAAGTCTCACTGGTCGGTGCTCGTGGTATCAATGGCGATATTCAAGTGTACCCACTGGCTGAGAATGTTCACACCGATGGCGTGTTGAGCTTATCGACAGCAATTGATGACATTGAACTGCAAGAGCAAGCGAAAGCCATGTTCACCTCAGTTGCAGAGCGTTTGGATTACGTTGGTGTGTTGGCGCTTGAATTCTTTGATGTTAAAGGTTCACTGCTTGTAAATGAGATTGCACCACGTGTTCATAACTCTGGCCACTGGACTCAACAAGGTGCTGAAACTTGTCAGTTTGAAAATCACCTACGTGCCGTATGTGGAATGCCACTAGGCAGCACTAAACTGATTCGTCCTACGGCAATGATCAACATTCTTGGCGAAGATACCCTCCCTGAGGCTATTCTGGCTCAAGACGGTTGTCATGTTCATTGGTATGGCAAAGAGAAGCGTGCGGGTCGTAAGATGGGCCACATCAATGTGAGCGCTGACTACAACGCCGAGCTGCAAAGAACATTATGTTCATTGGCAAACATTCTCGATAAGCAAGCCTACCCTGCTGTTCATGAATTTGCAGAGCAACTGAAGTAAGCTTTCATTGTGGGTTTAATATAGAAACGGCGCTCATTGAGCGCCGTTTTTGTGTCTATAACATCAGGTTATTGAGATTGAATGTGGTGACACTTGCGATCAGCACATTGCTTCTTAGTACCACTGGCCGTTTTCTTCTCCAGCAACAATGGAAACAAGCATTCTTCACAACGACCTATAACAGGTGGCTGATTAACGGCGAATTTACACTTAGGGTAGTTATCACAAGCATAGAAGATTTTGCCATAGCGAGATTTACGCTCAACCAAATGGCCTCTGCCACACTCAGGGCAAGCAACAAGTGGCTGCTCTTCAGGCCGTTCTTTCGGTTGGTCCAAAGATTCGATGTGATTACACTCTGGATAGCTGCTACAACCAATAAACATCCCAAAGCGACCTTGCCTTAATACCAATTCGTTTTGGCATTTAGGACATGGTACACCCAGCTCTTTCACCACATGGCCATCGTTTTGATGTAGGGGTTTGATGTAATCGCAACTTGGATACTGCTTGCAGCCTAAAAATGGACCGTGCTTACCATGGCGAAGCTGAAGCTCTCCACCACACTGTGGACATGGTTCATGCTCTAATGCATGTTCATGTGCTGAAAAAAGCTGATTATCAATCTTACTACTCATGACAAGCCTGTATTAATGCAAGATACCTTGCTCTTTGGTGTACAACAGCTCTTCCATTTGCGTGTAAGCACTTTCATTACCCGGCACATTAAATAGCACCATTAAGATAATCCATTTCAGATCATCCAATTCAAATTCGTTGGTCTCAAGCCCCATCACACGATCAATCACCATTTCACGAATCTCTGTTGTGAGTACATTGATCTGCTCAAGGAACAGTAAGAAACCTCGACACTCCATATTAATACGTGAAATCTCTCGACTGGTATAAATACGCATCGAGGTATTGGAACACACACTAATCGCCGCTTGGTTCTCGGTATCTTGCAATGCTGCAAGATCTTCTAACCAATGGAGAGCCTTATAAATATCATCTTGGTGAAACCCTGCTCGAAGAAGCTCATCTTCCAGCTCATCTTGATCCACCTGCAATTCAGAATCGCTATGGATGTAGGTTTCAAACAAGTACATCAGTATGTCCATCATCATAGCTTAGCCTCTCCCCTTTCGAATATAGCCACCGGAAACTGCAACAACATGCCCTGAGAGCTCAAGCTCCAAAAGCTGCATCATGACCTCATGCACAGGTATATGGGTTCTCTGTGCCAAAATATCAACGGGTGTCGCCTCTAACCCTACGTTAGCGAACAGCTGTGGAAATGGCAATTGTTCATTTTCCCCAATACTGGACGTAGGTTCGAACAAACTGGGCTGCTGATCAATAGACCAGTCTAACAGACTCTTTATTTCAATCAGAACATCTTGAGCACTCTGTACCAAACATGCACCAGCTTTGATTAAACTATTCCCTCCACGACTGGTTGGGCTATGAATCGAACCTGGAAGCGCGAAAACCTCGCGCCCCTGCTCCATGGCATAGCGAGCCGTAATCAAAGAGCCACTTTTCTCAGCTGCTTCAACCACTAAGGTTCCGAGCGATAAACCACTTATAATACGGTTACGACGAGGAAAATGTTCAGGTCGTGGTTTGGCATCTGGACGGAACTCTGAAATCAACGCACCATTCTCACAAATTCTATCCGCTAAATTTCGGTGTCGGACAGGATAAATAGAATCCAAACCCGAACCCAACACAGCAAAAGTTTCCCCACCCTTATCTAGAGCACCATCATGAGCATAGCCATCGATACCGAGCGCTAAGCCACTGGTGACAATCAAACCGTTTTGAACGAACTCTTTGGCGAAAGACTTCGCGGTTTGCAACCCTTCGAGACTAGCATTGCGACTGCCGACCATCGCGATTTGAGGCTCAATCAATTTTTCAACATGACCTTTAACAAAAAGCACACTTGGCGCAGAGGCGGTCTCATTCAGCAGTTTGGGGTAATGAGGGCAATTCGGGGTAAGGATGTGATGGTTGGGTTGTCTTGCTTGCCACGCTAAGCAAGCCTCCACTTCTCTTGGGGCTTGCTCTCTTAAATAAGCAATTTGCTTGGCAGACAGACCAAGCGCTTGCAGTTGCTGACTTGAGTAACCAACAATATTCGGAGGGGAATCAATGCTCAGCAATCGAGAAAGTCGCTTGCCACCCAATTGCGGAACAAAGCTCAGAGAGAGCCAAGCGATCAGTGGTTGCTCATTCACTTGGTGCCCTTAACCTCTTCCTTCAAAGCAAGGTCCACAGGCGATACCGCCAGAATGTCATTGCTAACCGGTTTTGAGCTCTGAGTAATCAGGGCGAGACTAAAATACTCGTAAGGGCGGATGACCATCAAACTACCGAGCGAGGTACTTGGCAATTGCACCTTATCGCTCGCCGCTGACTCTTTGTAGCTGTATTCACCTTGCTTACCAAACACCACAGCGCCGTTTTCGCTGAGGGTAAACATAGAGCCTTGGCGAAGATTGTCCTGTGAGCCTTTATTGATAACGACCACCTGATTCTTTGCACTGTATTGGCTGCCATCTAATGAACCCAATATATTAGCAAACTGCCCTGCAGCACTAGGCGCTGGATAAAATGTGGTTGAGAGCTTCACCTGATCGACACCAAGCTCAGGCAACACTAGATCGTTAAGCAGCACCTCTTGCAGTTGGGTCTCGATCTGTAAGCGACTGAACTCAGCGTCCACTTCTTTTAAGCGTGCCGTGGCGACCAAACGTAACGAGGTCATACTCGCCTGAGGTAGCTGTCGCTGGTAAGTTTCGACGGCGCGGTAGATACCCCACTTGGGATACTGCTGTTTACCCGAGATAAATAACCGGTCTTCACCCGATAAGAAACGTTTACCATCGCTTGTCCCCAACACTCGTTGAGCTGATTGGATATCTTGCTGCTCAACCAAGCGGTCAGATTGTAGATATGGCAGAACCAGCCCCTCGTTGACGGTAGGCACCGCTTTCTTCTCAGAGACACGAATCTTAGGGCTCAGTTTAATTACAGGCTTTAGGCTCAATACAGGCTCGCCATTAATCCAAACCAAAGACAATTTATCTCCGGGGTAAATAAGGTGAGGGTTTTCTATCTCTGGATTTACTTGCCACAACCTCGGCCACAACCAAGGACTATCGAGATACATCGTGGAAATATCCCATAAGGTATCGCCCTTAACTACGACATAAACCTGAGGTGCATCCTGCCTAATGGTTAAAGGTTGCTCACTATTTTCAGCCATAACGGTGAACGAAAGTGAGGCACAAACGAGAGAAAAAATAGAAGAAAAATGACGCATGACCTAGGTTCCTTGGTCTGAATATATGACATCTGATTTGAGAATTACCTTCAGGATGCTGTCATTTGACCTCTAAAATGTCTAGAATTGAGCCAACAAGGTTTAAGCTGTTTCGGCACAGTTCAATATTTCGAGTGTATATGTCTGTATTACAAGTATTAACATTACCAGATGATCGTCTACGTACCGTGGCGAAACCGGTAAAAGAAGTTACCCCAGAGATTCAAAAGTTCGTTGATGACATGATTGAAACCATGTACGACGAAGAAGGTATCGGCCTTGCGGCAACGCAAGTAGATTTCCACCAACGCATCGTTGTTATCGATATTTCAGAAACACGTGATGAACCTATTGTTCTGATCAACCCTGAAATTACCGAGAAGCGTGGCGAAGATGGTATCGAAGAAGGCTGTCTATCTGTACCCGGCGCTCGAGCTCTAGTACCTCGCGCTGCAGAAGTCACAGTTAAAGCATTGGACCGCGAAGGCAACGAATTCACATTCGACGCTGACGACCTTCTGGCTATCTGTGTTCAGCACGAACTTGACCACCTAGAAGGTAAGTTGTTTGTTGATTACCTATCGCCACTAAAGCGCAAACGTATTCAAGATAAGCTAGCGAAGATTAAACGTTTCAACGAGAAACAAGGCTAATAACCGCTGCTATTACTAAATTAAGAAGGAAGTCTACCTTGAGTCAATCTTTAAGAATTGTCTTCGCAGGTACTCCGGATTTCGCCGCCCGTCACTTGGCGGCGTTGTTGTCTTCGGAGCATGAAGTTATTGCTGTTTACACACAGCCAGATCGTCCAGCAGGCCGCGGTAAAAAACTGACTGCGAGCCAGGTAAAAAACATCGCACTTGAAAACAATATTCCGGTTTACCAACCAGAAAACTTCAAGTCAGATGAAGCTAAGCAAGAGCTAACAGATTTGAATGCTGACATCATGGTTGTTGTCGCTTACGGCTTATTGCTTCCACAAGCTGTATTAGATACGCCTCGCTTAGGTTGTATCAACGTGCATGGTTCAATCCTGCCACGCTGGCGTGGTGCTGCTCCGATCCAACGCTCTATCTGGGCGGGCGATAAAGAGACTGGCGTGACGATCATGCAGATGGATATCGGCCTAGATACCGGTGATATGCTAAGCATCGCAACGCTACCAATCGAATCTACAGATACCAGTGCGTCAATGTACGAAAAGTTAGCTGGTCTTGGTCCTGATGCTCTTGTTGAGTGTTTAGCAGACATCGCTTCTGGTAAGGCTGTTGCTGAGAAGCAAGATGACGAGCTTGCTAACTACGCGAAGAAGCTGAGCAAAGAAGAAGCAAAAATTGATTGGAATGACAGTGCAGAACACATCGAACGTTGTGTGCGCGCTTTCAACCCATGGCCAATGAGTCACTTTGCGATTACTGATAGCAGCTCTAATGATGAAAAAAGCATTAAAGTTTGGCAGACACGTGTTGATGAAGAATCGACGTCTGCGCCAGCTGGCTCAATAATCAAAGCAGATAAGACTGGTATTTATGTTGCGACTGGCGACAAAGTACTAGTATTGGAACAGTTACAAGTTCCAGGCAAAAAAGCTATGTCAGTTCAAGATATCTTGAACTCACGTGCAAGCTGGTTTGAAGTTGGGACTCAACTTTCTTAACCGCTTTAAAGCTACTCAATATGTACTTAAAAACGTGTAGCTTGTAAAAACACAGTTTAGAAAACCTTTACGAGGGCAGAGATGCCCTCATGTATTCAAATAAATATTCGGTACCCCTCATGAATGTTCGCGCTGCTGCTGCAAATGTCCTATTCCAAGTTGTCGATAAAGGCCACTCTCTTTCACACGCTCTCCCTGCGGCTCAAAAAACGATCCGTCCGCGAGACCATGCTCTACTGCAAGAGATTTGCTACGGCGCACTTCGTTACCTGCCTCGCTTGGAGTCAATCGCTAACGAACTGATGGAAAACTCGCTTAAAGGTAAAAAGCGCGTATTCCACCACCTGATCTTAGTAGGCATTTACCAGTTGAGCTTTATGCGCATCCCTTCGCATGCTGCCGTTGCTGAAACAGTTGAAGCAACCAAAACGCTGCGCGGCCCAAGCCTGAGTGGTTTGATCAACGCAGTACTTCGCAGCTACCTGCGCGATCAAGAAGAGCTAGATGAAAAAGCAGTTAGCCACAATGCGGGCAAATACAGCCATCCAAGCTGGATTCTAAAAATGCTTCAAGAAAGCTACCCAGATCAGTGGGAGCAACTGATTGAAGCAAACAACAGCAAAGCACCAATGTGGCTGCGCGTAAACCGTCAACACCACACTCGTGACGAGTATGTTGAACTGCTTAAAAACGAAAACATTGAATACACACTGCACCCAGAAGCGGCTGATGCCATAAAATTAGCGTCACCTTGTGATGTTACTTTGCTTCCGGGTTTCGACAGAGGTTGGGTATCTGTACAAGATGCTGCAGCTCAACTTTCTGTTGATTACCTAACACCCAAAGATGGTGAGCTAATCCTAGACTGTTGTGCAGCGCCAGGTGGTAAAACTGCGCACATTCTTGAACATACTCAAGACACTGAAGTGGTTGCGATTGACAGTGATATTAAACGCCTAGACCGTGTTTACGATAACCTTGAACGCCTACAACTGCGTGCCGACGTAATCTGTGGCGATGCTCGCTACCCTGAAGAGTGGTGGATGGGTGATAAGTTCGACCGTATCCTGCTTGATGCTCCTTGTTCAGCGACTGGCGTAATTCGTCGTCACCCTGACATCAAGTGGCTACGTCGTGCATCTGATATTGATGCACTAGCAGAGCTGCAAAGCGAGATCATGGATGCAATGTGGCGTCAGCTGAAAGAAGGCGGCACCATGGTTTATGCGACATGTTCTATCACGCCGCAAGAAAACGTGCTGCAAGTGAAAGCATTCCTTGAGCGAACCGAGAACGCAACGCTTGTTGGGTCTGATATCGAAAATCCAGGTCGTCAAATACTGCCTGGAGAAGAAGATATGGATGGCTTCTACTACGCAGTTCTAGTAAAACAGGCATAACAACTAACAGCGGCTAAGAATTTATTTCTTAGCCGCTGTTTCTTTCTAGTGCATTATCAAAACAAAGTGAGATCACTAGAATTACGACGGTAAAGAAAAGAGACAGGCTATGAAGATCATTATCCTAGGTGCAGGCCAAGTTGGCGGTACCCTTGCTGAAAACCTGGTTGGTGAAAACAACGACATCACTATTGTCGACCGTAATACTGACCGACTTCGTGAACTTCAGGATAAATACGACCTTAGGGTTGTAAACGGTTATGCCAGCCACCCGAACACACTACGTGAAGCGGGCGCGCAAGATGCCGACATGTTGGTTGCCGTAACCAACATGGATGAAACCAACATGGCTGCGTGTCAGGTTGCCTTTTCTCTTTTCAACACACCAAACCGAATTGCCCGCATTCGCTCTCCTCAATACCTAGAAGAGAAAGAAGCGCTATTCAAGTCTGGTGCTATCCCAGTCGATCACCTGATCGCACCCGAAGAGCTAGTGACCAGCTATATCGAGCGCCTGATTCAATACCCAGGCGCATTGCAGGTTGTGAGCTTTGCTGAACAGAAAGTTAGCCTCGTCGCAGTAAAAGCCTACTACGGTGGTCCACTGGTCGGTAACGCCCTATCTGCTTTGCGTGAGCACATGCCGCACATCGATACTCGTGTTGCTGCTATTTTCCGTCAAGGCCGCCCTATTCGCCCGCAAGGCACTACCATCATTGAAGCAGACGATGAGGTTTTCTTCGTGGCCGCGAGTAACCATATCCGCTCAGTAATGAGTGAACTGCAACGCCTAGAGAAGCCATACCGCCGCATCATGATTGTCGGAGGTGGTAACATTGGTGCAAGCTTGGCGAAACGCCTTGAGCAGAGCTACAGCATCAAGCTTATCGAACGTAGTTACACTCGTGCTGAGAAGCTATCTGAAGAATTAGAAAACACCATCGTATTCTGTGGTGATGCCGCCGACCAAGAACTGCTAACCGAAGAGAACATCGATCAGGTGGATGTGTTCATTGCCCTAACCAATGAAGATGAAACCAACATCATGTCCGCTATGCTGGCTAAGCGAATGGGTGCCAAGAAGGTAATGGTACTGATTCAGCGTGGTGCTTACGTCGACCTTGTTCAGGGTGGTGTGATTGATATTGCGATATCGCCACAACAAGCGACCATTTCTGCGTTGCTTACTCACGTTCGTCGTGCTGATATTGTAAACGTATCCTCTCTACGTCGTGGCGCTGCAGAGGCGATCGAAGCCATTGCTCACGGTGACGAAACCACATCGAAAGTCGTTGGCCGAGCGATTGGCGACATCAAACTGCCACCGGGCACCACTATTGGTGCAATTGTTCGCGGAGAAGAGGTTCTTATTGCGCACGATAGAACCGTAATTGAACAAGATGACCACGTTGTGATGTTCCTAGTGGACAAGAAATACGTACCTGATGTTGAGTCTCTATTCCAACCGAGCCCATTCTTCTTATAGCCTTGTTCTCGTAAGCTTCTTCTCGCAACTTTCTTTTTGTGAGAACGACGCTCCGGCACAAAGCTGTAATCTATTTAAGCTATGGTCTATTAAGCTATGGTCAACTTTCGTCCGATATTATTAGTGATAGGGTTAGTGTTATCAAAACTCGCCCTTTTCATGTACATCCCTACATTGGTTGCCTTTTTTACTGGCACCGGTGGCTTCCTCGAGTTTGGTCAATCGGTAGTGATCACGCACATTGTGGCGTTCATCTGCTTAAGCTTAGGCCGTTCAGCTAATTTCCGACTTGGGGTGCGAGACATGTTCCTGATCACCTCTTTGGTCTGGACTATTGCCAGCGCCTTCGCTGCACTACCCTTTGTCTTCATCAACCACATCAGCTTCACTGATGCCTATTTTGAAACCATGTCGGGTATCACCACGACAGGATCAACCGTATTAAGCGGCTTAGACAGCATGGCACCAAGCATTCTATTATGGCGATCTATATTGCAGTGGCTTGGTGGTGTTGGGTTCATCGTAATGGCAGTAGCGGTTCTACCAATGCTTAACGTCGGTGGTATGCGCTTGTTCCAAACTGAGTCTTCCGATTGGTCAGATAAAAGCAGCCCGAGAGCAAAAACCGTCGCCAAGAACATAGTGGCGGTCTATTTGGTATTAACAGGCCTATGCTTGGTGAGCTACCTATTTGCGGGCATGAGTGTGTTTGATGCCATCAACCACTCATTTACCACGCTATCTACAGGCGGTTACTCAACCTCAGACGGTTCTATGAACCACTTCTCGAACAGCGCTCACTGGGTGGGTACTGTATTCATGTTCTTAGGTGGCTTACCGTTTTTACTCTTTGTCAGTGCGCTGCGCGGTAGAAAGCTCTCTATCCTCTACAAAGATGCCCAAGTGAGAGGCTTCGCTTACCTATTCTTAGTCACCAGTGCTGTGATATCCACATGGCTGGTGGTCAGAGATGGCTACACGGTATTGGATGCGATGCGTGTTTCGATGTTTAACATTGTGTCAGTCGTCACCACAACTGGTTTTGGCTTAGAAGACTTCACCGCGTGGGGCGCTTTGCCTACCACGCTGTTTGCCTTTTTAATGATGGCGGGCGCGTGCTCAGGTTCAACCTCTGGCGGTATCAAAATCTTCCGCTTCCAAATTGCAATGACCATGCTCCATAAACAAATGATGAAACTGATTCATCCATCGGGCGTGTTTGTTCAACGCTATAATCAACGACCAGTCAGTGACGACATCGTACGTTCACTCGTTGCATTTGGTCTGATGTTCTTTATCACGATTATCTTAATTGCCGGTGGGCTGAGTGCGATGGGACTTGATCCTGTAACCAGTATATCCGGTGCTATCACAGCCGTTGCCAATGTTGGTCCAGGAATGGGCAGCGTGATCGGTCCAACCGGAAACTTTGCTCCACTGCCTGACGCCGCAAAATGGCTATTAAGTTTAGGAATGCTGATGGGGCGACTCGAGATACTGACGCTCATCGTTCTATTTTTCCCAGCCTTTTGGCGACGCTAACCAAGCACAAAATCAAGGAAACACAGATGAAATCATACGTACTTCTCGCTGGCGCATTGCTCGCAAATTCAGTATTCGTAAGTGCTGCCTTTGCGGATCAAATGGTCACACTACCTGATGGCAAACAAGTGTTACTCAAAGATGATTATACTTGGCAATATGTGGCACCGAAGCAAACGGAAGCAGCAGCGACAACATCAGAGATCGCCGTCCCTGTTGCAGCAGCACCTGTCGTAGCCGTCCCGGTAGCGACGAATACTCGTGGCACAACGGTTGTGGTTAATAGTAAAAAACCAAGCTTACAGCTGTCTCAATCAGGAGTGGATGTTGTACTGGGTGCAAGTCGCTATGAAAATGGTGAGCTTATTATTCCGACTGCCATCACCAACCAAGGCACTCAAGCTGTCATTTTGGTATCACTTAACATCAGCGTATTTACTGTAGAAGGCGAGTTGTTGGCAGAAGAAAAAGTTGCAGTGTGGAAATCAATCAAACGAATGGCCGACACATATTTGCGACCAAAGACAGGTGAGGAAGGCAAGCTAATCAAGCTCGACCTAGAACAACACCCTGAATATCAGATCAAAGCTGAAATTACTGAAGTACTAGCTCGCTAAACCGGAGTCACGTACAAGTAAATAGCGAAGAAATGGCAAGCGCAGCCCGCCAAAACAAACAAGTGCCAGATGGCATGATTGTAAGGGATGCGTTTTGCCACATAGAAAATCACCCCCAAAGAGTAGATCACACCGCCAAGCGCTAATAATACCAAACCGCCCATCTCGATATTCATCGCTAGTTGATACACCACTATCAACGACAACCAACCCATCGCTAAATATGTCACCAATGACAAGCGCTTAAATCGATAGACAAAAGCAATCTTCATTATAATTCCGACCAACGCGATACCCCAGATTACCGCCATCAACCCCATTGCTAATGGTGTTCTTAAGCTCACTAACAAGAATGGCGTATAACTGCCAGCAATCAGTAAATAAATCGCGCAGTGATCAAGAGTTTTGAGTAAGCGCTTGGTTTTCTCAGTGGTGATCGAGTGGTACAACGTGGAAGCAAGAAAGAGCAGAATAATACTGCTGCCATACACCGCCATACTGGCAACAGTAAGCATGTCGGCTTGGTAATCAAAAGCACGAATCAGCAATAGGACCAGGCCTACCACACCAAGTACAACGCCCAAACCATGGGTTATCGCATTAGCGCGTTCTTCAATATCACTGTATTCGCTAGCCGATGATGCAGACATGGTTATCCTACTAGAGTAAATGTTCGATTTGCCTAGTATTACACATTAAGCTTACACGTGTAAGCTTAAATTATTATGACGTAAATGCTGCTAAGTATGTGTGACCGAGTCGCTCCTCAGACACTAAGAAGCGTTGTCTAAATACTCAAGCACCATTTTGCCCGCATCTTCTGGTGAGGTATCCAATGGCACACTCAACTGACGCTGCAGCTGACCAATGCCTAGCAAGCTAGCCAACATACCTTTTGCACCATCGCGATTGCGGTCTATCTCAAACCACAGCTTAAGCTCCGTATCATCACGATGAGCAACCACTTCCAGCTCACGCCAGCGGCCATGATAAGGGCCTGTGGTTGGAACAAATTCAAACTCTTGTACAAACGGTAATTCAAAGCCATCTACCGCTTCACATTCAACTTGGCGAATGCGCAGACCTTGAGCTTCGAGTTCGTTAAAAATGCCATCAAGTAGCGCATCAGGACGAACCGTTAAAATATCCTTATCCGAAGGGTCAATCGCCATCGCAATATCGAGCCCGGTTTCAAGCCACACCTTTGAGTCACCAATCGTCACAGGGGTATTCAACGGCACATCAAACTCGCATTCAAAGTCACGAGTTTCTCCCGGCTGAATCACAAAGGAATACGGCAGGCTCCATTTGGCCAACGAGTATGTTTGGTGCATTCGACGTGTTTGACCGCCCTCTTGCCTTTGCGAATTAGTGGTCACTTCTTTTATGTAGCGACAACACAGGTTGAGATCGATGTTATCTATCTCCTGCGGTTGAGAGCCACCATACACATGCACAATAATGCTCGCCTTTTGCCCTGGATAAAGCACTTCCTGTTGCAATACAGAATCCACTTTGGCAGATCCAATACCAAAACTTGCTAACGTTTTCTTTAAGAACGACATATGCACCTCCTTTAAAACATCATCTTAAGCCTGAAAGAGGTTCAAACTCAAATATACTGCTCACACTATTTTAGCTCTAATATCGTCTATTTATCACTCAAGCGTCGATCGATAACTTAGATAGTGATAATCTAAGCCTTGATATGCATGCATATCATTATCCTGATTTATTATTCGGATTGGCGAAAGCCAGACGAGTGACTCTTCAAGTAATTGAAGCGGATCTCATGGTAAATCAGGCCATTAGATTGGCAATGGATATGCCTGACCGTTAGGTAAATGAATGCGCCCAACAGCTGTCAGGTTCTCGCACACCAACCGTAGTGCGATGCGTCGTCGTAGTGGCTTTGCTGCCGCTCCAATGGCTAAGAAATTGGCTCCAACAATGACTTTAGTTGAGAAGACTGCTTTATTAGCACCGACTGCAACAAAAGTAATTAAAGCCGCTTAATAAAAAGCGCAGTTTTTACTGCGCTTTTTTCTTGCCCTATCCTTTCTGAAATGTGTTTACACATTGGTATTCCCTACCTGATTTGATACCTTAAGCCACAAATCATTATAAAATTTGTGGAGAATAAAGTATGAAGTGTCATCGTATTGAAGAACTGCTTGAATTGATGGAGCCTGAGTGGCAGAAAGATCAAGAGCTTAACTTGTTAGAATTCATCATTAAGCTGTCAAAAGAAGCGGGCTACGAAGGTAAACTTGAAGAACTGACAGACGACGTTCTGATCTATCACCTCAAAATGCGTAACAGTGAAAAAGATGAAATGATCCCAGGCCTGAAAAAAGACCAAGAAGATGACTTCAAAACCGCGATTTTAAAAGCGCGTGGCATCCTTTAACAGCTTAAATGCGTTAAAGCTTAATTGCCTTATCAATAAATTGCTCAATTCTAAAAAGCGACCTCTTGGTCGCTTTTTTGTTTCTGTTCGCTATTTTTTCGTCACAACTGTTATGACTTTTGTTGTTAAAGGTTGATAGCGTTAAAGAAATGAGAACAAGATTGTCGTTATAATCGCCATCCATAAGAATCTTCTAAAATAATAAGAGTGAGTGCGATAACAACAAATGCACCAAGCTCAATTTCAATAGGTTCTCTAAACCATACTTTCAAGTAATGTCGTCATGCCCTCTTTAACAGGGCAAACAAGCCACAAAAAGGATAGTCCATGAGTCAGGATAAAATCGATATCAAAGATGTGACGCCTAAAACCTTTAACCCGAAAACACATAAAGGTAATGGAGATCGATTTAACCCAAGTAACCGAATCTATGTTCGAGAAAGCAAAGGTAAATTCCAACAACTGCGCCGTTATGGCGGTTGGTTCTTACTTTTACTTTTTGCGCTTATCCCATGGATTCCATTTGGTGAGCGACAAGCGATCTTACTCGATATCGGCAGCCAGCAGTTTAACTTCTTTGGCACCACGCTGTACCCGCAAGATCTGACGCTCCTCGCCATCCTATTTATGATTGCTGCGTTCGGCCTGTTTTTTATCACAACCTTTTTAGGCCGTGTTTGGTGTGGCTACTTGTGTCCTCAGACCGTGTGGACCTTTATGTACATCTGGTTCGAAGAAAAGCTAGAAGGCGCTGCCAATAAGAGAAGAAAACAAGATTCAGGTAAACTGACAAGCAATCTAATCGTTAGAAAAACCCTCAAACACATCGCATGGTGGGCAATTGCAATCGCAACAGGACTAACCTTTGTCGGTTACTTCATCCCTATCAAAGAGTTGGTGATTGGCTTCTTTACCTTTAACTCGTCTTTCTGGCCGGTGTTTTGGGTACTGTTCTTTGCAGGCTGTACTTATGCCAATGCCGGTTGGATGCGTTCAATTGTTTGTCTGCACATGTGTCCTTACGCGCGCTTCCAATCGGCTATGTTCGATAAAGACACTTTCATCGTTGGTTACGACACAGAACGTGGTGAAAGCCGCGGCCCTCGTTCTCGCAAAGCCGATCCAAAAGAGCTTGGCCTTGGTGACTGTATTGACTGTAATTTATGCGTTCAAGTTTGCCCGACAGGTATCGATATTCGTGACGGCCTACAATACGAATGCATTAACTGCGGTGCGTGTATTGATGCCTGTGACCACACGATGGAACGTATGGGCTATGAAAAAGGCCTGATCAACTACACCACAGAACATAGACTTGAAGGTCACTCAACCAAGGTGATGCGCCCTAAACTCTTAGGCTATGGTGTAATATTGATCGTTATGCTGGGTTTATTCTTTGCACAAATCGCGAGTGTTGATCCTGCAGGCTTAAGCGTTCTGCGAGATAGAAACCAGCTATTTAGAATCAATACTCAAGGGCTTGTCGAAAATACTTACAACTTGAAAGTCATCAACAAAACTCAGCAAGAGCAAGAGTACAAACTTGATGTGAAAGGGTTACCCAATTCTATCTGGTACGGTAAGCAAACCATTACGGTCGATCCGGGCGAGGTTTTGAACCTACCTATCAGTTTGGGGGTCGACCCAGAAAAACTGAGCTCACCAGTTTCGACAATTCAGTTTATACTCTCGGATAATGAAGAGTTTACGATGGAAGTAGAAAGCCGCTTTATCAAGAAACTCTGATACCAAGCCTCTCACGGATTGGTATAACTTCCCTATAAATGGAAAAAGGCTCAGTAATGAGCCTTTTTTATTCTATGACGATGCAAGCCTTTAACTTTGATAACTTGACCCCTGACTTCATGTGGTACGCACTGGAGAGTATTGGAGTTCGAGCTGAATCTGGGCTTCTCGCCCTCAACAGCTACGAAAACCGGGTATATCAATTCACCGACGAAGACCGTAAACGCTACGTCGTTAAGTTCTATCGGCCGCAACGCTGGAGCAAAGAACAGATTCAAGAAGAGCACGACTTTACACTTGAGCTTATCGACCAAGAAATTCCAGTCGCACCGCCGATACGCATCAATGGCGAAACCCTACATGAGTATCAAGGCTATCTGTTTACACTGTTTGACAGTGTTGGTGGCAGGCAGTACGAAGTCGATAACTTGAACCAACTGGAAGGGGTAGGTCGTTTCCTTGGTCGAATTCATAAGGCAAGTGCAGGCAAAACATTCCAACACCGTCCAACCATTAGCTTAGATGAATACCTATATCAGCCACGTAAGATTCTAGAGAATTCGCAGTTTATCCCGACGCACCTAGAAAACGCGTTCTTCAATGACGTTGACCTTCTGATAAAAGAGCTAGAGAACCAGTGGCCGAGCAACATTGAGAACATCCGCCTGCATGGTGACTGCCACCCAGGTAATATATTGTGGCGCGACGGACCAATGTTCGTCGATCTCGATGATTCGCGCAATGGACCAGCGGTGCAAGATCTATGGATGCTACTTAACGGCGAACGCCAAGATAAACTGATGCAACTGGATATTCTGCTAGAGAGTTATCAAGAGTTTTGCGATTTTAATACCTCACAACTGAAACTAATCGAACCACTACGCGGTCTACGTATGGTGCATTACATGGCATGGCTAGCAAAACGATGGCACGATCCTGCTTTTCCTTTGGCCTTCCCATGGTTTAATGATCCTAAATATTGGGAGCAACAAGTACTTGCTTGTAAAGAGCAAATTGCTACCCTGCAAGAACCACCACTTTCGTTAATGCCTCAGTGGTAATAATAATCGCAACATACAACTAGATAAAAATTCAAACATAATGGAGATTGGATAAATGAAAAAGCTATTCGCATTTTTCTCATTGATCATGTTGAGCCTTTCAGCTCACGCTGCGAAATTTAACGAAGGTGAACACTACAAAGTTCTCGACCTAGAAGCATCAAAAAAACCAATGGTGACAGAGTTCTTCTCTTTTTACTGCCCACACTGTAATAGCTTTGAGCCAATCATCCAGCAGCTAAAACAACAGCTACCTAAAGACGCTAAGCTACAGAAGAACCATGTTTCATTCATGGGTGGCAACATGGGCTTACCAATGAGCAAAGCTTACGCAACCATGATTGCATTGAAAGTGGAAGACAAAATGGTGCCAGTGATGTTTAACCGCATTCACAACATGAACAAGCCACCACGCGATGAAGCAGAGCTACGTCAAATTTTCTTGGACGAAGGCGTCGACGAGAAAAAATTTGATGCGGCTTACAATGGCTTTGCAGTAGATTCTATGGTTCGTCGCTTCGACAAAGCATTTAAAGATAGTGGCCTGTCAGGCGTTCCCGCTGTTGTAGTCAATAATCGCTACCTGATCGATGCTCAAGGTATTAACTCTCTCGATGAGTACTTCGAGCTGGTTAACTTCTTATTAAAGAAGTAAGTTAATGATTAAAGGAAGCTCAGGCTTCCTTTTTTTTCCTAAATCAAAAACCATCATTGAGAAATAATCAGCCAGGAAATACCGTGCTTTACTGATATTAATAACCCGTCCTAAGAACCGGTGGGCAAGGAGCCCGTAAATGAAAATAAAAATCACACTTCTCGCATTAAGCGTTGCTGCTTCGCCTGCCTTTGCCAAGCTTGCAAACGAACAAGGCTTCAGTGGTGAAATCTCTATCAATACCGGGGTAACCTCTTCCACCTCAAATTTTAATACCGATACTGATAGCACCATCTCGTCAAATAACCAGAAAGCCTCATCTGAGAGCTCATTTCTAGTCGCGCCTTTGGGCAATGTCGCTTACACCTTTGGTGAAAAATTAAATCATCAAGTGTATACGGGTACCGCTCGTGATGACGTAGCAACAGGTACTGTTGTGCTAGAGGTTGGTTATAAATACCAACTAGAGTCAGGTATGGTCATTGACGCTTCACTTCTGCCAACCATTATGTCAGGTAAAACTTGGGCGAATCCATATGCAGAAGGCGTTACTCGAAGCAAAACCGATGAAACTGGCAATGCCTTTCGTTTGAAGCTAAGCAGCATTGCAGGCTCAGCTTTCTCGCTAGACATGGCCTACGCCACCAAAGATGTAGAAGATGATTTAGTTAGAGAAGAACTCCAACGTGATGCAGAAACCTTCTACCTGAAAGGCCAATACCGCGTTCCACTCAGCCGTACCATGATGTTAGTACCATCATTGATTTACCAATCAAGCTCTGCAGATGGCAAGGCTGCCTCTTATGAACAGTTTGGCGGTGAGGTAAGTCTATTTGGTGGCATGGGTCGTCACCAATACGCGTTGACTGCGGGTTACAACCAACGATCCTACGATGCTAGCAACCCGATTTACGGCAAAACGCGTAGCGATGACAACATTAACCTGTTTGCCGCATATGAGTATGAGCAGTTCATGAACTGGGAAAACTGGTCGTTTGTTTCACTGGCGGGCTACGGTACCAGCGACTCGAATATTACCTTCTACGATGAGTCTCAATACATCGTCTCAGTAGGTCTGAACTACAAGTTCTAGTTAGACTTCATTGCTCGCTCATAACCATTAGTTCATAACAACGAAAGCCTGCGTAAAAAGCAGGCTTTCTTGTTTTTATACCAATCGTAGTAAATAATGACCCGTTGTTTACTACGATTGGTATTACTATACAGCTTGAGCTGTGAGTTGCTTCAACAACCGATCCATGGCTCGATAGCCAAGCGCTTCCGATAGGTGCTTCTTTTCAATCTGCTCATTACCGTCAAGGTCAGCAATGGTTCGCGCCACCTTGATGATCCGGTGGTAAGCGCGAATCGATAAGCCCAATCGGTGCAATGCCGTTTCCAGAAACTCCGCATCCTCACGTCTTAACGGGCAATACTTTTCAATTTCTCGGCTACCTAACAGTGCATTCGATTTATGATTGCGAGATAGCATCAGCTCACGAGCCTGCCTGACCCTTTGCTTTACGACTTGAGTCGTTTCACCACGGTCGCCACCTTCGGCTAACATCCCTTTGGGCAACAGGGGGATCTCTAACGACATATCGAATCGGTCCAATAACGGCCCTGATAGTCGATTGAGGTAGCGAAGGATGATTTGTGGGTTCGCTCGAGCTTGATTGCCTTCATAATAACCTGTAGGGCTTGGGTTAAGTGCACCGACTAATTGAAAGCGCGCAGGAAAACGCGTCTTACCTGCCGCACGAGAGATAATGATTTCACCCGACTCCAACGGCTCTCGCAAAGAATCGAGTACCTTGCGCTCAAACTCAGGCATCTCATCAAGAAACAATAACCCGTTATGCGCCAAAGATATCTCACCAGGGCGAGGCACCGAACCACCACCCACCAATGCTGCCATTGAGCTCGAATGATGGGGGGACCTAAAAGGTCGTTGCTTCCAGTTGTATTGATTGATCTCTTGTTGAGTTAAAGAAGCGATCGAAGCCGTTTCCATCGCTTCTTCGTTACTCATCTCAGGCAATAAATCGCGTAGTCGCGAGGCCAACATCGTTTTGCCAGTTCCAGGCGGGCCGAGGAACAATAAATTATGGTTACCAGCAGCAGCTATTTCTAATGCTCGCTTGCCTTGCTGCTGGCCGATAATATCTTGTAGGTCGCGAAGCACTGAAACATCAGCCTGATGATGTTCCGTTCTATATAGACCAAGCTGAGCCTGACCACACATATCCGCACAAACCTCCAACAAGGTTTGCGCCGACTTATGTGCCCCTTTACCGACTAAAGCTGCCTGATCGCCATTGTGATGCGGTACGACTAAGCAACGCTCAACTCTGTCAGCAGCGAGTGTTGCAGGCAGTACCCCTTTCACCGAGCGCAACTCACCCGACAGCGCTAACTCACCAATAAATTCATGTTGAGCTATTTTTGATGTGGGTAACTGGTCCGACGCAACTAAAATCCCAAGCGCGATAGGCAAGTCAAACCGCCCGCCTTCTTTCGGTAAATCTGCGGGAGCTAAGTTAACCGTGATCCTTTTCGATGGAAACTCAAAGCGAGAATTGATGATCGCGCTTCTCACTCGATCTTTAGATTCCTTGACCGTTGTTTCAGGTAAACCCACCAACGTAAAACCGGGCATTCCATTGCTGATATGCACCTCGACTGTCACTTCTGGAGCCTCTACACCCACACTAGCTCGACTATGAATTATCGCGAGTCCCATAACTTTCCTTTGTCTTTGATTTAAAAGTATTCGCCCTGGATATTCATTGCTCACCAAAGCGATAAGGTTGTTATATAGCGTGGTGGAATGGTGTTTTAATGTGAAAAAAGAATGACATTTTCCTTGTCATGCAGCAGATTTGTGTGATAACACTAGAGATGTAGACATTTACTTAAGACAATAAACGAGAAAACTCGAATTTTATGACATTTAACGCTCGCATTTATGCACTGATTAACCTGATTATCGTAGTCATTATTGAGACTGCGCGGGGGCGAGTGGGAAAAAAGTAACCACGAATTAGAAAAAACCCCCGCACTGAAAAGTTCGGGGGTTTTTTCTAATTTAAAGATTCGATTTTTATAATTTTATTATTTTCGGCTTTGCCGATTTACAGGAAGAATGGGAGCACAAGATGTGCAGAGACAATGGAAACAATTACCAAAATAAAGGTAATACGGAGGAATTACGATGAAAGGCGCAGAACTGGTCGTATCCGCACTCAAGCAACAAGGCATTGAGACCGTATTTGGTTACCCAGGCGGTGCCATCATGCCAATCTACGATGCTCTTTATGACGGCGGTGTTGAACATATCCTATGTCGCCATGAGCAAGGTGCAGCAATGGCTGCCATTGGTATGGCTCGTGCAACTCAAGATGTGGCTGTTTGTATGGCAACCTCAGGCCCTGGTGCGACAAACCTAGTAACCGGCCTTGCTGATGCCTTTATGGATTCCATCCCACTCGTTGCTATCACAGGTCAAGTTGCTAGCTCACACATCGGTACTGATGCATTTCAAGAAATGGATGTGATTGGCATGTCTCTGTCATGTACTAAACACAGCTACCTAGTAACCGATATTGAAGACCTCGCTCCAACACTAGCGGAAGCGTTTGTCGTAGCAAAATCAGGTCGTCCCGGCCCGGTCATTGTTGATATCGCAAAAGACGTTCAACTAGCAGAAACACCTGTCGATGTTCTTCCTGAATTTACACCACCAGCGATACCTGTTGCGACAACTGACGCGATTGAACAAGCACAACACTTCCTATCTCAAGCGACTCGTCCTGTTTTATACGTAGGTGGTGGCGTTCAACTGGCTAAAGCAACGGAATCCGTTCGCGAATTTTTACGCCTAAACCCAATGCCAGCCGTAAGCACGCTCAAAGGCTTAGGTACTATCGAGCGTGACGACCCACATTACCTTGGTATGCTTGGTATGCACGGCACCAAGGCCGCTAACCTAGTTGTTCAAGAGAGTGACCTGTTGATTGTTGTCGGTGCTCGTTTTGATGACCGAGTAACAGGCAAGCTCGATACCTTTGCTCCTCACGCAAAAGTCATTCATATCGATATCGATGCGGCTGAGTTCAGTAAATTGCGCCTGGCAGATGCACCAATTCGTGGTGACATCAACAAAATCATGCCTCAACTGGAACTGAGCCAAGACATCTCATCTTGGGTTCACCACTCTGAAGGGCTACGTACTTCGTTCAAATGGCGCTACGACCACCCAGGCGATCTTATCTTTGCTCCACTACTGCTCAAGCAACTATCTGACATGATGCCTTCAAGCTCTATAGTTTCGACAGATGTAGGCCAACATCAGATGTGGGCAGCTCAGCATATTCAACCACGCGATCCACAAAACTTCATCACCTCTGCTGGATTGGGCACCATGGGCTTTGGTTTACCAGCAGCAATGGGTGCATCGGTTGGTCGTCCTGATGACCAATCAATTCTTATCTCTGGTGACGGTTCATTCATGATGAACGTACAAGAACTTGGCACGTTAAAACGTCGTCAAATCCCAGTGAAGATGGTACTGCTTAATAACTCTCGCTTAGGCATGGTTCGCCAATGGCAATCTCTGTTCTTTGATGGCCGCCATAGTGAAACCATCTTGGATGACAACCCAGATTTCGTGATGCTGGCAAAAGCATTCGATATCCCGGGCAAAACCATCACACGTAAAGAAGAAGTAGAACCTGCATTAAAAGAGATGCTTGAGAGCAAAACCGCTTACCTACTTCATGTTCTTATCGATGAAGAAGAAAACGTATGGCCACTAGTACCGCCAGGTGCTTCAAACAGCGAAATGTTGGAGAACACATAACATGAAAAGATACTTACTAGACATCAAAGCCGATGATAAACCAGTACTACTAGAACGTGTTCTTCGTGTTATCCGTCACCGTGGTTTCATCGTTAAACAAGTGGCAGGAACCCAAAACCAAGAAAGCAAAGTGGCAAGCGTTGAGATCATTGTTGACAGTGACCGTCCGATTTCATTCTTGGTTAATCAAATAGAAAAGCTGTGGGATGTGCGTACCGTTGACGTTATCTCTATCAGCCGTAATGAATTGCCAAACAACAACTTACAACAAAAGATAAGCGCATAAGGAACCGCAAACATGACAGCTAAAACAGCAGACTATATTTGGTTTAACGGTGAAATGGTTCCTTGGGCAGAGGCGAACGTTCACGTTCTTACTCACGCAATGCACTACGGTACTTCTGTATTTGAAGGCGTTCGTTGCTATAACACGCCAAAGGGTCCGGTTATCTTCCGTCACCCAGAGCATGCAAGACGCCTAAAAGACTCAGCGAAAATCTACCGCTTCCCAATTCCTTTTACTGAGGAAGAAATAATGGAAGCGACTCGCGAAACGCTACGCCAAAATAAGCTAGAGTCAGCGTACATCCGCCCTCTAGGCTTTGTGGGTAACGTTGGTTTAGGTGTTTGCCCTCCTGAAAATACAGAAATGGATCTGATCATCGCCGCTTTCCCATGGGGTTCTTACCTTGGTGAAGAAGCGCTAGAAAATGGCGTAGATGCGATGATCTCAAGCTGGAACCGTGCAGCACCAAATACAATCCCAACCTCAGCAAAGGCTGGTGGTAACTACCTATCTTCATTGCTAGTTGGTGGTGAAGCGCGTCGTCATGGTTACGATGAAGGTATTGCTCTGAGTGTTGATGGTTATCTTTCAGAGGGTGCAGGCGAGAACATTTTTGTTATTCGTAACGGCATTCTCTCTACACCACCAGCAACCAGCGCGATTCTGCCGGGTATCACTCGTGACTCGATCATGACACTAGCAAAAGACATGGGTTATGAAATCCGTGAAGAGAACATTGCTCGTGAAGCCCTGTACCTTGCTGACGAAGTCTTCATGACAGGTACAGCAGCAGAAATCGTTCCGGTTCGCAGCGTAGACAAAATTACAGTAGGTGAAGGCAAACGCGGTCCTATCACTGAAAAAGTTCAAGCGGCTTACTTTGGTTTATTCAATGGCACGACTGAAGATAAGTGGGGCTGGTTAGATTATGTTTACCCAGCAGACCACGCGTCAGAAAACCAAACGCAAACAACTAAGTAAGCAACAGCCAAATATTTTATAAGGATTTAAGCAATGCCAATCTATCGTTCAGCAACGACTACCCACGGACGCAACATGGCTGGTGCGCGCGCTTTATGGCGTGCAACTGGCGTTAAAGATGATGACTTCGGTAAGCCAATCATCGCGGTTGTAAACTCGTTCACTCAATTCGTACCAGGCCACGTTCACCTTAAAGATATGGGTCAACTGGTTGCGGGTGAAATCGAGAAAGCGGGCGGTATCGCTAAAGAATTCAACACCATCGCTGTGGATGATGGTATCGCAATGGGTCACGGCGGCATGCTGTACTCACTGCCATCACGTGAGCTTATCGCAGACTCAGTAGAGTACATGGTGAATGCGCACTGTGCAGATGCGATGGTGTGTATCTCTAACTGTGACAAAATCACTCCGGGAATGATGATGGCTGCAATGCGCCTCAACATCCCTGTAATCTTTGTTTCTGGCGGCCCAATGGAAGCCGGTAAAACCAAGCTTTCAGATCAAATCATCAAGCTAGACCTTGTTGATGCGATGATTCAGGGTGCCGATCCAACCATTTCTGATGCGCAAAGTGAGCAAGTAGAACGTTCTGCATGTCCAACATGTGGCTCATGTTCAGGCATGTTCACGGCTAACTCAATGAACTGTCTGACAGAAGCGCTTGGCCTCTCTCAGCCAGGTAACGGTTCTATGCTAGCAACGCACGCTGACCGTGAAGAGCTATTCATCAATGCTGGTAAACGCATCGTTGACCTAACTAAGCGTTACTACGAGCAAGATGACGAATCAGCACTGCCACGCAACATTGCTAACCGCGCAGCCTTTGATAATGCAATGGCGCTAGATATCGCGATGGGTGGTTCAAGTAACACAGTACTTCACCTTTTAGCGGCAGCTCAAGAAGGTGAGATTGATTTTGATATGGGTGATATCGACGAGATGTCTCGCCGCGTTCCACACCTATGTAAGGTTGCTCCTTCAACACCTAAATACCACATGGAAGACGTGCACCGTGCTGGTGGCGTAATGGCTATCCTAGGTGAGCTTGATCGTGCAGGTCTATTGAACAACCAAACTCGCACCGTTCTTGGTCTAAGCATGCAAGAGCAACTTGCTCAATACGACATCATGCAGACAGAAGACGAAGCCGTACTTAAATTCTTCCGCGCTGGCCCTGCGGGCATCCGTACCACCAAAGCTTTCTCACAAGATTGTCGTTGGGATCGTCTTGATGACGACCGCAAAGAAGGTTGTATTCGTACCAAAGAGAACGCATTCAGCCAAGAAGGTGGCCTAGCGGTACTTTCGGGTAATATCGCCGTTGATGGTTGTATCGTTAAAACCGCGGGTGTTGATGAAGAAAACCTTAAATTCCAAGGCCCTGCAATCGTATTCGAAAGCCAAGATACGGCAGTAGACGGTATCTTAGCGGGTAAAGTAAAAGCAGGCGAAGTGGTTGTTATTCGCTACGAAGGTCCTAAAGGTGGTCCGGGCATGCAAGAGATGCTCTACCCTACCACTTACCTAAAATCTATGGGTCTAGGTAAGTCTTGTGCACTATTAACTGACGGACGTTTCTCTGGTGGTACATCAGGTCTGTCTATCGGTCACGCCTCTCCAGAAGCAGCAAGCGGTGGTGTAATTGGTCTAGTGAACACAGGCGATATCATCACTATCGATATCCCTAGCCGCTCAATCACGCTTGATGTTCCTGAAGAAGAACTAGAAGCACGTCGTGTTAAGCAAGATGCACTAGGCTGGAAACCAGAAAACCGTCAACGTGAAGTGTCTTTCGCATTGAAAGCTTACGCAAGCATGGCAACCAGTGCTGACAAAGGCGCTGTACGTGATAAGTCTAAGTTAGAGGGCTAACTATGAGTGATGACGCCTCCAGTCCCCAGAAACAAACTGGCGCAGATTATCTGCGTCAGATCCTGAGAGCGCCAGTTTACGAAGCGGCGATTGTGACACCTCTACAGGATATGCCACGTTTAAGTGCTCGAATTGGTAACCTGGTTCAGCTAAAACGCGAAGATCGCCAACCTGTGCACTCGTTCAAGTTGCGTGGTGCCTACAACATGGTATCAAGCCTCAATGAGCAACAGAAAGCCGCTGGTGTGATTGCGGCATCGGCTGGTAACCACGCTCAAGGCATGGCACTGTCGGGTTCTAAATTGGGTATTCAGACCACGATTGTGATGCCAAAAACCACACCAGACATCAAGGTTGATGCGGTACGTGGATTTGGCGGTAATGTTGTTCTGCACGGCAGTAACTTTGATGAAGCGAAAGCGGAAGCGGAACGCCTTTCGGCTAAACATGGCTACACTTTTGTTCCTCCTTTCGATCACCCATTAGTGATTGCTGGGCAAGGTACGATGGGTATGGAGATGCTGCAGCAAAACGGCCACATGGATTATATCTTTGTGCCTGTTGGTGGCGGTGGCTTAGCGGCTGGTGTTGCTGTGTTAATCAAGCAGCTGATGCCAGAGATTAAAGTCATTGCGGTTGAACCGGAAGACTCGTCTTGCTTGAAGGCAGCGCTGGATGCAGGCGAGCCTGTGGTCCTGGATCAAGTCAGCATGTTTGCAGATGGCGTTGCGGTTAAACGTATTGGCGAAGAAACCTTCCGGCTTTGCCAGCAGTACATCGATGGCCATGTTGCGGTTTCTAGTGATGAGATCTGTTCTGCGGTTAAAGACATCTTTGAAGACACCCGTGCGATTGCCGAACCTTCGGGAGCACTTGCTCTGGCTGGCTTGAAAAAGTTTGCTGAGCAGAACCAACTGCAAGGCAAGCAACTGGCGACGGTACTGTCTGGTGCTAACACCAACTTCCACGGTCTGCGCTATGTGTCTGAACGTTGTGAGTTAGGTGAGAAGCGCGAAGGTTTGCTTGCGGTGACTATCCCTGAGCGACAAGGGGCATTCCTAGAGTTCTGCAATATTATTGGCGGCCGAGCGGTGACGGAGTTTAACTACCGCCACAACGACGAAAGCCTAGCGAATATCTTCGTTGGTGTACGACTGCAAGGTGGTCAAGAAGAGCTCGAGCACATCATCAATGACCTACGTGAGGGCGGCTATCCAGTCGTCGACCTTTCTGATGATGAGATGGCAAAACTGCACATTCGCTACATGATTGGCGGCAAACCATCGAAGCCATTGAAAGAACGCCTATACAGCTTTGAGTTTCCGGAATACCCAGGTGCCTTGATTAAGTTCCTTGATACCTTAGGTACCCATTGGAACATCAGCCTGTTCAACTATCGTAACCACGGTGCCGATTATGGTCGCGTATTGTGTGGCTTCGAACTTGGCGATGATGATTTAGCTCAGTTCTCAACACATTTACGAGAGCTTGGTTATCAGTGTAAAGATGAAACCGATAACCCTTCTTACAAGTTCTTCTTGTCTTAAGAATTAAGCTATCGAACCAAAAAGAGCGAGTTTTTACTCGCTCTTTTTATTGGTGAATATTCAGCT
The DNA here is from genome assembly GCF_042466085.1 of Vibrio sp. R78045. Taxonomy (NCBI): domain Bacteria; kingdom Pseudomonadati; phylum Pseudomonadota; class Gammaproteobacteria; order Vibrionales; family Vibrionaceae; genus Vibrio; species Vibrio sp. R78045. The sequence continues at coordinate 335,608 of NZ_JAXHBS010000017.1, forward strand.
CAAGCTTGAAAAAGATCATTTTATAAAGAGTTATTAGATCGCCTTTCGATGATCCAACCAATCTTGATGAAGTTGCTCACTCGACCCTAAGTACTTCACCATCCATTCGATCAATTTATGGTTATCGTCTTTTCGCCACACCAAACAGCAATGACTCTGCGGGCTTGGTTCTGGCAGTATTTTCTCCACCAGCAAGCCTTGCTCGATAATAGGCGCGGCAATGTGCCTTGGCATGTAACCTACACCAACGCCATTTTTTAGACATTCAATCGCACTATACCAGTTAGGTAACAACAGTCGCCTTTGATTCGAAAAGTGTCCTGTGTGTCGCTTAGGCAGTACACTAGAAGTATCATCCAAACATATTGCTGGGTATTGGCTAACAAACGCTTCATTAAGGTTTTGCTCACGGACGCATGGGTGACTTGGCGACATCACAAATGCCCAATCTAAACGCCCCATATCCTTTACTTCGAAGTCGCCACCGACCGGAATCGCCGAAGTGGCTCCAATGACGACATCCGCCCTGCCCTGTGCAATGGCTTCCCAAGAACCATTAAACACTTCCATGTTGATCTGCAGCTCAGCGAACTCAAAGGTTTGATAAAACTCTTCAATCATCGGCTTCATCTTATCGAGCTTAACCACGTTATCGAGCGTTAGGCGCAAGGTTTTCTTCCAGCCACGCGCCGCTCGACGAGTCTGGGCACTGACCTCTTCCATCTGTCTTAGTAACGCACGTGCCTCTTCAATGAACAATTCACCTGCCGGTGTCAGCTCTACTTTTCTTGGTAAACGTCTGAAAAGTAGAACATCCAGTTCTTGCTCAACCTGCCTAACACCGTAGCTGATCGCTGATGGTACTTTGTGCAATTGTTCTGCAGCCGCAGTAAAACTGCCTAAGCGAGCAACCGTATCGAGCATTTCTAAAGAGGATTTAGAGAACATAAGCCTTCAAATTTTTTGATTGATAACCATATATTTTAGCGTTTTATTTTATCAGTTCTGAAAAATAGAATGTCAGCATAAACAAACAGGGACTTTAACCTCTGTATATCAAACAATTTTTTTGATGATAAAAACATCACTACCTTTAGTTTAATGGCATCTTATGAATATTTCTAAATTTCAATTGGTCTATCTTGCAGTTCTCTCAATGCTTGGTTTTATCGCGACTGATATGTACCTCCCTGCATTTAAGGCAATGGAGATTGATTTCGCAACTGGTCCAGAACAAATCGCACTGTCTCTAACCGTATTCCTTGGCGGTATGGCAATGGGTCAACTTCTTTGGGGTCTAGCGAGTGACAAGTATGGCCACCGAAATACACTGGCGGTTGGTCTTGTTATCTTTACTGCAGCGTCATTCGGCTTAGCATTCAGCACCGAGGTATGGCACCTACTGACACTACGATTCATTCAAGCAATCGGTGTATGTGCCCCAGCGGTAATCTGGCAAGCAATGGTTATCAAGCGCTACTCGCAAAGCAGTAGCCAGCAAATTTTTGCGACTATCATGCCTTTGGTAGCGCTATCTCCTGCACTAGCACCTCAGTTAGGTGTGTTGCTAGCAGACAGTTTTGGTTGGCACAGTATCTTTATCACATTGACGCTAATGGGCGCATTGTTGATCGCAACGACCATGGCTCAACCAAAAGAAGCGCCAGAAGTAAAACAAACATCGATCAAAACCGACATCAAAGCACTGCTTCATTCAAAGCCATACATGGGCAACGTATTGATGTTTGCATCGGCGTCAGCTGCGTTCTTCGCTTATCTAACGGGTATGCCAGAGATCATGGCTCAACTGGGTTATGAAGCAAAAGATATAGGCCTTAGCTTCATTCCACAGACAATTGCATTCATGGCTGGTGGTTATTTCGGTAAGCAAGCAGTGAAGAAGTACGGTGATGGTGTGGTACTAAGAAACCTTATCGGCTTGTTCAGCGTAGCGGCGATGCTTATCTTTATCGCATCACAGTGGGAACTGACATCAATCTGGCCTCTACTAGCACCTTTCTGTTTGATTGCTGTAGCAAATGGCGCACTTTACCCAATCGTGGTAAACCGTGCTCTATCAAGTGCCAAGCAAAGCCCAGCAACGGCGGCTGGTTTACAGAACAGCCTGCAAATCAGTATCAGTGGCCTATCAAGTGCCTTGGTGGCAGCAATGGCTAGCCAAGCATTGAGCGCAACAGGTATCGCAGTGGTAATTTGTTTAGGTGCATTGTGGGTTGGCTACATCATTTCAAACAAAGAGCTATCTGAACATTTCGCTACACCGGATAACTCTCGAGTGGTGACAGATGAGAAACAAGACTAGTTTCTAATCCAATCCCCAAAAAAAAGAGCGATATTATTCGCTCTTTTTCATATCTAGATAATCATGTTTATTACGAGACTATTTTTTCTTAACCGGACGTTGCCAGTTCGCGATCTTGCGCTCTTTAGCTCGGCTGATAACTAATTCATTTTCAGCAACATCACGAGTTACTGTAGAGCCAGCACCAACGGTAGCGCCGTTGCCAATAGTAACTGGTGCGATTAATTGGCTGTCTGAGCCAACAAATACGTCGTTGCCGATGATAGTCTTAAACTTATTAGCACCATCGTAGTTACAAGTAATTGCACCCGCACCTACGTTTACACGCTGACCAATTTCAGCATCGCCTAGATACGTTAAGTGGTTCGCTTTAGAACCTTCACCAAGGCGAGTGTTCTTCACTTCTACAAAGTTACCAACGTGCGAGTTATTACGCATGTCAGCACCAGGGCGTAGACGAGTGAAAGGACCAACCGTACAGTCTTCACCGACCGTTGCACCTTCAATTACGCTGTATGGACGAACGATGGTGTTGTCATCAATCTCACAGTCTTTCAATACACAACCCGTACCGATAACCACGTTGTCGCCGATGCTTACGCTGCCTTCGATGATAACGTTAGTATCAATCTCAACATCCATACCGCACTGCAATTCACCACGCAAATCGAAACGGCTTGGGTCGCGTAACATTACGCCTTGCTTCAATAGCTTATCAGCCTGCTCAGCTTGGTAAGCGCGCTCTAAACGAGCCAGTTGAGAGCGGTCGTTCACGCCTTCCACTTCAATAGGGCTTACCGGGTGTACTGCTTCAACGGCACGACCTTCATCGTGAGCTGCAGCAATAACGTCAGTCAGGTAGTATTCACCTTGTGCGTTATCGTTGCTTAGGCCTGACAACCAACGTTTCAGATCGCCACCAGTAGCAACCATAACGCCAGTATTGATCTCTTTGATAAGCTTCTGCTCATCCGTAGCGTCTTTTTGCTCAACGATAGCGACAACAGGACCGTTACGACGAATAATACGACCGTAGCCCATTGGGTTGTCCAACACGACCGTTAACAATGCAATACCACCGTTGGGTTGAGCGTCTAATAGATTTTCAATGGTTTCTGGAGAGATGAGAGGCACGTCGCCGTATAGCACAAGTACTTTTTCATCATCCGCGAAGTGCGCAGATGCTTGATCAACCGCATGACCAGTACCCAACTGCTCAGCTTGTAGTGCCCAGTTAACAGACTCTTCAGCTAAAACAGCTTTCATCTGATCACCACCGTGGCCGTAAACCAAGTTGATGTTTTGAGCGCCTAGCCCATTACAAGTGTCGATCACATGTTTCACCATTGGCTTGCCCGCAAGCGTATGCAGAACCTTTGGTGTGTTTGAATACATGCGAGTGCCTTTGCCCGCTGCGAGAATCACTGCGCTAAACTTCATTGTAAACCTATCCAACATTATTTTTATTAAGCCGATATTGTAACCGTTTTGGGTCTATAAATTAAATCTCAATCACACTAAACCATTATTAATACGTAAAACTGAACAATTTCGATGTATCAAAAATGCAAAAAGGCGACCCGTAGGTCGCCTTTATCTCAGAGCCAATAATCTTATAAAAGATTAACGGCGCTGCTTCGTCAGTTCGATAACTCGTAACTGAGCAATGGCTTTAGCCAGTTCACCGGCCGCTTGTGCGAAGTCCATGTCGCCATGCTGATTTTGGATATTCTCCACAGCCTTGCGCTTAGCTTCTTCCGCCTTTGCTGCGTCTAGTTCTTCACCACGGATAGCAGTATCAGCCAGTACAGTCGCTGTACCAGGTTGAACTTCTACCATACCACCAGAAACATAAATGATTTCTTCGTGGCCGTGCTGCTTAACAATACGCACCATACCAGGCTTGATAGCGGTCAGCAGTGGAGTGTGACCATGGAAAATACCAAGTTCACCTTCACTACCGGTCACCTGAAACGTTTCAACAAGACCAGAGAAAAGTTGTTTCTCTGCACTTACAACGTCTAGATGAAAGGTTATTGCTGCCATATCGCCTCCTAGTTAGCCTTATAGCTTCTTAGCATTCTCGATAGCTTCGTCAATTGCACCACAGTACATGAACGCTTGCTCTGGAATGTCATCGTATTCACCAGATAGAAGACCTTGGAAGCCACGTAGAGTCTCTTTAAGAGGTACGTAAACGCCTGGGTCACCTGTAAATACTTCCGCTACGTGGTAAGGCTGAGTTAGGAACTTCTCAATCTTACGAGCACGAGATACAACTTGCTTATCTTCTTCAGATAGCTCGTCCATACCTAGGATAGCAATGATATCTTTCAGCTCTTTATAGCGCTGAAGTGTAGACTGAACGCCACGAGCGATGTCGTAGTGCTCTTGTCCAACTACCAATGGATCCAGTTGACGTGAAGTAGAATCTAGCGGGTCGATCGCTGGGTATAGACCCATAGATGCGATATTACGGTTAAGTACTACCGTTGCATCCAAGTGAGCGAACGTTGTTGCTGGAGACGGGTCAGTCAAGTCATCCGCAGGTACATATACCGCCTGTACAGACGTGATAGAACCAGCTTTAGTTGACGTGATACGCTCTTGCAGAACACCCATTTCTTCAGCTAGTGTAGGTTGGTAACCTACCGCAGAAGGCATACGACCTAGAAGTGCTGATACTTCAGTACCTGCTAGTGTGTAACGGTAGATGTTATCAACGAACAGTAGAACGTCACGACCTTCGTCACGGAAGCGCTCTGCCATTGTTAGACCAGTCAGTGCAACACGTAGACGGTTACCTGGTGGCTCGTTCATCTGACCGTAAACCATCGCTACTTTTGATTCTTCAGGTTTTTCGATGTTTACAACACCTGCTTCCTGCATTTCAAAGTAGAAATCGTTACCTTCACGAGTACGCTCACCTACACCTGCAAATACAGATAGGCCTGAGTGTTGAAGTGCGATGTTGTTGATAAGTTCCATCATGTTAACGGTCTTACCTACACCAGCACCACCGAATAGACCGATTTTACCACCCTTAGCGAATGGACAAATCAAGTCGATTACTTTAACACCAGTTTCTAGAAGAGCTGTCTCGTTAGACTGCTCTTCGTAGCTTGGAGCTTCACGGTGAATGGCGTAATGCTCTTCAGCACCAATCTCGCCACACTCATCAATCGCGTCACCTAGGACATTCATGATACGACCCAATGTCTTAGTACCTACTGGTACTGAGATTGGAGCGCCAGTATTTTCAACTGTCAAACCACGACGTAAACCATCAGAGCTACCCATTACGATTGCGCGAACTACGCCACCGCCAAGTTGTTGCTGAACTTCAAGAACTAGACGTTCTTTCACTTCATTAACATTCAGAGCATCGTATACACGAGGTACTTCGCCCTGTGGGAACTCTACGTCGACTACCGCACCGATGATCTGTACGATCTTACCTGTAGCCATCGTTAATCCTCTAACTATTTAGTTTTACCTAAGCTTAAACCGCAGCTGCGCCTGAAACGATCTCAGAAAGTTCTTGTGTAATCGCCGATTGACGGGCTTTGTTATACACAAGTTCTAAGTCATCAATAATGTCACCAGCGTTATCTGTTGCTGATTTCATAGCAATCATTCGAGCTGCTTGCTCACAAGCAAGATTCTCGACCACACCTTGGTACACTTGAGATTCGACATAACGAACCAATAGTGCATCTAGTAGTGGTTTTGGCTCGGGCTCATAAATGTAGTCCCAAGAATGACTGCGTTTCATTTCTTCGCTATCTGATTTAGGCAAAGGAAGTAATTGATCGATCGTTGGTTCTTGAACCATAGTGTTTTCAAACTTGTTGAACACTACGAACAGGCGATCTAATTCGCCTTCATCATATTTCTTCAGCATAACGCTTACAGAGCCAATCAAGTCTTCAAGGCTTGGACGATCGCCCAGACCAGAAACTTGAGCTGCTACTTTCGCGCCGCTGTTGTTGAAAAATGCTGTTGCTTTAGAACCTACAATTGCAAGCTCTACATCAGCACCTTTCTCAGACCAATCCTTCATGTCGTTCATGGCTTTCTTGAACAAGTTAATGTTCAAACCACCACAAAGACCACGGTCTGTAGAAACGATGATGTAACCAACACGTTTGGCTTCACGTTCCTCAAGATAAGGATGCTTATACTCGAGGCTACCATTAGCCAAATGACCGATCACTTTACGCATTGTTTCTGCATATGGACGAGTAGCTTCCATTGCGTCTTGAGAACGACGCATTTTTGAAGCTGCTACCATTTCCATTGCTTTCGTAATCTTCTGTGTGCTTTTAACACTACCGATTTTATTACGTATCTCTTTTGCGCCGGCCATCGTTACTCTCCGTTAATGGTATGAGGTGGCCCTAAGACCACCTACCAATTACCAGGTCTGGGTTGCCTTGAAATCGTCAACAAGCTTCTTCAGCTCAGCTTCGATTTCTTTATTGAAAGCACCCGTTGTGTCGATCTGTGTTGCTAGATCGGCATATTGACCACGAGCAAACGACAGTAAAGCAGCTTCAAAATCTAGAACTTTTGACAGTTCAACATCTTGAAGGTATCCACGCTCTGCAGCGAAGATTACTAGAGCTTGGTCAAATACAGACATAGGAGCGTATTGCTTCTGCTTCATCAGTTCTGTAACTTTTTGACCGTGGTCTAGTTGCTTCTTAGTCGCTTCATCAAGATCCGATGAGAATTGTGCAAATGCAGCAAGTTCACGGTATTGAGCTAGAGCAGTACGGATACCGCCAGATAGCTTCTTGATGATTTTAGTCTGCGCCGAACCACCTACACGAGAAACTGAGATACCTGGGTCAACAGCTGGACGTACGCCGGCGTTGAATAGCTCAGTTTGTAGGAAGATCTGACCATCAGTAATCGAGATTACGTTCGTTGGTACGAATGCAGATACGTCACCAGCTTGCGTTTCGATGATAGGAAGAGCAGTTAAAGAACCAGTCTTGCCTGTCACTTCACCGTTAGTGAATTTTTCTACGTATGCTTCGCTTACACGAGCAGCACGCTCTAGTAGACGAGAGTGAAGGTAGAAAACATCACCTGGGAACGCTTCACGACCTGGTGGACGCTTAAGTAGTAGCGAGATTTGACGGTAAGCTACAGCTTGCTTAGATAGGTCATCATAAACAATCAGTGCATCTTCACCGCGATCACGGAAGTATTCGCCCATCGCACAACCAGCATACGGTGCAAGGTATTGCAGCGCTGCAGATTCAGAAGCCGATGCAACAACAACAACAGTGTTTGCTAGTGCGCCGTGCTCTTCTAGTTTGCGAACTACGTTAGCAATAGTCGACGCTTTTTGGCCGATAGCTACGTAGATAGAGAAAATACCAGAATCTTTTTGGTTAATAATCGCATCGATCGCCATTGCTGTTTTACCAGTCTGACGGTCACCGATTACTAGTTCACGTTGACCACGACCGATAGGGATCATTGAGTCAACAGACTTGTAACCAGTTTGAACAGGTTGATCTACCGATTTACGGTCGATTACACCTGGTGCGATAATTTCTACAGGCGAAGTCAATTTAGCTTCGATTGGACCTTTACCATCAATTGGCTCACCTAGCGTGTTTACAACACGACCAAGCATTTCAGGACCTACTGGTACTTCTAGAATACGACCAGTACCTGTAACTTTCATGCCTTCCTGTAGGTCAGCATACGGGCCCATTACAACAGCACCAACCGAATCACGGTTCAAGTTCAGTGCTAGAGCGTAACGGCCACCCGGTAGTTCGATCATTTCACCTTGCATCACGTCCGCTAGGCCGTGGATGCTAAGGATGCCATCGCTTACAGAAACGATAGTACCTTCATTGCGAGCTTCACTAACAACGTCGAAAGATTCAATACGTTGTTTAATTAGATCGCTAATTTCAGTGGAATTAAGTTGCATGCTCCAATCCCCATTAAGACTGCAATGCATCGCTCAGGCGGTCTAAACGACTGCGCGCTGAGTTATCGATGACTAGGTCTCCGGCTCGAATAATAACTCCACTAAGTAGAGTCTCATCTATACTGCAATTCAGCTGAACTTTGCGCGCAAGGCGCAGTTCCAATTTGCTGATAATGCTTGTGCGTTGTTCTTCAGAAAGTTCAACAGCTGAAGTAACTTCAACGTCGATCTCTTTCTCATACTCTTTTTTGAGTATAAAGAACTCTTTACAAACATCAGGAAAAGCCATTAAGCGGCCATTCTCTGCCATCACTTTAATTAAGTTCTGGCCGAATTCATCAAATTGTTCGCCACAAATTACAATGAATACTTCAGCTAATTTTTCAGCAGTCATAGAACCGCTTAATAAATTGTGAACATCATCATTTTGTGCCACTTCGGCAGCAAAAGTAAGCATTTGACCCCATTGGTCTAGCTCACCTTTATCTACCGCAAAGTCAAACGCTGCTTTAGCATAGGGGCGTGCGATTGTAGTCAAATCAGACATATACAGCCCCTTGCTTTAAAGTTTTGCAGTAATGTTGTTAAGAAGATCATCGTGTACATCTTTATCGATTGTACGCTCAAGGATTTTCTCAGCACCAGCTATAGCCAGAGTTGCGACTTGTTTGCGCAGGTCATCACGGGCACGTGTACGCTCTGCTTCAATTTCTGCTTCAGCTTGCGCTAAGATTTTCTGGCGTTCTGCCTGAGCTTCTTCGCGTGCTTCATCAATAATTTGAGCTTTACGTTTGTTTGCCTGATCAATAACCTCAGTTGCAGTGCGCTTTGCTTCTTTCATTTGCTCAGAAGCGTTGGCTTGTGCCAGGTTCAAGTCTTTAGCAGCGCGTTCAGCGGCTACAAGACCGTCAGCAATTTTTTTCTGACGTTCTTCAATTGCTTGCATGATTGGTGGCCATACATATTTCATGCAGAACCAAACAAACAGTGAAAAAGCAATTGCTTGACCTAGCAGAGTTGCGTTCATATTCACAACAGCTACCCCTCGTTAAGAATCAACTACAAAAATTTAATTAACTATTAAAGAGTTAATTAGCCTGCTAGTTGACCAACAAATGGGTTAGCAAACGTGAATAGTAGTGCGATTACGATACCGATCATTGGAACAGCATCCAGTAGACCAGCGATGATGAACATCTTAACTTGTAGCATTGGAGCCATTTCAGGTTGACGCGCAGCGCCTTCTAGGAATTTACCACCAAGAATAGCAAAACCAATTGCAGTACCTACGGCACAAAGACCAACAATAATAGCAACAGCGATTGCTGAAAAACTTAGTACAGTTTCCATTTACGTTCTCCGATTAACATTAATAGTTAGAATAAAGCTTAAAAATTTTTTAGTGATCACTATCTTCATGAGCCATTGATAAGTAAACGATTGTCAACATCATGAAAACAAACGCTTGAATCAATATAACTAAGATATGGAAGATAGCCCAAGGTAGTGCACCTACCCATTGTAAGTACCACGGTAGCATTGCCGCGATAAGAATAAACACCACCTCACCCGCAAACATATTACCAAATAAACGCATACCTAGAGATAGTGGCTTCGCTAATAACGAAATTACCTCAAGTACCAAGTTAAATGGGATCATGATTGGGTGATTAAATGGATGCAGTGCCAATTCTTTAGCAAATCCGCCTAGGCCTTTCACTTTGATGCTGTAGTAGATCATCAGAGCAAAAACACCCAAAGCCATTGCCATGGTTATATTTACATCAGCTGTAGGAACCACTTTCAAGTAAGGGATACCTAGCCAATGCTCTGCAGGATATGGTAAGAAATCGATAGGCACTAAGTCCATCAAGTTCATAATGATAATCCAGCAGAATATAGTCAGTGCTAGTGGGGCAATCAGAGGGTTGCGACCATGGAAAGTTTCTTTAACGTTGTCGCCAACGAATTCCACTACCATTTCAACAAAACACTGAAGCTTACCAGGTACACCTACTGTTGCTTTCTTAGCGACTGAGCGAAAAACCCAAAGGAATAACATCCCTGTCAACACCGAAAAAAACAGACTGTCTATATGTACGTTCCAGAAACTTGTCTCCTCTACAAGACCAAACTTAGCTAAAGAAAGGTTTTGTAAATGGTGTTCAATGTATCCGGATGCTGTTGGCGCAGCCATAACTCATCCTATTTTTTATTGTTAATGAAAAGCACTGGCGCAAAGATATTAATACCTAGAACCAGTAAATAGGTCAGTTTGAGGGGAATTAATTCCACCTGCATATACATGTAGACAATAGAGAATAGTAGAACTGTGATAAGGATCTTTAGTGCTTCGCCTGCGTAAAACGACGCCGCAACTAACTTAGTTGCGCGAGCTCCACAAAATAGGAAAGCACACACACAAAAAACCACATTCGCGATGACAAAAATACCGCCACCAACCAATGCAGCAAAACCCCAATCAGGATTAACAGCTAAACCTAACCCTATCGCCACTAATATAACCGCGCTAAGCTCGATCAATAACATTTGCTTTGCAAGCACTCGTCCTGGTCTTGCTAACGCCGCTACCATGTATTCGTTCCTCTTTAAGCCCACTTTACCACTCGCTTAAAAGCGTGCTGAGAAATTGGCGAAAATTATACGTTCAGCCAAATTGATTGCAATAAGAATGCAGCAATCATTTACATTTCTGTATACAAACCGACAACTTTTGTAAGAAATTACTTGTTTATTTCATAATTGACCTAAATCAATTATCTCATTTAGTACTCTAGTTTAGCAATAAGTTGCTCTAATTTGTGAGGCTCATCAAGAGTAATTGTCACTTTTGACTTACCGCTAACAGAACGAGTAACTGAAACGTTTGCTTGCAATTTTTCCGTGAGTCTTCGTGAAAGTTCGATGGCCTCAGTGTCTTCGGGCTTCGATTCAGCTTCAACGTCTGGTTTTAAGCACTTTTTGACAAGTTGCTCAGTTTGACGCACGGTCATTTTTTTGGTTGCTGCAGTATTCGCTGCCTCAACCTGGGTAACACCTTCAAGCGCAAGCAGTGCTCTAGCATGCCCCATTTCTAGTTGTTTACTGGAAACTAAACCTTTTACTTCATTTTCGAGCTGATTTAGACGTAATAAGTTACTAACGGTAGCTCTGGATTTACCAATCACATCGGCGACCTGCTGATGTGTCAGTGAAAACTCGTTCTGCAAGCGCTCTAGCGCTTGTGATTCTTCGATAACATTCAGATCTTCACGTTGAATGTTCTCGATCAATGCCATCGCAATCGCGGCCTTGTCTTCTACTCTCTTGATCAAGCATGGAACTTGTTTAAGACCAGCTTGACGAGCCGCTCTCCAACGACGTTCACCAGCAATAATCTCAAATTGGTCGTGCGCTAAAGGGCGTACAACGATCGGTTGGATAATGCCTTGAGATTGGATAGATACCGCTAACTCTTCTAGCGCTTCCGGCGCAATATCCTTACGCGGTTGATATACACCTGGCTTTAAGCAACCGACAGCAAGTTCGATGAGCTCACCATCAGCCGATAACGCTTGACTATGAGAAGCTACTTGTTGTTTTTCACGAGCCAGAGAGCTAGTTGCAAGCAATGCATCTAGCCCCTTTCCTAAACCGCGCTTAGACATTGAGCGAATTCCTTTGGTTAGACCTATACTGGGACTTCTTCACGACGCAACATTTCGCCTGCAAGAGCAAGATATGCCTTCGCTCCTGCGGAATATTTGTCGTAGTACATTGCTGGCTTGCCATGACTAGGCGCTTCTGCCAGACGCACATTTCTAGGGATAACAGTTCGGTAGACTTTGCTACCAAAATGTTTTTTGAGTTGATCAGATACTTCGTTCGATAAGCGGTTACGAGGATCGTACATAGTACGTAGAAGACCTTCGATCTTAAGATTCTCGTTTACTACCGCAGCGAGTTTACTGATGGTATCCATCAACGCAGTCAAACCTTCCAATGCAAAATATTCACATTGCATCGGAACCAATACGGAATCAGCCGCAGCCATCGCATTGATTGTAAGCAGGTTTAAAGAAGGTGGGCAATCGATAAAGATGAAATCATAGTTATCGCGAACTGATGCGAGCGCGTTCTTAAGACGAACTTCACGAGCAAACACTTCCATTAATTTGATTTCTGCCGCAGTCACATCACCGTTTGCGGCGATGAGGTCATAATTGCCAGATGTACTCCGACAAACTACCTCATCAAATGGGGTGTCTTCAACCAACAAATCGTAAGCAGTTGCTTCAACCTGATACTTGTCGACACCGCTCGCCATAGTGGCATTACCTTGAGGATCGAGGTCAACAACCAATATCTTGCGTTTTGTTGCCGCCATTGATGCTGCCAAATTAATGCAAGTTGTTGTTTTTCCTACGCCACCTTTCTGGTTGGCAATTGCTACTATTTTACCCACTATGGCCTCGCTGATTATCCCTGACGCGATAAAGTAACTAGATGACGCTCTCCATCAAGCTCTGGTACTTGCAAAGCTTTAATGTCTGTCACTGAACACCATTCAGGTAACAGATCAATTTCGTCTCTAGGATGTTGTCCTTTAAGAGCCAAAAATACACCGGATTGCTCTTTAGGTAAATGGTGACACCACTCTACCATGTCTGTCATTGACGCAAACGCACGACTGAGCACTGCATCAAACTTTTCTTCAGGTTGAAATTCTTCAACGCGACTTTGAACCGGTACTACGTTGTCGATACCCAGCTCATGAATCACCTGCTTGATGAAACGAATACGCTTACCTAAGCTATCTAACAAGTAAAACTCACGGTCAGGGTTCATGATTGAGAGCGGAATCCCAGGAAGACCAGGGCCGGTACCGACATCAATAAAGCGCTTGCCTTGTAAGTGAATGCTAACAATGATGCTATCTAAGATATGTTTCACCATCATTTCTTGCGGGTCACGAACAGACGTTAAATTATAGGCCTTGTTCCATTTATTGAGTAACTCAACGTAGCCCACTAATTGGCTACGTTGTTTTTCCGATACTTCAAGTTCAGTCTGGCCAATCAGGTGATCCAGTTTTTCGCGCAATACGCTCATTATGCTTCCTCACCTTTTTTCAACAGGCCATGCTTTTTCAGATAAACCAACAAAATCGAGATTGCAGCAGGTGTAATACCAGAGATACGCGATGCAATACCGATCGAGTCAGGTTTAGCGGTAGTTAGTTTTAGAACCACTTCATTAGAAAGCCCTTTTACCTTGCTGTAGTCGATGTCAGCCGGCAGTTTGGTGTTTTCATGACGCAGTGATTTTTCAATTTCATCTTGTTGACGCTGGATATAACCATCGTACTTTACTTGGATCTCAACTTGCTCAGACGCTTGTTGATCTTCCAGTGCCGGACCAAAACGATCCAATGCAGTTAGCTGTGAATAAGTCATTTCAGGGCGACGAAGAAGATCTTCACCGCTCGCTTCACGAGACATTGGTGTTTTAAGAATTTGGTTCAGTTGATCAATATCTTCAGATTTAGGATTAATCCACGTTTCTTTCAGACGTTGACGCTCTCTCTCCATGTTTTCTACTTTCTCATTGAATCGAGCCCAACGAGCGTCATCCACCAAGCCAAGTTCACGTGATTTTTCCGTCAAACGGATATCAGCGTTGTCTTCACGAAGGAGCAAACGGTATTCCGCGCGAGACGTAAACATACGGTAAGGTTCTTTGGTGCCCATCGTCGATAAGTCATCGATAAGAACGCCCATGTAAGCTTGATCGCGACGCGGGCTCCAGCCTTCTTTGCCTTGAGTAAACAAACTTGCATTGAGACCTGCCATCAAGCCTTGTGCAGCTGCTTCTTCGTAGCCAGTGGTACCGTTGATTTGACCCGCAAAGAATAGACCTTTAATAAACTTAGTTTCGTAAGTCAGCTTAAGGTCGCGAGGATCAAAGAAATCGTACTCAATCGCATAGCCAGGGCGAACGATATGAGCATTTTCAAAGCCCTTCATCGAACGAACAATTTGAACCTGTACATCAAACGGTAGGCTGGTAGAGATACCATTCGGGTATAGCTCATGAGTCGTTAGACCCTCAGGTTCGATAAAAATTTGGTGACTGTTCTTATCAGCAAAACGCATCACTTTGTCTTCAATCGAAGGACAGTAGCGAGGGCCAATACCTTCAATCACACCCGCGTACATTGGGCTGCGATCTAGGTTAGCGCGAATAACGTCATGCGTATTTTCATTGGTATGCGTGATATAACATGGAATTTGACGAGGCTGTTGAGTTCGGCTACCCATGAACGAGAAAACAGGCGTCGGGTTATCACCGTGCTGAACCTCAAGCTCAGAAAAATCAACGCTACGCGCATCGATACGAGGGGGTGTACCTGTTTTCAGGCGATCAACTCGGAATGGAAGATCACGAAGACGGTCAGCAAGTGCGATCGATGGTGGATCACCGGCTCGACCACCAGAAGAACTTTCCATACCAATATGGATCTTTCCGCCTAGGAAGGTGCCAACAGTCAGTACCACAGCATCAGCGCGGAACTTAAGGCCCATCTGCGTCACCACACCAACCACTTGATCTTGTTCAACGATCAAATCATCAACCGATTGTTGGAACAAAGTTAGGTTTGGTGTGTTTTCAAGAGTATTTCGAACAAAAGCTTTGTAAAGTGCGCGGTCAGCTTGTGCACGAGTCGCACGAACTGCAGGGCCTTTTGATGCGTTCAATGTTCTGAACTGAATACCTGCATGATCAATAGCTTGCGCCATTAATCCACCCATTGCATCGACCTCTTTAACCAAATGGCCCTTACCGATCCCGCCAATAGCTGGGTTGCAAGACATTTGTCCTAACGTATCGATATTATGAGTAAGTAATAACGTACTTTGACCAGTACGTGCAGATGCGAGTGCGGCTTCCGTTCCTGCATGGCCACCACCAACAACGATGACGTCAAATTTTTCGTGATAAAGCATGAACCAACCTCAGGTATTCAAATGTTTTCTAGACAGATAAAAAGGAGCGATATTCTACCTGTTTTCATAGCTTGAGAAAACGTTTTTGGAATTTTTCGAAAAAGCAGTTTTTAATTAATATAGATAAGATCTTTAAAGAGATCTTTTATTAGATCTATTATTAGGATCGAGGGTGTCTGTGGATAAGTCAAAAATGATCAACAAGATCATGGATCTTTTTTGGATCAAACCATGTGATCTAACTTTGATCATGATGAGGATTAGCTGGGATCAAAATGGCTACTTATTCACAGGGAGAAATTAGTCTAAAACTTGTTATTTGGATAACTATAGGTTAATCACCGTATATGTATGATCTTATCCACAGAAGAAATTGAAAATAAATGGATAGTTTTTAATTTTTTTGGAAAAAAGTTATTCACAATCACGATATTCAGAGGCAAAAAAAGCGGCATAAGCCGCTTTTTGGGATATAGGAGAGTTTAAAACTGGTCACTATGATCGTTAAACCATGCTTCTGCAGCGTCTTCAGGTACCGGAGTTTCCAGTACATCGATGGTAAAACAGTCAGAAATAGGGTGGGCACCGAGCTCTTTCAGCAAGCTGTGGACTGATTTTCCCGCCAAACAGAAGGTATCGTAACTTGAATCCCCAAGCGCTACGACAGCAAAGCGAATCTGACTTAAATCTGGTGATTGCTGGGTCAATGCGTCGATAAACGGCTTAATATTATCTGGAAACTCGCCAGCACCATGAGTTGAAGTCACTAACAACCAAAAGCCTTGTTGGGGAATGTCATCGTATTCCGGCTGGTTATGAAGGGTTATCTCTTGACCTTGCTCTTCAAGAAGATCATTAAGGTGATCGCCAACGTACTCAGCACCACCTAAGGTACTGCCTGTAATAATGTGGATCATTAAACTGTCCTTACTAAAGAAAAGGCCAGCATAAGCCGGCCTTTAAAGATTATTTGCCAATACAGAATGAAGAGAAGATGCGACCTAATAAGTCATCTGAACTAAATTCACCCGTGATCTCATTAAGATGTTGCTGAGTGATTCGAAGCTCTTCTGCCAAGATCTCTCCGGCCATATAACCTTCAAGCTGTTGTTGGCCGATGTCCAAGTGCTCTGATGCACGTTCTAAGGCGTCTAAGTGACGACGACGTGCCATGAAACCGCCCTCATTCCCACCAGCAAACCCCATGCACTCTTTAAGGTGGCTGCGCAATGCGTCGACCCCTTCGCCTGTTTTCGCTGATAAGCGAATTAGAGTGGGATCGTTAACGTGGCAAATACCTAGTTCTTCACTGGTTTGATCCGCTTTATTTCGGATCACTGTCATACCGATATTATTTGGTAGTCGATCAACGAAATCTGGCCAGATATCTTGCGGGTCAGTTGCGTCTGTTGTGGTGCCATCGACCATAAATAAAACTCGGTCTGCCTGAGCAATTTCTTCCCAAGCTCGTTCAATACCAATTTTTTCTACTTCATCTGAAGCATCACGCAGGCCTGCGGTATCAATAATATGCAGTGGCATACCATCAATATGGATATGTTCACGCAATACATCACGTGTGGTGCCGGCAATATCGGTCACAATCGCAGATTCTTTGCCAGACAGCGCATTCAATAGGCTCGATTTACCGGCATTTGGGCGACCTGCAATCACGACCTTCATGCCTTCACGCATGATCGCACCTTGATTCGCTTCTTGGCGTACAGCTTCGAGGTTATCGATGATAGCCTGTAAGTCAGTACTGACTTTACCGTCAGCAAGAAAATCAATTTCTTCTTCTGGGAAATCGATCGCTGCTTCAACGTAGATTCTTAAGTAAATAAGAGAATCTACAAGCGTATTAATGCGTTTAGAGAATTCGCCTTGTAGCGATTGAAGCGCCGATTTTGCTGCTTCTTCTGAACTGGCATCAATTAAGTCAGCAATGGCTTCGGCTTGAGTTAAATCCATCTTATCGTTCAAGAAGGCACGTTCTGAAAACTCACCTGGACGCGCTGCACGTACGCCTGAAATGGCTAGGATGCGTTTGATTAGCATATCCATAACCACTGGGCCGCCGTGGCCTTGCAACTCTAATACGTCTTCGCCAGTAAACGAGTGCGGGTTAGGGAAGTAAAGCGCGATGCCTTGATCGAGTTCGATGCCATCGTCAGATTTAAACGGCAGGTACTCCGCATAGCGAGGCTTGAGTGTTTTGCCTGTTACTTCTAATGCAACCTGAGTGGCCAGTGGGCCGGAAACGCGGATAATACCTACGCCACCACGGCCAGGCGCGGTCGCTTGAGCAACAATCGTATCTGTAGTCATAGTTGTGCCTGCTAGCATGTGAAAGCCACAATGGGGCGTTCACGATTAATCAATTAGCTGAATTGTAATCAGCTAAAAACAAAAAGGCGACCTTTTGGTCGCCTTTCTTTATCTCTTTCTGTTATCGAACTTACTTAGAATGTAAGCCTTTCTTTTCCAGCGCGCGATAGATAAGCGTTTGCTGAATCAGAGTTACGATGTTCGATACTAGCCAGTAAAGAACCAGACCTGAAGGGAAGAACAGGAAGAAGAATGTGAACATAACCGGCATAAAGGTCATGATCTTCTGCTGCATCGGATCCGTTACAGTTGTCGGGCTCATCTTCTGGATTAGGAACATTGAAGCACCCATCAGAAGTGGCAAAATGTAGTATGGGTCTTGTGCTGAAAGGTCAGTAATCCAACCGAAGAACGGTGAATGACGCAGTTCAACTGACTCCATTAGTGCCCAGTATAGTGAAATGAAGATAGGCATTTGTAGAAGGATAGGTAAACAGCCACCCAGTGGGTTTACTTTTTCTTTCTTGTAAAGCTCCATCATTTCTTGGCTCATGCGTTGACGGTCGTCGCCAATACGCTCACGCATTGCAGTCAGCTTAGGCTGAAGCATACGCATTTTCGCCATAGACGTGTACTGAGCTTTCGTTAGTGGGTACATAGCACCACGAACGATGAACGTTAGACAGATGATTGCCAGACCCCAGTTCACAACGATGCCTTGAATGAACGAAAGCAGAGTATGAAGTGGTTTAGCAATGAACCATAACCAACCGTAGTCAACTACTAGGTCTAGGTTTGGTGCAACAGCAGCCATTTGGTCTTGAAGTTTAGGACCAACCCAAAGCGTTGCTTTAAAGCTTGCTTCGTCGCCAGTAGCAATGGTTTTGTTCGGCATGCGAACACCGATGTCGCCAAGGTTACCAATGACACGAGTGTAAAGGTTGCTGCCTGCTTCGTCGCGTGGAATCCATGCACTTGCAAAGTAGTGCTGAATCATCGCTGCCCAACCTTGACCATTTGCTAGGTTAAGAGACAGGTTGCGATCTTGCATGTCGTCGAAGCTGTATTTTTTATAGCGTGTATCTTCCGTAGAGTAAGCACCACCACGGTAAGTTGGCATTGTTAGGCTACCACCGTCGTCCATAACGTTCTGACGTAGGTGAGCGTACATGCCGAATGTCGCGTTGTTACCAGAGTTGTTTACTACATCGTATTCAACATCCATTGCGTAGCTACCACGCTTAAGGACGAATGTTTTCGTGTACTCAAGGCCGTTCGCTTGGTAAGTCATCGGGATGCGTAGTTCATCCTGACCATCAGCAAGTGTGAAGCTATCTGCTGAAACTGTGTAGCTAGGGCGGTTTGTGCTGCTTAGGTCGATACCTTGAGGACCCACTAGACCGCTTTGAGCGATAAATTGGTGACCTGGTTCGTTCTTAAGAAGAACAAAAGTATCTTCAGAATCGAACTCTGCAGAGTAATCATTTAGATTTGCTTTAACGACATCACCACCAACCGTATCAATTGACAGAGTCAGTACATCAGTTGTTACTGTGATAGTTTTTGCAGAAGCAACTTGGCCCGGAGCTGGGTCTAGATCATCTGCATAAGATGGCGCTGGTAGGGTGCTGCCAGATTGTGCCTGCTCAATCGCTTGTGGAGCCGGGTTCTTAGCTACATTCCATTGTTGGAAAAGTAGGAAAGAAACCAAAGCCAATGCGATTAACAGGATATTACGTTGAGAATCCATCGTTATTTATCTCTGTCTTGTTTTTGGACTGGTGGAACGGGGTCAAAGCCCCCTTCGTTCAAAGGATGGCATTTTAATAGACGTTTGCCTGATAACCAACACCCTTTTACAAAACCGTGAGCTTTCAACGCTTCTATCGCATATAAAGAGCAGGTTGGAGTAAATCGGCAGCGTGGGCCGATGAGTGGACTAATAAACCATCTATAAAAATAGATGGGTATTAGCGCTATCCACGCGAAGGGCGAGACAGGCGAAGCCATAATTTGTCGAGTAGCTTGAACATTTCTTCATTGCTTAAATCTTGCGCGCTCTTTTTAGCGATTACAACATAATCTTTGTTAGGAAGTTTGTGTTGAATGTTACGAAAGCTTTCACGAGTAAGACGCTTGAATCGGTTACGACCCACGGCGGTTTTAATCTGTTTTTTCGGAACGGCTAATCCAAGGCGAGGATTTGAAAGAGAGTTATTTCGGGCAATGATGGTGAAATGAGGGGAGCCAGCTCGATGAGCTTGCTTGAAGACATTCTGATAATGTTCGGGAGTTAACAAGCGTAACTCCCGACCGAAGGCTAGCTTATTCAAAATAATCAAAGATTACTTAGAAAGACGCTTACGGCCTTTTGCACGACGTGCATTGATTGTTGCGCGACCGTTCTTAGTAGCCATGCGAGCACGGAAACCGTGAGTACGCTTACGCTTTAGAACTGTAGGTTGAAAAGTGCGTTTCATTGTAATTACCTTACTGATCAGTAGTTTTAGGTTTTTGTTAAACCCGGCGTGGGCATTTTTTCTCTTCTTTATATAAGAAAGGAAAACCGACGCCTCTCAACAAAGAGGCGGAATTGTAATCACTGTCACAAAAAGTGTCAATGATTGGGTTAACTAAAATTCCGGTCGGGGGATTATACGTAGAATAACTAAAATCACAAGGATCCTTAGTCGATCCCAACCTTATTTAAGAATTTTTTTAATTTTGGATCCTGTGGATTACCAAAAATATCCTGTGGAGATCCCTGCTCGACAATGTGGCCATCGGCCATGAAGATCACTCGGTCTGCGACCTCTCTAGCGAACTGCATTTCATGGGTAACCACCAGCATAGTTTGATGCTGATTTGCTAATTTTTTCATGAGGTTAAGTACTTCACCAACCCATTCAGGATCGAGCGCTGAAGTAGGCTCATCGAACAACAAAAGCTCTGGTTGAAGGGCCATTGCTCGGCCGATCCCAACGCGTTGTTGTTGACCTCCAGAAAGCGCAGCAGGGTAGCTATCTGCTTTTTCTCCTAGACCAATATCATCGAGTATTTGTTGCGCTTTTTCATGGGCTTGCTTCTTTTTCCAACCTCGAACGGTAATCAAACCTTCAGCAATATTCTGCTTTGCAGTTTGGTGAGCAAATAACGCATAGTTTTGGAATACAAAACCGGTCTTACGGCGCAGTGCCAGCACCTCTGCTTTGGTATGTTTCTTAGCATCAACCTTGATATCGTCAATCGAAATCGTACCTTGATCGGCTTGCTCGAGAAAATTTACGCAACGTAGCAGTGTGGACTTACCTGTTCCACTCGAACCTATGATGACAATTATCTCACCTTGTTTGATTTCAAGGTCGATCCCTTTCAATACTTCGGTGTCACCAAACTGCTTGTGGATATTTTGTAATTTGATCATCGTACATACGCCTTATTCAGTTTCACTTCGGCCCAAATTTGAATACGAGTGAGGATAACGACCACGCCCCAATAAATCAGCGCTACAGCTAAGAAAGCCTCGAAGAAGCGGAAACTTGAAGACGCTTCCATCTGAGCTTTGGCCATGATTTCGGCTACACCTAGGGTGAATGCAAGTGAAGTCGATTTGATCATGTCGATGAAGTAGTTCATCAATGAAGGCAATGCCACGCGAGTTGCTTGCGGTAAGACGACTCGTCGCATTGCTTGGCTAGTTGTCATGCCTACAGACAAACTGGCTTCCATTTGGCTGCGATCAATACCAATAATCGCGGCACGAATACTCTCTGCCATATAAGCGGCAAAGTGAAGGGTTAAACCAATCACGGCCGCGCCAAACGCATCGAGTCCAACCATCCACGGAAATACCTGCGGTAGGCCGTAGTATAGAAGGAACAACTGTACTAGCAGCGGAGTTCCGCGAAAGAAGCTAATATACAGCTGACTCAGTTGATCGAGCACTGGGATTTTGAATACACGAATATTTGCCAATATCAAAGACAGGATAAGAGCAAAGAACAAACCCCAGGTCGCCATCTCCATGGTTGTGCCAAGATACTTCAGCAGTATTGGCAGTAGCTCTAGCATGTAATTAAAGTCAAATCCCATAATCTATCTCGTATTTTTATTGGAAGTGTTGTTTGGAAATACTGTTATATCAGGCTTTTTAATCTGAACTCAAAAGCAAAAAGCCCACCGCTGTGTAAAGCAGTGGGCTTTGAATGGAGAAAGTGAGTAATTACTTATGAGTAATATCCGCACCAAACCATTTCTGAGAGATACTTTCTAACGT
The DNA here is from genome assembly GCF_042466085.1 of Vibrio sp. R78045. Classification (NCBI taxonomy): domain Bacteria; kingdom Pseudomonadati; phylum Pseudomonadota; class Gammaproteobacteria; order Vibrionales; family Vibrionaceae; genus Vibrio; species Vibrio sp. R78045. The sequence goes on from NZ_JAXHBS010000017.1 coordinate 357,501, forward strand.
ACCATCTTCGCGCATTGCTGCTAATGCTTTATTTACTTCTGCTTGCAATTTTTTACCGTTGTCGTTGTCAACGAAAGGCCAAGCGTTTTCAATTGTTTCGAATGGTTGTCCCGCTAGCTGTAATGGTAGACCTGTCTTCTTGATAAGTTCTAGTGCTGATAGGCGATCCATAACGAACGCATCTGCACGGCCAAGAGCGACATCATGCTCAATACCTGTATCGTAGGTTTTCACATTGATTTTGCCATCTTTGTCGTAGCTGCGCAGCAGTTGCTCAAAGTTTGAGCCAAGGTTTACCGCAACCGTCTTACCATCTAGGTCTTCGATTCCTTTGATGCTGTCATTACCTTTACGAACGGTAATTTGTGCGCCGTCTACTACGTAAGGGTCTGCGAAAAGATATTTCGCTTTACGCGCATCCGTCATTGTAATTTGGTTTGAAATGGTATCAATTCGACCCGTTTCAAGAAGACCAAACAGACCAGAGAAGTTTGCCGTTACGTATTCAACGTTGTAATCGTTACGCTTACCGATCTCATCCCATAAATCCACTTCAAAACCTTGTAGTTGGTCTTGTTTAACGAACGTAAACGGGAAATAGCGACCAGACATACCGACTTTAACTTCAGTCGCAGCTTGAACAGTAGCAGCAGAGAGTGCGATAGCCGCAATTGCAGCCTTAATCCAGTTATTCATTTGGTAACTCCTTATATTTATGGGATTGGATGTTACTGGGAAAATGCTCTCTAGAATAAATAACCAGATGTTATTAACCATAACCAGATTGAATTCCCATTTTGGGGATAACTAGCAAGGATCCGGGCATAAGTGGATCATTATGTGAGTAAATTAGGGGCAAGATGTGTGGATCCACCGATAAATTACAAATTTATTGTGAATAACTTGGATCTTATTCACTGGATCTGTGATCAATTGCTGGTGATCTGACTTATCAACAGGTAAAATTAGCAGTCATTTCATATTACTTAAATAGAGTGAGGGCACCGTGTCATCTTCGCTTTGGTTGCAGTGTTTGCAACAGCTTCAAGAAGAGTTACCAGCTACAGAATTCAGTATGTGGGTTCGTCCGTTACAAGCGGAACTCAATGACAATACTCTAACTCTATTTGCACCGAACCGTTTCGTACTCGATTGGGTTCGCGATAAGTATCTAAATAGCATTAACCGTTTACTGCAAGAATATTGTGGTAACGATATCCCACATCTGCATTTTGAAGTGGGAAGCAAGCGCGTGATTGCTCCTAAACCTGCGACACCAGCACCGGCGCGTACACGTACGGCAGCCGATGTGGCCGCTGAGTCATCCGCACCTGCGCAGTTACAAGCTCGTAAGCCTGTTCACAATATCTGGCGCGATGAAGAGCCTGTGGCGGTTGACCTTAACCACCGTTCAAACGTGAACCCAAAGCATAAGTTTAATAACTTTGTTGAAGGTAAGTCGAACCAACTGGGTTTGGCTGCGGCACGTCAGGTTTCTGATAACCCAGGAACAGCTTATAACCCGTTGTTTTTGTATGGTGGTACTGGTTTAGGTAAAACGCACTTGTTACATGCGGTGGGTAATGCCATTGTCGATAATAAACCGAATGCTAAAGTGGTTTACATGCACTCCGAGCGCTTTGTTCAAGACATGGTGAAAGCGCTCCAAAACAATGCGATCGAAGAATTTAAACGTTACTACCGTAGTGTTGATGCTTTGCTTATCGATGATATCCAATTCTTCGCTAATAAAGAGCGCTCTCAAGAAGAGTTCTTCCATACCTTTAACGCACTGCTTGAAGGCAACCAACAGATCATCCTAACTTCTGACCGTTATCCTAAAGAGATCAACGGGGTAGAGGATCGCCTTAAATCTCGCTTCGGTTGGGGTTTGACGGTTGCGATTGAGCCACCAGAGCTTGAAACGCGGGTTGCTATCTTGATGAAGAAAGCAGAAGACCACCAAATCCACCTTGCGGATGAAGTGGCTTTCTTTATTGCTAAGCGTCTACGTTCTAACGTTCGTGAACTGGAAGGCGCATTGAACCGTGTTATCGCGAATGCGAACTTCACTGGTCGCCCGATTACGATCGATTTCGTACGTGAAGCACTGCGTGACCTACTTGCACTGCAAGAGAAATTGGTCACCATTGATAATATTCAGAAGACAGTAGCCGAGTACTACAAAATCAAAGTAGCCGATCTCTTGTCGAAACGTCGCTCTCGTTCTGTTGCTCGTCCACGTCAATTGGCGATGGCTCTGGCTAAAGAGCTAACAAACCACAGCTTGCCTGAGATTGGCGATGCATTCGGTGGCCGTGACCACACGACTGTACTGCATGCTTGTCGTAAAATTGCTCAGCTGCGTGAAGAGAGCCACGACATTAAAGAAGATTATTCGAACTTGATTCGTACCCTTTCTTCTTAATACACAGTATTCTTAACCTTAATAAGCAGAATCTTGGCCACGTACTATTACGCAGTGCCATTTAGACCGTAAGAGCAAGATATGAAATTTACCATTGAACGTAGTCACCTGATTAAGCCATTACAACAAGTATCTGGCGCACTCGGTGGCAGGCCAACGCTTCCAATTCTAGGAAACCTACTAATTAAAGTAGAAGATAACGTGTTGTCGATGACAGCGACGGATCTAGAAGTTGAATTGATCAGCCGTGTAACGCTTGAAGGTGATTTCGAAGCGGGCAGCATTACTGTGCCTTCACGTAAGTTCCTAGATATTTGCCGTGGTTTACCAGACAGCTCAGTGATCACTGTGGTATTGGATGGTGACCGTATTCAGGTTCGCTCTGGTCGTAGCCGTTTCTCATTGGCAACATTACCAGCGGCAGATTTTCCAAACATTGAAGACTGGAGCAGTGAAGTTGAAGTGTCTGTGACACAGGCTGAGCTACGCGGTCTTATCGAGAAAACCCAATTCTCAATGGCGAACCAGGATGTTCGTTACTACCTCAACGGCATGTTGTTTGAGATTGAAGGTTCTATCTTACGCAGCGTAGCGACTGATGGTCACCGTATGGCAGTATCTCAAGCGCAATTGGGTGCTGACTTTGCCCAGAAGCAGATCATTGTTCCCCGTAAAGGTGTTCAAGAGCTAGTGAAGTTATTGGATGCGCCTGAACAGCCTGTAACGCTGCAAATTGGCAACTCTAATGTGCGTGCTGAAGTGAACAACTATGTCTTTACTTCTAAGCTCGTTGATGGTCGTTTCCCTGATTATCGCCGCGTAATGCCGCAAAATACTACCAAGACACTTGAAGCCGGTTGTGATGAATTACGCTCCGCATTTTCTCGTGCAGCGATTCTGTCGAATGAAAAATTCCGTGGTGTTCGAGTTAATCTTGTGGATAGCGAGATGCGTATTACAGCGAACAACCCAGAACAAGAAGAAGCAGAAGAAGTGCTAGATGTTAACTTCGACGGTGACGCGCTAGAGATTGGCTTTAACGTAAGCTACGTATTGGATGTTCTGAACACACTGCGTTGTGAACAAGTTCGTATCTCAATGTCAGACGCTAATGCGAGTGCCTTGATTGAAAATGCACAAGATGACAGCGCGATGTACGTTGTTATGCCAATTCGTTTATAAGCTGCAATATGTTGACCTACCGAGTCGTGATTGAAGATTAATATGAAGACGTTATGCCTTTATCGCGCTTAATCGTTAAGCAATTTAGAAATATAGAAGCCTGTGACATTCAACCGTCATCAGGCTTTAACTTTCTTATAGGGGCTAACGGTAGCGGCAAAACCAGTGTCCTGGAAGCGGTGTATCTGCTCGGACATGGTCGCTCATTCAAAAGCTCATTAACCGGTCGTATCATTCAAAATGAGTGTAGCGAACTGTTTGTTCATGGCCGTTTTATGACCTCGGATCAATTTGAGCTGCCAATTGGCATTAATAAGCAGCGCGATGGCACGACAGAGGTTAAAATAAGCGGTCAAACTGGGCAAAAATTAGCTCAGCTAGCTCAAGTATTACCATTGCAGTTGATTCATCCTGAAGGGTTTGATTTACTGACGGATGGACCTAAACATCGCCGGGCATTCATTGATTGGGGAGTCTTCCATAGTGAGTCTGGTTTTTATGATGCATGGGGCAGGGTCAAGCGACTCAATAAACAGCGTAATGCATTATTGAAAACGGCAACGAATTATCGAGAGCTAAGCTATTGGGATCAAGAATTAGCCCGTTTAGCAGAAAGCATCAGCCAATGGCGCGCTACCTACGTTGAGCAGTTAAAAGAAGTGGCAGAGGAAATCTGTGCGACCTTCCTTCCTGAGTTTGAGATAAAGATTAACTACTATCGTGGTTGGGATAAAGACACCCCATACGCTGAGATATTAGAAAAGAATTTTGAAAGGGATCAGCAGCTTGGTTACACATTTAGTGGGCCAAACAAAGCGGATCTAAAGATAAAAGTGAACGGCACTCCAGTGGAAGATGTCTTGTCACGAGGTCAATTGAAGTTGATGGTGTGCGCGTTGCGCGTAGCACAAGGGCAGCACCTCACCCAAATGACAGGTAAGCAGTGCATCTATTTAATAGATGACTTCGCTTCCGAATTAGATAGCCAACGCCGAGCACGTCTTGCTGAGTGTTTAAAGGCGACTAAGGCTCAAGTTTTTGTAAGCTCTATTACCGCTGATCAGATTGCTGATATGCATGACGAAAATAGCAGGATGTTTCATGTGGAACATGGCAAAATAGAGCAAGGATAATTAGTCAGAGAGTAACTATGTCAGATAATTACGATTCATCGAGTATTAAAGTACTGAAGGGTCTGGATGCGGTACGTAAGCGTCCTGGAATGTACATTGGCGACACGGATGATGGTACCGGTCTGCACCACATGGTTTTTGAGGTGGTAGATAACTCTATTGATGAAGCGCTAGCTGGTCACTGTAATGACATTATTGTAACTATCCATGAAGATAGTTCTGTGTCTGTAAGCGATGACGGCCGTGGTATCCCAACAGAATTGCACCCAGAAGAAAACGTATCAGCAGCAGAAGTAATCATGACGGTTCTTCACGCTGGTGGTAAGTTCGATGATAACTCGTACAAGGTATCTGGTGGTCTGCATGGTGTTGGTGTTTCAGTAGTTAACGCACTTTCTAAGCAAGTTACTCTTACTATCCACCGTGGTGGCAAAATCCACACTCAAACCTACAGCCACGGTGAGCCTCAAGCGCCACTAGCTGTTATCGGTGACACGGATAAAACCGGTACAGAGATTCGTTTCTGGCCGAGTGAAGAAACCTTTACTAACATCGAGTTCCATTATGATATTTTAGCTAAGCGTCTACGTGAGCTATCATTCTTGAACTCAGGTGTGTCAATTAAGCTGATTGACGAGCGCGAAGAAGACAAAATGGATCACTTCGAATACGAAGGCGGTATCCAAGCGTTTGTTGAGCACCTTAATACTAACAAAACGCCAATCATCCAAAAAATCTTCCACTTTAACTCTGAGCGTGAAGACGGTATTACCGTTGAAGTTGCGATGCAGTGGAATGATGGCTACCAAGAAAACATCTACTGTTTCACCAACAACATCCCTCAACGCGATGGTGGTGCTCACTTAGCAGGTTTCCGTGCTGCACTAACTCGTACATTGAATAGCTTTATGGACAAAGAAGGCTTCTCGAAGAAAGCGAAGACTTCAACATCAGGTGATGATGCTCGTGAAGGTTTGACGGCGATTGTTTCGGTGAAAGTGCCAGATCCTAAGTTCTCAAGCCAAACTAAAGACAAGCTGGTTTCTTCAGAAGTGAAGTCTGCCGTAGAGTCTACTATGGGTGAGAAATTGTCTGAGTTCCTCATTGAGAATCCAGGTGAAGCGAAAATCGTTTGTTCGAAAATTATCGATGCAGCACGAGCTCGTGATGCAGCGCGTAAAGCGCGTGAGATGACACGTCGTAAAGGCGCATTAGATTTAGCAGGCCTTCCAGGTAAACTCGCTGACTGTCAGGAAAAAGATCCTGCACTGTCTGAACTGTATATTGTGGAAGGAGACTCTGCTGGCGGATCAGCTAAGCAGGGGCGTAACCGTAAGAACCAAGCAATCCTACCGCTTAAAGGTAAAATCCTTAACGTAGAGAAAGCACGTTTCGATAAAATGCTGTCTTCTCAAGAAGTCGCAACGTTAATCACTGCACTTGGTTGTGGTATTGGCCGTGACGAATACAACCCAGACAAACTGCGTTACCATAACATCATTATCATGACCGATGCCGATGTCGATGGTTCTCACATCCGTACACTGCTACTGACGTTCTTCTACCGTCAAATGCCTGAGCTGATTGAACGTGGTTACATTTACATTGCTCAACCGCCACTTTACAAAGTGAAGAAAGGTAAGCAAGAGCAATACATTAAAGATGAAGATGCGATGAACCAGTATCAAGTATCTTTGGCTTTAGACAATGCAGAACTGCACGTAAACCCTGAAGCGCCAGCGTTCGCAGGTGAAGGTCTAGAGAAGCTTGTTCAGCAATACAATGCGGGTATTAAGCTTGTTGACCGCATGAGCCGCCGTTACCCACGCGCATTGGTTCACGAACTGATTTACGTTCCTCGTCTAACGGCTGAGCAGTGTCATGATGACGTGGCAGTTGAAGCTTGGGGTAAGCAGCTTGTAGAACAGCTAAACGCGAAAGAAGTCGGTGCTAGCCAATACAGCCTTGAAGTTGAAAAACATGAAGAGCTAGGTTTGAGCGTACCTAAGATCGTGGTTCGTACTCATGGTGTAACTCATGAACACCTACTAAGCATTGATCTGATTAACTCGAAAGAGTTCGCGAAGCTGGCTGATCTATCTGAAGCCCTTGATGGCTTGATTGAAGAAGGCGCTTACATCAAGCGTGGTGAGCGTACTCAAGCGGTTTCTAGCTTTGTTGAAGCTCTGAACTGGTTGGTGAAAGAGTCTCGTCGTGGCTTAAGCTTGCAACGATACAAAGGTCTAGGTGAGATGAACCCTGACCAGCTTTGGGAAACGACAATGGATCCTGAAACTCGCCGTATGATGCAAGTAACCATTGACGATGCCGTTGGTGCAGATCTGTTGTTTACAACGTTGATGGGCGACCAAGTAGAGCCTCGTCGTAACTTCATCGAAGAGAATGCATTGAAAGTAGCAAACTTAGACGTTTAATTACTGCGATGCGTCGTTATTTCGCATGATTTCTGCGTTCGGCGTACTCACATACACTTGTATGCTGCGTGCGCCTTGCTTGAACTAATGCGAACTAACTTATCCTCGAAGCAATTAAATTGATGTCTTCGTTGTATTGATTAAGTTCATAAAATTATGAAAGCACTGCCTATTGGCGGTGCTTTTTTGTGTCGGTAAGGTCTTGAAAAATATTGAGTTGAAAAAATAATTGAAAATAATCCCTTGAAACTATTTTGCTCAATCCACATATCTAGTTGTGAAGAGGATGACTGTCTTGCTCTACAAGAGAAGAAACAGAACCTTCATAACCGTTGCTAGAGTATCGCTCAATAGAGGATAACTTTGGCAGCACACAATTTAAAAATTGATTCATTGTCATGTCCCAGCGTTGTCGCCAAAAGAGGCGAAACCCGAGGAATGCAAACTGAATCCCTTAGCTGTTTACTGGGTCACTCACAAGTTCGATCTTAGTAAAAATCACAGCTAAGACTATTGCTTACTAAAAGGATAGCATTATGAGAACTGTAGATTTCACTCCACTTTACCGCAACGCAATCGGCTTCGATCGTCTATTCAACATGATGGAAGCGAACACATCGAAAAATACTTCTGGCGGTTACCCTCCTTATAACATCGAGCAAAAAGACGAGAATAACTACCGTATTACTATGGCAGTCGCTGGCTTTGCAGATGACCAATTAGATCTGACTCAAAAAGAGAATACGCTAATTGTGAAAGGTGAGCGTAAAGAAGAAGTAGAGAAAACCTTCGTATATCAAGGTATTGCAGAGCGCGATTTCGAACGTAAATTCCAACTGGCTGACTATGTAAAAGTGGTAGGCGCAAGCATGGAAAATGGTCTCCTTCACATCGACCTAGAACGCGAGATCCCAGAAGCGATGCAACCGCGTAAGATTGCTATTAATGGTAATAGTCTTCTAGAAGGTTAAGCGTTATTAGCTCATTTGAGCTAATAAATATCGGAAAGTAAAAGTGAAAGAGCACCTTATGAGGTGCTCTTTTTTGTATTTGGCCTACAGTAACCTAAAAGCTTTGATTACTGTTCTGAGTAAGCCTTTTTCACTTCCTCTGCAATGATTGAAATGCCTTTCTGCATTGCTTCATCATCTTGCACGTAGTTCATACGTAAGCACTGGTGAGCATGATCCCACTCGTCTTCTTGGCCGATAAAGAAGTATTCACCAGGAACAATCAATACGCCACGAGCTTTGAGGCGGTCGTACAGCTCCATGGTGGTAATTGGCAACTCATCAAACCATAGCCATAAGAAAATCGCGCCTTCAGGCTTGTGGATACGGAAGCGAGGGTCATCGATCGCTTCTTGTAAGAGCTCAACTGCACGTAGAGATTTATCTTTATAGAAAGGTTTGATTACCTCGCTACTTAAGCGCAGTAAATCGCCTTTTTCAATCATGTGGTTAGCAATCGCAGGGCCAACACTATTAGGTGCTAGGCTGATAATGCCATTCATGTTGGTCAGAGCTTGTGTTACTTCTTCGCTCGCAATCACGATACCGCAACGCACACCAGGCAAACCAAGCTTAGATAAGCTCATGCACAGAATGGTGTTTTCATTCCAGAACGGTTCGACATCTTCAAAGATGATGTTTGGAAACGGCAAGCCATAGGCATTATCGATCAATAGCGGTATGTTGTTTTCGCGCGCAAGTTTATCCAGTTTACGTACTTCTTCGTCGGTCAGCACGTTACCGGTTGGGTTGGTTGGGCGAGAAGCACAGATGGCGGAAACCGAGTCGTCAACCTTAAGCTTTTCAAAATCAACGTGGTATTTGAACTGTCTATTTTCAAGAAGCTCGATTTCTGGGTGGTAAGAGATAAAAATATCGTCATCAATGCCAGCATCGCCGTAGCCGATATATTCCGGTGCGATCGGCAACAAGATTTTCTTGTGAGAACCGTCTGGTTGTTGACCTGCTAACAGGTTGAAGAGGTAAAAGAAGCCACTTTGACTGCCGTTGGTTAGGCTGATGTTCTTTTCGCTGATGTCCCAGTCATAAGTTTCTTTCAGCATTGCCGCTAACGACTTAATAAAGCTGTTTTTGCCCTGCGGACCATCGTAGTTAGCGAGGGCGGCGATGAGTTCTCCACTGGCGAGCATATCGGCACTGGCTTGGTTAAAGTAATCGAGCATGGCTGGGATAGCGGCTGGGTTGCCACCACCGAGCATGATTGCGCCAGGAGTGCGCAGGCCATCATTCAAATCATCCATTAAACGAGTGATTCCAGAGTATCGATTAAATTTTTCACCAAACTTAGAGAACTGCATTACTTATTTTACCTAATTCATTGTGATTGCTTGTTATGTGTCATTAAGGCAGACCTTATGTCTACCAACAGTGTATTCCTTGAACATACCGCAATGTTTTTGCGACGCATAGCGCCAAATGCTCTAACACGAAAAAAACTTCTATAAAGTTTAACTAATGAGTGTCTGCTTTCTTATTGAACGAGTGTTTCGTGATCAAAAAAGGAGAAGCCTAAGCTTCTCCTTTTAATTTTGCGGATTATTTCAATGAATGTTTACTTCGTTCCGGTGTAAACAACCAATACTTTGTCATCTCGGTATTGGCGTTCGAACGCATAGTAGCCCTTGTTGTTGCGGATGATGTGCTTACCTTGAGCTACTGCTGGGTGTCGTTGGCGGAATTGGCCAAGTGCTTGCCAGTGTTCCAGCAATTCTGCTCGTTCGCCTGTGATTTGATCCCAAGGCATGTCAGATCGAGTACCTTGCATTGGGTCTGAGCCTGTTGGGCCGAAATCACGAGCGATTTCATCTCCGTAATAGATCTGCACCGCACCGGGAGCCAGCATCAACGCGTTTGCAGCTTTGGTCTGTTTCGCAAAGTCGCTGCCATGTTGTGTCCAGAATAGAGAGGTGTCGTGAGACGATAGGTAACTCAGTACGTTGAATTCGCTGTCGTTGTTGATCTTCTCTGCGTAACGAAGGTAATCAGCATCAAGATCGGATAGGCACTTGAGCGCCTTTGGTGCGATATCACTCTGGAATTCAAAGTTGATGATCGAATCAAAGCCGTTAGCAAAATAGTCTGATTTGACTACGCTGTGTGCCCATACTTCGCCTGTCATCCAAAAAGGTAGGTCATCCAGGGCTTTGTCTGGGTTGTTTTGCTTCCATTCTGCAAGCGCTTGGTTAGTGCTCTCTTTAAGCTCTGCCCACGCGTCTAACTCAACGTGCTTGGCGGTATCGACTCTAAAACCATCAACGCCATATTCACGTACCCAGTCAGACAACCAAGTGATTAGATGTTCACGAGGGGTTTGGAGTTCATCCGTGGCGCTGGTGGACTTGTTGCGATAGAAGTTAGGTAGCCCAGTGGTCTCTGTCGATTCTGTTTTGAAATCGGGTAAATGCGCCAAAGACATGGTGAGGTTATTGTAACCTGGAGAGTCATAGGCTCCGATATCACTGCGCAGCCAAGCTTTGCCCCACCACTTTTCCCATGCTTCTTTATCGCTGTATGAGATGTAGTTGTTGAAGTAGTGCCAGTTCTGACCTTTAGCGGGTTGCCAATCTGTCCAGTTTTCACCAAGCGTTTGTTTAGCTTGTTCATCGGTCAGGTTGAGTTTACCAAAATCAAACTCTTGCATGTCGGCAAGCGTGGCGTAGCCAGTGTGGTTCATCACCACGTCCCAAACAACACGAATGCCTTTGCTGTGCGCGGTATCGATGAAGGTTTTCAGCTCGTCTTCGGTACCCATGTTGTCATCAAGCTTGGTCCAGTCTTGATGGTAATAGCCGTGATAGCCATAGTGTTTGAAGTCACCGCGATCACCACCGCCAACCCAGCCGTGGATTTGCTCTAGTGGAGAGGTAATCCAGATAGCATTGGCCCCGAGCGATTCAATGTAGTCGAGCTTTTCGGTTAAGCCTGCTAGGTCACCACCGTGGAAGGTGCCGATTTCGTCTTGTCCATCTTGGCTGCGACCATAGCTGTTGTCGTTGTCAGGGTTGCCATTGTGGAAACGGTCAGTCATTACGAAGTAAACCGTGGCGTTATCCCAACTAAAATCGGCTTTGGTTTCTGGTTCTACTTTCTCTAGTAGCAGAATACCTTGGCTGTTTTCTGCAGGCTGCATGGTGACGCTGCCATTAGTTACTGTGATTTGTTTGCCTGAAAGGGCGTCTCTTACCAAGGTACCATCATCAAAGGTTTGAGCAACGTTGATGGTGGTTGGCTGGTCACTAGGTATTGGGCAGGCAAAGCTTTGAACTTGTTGCTGCTTTGGCTTTATCTGAACCGTGAGTTCATTGGTCTGTGGGTTGAGTGTAAATTGATAGGTGTTAGCGCGAAAGACTTTAATAGCGATTTCGGACTTTTCGGCGCAGTCGTCTAGGCGAAGGGGTTTATTGAATTTGATGCGACTCTCTTCAGCCAGAGCAAAGTTAGTACCACAGGTACTTTGAGCGTCGCTGATAGAGAAGGTATAACTACCTTTAGCGAGCTCCTGTTCTGCAATCACGGTGCCTTTACCGGATGATTCGAATACGACAGTGTCGTTATCAATTGTCAGCAGTAGATTGTTGTCATTGGTTTGGCTGCATGCGCTGAGTGCGAGTATTGAAAGCGCGAGTACTGTCTTTTTCATTGTTCCCTTCCCCTGAATAAACAGGTTATTTATAGCAAACAATACCCTCTACAGTCTGAGTGCTGTTTCATTCAGTTAATCAATAACACCTCTACAAACAAATGCTTGGTTCACAAAAACAAAAAGGGAAGCTTTCGCTTCCCTTTGGGTATTTACTGTTAGTTACTCAGAGTATGACTAAGAGCAACTGTCTCACTCGTGCTTATTTTTGCAGTAGAGAGATGTCAGCAATCTGTAGGAACAGGTTACGTAGGTTGTTCAGTAGCGTTAGACGGTTCTTCTTAAGCGCTTCATCATCAGCCATAACCATTACGTTATCGAAGAATGCATCAACGGGTTCACGTAAGTCAGCAAGTTTGCTTAGGGCTTCTTGGTAGTTGCCTGTCGCGAATGCTGGTTCTAGTGCTTCTGTCATTACTTCAACGTTTTCAGCCAGTGCTTTCTCTGCGTCTTCTTGAAGAAGTGCTAGATCGATTTCTGCTGGTAGCTCGCCATCGAATTTCGCAAGGATATTACCTACACGCTTGTTCGCTGCTGCTAGTGCTTCTGCTGCTTCCAGTTCACGGAAGTGAGAAACCGCTTTAACACGTTGGTCAAAATCAGCAGGTTTAGTTGGACGACGTGCTAGTACCGCTTGGATGATATCAACGCTGAAACCAGCATCTTGGTACCATGCGCGGAAACGACCTAGCATGAAGTCGATAACGTCAGCTTCAACGTTGTCGTTAGTTAGCTTGTCGCCTAGTAGCTCTTTCGCTTTACCGATTAGATCGGTTAGGTCTAGGTTGTAGCCGTTTTCAACGATGATACGTAGCACACCTAGTGATGCACGACGTAGAGCGAATGGGTCAGAACCTTTTGGTGCTTGGCCAATACCGAAGATACCTACGATAGTGTCTAGCTTGTCTGCCATTGCGACTGCAGAAGAAATACCAGTGCTTGGTAGTGTGTCACCCGCGAAACGAGGCATGTACTGCTCGTAAAGTGCCAGTGCTACTTGCTCGTCTTCACCATCGTGAGTCGCGTAGTGCATCCCCATCACACCTTGAGTATCCGTAAATTCGAATACCATTGATGTCATTAGGTCACACTTAGCCAGTAGGCCAGCACGCTTAGACTTTTCAACGTCAGCATCGATTTTCTCAGCAATGTAGCCAGCAAGTTCTGTGATGCGGTCGGTTTTGTCTTTGATAGTGCCCAGTTGCTTCTGGAAGATAGCTTGCTCTAGTTCAGCAAGACGGTCGATAAGCGGACGCTTACGGTCTGTGTTGAAGAAGAACTCAGCATCAGCTAGACGTGGACGTACAACCTTCTCGTTACCTTCGATTACGTGACGAGGCTCTTTAGACTCGATGTTCGAAACGAAGATGAAGTTTGGCAGAAGGTTCTTATCAGCGTCATACACTGGGAAGTACTTCTGGTCGCCTTTCATGGTGTAAACCAAAGCTTCAGAAGGGACTTTTAGGAATTCTTCTTCAAACTTCGCTGTAAGTACTACTGGCCATTCAACCAGAGACGTTACTTCTTCAACAAGGTCATCTTCTAGGTCAGCTTTACCGCCAACCGCTGCTGCCGCTTTTTGCGAATCAGCAAGGATGATCGCTTTACGTGCTTCGTAATCTGCCATTACTTTACCGCGCTCTTCTAGGATCGCAGGGTATTGGTCAGCAGAATCGATTGTAAACTCTTGTTCGCCCATGAAACGGTGGCCACGGATAGTACGAGCAGATGCTACACCTAGGATTTCGCCTTCAACAAGCTCATCACCTAGTAGTACTGTCAGTGTTTTTACTGGACGGATAAATTGAATGTCTGAGTTACCCCAGCGCATCGCTTTAGGGATTGGTAGGCCAGCCAGTGCTTTCGCAGCGATATCCATCACCAATTCTTGAACAGGTTTGCCAGCTACTTCTTGTTTGAAAAGAAGCCACTCGCCTTTGTCTGTTTTCAGACGGTCAGCTTGCTCAACAGTGATACCGTTACCACGAGCCCAACCTTGTGCTGCTTTAGTCGCGTTGCCTTCAGCATCGAATGCTACAGAAACAGCAGGACCACGCTTTTCAACGACTTTGTCAGCTTGGCCTTCAGCCAGTGCGGTTACTTTAAGAGCTAGACGACGAGGTGCTGCGTACCACTTGATGCCTTCGTGAGAAAGCTCAGCCGTTTTAAGACCCGCTTCAAAGTTAGAAGCAAAGGCTTCTGCTAGAGAACGAAGTGCCGTTGGTGGAAGCTCTTCCGTACCCAGTTCAATTAGAAAATTCTTCGCCATGATTATTTACCTTCCTTTTCTTCTACAGATCGGCACATTGGGAAGCCAAGTGCTTCACGTGACGCGTAGTACGCTTCTGCAACAGCTTTAGTCAGGTTGCGGATACGAAGGATGTAACGTTGACGCTCTGTTACAGAGATAGCTTTGCGCGCATCAAGGATGTTGAATGCGTGACCTGCTTTTAGAATGCGCTCGTAAGCTGGAAGCGGCAGTGGCTTCTCAAGCTCAAGTAGCTCTTTACACTCTTTTTCGCACTGGTCGAAGAAAGTGAATAGGAAATCTACGTCTGCGTGCTCGAAGTTGTATGTTGATTGCTCAACTTCGTTTTGGTGGAAGATGTCACCGTAAGTCACATTAGAACCGTCTGGTGCTACGTTCCATACAAGGTCGTAAACAGAATCTACTTCCTGGATGTACATTGCTAGACGCTCGATACCGTAAGTGATCTCGCCAGTTACAGGCTTACACTCAATGCCGCCAACCTGTTGGAAGTAAGTAAACTGAGTTACTTCCATGCCGTTTAGCCATACTTCCCAACCAAGGCCCCATGCGCCTAGTGTTGGGTTTTCCCAGTTATCTTCAACGAAGCGAATGTCGTGAACAAGTGGGTCGACACCAAGAACTTCAAGCGAGCCTAAGTACAACTCCTGGATGTTATCTGGAGAAGGTTTTAGAGCTACTTGGAATTGATAGTAGTGCTGCAGGCGGTTCGGGTTTTCACCGTAACGACCATCGGTCGGACGACGAGAAGGTTGAACGTACGCCGTAGACATTGGCTCTGGGCCAAGTGCACGTAGACATGTCATTGGGTGAGAGGTGCCAGCACCTACTTCCATATCTAGTGGTTGAACAATGGTACAACCGTTTTGTGCCCAGTAATCCTGCAGCGCGAGGATCATTCCCTGGAAGGTTTTGATATCGTATTTTTGCATAGTCAGGTTCGCGCGATTCTTTTAAATGAATGATAAAAATAACCTCTGAGTATACCGAGATATTGGTAAAGCGAGTAGGGGTAATCTTGTTTAATTAGTGGTCTAAAATGTCGTTTAGTGGATTTTTTTGCCTTTAATGTTTGTTTTTCGGCACAAGTGGATATTTTGATAAGTTTGACACTTGTGTTTGAAAGCGTGGGTGATTAAAATCTCGCGGTCTTTGGGGAGTAGCTTACTTATTCATATCCTATTGAATGAGTTCGTCCGTCAACATAATTGATGCAAAATCATCATGGCGTTCGAGGCAACCACCACCTTGGTGGCGCTTAGCAAGACCTTAGACAAGCATCGTGAACCGGGATGGGGCGCGAGGTTTGTCTTTGGTTAAATATAATAATCTCCATCCCAAATGAGCATGTCGTGAGCGTTTTAGCAATTTCAATTACAACTGTCGCCTTAGCCGAGATCGGTGATAAGACCCAGTTGCTATCCCTTTTATTAGCCAGTCGATATCGAAAACCGATACCTATCATTGCGGCTATCTTCTTTGCCACCATTGCCAATCATGCCCTTGCTGCATGGCTCGGGGTTGTAGTCGCCGATTATCTTTCACCTGAAGTTTTAAAGTGGGTGCTGGTGGTCAGTTTCATCGCTATGGCGGGCTGGATTCTGATTCCCGATAAGTTGGATGACGATGAGCAGATCTCAAACCGAGGCCCGTTTGTCGCCAGTTTCATCGCGTTCTTCATTGCTGAGATTGGTGATAAAACCCAGATAGCGACCTCCATTCTAGGGGCTCAATACTCTGATGCATTAATGTGGGTGATTCTAGGTACTACGATCGGTATGTTATTGGCGAATGTGCCAGTGGTTATCATCGGTAAGTTGTCGGCAGATAAGATGCCGCTTGACCTGATTCGTAAGATCACGGCCTTATTATTCGTGGGTTTAGCTATCGCTGCGGCTTTCTATTAACAGGTAGTATTGAGTCTTATTATACTCAATCAGTAGAGTAATGTGTTGTAGGTCATACTCTTACAGTATTGTGGGGTTTATCGAGCGAATGGACATATAACTGTCATACTTGTCATGATATTTTAATATTGTGAGTTAAGAACACGAGGGCATGATTATGTTGACGCGTTATATGGGTATTACTCCACAAAGCCAAAGTTATCTATTTACTTTTGGTCTTGCACTTACATTATTAGGCATGGTGTTGACGGACATGTGGCTACCAATGGTCGCGGGTGCCATCATCATGACTGCGCTTGCGGTAGAGGCTTGGATTCGGGTCGCGCATATTATTCCGATGCGCAAAGATATCCGAGAAATTCAGCATCAGCTCGAGCATCTGCAAAACAAGTCTAGAAACGAATAAACAAAAAGCCGCTCGTACTCTGAGTTCTGTTTAAGAACATAAGGTACGAGCGGCTTTTTTGATACTTGATACTCGGTGGGGCGTTACGCCTCCAATCCCTTTCTGATCAAATACTGGTAAGGCAAAGTTTCTGTCGCTTGACCTACCAACTGATGATCCATGAATCGACAAAAGCTCGGAATATCTCGAGTTGTCGAAGGATCGTCAGCTTTTACCAGTAATACATCGCCATCCTGCATGTTTCTAATTGTCTTCCTGACCATCATTACTGGCTCCGGGCAACGCAGGCCTTCAGCTTCTAAAGTATGGGTTGCCAGTTCAGGTTTGAATGTCATGGTTTGTATCTCTATATCTATCTAACGAGTGAATAATACGTCTGCAGAAAAAATATGCAATAAGTGCTTGGCAAACGGAATTATTTCCTATAACTTAATTAACAAGTTGATAACAACTTGAAACAAAGGCAACTAGCTAAGGAGTGGCGATGTTGACAGGATTAGATAGATTAACAATTTATTCGGTTCTCTGTTTTATTTCTTTTTGTGCGTTAGTACTACGCTCACCGACAGAGACTTCACTGATGCCTATCTTTGGCATAGTAGCAACGATTATTGGTATTTGGGTCGAGATGCGCCGTTGGCAAAGCATAGCCGAAGAGCAAGAGCACTAACCTTAATACAACAAGTAAATTCCGATACGACAACATTCCGACACTATCCCCAATTTTCTTGGGCTTCCCCGCGTAATTGCGGGATTTTTTTTATCTAAAGCATGCTATAAACAACGTAGTGATCAATGGTGATAGTATACAGCTAGGTAAGTGGCGTGGAATTAGAAGACATCTATCGTAGAGACCTGAACTTATTGGTCGCCTTAAAGGTATTGATTGAAGAAGGCAGTGTTAGCCAGGCTGCGCTTCGTCTCAATTTAAGTCAATCTGCAACCAGTCGTGTATTAGGGCGTCTTAGAGAACTACTTAATGATCCTCTATTTACGCGCCAAGGTCAGCATCTTATTCCTACCAAGAAAGCACTTGAGATCAGCCAGCGTATTGATCAACCGTTAGAATCTTTCCGTCAACTGCTTAGCCCGAGTGATTTTGACCCTTACTATTGTAGTGAGCGTTTTTTAATTGCGACCACTGACTACGCGATGCAAACCATCTTGCCTTATGCATTGCCTAAGATTTATGAACAAGCGCCGAATATCTCGTTGGAATTTGCGCCGTTGCAGCATGAGCATTTGTTTAAGCAACTCAGTACTGAGCGCGTTGATATGGCGATTTGTCGTCCGAGTGGCAGCATCGCACCACTTCATAAAGACGTATTAGGGCCGGTTGGTGTGTCTTGCTTGTTATCCCAAAATCACCCATTGGCCGATCAACCATTAAGCCTTGAAGATTATGTCTCACTTCCGCACGCGATGATCGCGATCAGTGATGGCGTTAAAGCTTTACTCGATAACGCTTTAGCTAATCAAAACCCACGTAAAATGGTGTTGCGTGCTTATCACCTTGAGGCTGCATTGGCGATTGTCGATAGAATGCCGTTGGTGATCACTGTGCCTGCTGATTTAGCTTACTTGGTGGCTGAGCGTTATGACTTAGTCGTTAAACCGCTGCCATTCGAGTTTATGCCGTTTGATTACTCATTGATCTGGCACTCGCGCTGCGATTCTTCCGCCTCGCAACAATGGTTAAGAAGAGTGGTTAAAGAGGAGTGTGGCGAATTGATTCAAAAGCGTATTGCGGATGTTGGCTTAGGTTAACTGGGACTTAGCTTTGGTTTACTCGATCCTAATGACAAAAACACAAAAGGGCTGATTACTATCAGCCCTTTGTTATTTTGGGTTATCCAAGCCTAAAGCTGTTGCTTAAGGTTTGAGAATCTATAGCTTAATGACTACGCGACCAGTGATTTGACCGTTAGTGATGTCTTCTGCAGCTTGAATTGCGCCATCTAAAGACACTTCTTTAGTTGCTTGCGCGTAGAAAGACTCAGGTAGCAATTCCGCTAGTTGTTCCCACGCTTTAATACGTTTTTCACGAGGGCACATTACCGAGTCCACACCCTGTAGGCGAACGTTACGCAGAATGAATGGCATTACCGTGGTTGGTAAGTCAAAACCGCCTGCTAGACCACACATTGCAACCGCACCGTTGTAATCAATTTGCGCCAATACTTTTGCAAGTACTTTGCTACCTACCGTATCGATAGCACCAGCCCACAGTTGTTTCTCAAGTGGCTTCGCCGGTTCTTCTAGTTCAGCACGCTCTACAATGCGTGTTGCGCCTAGTGATTTTAATAGTTCGCCATTTGCAGAAGCACGACCAGTTACAGCTGCGACTTTGTAGCCCAGTTGGTTTAGTAGAGTGATAGACACACTGCCTACGCCGCCACTTGCACCTGTTACTAGGATTTCACCGTCTTCTGGTTTGATGCCTGCATCTACGATAGCTTGCACACAAAGCATTGCTGTAAAGCCTGCTGTACCAATAGCCATTACTTTTTTAGCGTCTAGACCTGATGGCATTGGCACTAACCAATCACCGTTTAGGCTTGCTTTCTCCGCCATGCCGCCCCAGTGGCCTTCACCAACACCCCAACCCGTTAGAACAACTTCGTCGCCCGCTTTGTAGCGTGGGTCATCAGATTGTGAAACCACACCAGAAAGGTCGATACCAGGAACCATAGGGAAGTTACGAACGATGCGTCCTTTACCTGTAATCGCCAAACCATCTTTGTAGTTCAAAGAAGAGTAGCTAACATCAATCTTCACGTTACCTTCTGGTAATTGAGACTCTTCAATTTGAGAAACTGACGCGATAGTTTTTTTGTCTTCTTGGTTTAGTACAAGTGCTTTAAACATGATCTGCTCCGTGGAGGAATATTAGGAAACTGAAGTAACTTTAGTTGAATCATTCAAGAAAAAATAATGAAACATCAACATTGAATATATGCGTTTTGTGCATAGACGTCAGTGTTGGTTTTTCTCTCTTAGAGTTTGCTGAACGAAATCGATGCATTGTTGGATGCCAAGTAATAAAAAGTGCAGCTATATAAATATAGCTGCACAAAAAATTACCCTTCAAGTATTACAGTCAGTAAACGCTATGGACGTTCAAATACCGTTGCAATACCTTGGCCTAAACCAATACACATGGTCGCTAAGCCGTATTTCACATCTTGTGCTTCCATCAGGTTGATTAGCGTCGTCGAGATACGAGAACCAGAACAGCCTAGCGGGTGACCAAGAGCAATCGCACCGCCGTTAAGGTTTACTTTCTCATCAACCACATCCAATAGACCTAGATCTTTCGCACAAGGTAGAGATTGAGCGGCAAACGCTTCGTTTAGCTCAATCACACCCATATCTTCAATGGTTAGGCCTGCACGTTTCAGCGCTTTTTGCGTAGCAGGTACTGGGCCGTAACCCATGATTGAAGGATCGCAACCTGCGATAGCCATAGACTTCACGCGAGCGCGAATCTTAAGGCCAAGTGCGTTGGCTTTCTCTTCGCTCATGATAAGCATTGCAGAGGCACCATCAGATAGTGCTGATGAAGTACCTGCTGTTACCGTACCGTTTGCTGGGTCAAATACTGGGCGAAGCTGAGACAAGCCCTCAACCGTAGTTTCTGGACGAATGACTTCATCGTAATCCAGAGTGAACAATGAACCGTCTGCTGCGTGAGCTTCTGTTGGTAGGATTTCGTTCTTGAAACGACCTTCAACCGTAGCTGCTTGAGCTCGAGCATGTGAGCGTGCTGCGAATGCGTCTTGGTCTTCACGGCTAATACCGTGCATTTTACCTAGCATCTCAGCCGTTAGGCCCATCATACCGGCAGCTTTCGCTACGTGTTTAGACATGCCTGGGTGAAAATCAACACCATGGTTCATTGGTACATGACCCATGTGTTCGACACCACCTATCAGGCAGATTTCAGCATCACCAACCATGATAGAGCGGGTTGCATCATGCAGAGCTTGCATAGATGAGCCACATAAACGGTTGACCGTTACCGCACCAATCTCAATCGGTAGACCAGCAAGCAAAGCAGCGTTACGTGCGACATTGAAGCCTTGCTCTAGCGTTTGTTGTACACAACCCCAGTAAATGTCTTCAATTTCGACAGGGTTTACTTCTGGGTTACGCTCTAAAATGCCTTTCATTAAATGTGCCGACAGATCTTCAGCACGAGTGTGACGGAAAGCTCCACCTTTGGAACGTCCCATTGGGGTGCGAAGGCAATCAACAACAACTACATTATTCATTTTGCTATTCCTTTTCCAAATGTGGGTTATAGAGAACTGGCTTGTTGGCCGTCGTAAAAGCTTTCGCCCTTCGCTGCCATATCAAGCAATAGTTGAGGAACTTGGTACATTGCACCTAAGTCTTGGTAGCTCTTCGCCATTACAACGAAGTTACCAATACCCACACTGTCTAAGTAGCGGAATACGCCGCCTCTGAATGGAGGGAAGCCTAAACCGTAAACCAGTGCCATATCCGCTTCTTGCGGTGTCGCGATGATGCCTTCTTCTAAACAAAGCACCACTTCGTTGATCATTGGAATCATCACGCGCTGGATAATTGTCTGGTCATCAAAGTCTTGTGGCTGTTGGCATACGTCAGCCAAGATAGGAAGAATGTCTTCAGAGAAGGTCTTTTTAGGACGACCGCGTTTGTCCACGCTGTATGTATAGAAACCGCTGCCGTTCTTCTGACCATATTTTTCAGCGACGTAAAGTGCGTCAATCGCATCACGACCTTCCTTGCCCATACGTTCAGGGAAGCCTTGTGCCATTACTGCTTGTGCATGGTGTGCTGTGTCTAAACCTACAACGTCTAGCAAGTAAGCT
This sequence comes from Vibrio sp. R78045, assembly GCF_042466085.1. Taxonomy (NCBI): domain Bacteria; kingdom Pseudomonadati; phylum Pseudomonadota; class Gammaproteobacteria; order Vibrionales; family Vibrionaceae; genus Vibrio; species Vibrio sp. R78045. The sequence continues at coordinate 378,791 of NZ_JAXHBS010000017.1, forward strand.
GGGCCCATTGGCCAACCGAATTTGCGCTCCATGACTTTATCGATCTTTGTGAAATCAGCACCGTCGCGTAGCAACATGCTGAAACCGCCGAAGTAAGGGAAAAGTACACGGTTAACGAAGAAGCCTGGACAGTCGTTAACAACGATAGGGGATTTACCCATCTTCGCTGCGTAAGCGACTACGCGATTAATGGTTTCTTCTGAAGTGTGCTCACCTCGGATGATCTCAACCAAAGGCATGCGATGTACTGGATTAAAGAAATGCATGCCACAGAAATTTTCTGGGCGTTTCAAAGATTTCGCTAACAGGTTGATTGGAATCGTTGAGGTGTTTGATGTAAGAACTGTGTCTTCACCAACCAAACCTTCCACTTCGCTCAAAACTGCCGCTTTTACTTTAGGGTTTTCTACAACCGCTTCCACAATCACATCTGACTGCTCAATCCCAGCGTAATGTAGGCTTGGGGTAATAGAAGACAGAATGCCTGCCATTTTGAATCCATCTAGGCGACCGCGTGATAAGCGCTTATTCAACAACTTAGAAGCTTCGTTCATACCAAGATCTAGAGACGCCTGTGCGATGTCTTTCATCATCACTGGCACGCCTTTCAATGCTGACTGGTAAGCAATACCGCCACCCATGATGCCAGCACCAAGTACTGCTGCACGTTCAGTAGCTTTGTTGGCAGACTTACCCGCTTGTTTCGCTAGGCCTTTGATGTATTGGTCATTAAGGAATAAGCCGACCAATGCTTTCGCTTCCTCAGATTTTGCTAGCTTAACGAAGTGTTTACGCTCGATATCCAATGCAGCATCACGATCACTACGTGCTGCTTCTTCGATAGCGATAACAGAAGTGATTGGGGCTGGGTAATGAGGTCCTGCTTTTTGAGCTACTAAGCCCTTAGCCATAGTAAAGCTCATCATCGCTTCTAGTTTGCTTAGCGAAAGCGCTGATGTTTTTTGTTTACGGCGTAGCTGCCAATCAAGTTTCTCATTGGCTGCCAAAGAAACCGTGTTAATCGCTGATTCTAGTAGTTGGTCGGTTTCAACAATCGCATCTAACAAGCCAACTTTAAGTGCTTCATCTGCACGACATGCTTTGCCTTGCGTGATAATTTCCATTGCGCTGTCAGCACCGATAACACGTGGCAGGCGTACACAACCACCAAAGCCAGGCATGATGCCCAGTTTGGTTTCTGGGAGACCTATGCTGGTGGTCTTGTCACCGATACGGAAATCGGTCGCTAAGACACATTCACAGCCGCCACCTAGGGCATGGCCACGCATCATTGAAAGAGTTGGAACAGGAAGGTCTTCGAGCTTGCTGAAGATTGAATTCGCGAATCTTAACCATTCATCAAGTTCTGCTTCTGGCTTAGCAAATAGGCCAAGAAATTCAGTGATGTCTGCGCCTACGATGAACGCGTCTTTGTTTGAAGTTAAGATTAAACCACGTAATCCAGCGTGAGCATTAAGAGCATCTAACGCTTTATCTAGTGATTCTAAAGTAGCAAGGTCGAGTTTGTTTACAGAGGCTGGCGCACAGAAGCTAAGTTCTGCAATACCGTCTTGTAATTCCTTTACCTGTAAGGTGTTAGCTTGGTAAATCATTGTCTATCTCCATGACATACAATCCACGATTGTTTGAGAGAATCTTGTTATCTTTCTATTATTGTAGAATACCTGGTAAGACCAGTTATGTTAGTCTGTACCTCTGCTTGATTAATTTCAATACATTTTTTAAACAATTGTTTAACATTGTGCGATAGCACAGATCCTCTAACCGTTATTATTCACGCGTGATACACTTCGCTGCTCTTATTAATTAAGTTAGCGATATGAATGAACAGCCTTATTTAATACCGTCAGCATCGGCTCTGTTTGAAGAAGAGATAAAGAAGAGCGTTTTCATTACTCAGCTTGCTCATACACCAAGTGTAGAAGCTGCTAAACAGTTCGTAGAACAGGTAAAAAAAGAGCATTCTTCAGCTCGACATAATTGTTGGGGATTTGTTGCAGGGCGACCTGAAGACTCGATGAAGTGGGGCTTTAGTGATGATGGTGAACCTTCTGGTACTGCTGGAAAGCCTATCTTGGCGCAACTGTCTGGTTCGGGTGTTGGCGAGTTAACAGCTGTTGTGACTCGTTATTCTGGCGGAATAAAACTCGGAACGGGTGGTTTGGTTAAGGCATACGGTGGAGGGGTACAACAAGCTCTCAAGCTGCTTCAAACTATCGAGAAAAAAATAACCACAAAATTACGGCTAGAGTTAGACTATGGTTTCGTGCCAATTGCACAATCTATTATGGCTCAGCATCAGGCTGTTGAGGTCCAAGCGGATTATGGTGTTCAAGTTGAGTTTATCATTGAGATAGAGCTCCTGCAGGTAGATTCGTTTACTCAGACCATGATCAATAAAAGCGGTGCCAAGGCACTGGTAACGAAAGTTAAAGACAACTAGGAAGTTTGAAGCATTTAGCTTCGTTCAATAGCTCATGCAATTTCGCTCAATTATTCGAATCGTCGGATTATTATTAGCACTTTTTAGTGTATCAATGCTCGCACCTGCGCTCGTCGCACTTATCTATAGAGATGGTGCGGGTGTACCATTTGTGACGACTTTTTTCGTTCTATTATTCTGTGGGGCAACTTGTTGGTTCCCCAACCGACGTTATAAACATGAGTTGAAAGCGCGAGATGGCTTTCTTATTGTGGTGTTGTTCTGGACGGTAATCGGCAGTGCGGGCGCATTGCCGTTTTTGATCGCCGATAACCCGAACGTTTCGGTAACCGATGCTTTCTTCGAATCGTTTTCTGCATTAACGACGACCGGTGCAACGGTAATTGTTGGCCTCGATGACCTACCTAAGGCAATTCTATTTTATCGCCAGTTTCTACAGTGGTTTGGTGGCATGGGTATCATCGTATTGGCGGTCGCCATCCTTCCCGTTCTCGGTATCGGTGGTATGCAGCTATATCGTGCTGAAATCCCAGGTCCAGTTAAAGACAGTAAGATGACTCCGCGTATTGCTGAAACGGCAAAAGCGCTTTGGTACATCTATTTGAGTCTAACTATTGCTTGTGCGGTAGCGTTTTGGCTTGCAGGTATGAGTTTCTTTGATGCAATCAGCCACAGTTTCTCTACTATTGCGATCGGTGGCTTCTCGACTCACGATGCGAGTATGGGCTATTTCAACAGTCCGGCGGTTAACATGATTACGGTCGTGTTCCTTCTTATATCTGCGTGTAACTATTCGCTTCACTTTGCTGCATTTGCTTCTGGGGGGGTCCATCCTAAATATTACTGGAAAGATCCTGAATTCCGCGCGTTTATCTTTATTCAGGCGGTCTTGTTCTTAGTTTGTTTTTTGTTACTGCTTAATCACCATTCTTATGACTCTTATTACGATGCCTTTGATCAAGCCTTGTTCCAAACGGTATCTATATCTACGACAGCAGGCTTCACCACTACTGGTTTCTCCGAGTGGCCATTGTTCTTGCCCGTTTTGCTTCTATTCTCTTCTTTTATAGGTGGATGTGCAGGCTCAACAGGCGGTGGTATGAAAGTCATTAGAATCTTATTACTTACTCTGCAAGGTGCTCGTGAAATGAAGCGTCTTGTGCACCCGCGAGCTGTCTATACCATCAAGGTCGGAGGTTCTGCGTTACCACAACGTGTCGTTGATGCGGTTTGGGGCTTCTTCTCTGCATACGCATTGGTTTTTGTGGTTTGTATGTTGGCTCTTATTGCTACAGGGATGGATGAGCTAAGCGCTTTCTCTGCTGTAGCGGCAACATTGAATAACCTTGGCCCAGGCTTAGGTGAAGTGGCAATGCACTTCGGCGATGTGAATGACAAGGCTAAATGGGTGTTGATCGTATCCATGCTGTTTGGCCGTTTAGAGATATTCACCTTATTAATTTTATTGACCCCTACGTTTTGGCGTAGCTAAGGACAACATTGTGGCAAAAGCTCTATTTTTGTATTCAAGCCGTGAAGGGCAGACCAAGAAAATATTGAACTATATAAAAGAAGAAATGAATGAATTCGAATGTGAGCTGCAAGATCTGCACACCATTGATAATGTCGACTTTGCTCAATACGACCGAGTTTTGATTGGTGCATCTATTCGCTATGGGCACCTCAATAAGAAGCTATATCAGTTTATTGATGCCAATCTTGCTCAGCTGCAATCAAACAAGGTTGCTTTCTTTTGCGTTAACTTAACAGCTCGTAAAGAAGAGCAAGGCAAAGATACTCCCGAAGGTAGCGCCTATATTAAGAAGTTTCTTCTTAAGTCCCCGTGGCAACCAACTTTGATCGGTGTGTTTGCGGGTGCCCTCTATTACCCTCGTTATAACTGGTTCGATAAAACCATGATTCGCTTCATTATGAATATGACAGGTGGAGAAACGGATACAACCAAAGAAGTCGAGTACACAAATTGGGAAAAAGTCTCTTTATTCTCTAAGAAACTGCAAGAGATGTAAGAGAAAAGCTTACTTTTGAGGCGTTTTGAGTTCTTTTTAATCGAACGAATAAAAAAACGAGAAAAACTTCAAAAAGGGCTTGCCAGTGTGATCGAAATCTCTATAATGCGACCTCGTTGAAACGGGAAGGCTTCTTAGGAAACCAAAGCGAATCAACAAGCCAAATTAGCCAAGCTAAGCGCTTGAAAAAAGTTTTGAAAATAGTGGTTGACACTAAAACTTAAATCGCTAAAATGGCCGTCCGATTTGAGCGAAGCTCAAAAAGGAAAAGCTCTTTAACAATTTAAACCTATCAATCTGTGTGGGCACTCGTTGATGAATATCAAAACGTTATTACTTAGGTAGTAACAGTTACTTCGGTAACAAACTTGATTTCAATGAACTGAGTGACCAATACGTTTAACTACTTGTAGTTATTCGGCACAGTCAATTCATTACCATTCTGTTGGAATGGTAATAGCTTTAGAATTACATGTTCATCAATCTTTTTCGAAAGAGCAATGAATATTAGTTTTGAAGTCAGTATTCGTTGAGTCACAAAATCTTAAATTGAAGAGTTTGATCATGGCTCAGATTGAACGCTGGCGGCAGGCCTAACACATGCAAGTCGAGCGGAAACGACATTAACAATCCTTCGGGTGCGTTAATGGGCGTCGAGCGGCGGACGGGTGAGTAATGCCTAGGAAATTGCCTTGATGTGGGGGATAACCATTGGAAACGATGGCTAATACCGCATAATGCCTACGGGCCAAAGAGGGGGACCTTCGGGCCTCTCGCGTCAAGATATGCCTAGGTGGGATTAGCTAGTTGGTGAGGTAATGGCTCACCAAGGCGACGATCCCTAGCTGGTCTGAGAGGATGATCAGCCACACTGGAACTGAGACACGGTCCAGACTCCTACGGGAGGCAGCAGTGGGGAATATTGCACAATGGGCGAAAGCCTGATGCAGCCATGCCGCGTGTATGAAGAAGGCCTTCGGGTTGTAAAGTACTTTCAGTTGTGAGGAAGGGTGTGTAGTTAATAGCTGCGCATCTTGACGTTAGCAACAGAAGAAGCACCGGCTAACTCCGTGCCAGCAGCCGCGGTAATACGGAGGGTGCGAGCGTTAATCGGAATTACTGGGCGTAAAGCGCATGCAGGTGGTTCATTAAGTCAGATGTGAAAGCCCGGGGCTCAACCTCGGAACTGCATTTGAAACTGGTGAACTAGAGTACTGTAGAGGGGGGTAGAATTTCAGGTGTAGCGGTGAAATGCGTAGAGATCTGAAGGAATACCAGTGGCGAAGGCGGCCCCCTGGACAGATACTGACACTCAGATGCGAAAGCGTGGGGAGCAAACAGGATTAGATACCCTGGTAGTCCACGCCGTAAACGATGTCTACTTGGAGGTTGTGGCCTTGAGCCGTGGCTTTCGGAGCTAACGCGTTAAGTAGACCGCCTGGGGAGTACGGTCGCAAGATTAAAACTCAAATGAATTGACGGGGGCCCGCACAAGCGGTGGAGCATGTGGTTTAATTCGATGCAACGCGAAGAACCTTACCTACTCTTGACATCCAGAGAAGCCAGCGGAGACGCAGGTGTGCCTTCGGGAGCTCTGAGACAGGTGCTGCATGGCTGTCGTCAGCTCGTGTTGTGAAATGTTGGGTTAAGTCCCGCAACGAGCGCAACCCTTATCCTTGTTTGCCAGCGAGTCATGTCGGGAACTCCAGGGAGACTGCCGGTGATAAACCGGAGGAAGGTGGGGACGACGTCAAGTCATCATGGCCCTTACGAGTAGGGCTACACACGTGCTACAATGGCGCATACAGAGGGCAGCAAGCTAGCGATAGTGAGCGAATCCCAAAAAGTGCGTCGTAGTCCGGATTGGAGTCTGCAACTCGACTCCATGAAGTCGGAATCGCTAGTAATCGTGAATCAGAATGTCACGGTGAATACGTTCCCGGGCCTTGTACACACCGCCCGTCACACCATGGGAGTGGGCTGCAAAAGAAGTGGGTAGTTTAACCTTTCGGGGAGGACGCTCACCACTTTGTGGTTCATGACTGGGGTGAAGTCGTAACAAGGTAGCCCTAGGGGAACCTGGGGCTGGATCACCTCCTTATACGAAGATACTTACGATGAGTGTCCACACAGATTGATTAGGTTTAGAAAAGCAAAGAGATGAAGAACTCCCAAGTTCTTCAAGGTTTGTTTCTACTTTAAAAGTAGAGATAAATTAGCAGTGTCCCGTTCGTCTAGAGGCCTAGGACACCGCCCTTTCACGGCGGTAACAGGGGTTCGACTCCCCTACGGGATACCATTGGGTCGTTAGCTCAGTTGGTAGAGCAGTTGACTTTTAATCAATTGGTCGCAGGTTCGAATCCTGCACGACCCACCATTCTTTCTCCGCGTAAAGGATGGCTTTTATTTTCACTTTTATTAAAAGTGAAGACAAAAGAAACTATCGTGGGCGATTAGCTCAGTTGGGAGAGCACCTGCCTTACAAGCAGGGGGTCACTGGTTCGAGCCCGGTATCGCCCACCATTCTCTAAATATTCTTGGTTATTTACATATCCAAACCACTTCTTTTGTCGTTGGTTGGTATCTTTGACCCTGAGAGTCTTTAGAAAATGTGAATTTTAGAACACTGTTCTTAAAGTCTCATGCTCTTTAACAATTTGGAAAGCTGACTGATTGATTACTTACGAGTAATTCAATCAAATTTAAAAGTTCTCAATGTTTATCTTTCATTAGATAAACACAACAAACACATTCAAGTGTCTTGTATTCGAATTAATGTTTACATTGATTCACAATTGAGTCCGGCAAACAGTTATCAAGAATTAACCCTTCTTGATGACAACCAAAAACCTTGGTTAGTTGCCATACACTAAGACCCTTTCGGGTTGTATGGTTAAGTGACTAAGCGTACACGGTGGATGCCTTGGCAGTCAGAGGCGATGAAAGGCGTAATAACTTGCGATAAGCCCAGATTAGGTAGTAATAACCTTTTGAGTCTGGGATTCCTGAATGGGGAAACCCACTTACATAAGTAAGTATCCTGTTGTGAATACATAGCAACAGGAGGCAAACCGGGGGAACTGAAACATCTAAGTACCCCGAGGAAGAGAAATCAACCGAGATTCCGAAAGTAGCGGCGAGCGAAATTGGATTAGCCCTTAAGCTTTTAATGATGCAGGTGAAGAGTCTGGAAAGTCTCGCAACAAAGGGTGATAGCCCCGTAACCGACACATCATAATCAGTGAAAACGAGTAGGGCGGGACACGTGATATCCTGTCTGAATATGGGGGGACCATCCTCCAAGGCTAAATACTACTGACTGACCGATAGTGAACCAGTACCGTGAGGGAAAGGCGAAAAGAACCCCTGTGAGGGGAGTGAAATAGAACCTGAAACCGTGTACGTACAAGCAGTAGGAGCACCTTCGTGGTGTGACTGCGTACCTTTTGTATAATGGGTCAGCGACTTAATTTTAGTAGCAAGGTTAACCGTTTAGGGGAGCCGTAGGGAAACCGAGTCTTAACTGGGCGTACAGTTGCTAGGATTAGACCCGAAACCAGGTGATCTAGCCATGGGCAGGTTGAAGGTTGAGTAACATCAACTGGAGGACCGAACCGACTAATGTTGAAAAATTAGCGGATGACTTGTGGCTAGGGGTGAAAGGCCAATCAAACCTGGAGATAGCTGGTTCTCCCCGAAAGCTATTTAGGTAGCGCCTCGGACGAATACTACTGGGGGTAGAGCACTGTTAAGGCTAGGGGGTCATCCCGACTTACCAACCCTTTGCAAACTCCGAATACCAGTAAGTACTATCCGGGAGACACACGGCGGGTGCTAACGTCCGTCGTGGAGAGGGAAACAACCCAGACCGCCAGCTAAGGTCCCAAAGTATAGCTAAGTGGGAAACGATGTGGGAAGGCTCAGACAGCCAGGATGTTGGCTTAGAAGCAGCCATCATTTAAAGAAAGCGTAATAGCTCACTGGTCGAGTCGGCCTGCGCGGAAGATGTAACGGGGCTAAGCTATACACCGAAGCTGCGGCTACGTACCTTAGGGTATGTGGGGTAGGGGAGCGTTCTGTAAGCCGTTGAAGGTGGTCTGTAAGGGCTGCTGGAGGTATCAGAAGTGCGAATGCTGACATGAGTAACGATAAAGGGAGTGAAAAACTCCCTCGCCGGAAGACCAAGGGTTCCTGTCCAACGTTAATCGGGGCAGGGTAAGTCGACTCCTAAGGCGAGGCCGAAAGGCGTAGTCGATGGGAAACAGGTTAATATTCCTGTACTTCTTACAATTGCGATGGGGGGACGGAGAAGGCTAGGTGGGCCTGGCGACGGTTGTCCAGGTTCAAGTATGTAGGCGGGTGGTTTAGGTAAATCCGGACCGCTATTAACGCTGAGATACGATGTCGAGCTACTACGGTAGTGAAGTCATTGATGCCATGCTTCCAGGAAAAGCCTCTAAGCTTCAGATTGTAAGGAATCGTACCCCAAACCGACACAGGTGGTCGGGTAGAGAATACCAAGGCGCTTGAGAGAACTCGGGTGAAGGAACTAGGCAAAATGGTACCGTAACTTCGGGAGAAGGTACGCTCTTATCAGTGAAGTCCCTTGCGGATGGAGCAGACGAGAGTCGCAGATACCAGGTGGCTGCAACTGTTTATTAAAAACACAGCACTGTGCAAAATCGTAAGATGACGTATACGGTGTGACGCCTGCCCGGTGCCGGAAGGTTAATTGATGGGGTTAGACTTCGGTCGAAGCTCTTGATCGAAGCCCCGGTAAACGGCGGCCGTAACTATAACGGTCCTAAGGTAGCGAAATTCCTTGTCGGGTAAGTTCCGACCTGCACGAATGGCGTAATGATGGCCACGCTGTCTCCACCCGAGACTCAGTGAAATTGAAATCGCTGTGAAGATGCAGTGTACCCGCGGCTAGACGGAAAGACCCCGTGAACCTTTACTACAGCTTGGCACTGAACATTGAACCTACATGTGTAGGATAGGTGGGAGACTATGAAATTGCGTCGCTAGATGTGATGGAGTCGTCCTTGAAATACCACCCTTGTAGTTTTGATGTTCTAACGTTGGTCCCTGAATCGGGATTACGGACAGTGCCTGGTGGGTAGTTTGACTGGGGCGGTCTCCTCCCAAAGAGTAACGGAGGAGCACGAAGGTGGGCTAAACACGGTTGGACATCGTGTGGTTAGTGCAATGGCATAAGCCCGCTTGACTGCGAGAATGACAATTCGAGCAGGTGCGAAAGCAGGTCATAGTGATCCGGTGGTTCTGAATGGAAGGGCCATCGCTCAACGGATAAAAGGTACTCCGGGGATAACAGGCTGATACCGCCCAAGAGTTCATATCGACGGCGGTGTTTGGCACCTCGATGTCGGCTCATCACATCCTGGGGCTGAAGTCGGTCCCAAGGGTATGGCTGTTCGCCATTTAAAGTGGTACGCGAGCTGGGTTTAGAACGTCGTGAGACAGTTCGGTCCCTATCTGCCGTGGGCGTTGGAAAATTGAAAGGGGCTGCTCCTAGTACGAGAGGACCGGAGTGGACGAACCTCTGGTGTTCGGGTTGTCATGCCAATGGCATTGCCCGGTAGCTAAGTTCGGAATCGATAACCGCTGAAAGCATCTAAGCGGGAAGCGAGCCTTGAGATGAGTTTTCCCTGGCACTATAAGTGTCCTAAAGGGTTGTCGTAGACTACGACGTTGATAGGCAGGGTGTGTAAGTGCTGCGAGGCATTGAGCTAACCTGTACTAATTGCCCGTGAGGCTTAACCATACAACACCCAAGGGGTTTTGTGGACTCAAAGAAAGACAGACCTTGAATGCGTTTGATGAGACATAACTTTTAAACACAGTTTTCCGAATTTTAAAATTTGCTTGGCGACCATAGCATTGTGGACCCACCTGATTCCATGCCGAACTCAGAAGTGAAACACAATAGCGCCGATGGTAGTGTGGGGCTTCCCCATGTGAGAGTAGGACATCGCCAGGCTTTAAATTAAATCTTTAGGTTGACCAACCTGGAGATATGGACGCTCACTTAGTGAGTTGACCACTGCGGAGTGGTAGTTCAGTTGGTTAGAATACCGGCCTGTCACGCCGGGGGTCGCGGGTTCGAGTCCCGTCCACTCCGCCACTTATTCGATAACCTCGCCTAGTGCGAGGTTTTTTCGAATCTGAAGCAAGATAAAGTTTTAGGGGTGTAGCTCCAATTGGCAGAGCAGCGGATTCCAAATCCGCGTGTTGGGAGTTCGAATCTCTCCACCCCTGCCATATTTAAAGCTCCAGCAGAAATGCTGGAGCTTTTTTGTATCTGTCACTTTTTCAAAGTGACGTTGAGGACCGGAGTGTCAGCCAAGTCGACTATATTGATCCCCATCGAAGCAGAAATCCTAGAGTCTTTTTGATTTATATTTGTTCGATTTTTAATTGATAATTACCTACCTTGAATAGAATATTGTCTTAGAAATGTAAGTGCTTACTTATCTCAGTCTCTTTTATAAGCAATTAACAACACAATCCACACTTCTTTATGAGAATTATTCTCAATATTTTGTTACATTTTGGTCGTTATTACTAAAAGGCAACAAATATGGATATTTCCCGTCGTAAGTTTATTCAATCATCTCTCGCTATATCTGCATTAACAGTACTACCCGCTTGTTCAATGAAGCGGTCTGCTGATGAGCAAGGAAAGTATGTTTATGACTTAACTGCTGAACCTTCAACGGCTGAGTTAGTAGCGGGATTTGACACCAATGTCTTAGCCTTTAATGGACAGATCCCAGCTCCGACGATTCGATGTCGACAGGGTGAAAAGGTCACAATTCGTTTTACGAATAAGCTATCAGAGCCGACGACTATCCATTGGCATGGCTTAAGAATTCCTATCGAAATGGACGGTGTTCCCTTCTTAAGTCAGCCACCAATCATGCCAGGTGAAACATTCATTTATGAGTTTACGCCGCCAGATGCCGGTACGTTTTGGTATCACCCACACATGAATAGCGTGAAGCAGCTTGGTATGGGCTTAGTTGGTCTTATTATCGTAGAAGAGAGCAATCCAGTACGGTTCGATGAAGAACACGCATTGATGCTTAAGCATTGGCACATCGACAAGCAGGGTCAATGGAAAGATTTAATGATCCCACGACTCAGTGCTCGTATGGGCACTCCTGGGGAGTGGAGTAGTGTTAATGGAGTCCATGAACCCGTATATCAGTTGAAGCAGTATGCAGCGACTAGACTGCGTATTGCTAATGTCGATAATACGATCACTTACCCTATTGCTGTCGAAGGGGCTGAAGCATGGGTTATAGCCATCGATGGTAATCCTGTAAAAACGCCTTATAAACTGACTCAACATAAAATTGGTCCGGGTATGCGTGTTGATATCGGACTGATCGCTCCTAAAGCTGGTGAGCGAGTTAACGTTCTCCATATGAAGGGGCGTTTCCCATTTTCTTTGTGTGAATTTGAAGTCGTAGATTCAGCATTTGCTCAAGGACGTTCGTTGCCATTACTACCATTGAATCCAGTGCCCAACCTAGATCTTGCTAATGCTGAAGAGATCGACTTTTTATTTGAATGGGAAGGGGCTGTTTCTCCAGTATCCAAAGATGGAAAATCGATGCCTAAGTTTTGGCTAACAAATAAAAGAGCATGGGAAGGAATGAGCAAAGACAATATTCCTGAACCATTGGCGACTTTAGAGTTGGGTAAGACTTACATATTCGATCTTAAGAACGTCACTCAATATCATCACCCGATTCATATTCATGGTCATACATTTACTGTATTGGAACTTGATGGTAAAAAAATTGAAGAGCCTTTCCATACCGATACAGTATTACTTGGAAAAAATGGCCGAGCTAAAGCTGCATTTGTTGCAGACAACCCCGGACGCTGGATGTACCACTGTCATGTAATTGAGCACATGAAAACAGGATTGATGGGATATATTGAAGTTAAGTGACACCTGTAACGTTTAATATTTACGCATGCATTCTTAGTTTCTACCCTCGCTTTTATCGACGGTAAAGCTAGAATATAGGGACTATTGTTTGGGAGGATTCATGGGTCAGTTATCTATTTTAGGTTTTATTGCCATTGGTGGCGCATTTGGTGCTTGTTCGCGTTATTTGATTTCAGAGTTATGTGTGGTGATGCTAGGACGTGGTTTCCCTTACGGTACACTGACAGTTAACGTAATTGGCTCTTTAATTATGGGTTTGCTCATCGCAGCGTTTGAGAATGAGATGGTTGCGACAGAACCATGGAGGCAGATCATCGGTCTTGGTTTCCTTGGAGCATTGACTACATTTTCTACATTTTCGATGGATAACGTGCTTCTTATGCAGCAGGGTGCTTTCTTTAAGATGGGGCTCAATGTGCTACTCAACGTGGTTCTCAGCATCTCAGCAGCATGGATCGGCTTCCAACTTTTGATAAAGTCTTAAAACTTTCTTACGATTTGTTAACAACTCGGCTTGGTTTATCCAAGCCGTTTTTATATACTCGATCGAACTTGTCGGAGTGCCATATGGCTGAGACCGTTAACTCGGGATCCGTTGAACCTGATCAGGCTAATACCTGCGAAGGGAACAAGAGTAGATATCTAACTAGAATCCTTCTAGAGATCTATCTCCAGATCACAACTGTATTTTCTTGTTGTGATCCCTCTTGTAGCATCAAATCCGTCAAGCATTTTTATCCCTATAAATAATGGCTAAAAGCCAAGGAAAAATGCTATGTCGAGTCGTAAACAAGCAAGACTGGAAGCGAAGAATTTCATTGATTCTTTATCCGTACAACCTTATCCAAATTCAAAAAAAGCGTACATCCAAGGATCTCGAGCGGACATTCAAGTCCCTGTCCGAGAAATATCACTCGCTGATAGCCTTGTGGGTGGCAGCAAAAAAGAGCCTATATTCGAACCTAATGTACCTATTCAAGTTTACGATACCTCAGGTGTTTATACAGACCCTACACACGAAATAGACCTGTATAAAGGTCTTCCTAAGTTGCGAGAGCAATGGATTGATGAGCGTGGCGATACGGAACTGTTAGACGATGTAAGCTCTGTTTACACCAAAGAACGTTTAGAAGATGAAACCCTAGACGACCTTCGTTACGGCAATCTACCTAGAATTCGTCGTGCTACAGGTAACCAATGTGTTACCCAGCTGCATTATGCTCGTCAAGGTATTATCACTCCTGAGATGGAGTACATTGCAATACGTGAGAATATGGGACGTCAGAAGTTTGCTGATGAGCAGCTTAATCATCAACACCCTGGCCATAACTTCGGTGCCAACCTACCGAAAGAAATTACCTCTGAGTTCGTGCGCAAAGAAGTTGCAGAAGGTCGAGCTATTATCCCTTCAAACATCAACCACCCAGAATCAGAACCTATGATTATTGGCCGAAACTTCTTAGTGAAAGTGAACGCCAATATCGGTAACTCTTCAGTAAGCTCTTCGATTGAAGAAGAAGTTGAGAAGCTAGTCTGGTCGACTCGCTGGGGTGGCGATACCGTGATGGACCTTTCCACCGGCCGTAATATCCACGAGACTCGCGAATGGATCTTGCGTAATAGCCCAGTACCAATTGGTACGGTTCCTATGTATCAGGCACTTGAAAAAGTGAATGGCGTTGCGGAAGACCTTAACTGGGAAGTGATGCGCGATACCTTGATTGAACAAGCAGAGCAGGGTGTTGATTACTTTACTATCCACGCAGGCTTATTGCTTCGCTACGTTCCTATGACCGCTAAACGTGTGACTGGTATTGTCTCTCGTGGCGGCTCCATCATCGCGAAATGGTGTCTTGCTCATCACCAAGAAAGTTTCCTTTATACTCACTTCCGTGAGATCTGTGAGATCTGTGCGAAGTACGATGTTGCTCTGTCATTAGGTGACGGCTTACGCCCAGGCTCAATTGCAGATGCCAATGATGAGGCTCAATTCTCGGAGTTACGTACGCTAGGCGAGTTGACTAAAGTGGCTTGGGAATACGACGTTCAGGTGATCATTGAAGGCCCTGGACATGTACCAATGCACCTGATTAAAGAGAATATGGACGAGCAGTTAGAGCACTGCCACGAAGCACCTTTCTATACTTTAGGTCCGCTGACAACTGATATTGCCCCTGGTTATGACCACATTACCTCTGGTATTGGCGCGGCCATGATTGGTTGGTACGGCTGTGCGATGCTCTGTTATGTCACCCCTAAAGAGCACCTAGGCTTACCAAACAAAGAAGACGTGAAGACTGGCTTGATTACTTATAAGCTGGCAGCGCATGCAGCAGACTTGGCAAAAGGACATCCGGGCGCACAGATCCGCGACAATGCATTATCAAAGGCGCGTTTTGAATTCCGTTGGGAAGACCAATTTAATCTAGCTTTAGATCCGGAAACCGCGCGTTCTTTCCACGATGAAACCCTGCCACAAGAGTCGGGTAAGGTTGCTCACTTCTGCTCTATGTGTGGACCTAAATTCTGCTCGATGAAGATCTCTCAGGAAGTACGAGAGTATGCGAAAGACACCGAACAAGTGGCGGCTGATCAGGCTATCGAAATTAAGATGTTGGATAACCCGTTGGAAGGGATGCGTCAGAAATCACAAGAGTTCCGTGATACCGGCTCTGAACTTTACCACCCTGCAGTAGGTGCAAAAGAAGCTCAATTAGAGGAATAATGACAGTGAAGATACTCATCCCATCTCAAAATATTGAGTTAACGGGAGAGGTGCAGAACTGTCTATTGGTTGCTAAGCGACAAGGTTTGGCAACCGATACAGTTGAGTTGGGCGTAAGCCCAACTCAATACTTCTCTATCGTTGATGCTCAGCAGGCGTTATCTATTGGCTTCGTTCATGATGTTGATTCATTGGCGGAGTGTAAGTTAGCGGAACTGAATCATGTTGTTGATTACAGTCATTCTGTCGCGCTAACTGACGTTTGTGGTGCCTTTACACAATCTCCAAACACTATCTATATTGGTGTCTCAGATGATTCATCTGTAATGGATATTTGGTCTCACCTAGATGCTAATCGTGTCATTAAGAGTGAAACTACAGCTCATCAAGAATTAGATAGTAGTGGTCATTTTGCTTGGTTACTTACTTTGTTGGCGCTGGAATTCCCATTAGAAGACGCACTAGTTTTAGCTCGCGCTGCATCGAATGTTTCACGTGGAACATGGCCAGCACATTATCAAGACTTTCCTATCCCTGTTCTTGAAGATCAACGGTTGGACATAAGCGTAGGTTGGGCTAACCAAGGAACATCACTTTATTTTCCTGAATTGAATAAGAGTAGCCTCGGTTTATACCCCGTAGTTGATGATGTTGAGTGGATCGAAAGATTACTCAAGCTTGGAATCAACACTGTCCAACTACGTATTAAGAACCCGCATCAAGCGGACTTAGAACAACAAGTCACACGATCTATCGAGCTTGGTCGAGAGCATAACGCTCAAGTTTTTATCAATGATTACTGGCAGCTTGCACTCAAGCATGACGCTTTTGGTGTTCATTTGGGGCAAGAGGATATTGAAGAATCAAACCTCTCACAGTTGAGCCAAGCGGGTATTAAGATCGGACTCTCGACTCATGGCTATTACGAGTTGCTACGCATTGTTCAAATCAACCCAAGCTATATTGCGCTAGGGCATATCTTCCCAACAACAACTAAACAGATGCCATCGAAACCTCAGGGTTTAGTTCGTTTATCTCTGTATCAACAGCTGATTGATACTATCCCATACACAGAAGAACTTACTGGCTATCCGACGGTTGCTATTGGCGGTATTGACCAATCGACAGCCGAGCAGGTGTGGGAGTGTGGGGTATCGAGCTTGGCGGTGGTACGTGCGATTACATTGGCGGAAGACCCACAGAAAGTGATCGAATTTTTCGAAAAACAGATGACGTCTAAACCTTCAACTCTCAAAGAAGAGGTTATGTCGGAGCCTAGCTATGCTGAGTGACTTTGAATTCATTCGTTATCAACGACAAATTGCGTTATCTGAAGTGGGTGAGCAAGGGCAACGCAACTTACTAAATAGTCATGTGTTGTTGATTGGTTGTGGTGGCTTAGGTAATGCCGCGTCTCTTTATCTAGCTGCTTCTGGTGTTGGAAAGATCGTGCTGGTTGATGATGATTGTGTCGATTCATCGAACCTGCAACGGCAGGTCGCGTTCAGGGAAAGTCAGTTAGGTTCGCTTAAGGTTGAAGCGTTGAAGCAACAACTGAGTGAGCTCAATGGTCGCAGCCAAGTAAGAACCATCAATCAACGAATGAGTGAAAGTCAGCTTGAGCTTGAAGTGATGCTAGCTGACTTAGTGTTGGATTGTACTGACAACTTCGCGTCACGCCAGCAGGTTAACCAAGCATGTTTCAGCACGAAGACCCCTTTGATTTCTGGTTCTGCAATTGGCTGGAAAGGCCAGTTTATTGTATTTGATTATCAGAATCAGAAAGGGTGCTATCACTGCTTGTTCCCGTTCAGACAGCATCCACAAACGACGCGTTGTAGCGATAGCGGCATCATAGGCCCAGTTGTTGGCACCATAGGTAACCTTCAAGCTTTGGCTGCTATTCAACGTCTAACTCGTGGTGAGTTTCAGGTCGCAACACATCAACTCAAACTGTTCGATGGCCAGACGATGAATTGGCAAAACCTTATGGTCACTCAAGATAGTGAATGTCCTGTGTGCAGTGCGTCTGTAGTTAAGCATTTAGAAGAAGAAATCCAATGAGCCATATAACTATCTCGATAAACGAACAATCAGAACAAGTAGCACACTCGTCGTCTCTAGCGGACATTATCCAAGTTCTAGCATTACCTGATCTAGGTTGTGTGTTTGCAATCAATAATGCGGTTGTCCCGCGTAGCCAGTGGCAACAAACAGTCGTTAATGAAGGCGACGCTATATCTCTTTTCCAAGCCATTGCAGGAGGCTAACCATGTTAACTATCGCAGATAAAACGTTTCAATCACGACTCTTCACTGGAACGGGTAAGTTCGCCAATAAGCAATTGATGGCGAGTGCTATCGAGGCCTCAGGTTCGGAATTGGCAACTATGGCGCTTAAGAGAGTTGATATTCGCTCTGAGCAAGACGACATTTTACAACCCATCATTGATGCTGGCGTGAACTTACTACCGAATACGTCAGGTGCTAAGAATGCAAAAGACGCCATCTTTGCTGCGCATTTGGCTCGTGAAGCTCTAGGCACAAATTGGCTCAAACTGGAAATTCACCCAGATCCAAAGTACTTGATGCCAGACCCAATTGAAACGCTTAAAGCTGCTGAGCAACTGGTTAAAGATGGCTTTATTGTGTTGCCTTACTGTCATGCCGATCCAGTATTGTGTAAACGCTTGGAAGAGGTGGGTTGTACTGCGGTTATGCCGCTAGGTGCCCCAATTGGTTCAAACAAAGGTATCGCTTCGGCAGACTTCTTAGAGATCATTATCGACCAAGCGAATGTCCCTGTGATTGTGGATGCAGGCATAGGTGCACCATCTCATGCTGCTCGCGCAATGGAAATGGGCGCAGATGCAGTGTTAGTGAATACGGCGATTGCGGCTTCCCAACAACCTGTTGATATGGCGATTGCTTTTAAGTTGGCAGTTGAAGCAGGTCGTATGGCTTACCTTGCTGGTCTCGCTGGTCAGGTATCTCACGCGGTTGCTTCCAGTCCGTTAACTTCATTTCTAGACGAGTAATATTGCCATGACGTTTGTTGATCGATTTAAACAGCTCAACTGGGATGACATTGGTATGTCTATCTTCAGTAAAACGGCAGCGGATGTTGAACGTGCTCTGAGTAAACCCAAACGCGACCTAGAAGACTTTAAGGCTCTGATCTCTCCGGCGGCAGAACCTTACTTAGAGCAGATGGCACAACAATCGTTGGCGCTAACTCGTAAGCGATTTGGTAATACAATGTCGCTTTATATTCCTTTGTATCTCTCGAATCTATGCGCGAATGCATGCACGTATTGTGGTTTCTCAATGGAGAATCGTATCAAGCGCCGCACGCTTACTTTGGATGAAATTGATGCCGAAAGTGCGGCTATCAAAAAGATGAAGTTTGATAGCGTTTTGTTGGTCACCGGTGAACATGAAACTAAGGTCGGGATGAATTACTTTCGACAGGTGTTGCCGACTATCAAAAAGCAATTTAACTACCTTGCAATGGAAGTGCAGCCGCTTGATCAACATGATTACGCAGAGCTTAAATCTCTCGGTTTAGATGCTGTTATGGTTTACCAAGAGACTTACCAGCCAAGAACTTACGCTGAGCATCATCTACGTGGCAATAAAATGGATTTTGAATATCGTCTTGAAACTCCTGATCGCTTGGCAAAAGCGGGGATCGATAAGATAGGTATTGGTGCCTTGATTGGTTTGGAAGATTGGAGAACCGACTGCTTCTTTGTTGCTGCTCACTTGGATTACCTGGAGCGCACTTATTGGCAGACTCGCTATTCAATTTCATTCCCGCGTCTTCGCCCGTGCGAGGGTGGAGACGGTAATGGAGGCTTGCAGCCTAAGTCGGTCATGAACGATAAACAGTTGGTTCAGCTTATCTGCGCATATAGACTCTTAAACCCTGAGGTCGAGTTATCTCTATCTACTCGTGAGTCAGCAACCTTCCGCGACAATGTGTTGCCATTAGGAATCACGAGTATGTCGGCTGCGTCAAAAACCCAACCTGGTGGTTATGCTTCGGGTGAGGAAGAACTCGAACAGTTTGAGATAAGTGATGAGAGAAGTGCTGCCGATGTTGAGTCGATGATTCGTCAGCGTGGTTTCGACCCAGTGTGGCGAGACTGGCACAGTGCCTATTCTGGTTAATCAACGTTTGGTTGATGTTCCACGTGAAACATCGATGGGATGCTATCGACAAACAAAAACGGCTACCTTTAGGTAGCCGTTTTTATATCTAATTTAGCGAGCTTGTTTTGGTTAAGTAAACAGCCTAGAAAGCTATTAAGCGTGAGCTAATGGTGTCGTTGATTGACGTAACCATTCCAATGTATCACCTTCAACTAATGGGCTAACGTCGTTCCAAACTTTCTGATGGTAGTCGTTCAGCCATGCCAGTTCAGGTCGGGTTAGCAAATCAACATTGATGTTGCGCTTATCGATAGGGCAACGTGTTAGCGACTCAAACGTTAGTACTGAGAAGTCACCTTGAGTTGGAAGTTCAACAACCAGTTCTAGGTTTTCGATACGGATACCGAACTCTTCTGCACGGTAGTAACCCGGTTCGTTTGATAACACCATGCCTTCAACAAGAGGCACGTCGATCAGCTTCTTAGAGATACTTTGTGGTCCTTCATGAACACTTAGGAAGTGACCAACACCATGACCAGTACCATGGTCGTAATCGAAGCCTTCTGCCCATAAGTGCTGACGCGCTAGGATATCAAGTTGGAAACCACGAGTGCCTTGTGGGAAACGAGCTCGTGCGATGCCGATATGACCTTTCAGTGCGAGAGTGAATTGCTGAATCATTTCGTCACTTGGTTGGCCAATCGCGATAGTACGAGTAATGTCCGTTGTGCCATCTAAGTACTGACCGCCTGAATCGACTAGATACAGAGTATTCATCTCTAACTGACCTGGTTCAGGTTGGTTCTCATGGTTGTAGTGACACATAGCTGCGTTTCCGCCTGCAGCTGAAATAGTGTCGAAACTTAGGTCCATCAGCGTTGGGTCTTGCTCACGGAATGATTGTACTTTGTCTGCTAGTACAGCTTCGTTGTGCAGGTTACCTTGCGCTACTTCTGCATCAATCCAAGACAGGAATTTCGCCATCGCCACGCCATCTCGAATGTGACACGCTTTCATACCTGCAATCTCAGTTGCGTTTTTAGCAGCTTTTGGCATTAGGCATGGGTCTGCTGCTTCAATGATGTGAGCGCCAGCGTTTTGCAGAACAAGCGTGTACCAAGCATTGCTCGTGCTTGAATCTACAGATACATTTCTATTTTCTAAAGACTGAAGGCGCACTTCAAGTTCTGATGGGTGAGAAACTCGAATACCATTACCAACGTGTGCTTCAAAGCCTGCTGGGATGCGTGCTGGGTCTAGGAAGAAATCGACGCTTTCATCAGCGTGAATGATTGCATTAGACAGTACAACAGGTAGGCGAGATACGTCCAAACCACGAATGTTAAGCAACCAACAGATCGAATCGAGCTCGGTAAGGATAGCGGCGTCCGCACCTTTTGCTTTTAGTAAGCCAGCAATCTCCGCACGTTTGCTTTCACTTGATTGACCAACGGCATCTGTTGCCATTAGGCGAACATCAGATACAACAGGCTCAGGACGGTCAGACCAAAGCTCATCAATCGGGTTTGCTGATAACGTTGTTAGCTCAACTTTCTCCGCTAGTTTTGCTTGTGCGCCTTTCAACCAAGCAGCGGTGTGCATGCGTGGGTCGAATGCAACCTTACTACCTTGAGGCAATGAGTTGATGATCCAATCTAAAGCCGGTTCTTCAATAAGGTGGCGATACTCAAATAACTCTGCTGGTACCTGCTTACGAACCTGAACGGTGTAGCGACCATCAACAAAAATAGCAGCAGTTTCACGAGTGATAACAGCGGCACCTGCAGAGCCAGTGAAACCTGTTAACCAGTGAAGTCGCTCGTTATGAGCAGGAACGTATTCACCTAGATATTCGTCTTCGTGTGGAATGATAACGGCATCTAGGTTGTTTGTTTCAAGCCAAGTTCGAACCGCAGCAACGCGTTCAGCAGTGATATTGTGCATCTGTGTTTTATCCTTATTGTTAGGGTCCTTGTTAACACTCACAGTCGATATACAGGTGAGGGGACTTATTAGGTCAATAAGCTAGCGCTTTTGTTCGTTTGCTGCAAACGCTGTACGCCATTTTTATCTAAGGTGCAGAGTTTTTTCTTTGATGATATCTCGCAACCAAGTTAAGGCTGGGTCATTTTCTCTGTCACGGTGCCAAAACAAAGTGTATGCCATCGGTGGGAACTCCATTGGTAAAGGAACAACCACTAAGTCGAGTTGCTTAGCGACGAGATAAGTAAAGTGGCTTGGTGCGGTAAACACAAAGTCGGTGTAAGTACATAGGCTTGCAGCGCTATTGAAGTCTGGAACAGAAATCGCGATATCGCGTTGATGGCCAAGATCGGCAAGTTTGTAGTCGAGCAGCCAGCGGTCGTTACCATCGCACCTTACTTGTACATGACGTTGCGCAAGGTAGGTTTCCAGATCCCATTTACCACTCAGAGCAGGGTGGTTGCGTCTTAGCACACACATCTGTGCGTCGCGGTAGATCTCTTGTTCGCAAATGTCGTCTGGCGGCAGCATAGTTAAACGCGCATCGTTGATGTCGATGTCTTTGCCAGTGAGTCCGATATCTAGTTCGCCAAGCTGCAGCTTCTTAAAGGTTTGTTCTGTCCACGCGTGGGTGTTGATATTGACCTTAGGTGCTTGTCGAAATATTGCCGGTAAGAAGTGCGGAAGAATCAGCGGGTAAACACTCTCAACGGCAGCAATGTGAAAGCTATGGTCGCTGTTGTTGGGAATGAAAGTTTCCGGTTGGGTAAGCACATCAAGTTGATTGATCAGCGTTTCTAATCGAGGCTTGAGGAACACAGCTTTCGGTGTCGGTCTTAGGCCATGAGCACTTCGCGTAAAAAGGGGATCATTAAATTGTTCACGAAGCTTGGCTAGCGACTTGCTCACTGCTGATTGGCTCAAGCACAGCCTATGTGCGGTGCGAGTGACACTCAGCTCTTCCATCAACACTTGTAAACAAACTAATAGGTTTAGGTCGATGCGTGACAGTTTCTCGATATTCATATGAATTTCCAATTTGGAATAATACTAATGAGTATATGCCATTTCTATTCATATCTTTAGTCCGTTATTATGCACCCAAATTAATTCATTCGGAGAGTCTTGTGCCTTCTAACGCGCTTCCAAATCCTAGCAAATTGCAGGTTGCACTACTTGCAATGCTGGTTCTATTTAGCCCTTTGGCTATTGATATTTATCTACCAGCACTGCCACAAATTTCGACAGCGTTTCACGTGGAACATGCACTAGCACAAGATACGATTACTTGGTTTTTATTCGCCATGGGTGTCGGGCAATTATTTGCAGGCCCTTTGGCTGATAAGTTAGGACGTCGAACCGTTGCATTGGGAGGTGTTAGTATCTATGCACTGAGTGCTTGCTTGGCGTGGGCAGCTCAGTCGATTGATATGATGCTAATAGCTCGGCTGTTACAAGGCTTAGGAGCTTGTGCGACTTCTGTAGCAGCCTTTGCAACGGTTCGCGATCTATTTGGCCCGCAGAAGAGCGGGCGAATGATCAGTTACCTTAACGGTGCAATTTGCTTTATTCCTGCATTAGCGCCGATCCTTGGTGCTTGGTTGACTCAACAGTTTGGTTGGCGCTCGAACTTCAGTTTCATGGCTGGCTTTGCGATTGTGGTCGGCACCATTTTGTTTTTCCAAATGAAAGAGTCTAACCCTGCGACAGAAAAGGTTGCAGTTTTTAAGCTAGAGCGATACTGGTCGGTATTGAAAACACCGTCATTTATCTTCCATGCCACTTTATGCTTGATGGCGATGGCGGTAATCCTTGCTTACGTTACCTCTGCACCTGTTGTGTTGATGGAAAACCTAGGTTTGACGATGAACGAATTTACTTTTTGGTTTGGTGTAAACGCGGCAATTAATATCATCGCAGCATTCACAGCGCCGAAGTTTATGGATCGCTTTGGTACCTATAAAGCCCTGGTTGTTGGTATATCCACACTTGGCTTAGCTGGGGTGATTATGTTGGTGCTTGCTGATCAAGCGACAGCGTTCGCATTTATGTTGCCTATTTTCTTATCTTCGGTTGGTTTTGCATGGATTCTTGGCGCTGCTGCGGGTAAGGCATTAGAACCTTTTGGTGACCGTGCGGGTACAGCCGCTGCGCTGCTTGGTTTGTTCCAAATGAGCGGTTCAGGGCTACTTGTTGGTACCATGCAACGTCTTGATTTAACGTCTCAAGTGATGATTGCGCTACAAATGTTCCTTATTGTGCCAGCATTGTTGGTACTTGCGAGCAAGGCGGGTAAGTCGTGGCATACGACGTTTGCAAAGGCATAAGTTACAAGGGTGATAAAATATACAAATGGCGGTTTTCGAAACGTTAAAACATGGTATATTTGTCACTCATTGAAACGTTAGTACCACAACGGAAAATACTGTAATGTCATTAACAACCTACGAAATGGCGCGCATCTTAGAACAAATGGAAGATGCACCTGAAAAGGTCATGTTTGGTAAACTGCTTAAAGAGCTAGGAAACCAAAGTGAAGAGCGTATTCGCAGTGCGGCAAAACAAGTTCCAATCGATACTTTGCGAGATATTATTTACCAATTCCAGCGTGTGGTAGAGTCTCGTAAAGGTGAACAAGTTCAGCTATTAGCAAAAGAGTTAGCAGAACAAGGTATCTCTGCTGAAGAACTACAAGCTTTTCTAAACAAGTAGTTTATCCCAGATAAAAAGAAACCACTCGATTGAGTGGTTTTTTGCGTTTAGGGCTAGGTAAATTTAAGGACGATGCAAAATAGATCTAGCTTGCGAATTGTTTTCTTAATATTCGATCAAGCGACATAGGTCCGGCTCCCCATACGACGACGACCAGTATCATTAATCCCCACAACTGATGATCATAGAAACCTTGCTCCCACAACACAGGGTATGACACGACAGCCATGATGTTGAATACGAATAACGCTGCTGCCATCGGTCGTGTTAATAGGCCTAGTGCTAAGAAAACAGGCAGAATCAATTCTGCGGCAGTACCCATGTAAGCTGCTAATTCCCAAGGCAGCAATGGCACCTGGTATTCCAACTCAAACAAATAAAGGGTGCTATCCCATGTGGCTATTTTGGTGAGTCCTGAATTGAAGAATACCCAAGCCACCCATAAGCGACAAAACAAAAGTAGCAGAGGAACAAAAAGTGATTGTGACTTCTCAATCAATGCATCGTATTGAGCCATCATGTTTGTGACCGTGTTGTTATCCATTTTATGTCTCCAATTCATCATTGAGTGAGAAGCCTGAGATGACGTCGAGAGCCATTACAGTATTAAGGTGTTGTAGTAGTGAAGGGTTAATCTGAGCGAGTGCTTGACCCGATTGCAATTCAGTTAATAGTTGGTGGCATTCTTCCGTCAAACGATAGCTCTCAACCTGTGAATTCTCGGTTCTGATTAACACTCCTAATTCAGGTTGGTTGATGTCTAACCCGTCAAGTTGTTGCTGGTAGATAGCTTGCTCAAGCGCGATAATCGTATAGCTAGAATTAACTAGCGTTATTGAATCTTTGAGATGGAAGACCAAAGCGCCTTGCTGCTCTTGTGGCACATCAGCTAAACAAGAGAGGGGGCGTTGGTCGACATGTGATTCTGAAATACATCTCACCAAGCTATCTTTTTTCCATTCATACAAAGCCACTTCAGCGAGATAAGGAGCAGCCTCAATAACGGCAGGAAAGGTTTGGATAGTCTGTTCAAAGTGTTCCCCATAACCGCTGACATCACCAGAGGTTGATGGATAACTTAAGACATGTTGGCGAGCCATTTGTTGGAAGCACTCTTCACCAACCAGCATTTCAGTCAGTGGGTACGTCGCTGCCAGTACTTCGCTCAAGCTGATCACAAAGTTATTTCGGTAAATTTGGATTCGCTGTTCATCCGTAAAATGGTCGCTCACTATGTCGCAGTGATCACCATTGTTTTGGTAGCGCAGGGCGTTAGCAAACTCCGACTGAACGTCAGCTAGGGAGTGGCTCATGATGCGCGACTCCTTGGGTTGAACTTGTCGTGTTGATACAAAATATCACTGGCTTTGGTTGCTTCAGCCAATAAGACTTGTGGTTCTGGGATGTCTAGATCCCACTCAATCAAGGTATGGCGCAAATCATGTTGTGCTATCCATTGTGTGTAGAGTTGCCACACTTCGTCACAGACTGGTTTACTGTGGGTATCTATCCAGATCTCACCTTGTTCGAGTTTCTTTTTGGTAAAACCTGCCAAGTGAATCTCTTCCACTTTGTCTGCAGGAATTCCGCTTAAGTACTCTTCACAACTGAAACCATGGTTAAAAGATGAGACAAAAATATTATTGAAATCGAGTAATAAGCGACACTCGGTACGCTTCTGTACTTCAGCCAAAAATTCCCACTCTGGGATAGTTGAATGCTTGAAGGCAAGGTAGCTCGATGGGTTTTCAATTAGCATAGGGCGTTGCAAGCTGTCTTGGACCTCGATGACATTGCGGCAGAAGACCTCTAATGCCTCTTCGGTATACGGCAGTGGTAATAAATCATTGAAGTAGTGACCACCAGTCTGACTCCAACTTAGATGGTCAGAAACCAAAAACGGCTCTATGTCATTGATGAGTTCTTTTAGCTGCAGTAAGTGATTTGGGTTAATACGCTCAAAAGAACCTAAAGACAACCCAACGCCGTGGCAACTTATACTGTGGTCATTACGTATTACTCTGAGCTGCTGACGCGATTTTGATTGAGGCTGAAAGTAGTTTTCGCTGTGAACCTCTAACCAACTTATTAAAGCTGGATTTTGGCTAAAGAAGTCTAAGTGAGGTTTTCTAAGGCCAACCCCTGTATTGGGGTGAAGAGTTTGAGTCACAACGATTCTCCTAATAGAAAGTGGAGGTGAGCTGGATATCAGCTCACCATACTTATCAGCTCAATTATGATGATTGAGTGTTACCACCAGATAATTTGCCACAAAGTCCTTTAGGTACGACTACGAATGCATCGGATTGGTTGTCTTCTTTTGCTGTACCTGCACATGAACTTGTTTTGGTTGCACAATCATTTTGGCCAGCTTTTGCCACGCCGTAGCATTTTTCTTTTGCTGCTGCCTCTGCAGGCGCTGATGTAAGAACTGCACCGCCGAACGCTAGTACACTTGTGATTGCAGCTGTAACAGCAAGATTAGAATTTTTCATAGTCATTCCCTCTAGGACTTAATAGTATTTTTATATCGCAGGTTAATAAGTTGTTAACTTGCTTACTAAAAAGGATAGGAAGAACTCGGAAATAATTTCACTGCATTATAAAAAATATCAATATTAATGATGTGTTATCTATTAAGTTACTGATTACATGATGTTATTTTTTGATTGTTTTTTCTTCTTATTATCCTAAACGCAGCCTAGTGTTTAGGTTATAATCGACTTTTATGTATAAATACCCAGTAGTGAGCATATCCAATGATAGATCCTTCGCTTTTACTCGATGGCCTAAACGACAAACAACGTGAGGCGGTCGCAGCACCTTTAGAAAACCTACTTATTCTGGCAGGTGCTGGCAGTGGTAAAACGCGAGTGTTGGTGCATCGTATTGCTTGGCTGCAAAGCGTAGAGCAAGCATCGCCGTTTTCTATCATGTCAGTCACCTTCACCAATAAAGCGGCAGCAGAGATGCGTGGTCGTATTGAAGAGTTGATGATGGGTAGCTCGTCAGGCATGTGGAACGGTACCTTCCATGGTATTTGTCACCGTATTCTTCGAGCTCACTACCTAGATGCAAAACTGCCAGAAGATTTTCAGATCATTGATTCAGATGATCAAATTCGTTTACTACGTCGCTTAATCAAGGCGCAAAACCTTGATGAAAAGCAGTGGCCAGCCAAGCAAGCTTCTTGGTGGATTAATGGTAAAAAAGACGAAGGGCTACGCCCAAGTCATATTGACGCCTACCATGATCCAATCACTCAAACGTGGTTAAAGATTTACTCGGCTTACCAAGAGGCATGTGATCGTGCTGGCTTGGTCGATTTTGCTGAGATCTTGTTGCGATCGCATGAACTATTGCGTGATAAGAAACACATCCGCGAACACTACCAAGCTCGCTTTAAGCACATTCTTGTCGACGAATTCCAAGATACCAACAACATCCAATACGCTTGGCTACGTATGATGGCAGGCCCAGATTGTCGTGTGATGATCGTGGGTGATGATGATCAATCTATCTATGGCTGGCGCGGCGCTAAAATCGAAAATATTCAGAAGTTCTTGGATGAATTCCCAGGCGCTTCAACGGTTCGACTCGAGCAAAACTACCGTTCAACCAAAACCATTCTGCAGGCATCGAACGAGCTTATCTCCAACAACACCGAGCGTATGGGTAAAGAATTGTGGACCGATGGCAACGATGGTGAGCCAATCTCAGTTTACTCGGCTTATAACGAGTTAGATGAAGCGCGTTTCACAGTCAGCAAAATCAAAGAGTGGCAGGAGAAAGGCGGTGCGTTAGAAGATACCGCGATGCTTTATCGTAATAATGCCCAGTCTCGTGTTCTTGAAGAAGCTTTGATTCAAGGTGGTCTACCTTACCGAATCTACGGCGGCATGCGATTCTTTGAGCGTCAGGAAATCAGAGATGCTTTGAGCTATCTGCGTTTAATGAGTAACCGCAGTAATGATGCGGCGTTCGAACGTGTCGTCAATACGCCAACGCGTGGCTTGGGTGATAAAACCTTAGAAACGATTCGTCTTGCAGCGCGTGATCGTGGTGCAACCATGTGGGAAGCCAGTGTTGCTCTGATAGAAGAACAAGTGTTACCAGGCCGTGCTGCAGGTGCTTTGAGCCGCTTTATTGAGCTTATCAATGCACTTGAAGATGACACCATAGAACTGAGACTTCATGAGCAAACCGACCACGTAATCAAATCGTCGGGCTTGTTTGCGATGTACGAGCAAGAGAAAGGTGAAAAGTCGAAGGCACGTATTGAGAACTTGGAAGAATTGGTAACGGCAACGCGTCAGTTTGAAAAGCCAGAAGAAGCGGATGAAATGAGCATGCTAACGGCGTTCTTAACTCATGCGGCTTTGGAAGCAGGTGAAGGTCAGGCTGACGAGTTTGATGATGCGGTTCAGCTCATGACTCTGCACAGTGCCAAAGGCCTAGAGTTCCCAATGGTATTCATGGTTGGCGTTGAAGAGGGTATGTTCCCAAGCCAGATGTCTGCAGAAGAGGCAGGGCGCTTAGAAGAAGAGCGTCGCCTGTGTTACGTAGGCATGACGCGTGCGATGGAGAAGCTTTACATAACTTACGCAGAGATGCGTCGCTTGTACGGGCAAGACAAGTACCACAAACCGTCACGCTTTATTCGTGAGCTGCCTGAGACATGTCTGGATGAAGTGCGTATGAAAGCGCAAGTGAGCCGTCCTGCAAGCAGCGGTCGCTTTAGCCAAACCGCCGTGAAAGAGAACTTTAACGAAACAGGCTTTAGTTTGGGTTCTCGCGTTAAGCACCCTAAGTTTGGTGAAGGCACTATCATCAACTTCGAGGGAAGTGGCCCGCAGAGCCGAGTTCAAGTCGCGTTTAATGGTGAAGGCATCAAGTGGTTAGTAACGGCTTATGCTCGTTTAGAGCAGCTTTAACCTGTTACTTCGACATCTAAAAACCGTCCATTATTAAAAACAGAAAGAGCAGCCAATGGCTGCTCTTTTTATTGCTTTATACTGACCTAAATTAGGTTAATACGAGCCTAAGGCATTGCTGCCTTAAAGTAAGACTTACAGTGCTGCAAGTGCCGCTTCGTAGTTTGGTTCTTCAGTGATCTCTGCAACTAACTCGCTGTGTGTTACCACACCGTTTTCATCAACACATACAACTGCACGTGTTGTTAGGCCAGATAGTGGGCCTTCAGCGATCGCTACGCCGTAGTCTGATGCGAAAGTAGGAGAGCGGAAAGTCGAAGCGTGTTGAACGCCTTCAATGCCTTCTAGTTCGCAGAAGCGACCCGCAGCAAACGGAAGATCAGCAGAAATACAAACAACAACCGTGTTCTCAAGCTCTGCCGCTTTTGCGTTGAACGTGCGTACGCTCGTCGCACAAGTTGCGGTGTCGATGCTTGGGAAAATGTTTAGAACCACTTTCTTGCCTTCAAGAGAAGCAAGAGTCAGTTCAGAAAGATCGCCTGCAGTCAGTGCAAAGCTTGGAGACTTTTCACCCGTTTTTGGGAATGTGCCTGTTAGAGCTACAGCTGCGCCTTTGAAGGTAACGTGTGACATGAATTGTCCTTAGTTTAATTATGGTTATGAAACTAGTTGAGCCTAGTAAAGCTTACGTTACTCGGAAGTGGTTAAGAAGTGAATGATTTAAATGTCAGAATTGTAATTAAACGTATGTGATGTTTGGTGAGGTTTAGAGCGGAAAGGTTAATTGGAAAGTAATAAATAGAAGTATGGATAAAGAAAAACCCCGAGAGCTTGCGCTCATCGGGGTCTGTAGTCTTACTCGCAGCAATCCGGCTACTAAGTGTGCTCCATGCATCAAATCCATGATAGTGTGCTGTTATCCTTCAGCGTATTCCTTTCATCGCCTTCCTAGCGGTGTCCTTGATCTTATCCTGATCTGCCAACAATCCTCGTTAGCGCGCGTCACTTGTTCCTTGAGCGGTGTCCTTTACATCATCCTGATGTTCAGTCCTTTCCTCGTCCAGAGGTGTCCATTGTCTTTCCTTAGTAGCAACCATCCTAGTTACTATTGCGTCCATTCAATGTCCATTTCGCTATCCATGCCGATTATTCATCCTGAGTAATCGAATCTTCATCCTGAAGATAACCAAGTCCTTGGCGTTTCCTGTTCCGTGTCAGCATCCTTCCGACACCATTCATATTACCGATCTCCCATTTATCAGCAATGGTGCATAAGAGAATTTCTATATAATTATTTGAATGATAAATGTACGTTTTGTTTTATTTCAAATAGTTAAGATTATTAAGTGCTTATTTTCTCAGTTAAATAGAGATATTTACTCACTGCCTTGTGAGAGATCTCGCACAAGGCAGCGAGTAAAAAGGGAGGATTATTCCCTATTGGCCAATCGCAGCACCTTCACGACGAGGGTCTGCAGCACCTTCTAGGCCATATTTTGTGATGCGAATGGCGTGTAAACCCGAGTTAAGATCGCGAACGTTGACTTCAAATCCCATCTTTTCTAGCTCAGGTTTGAAGTTTTCCGCTGATGTTCCTTTTTCCAAATCTAAGCTACCGAAGCGGTTTAGGAAGTGCGGTTGGTTGATCGCTTGCTGAATATCCATGTCCCATTGGGTATGCGCAATGATCGCTTGTGCTACATAACCTATGATACGGCTGCCACCTGGAGAACCAATCGCCATGTAAGGTTTATCATCTTGCATAATGATGGTTGGAGCCATCGAAGAGCGTGGACGCTTACCCGGTTCAAGTCGGTTCGCGATAGGTTTGCCATCATTGTGCGTTTTGAATGAGAAGTCCGTTAGTTCGTTATTGAGCAGGAAGCCTCTCACCATTAGGCGTGAGCCAAATGCGTTCTCAATTGTGGTGGTCATTGATACGACATTGCCATCGCTATCAACAATGTTGAAGTGGCTAGTGGACGGCAGTTCAATAGAGACATCTTGGCTTCTTTGCATTACATGATCCCACGGCGGTGTGCCTGAAGGTGCGTTTGCTAGTGCCTTACCTGCGGTAATTAACTGAGCTCGTTCCTGCAAATAGTCAGTATTGACTAACCCTTGGGTTGGCATAGGTACATAATCTTGATCTGCCATATACATACCACGGTCTGCAAAGGCTAGGCGAGAAGCATCCGCTAATACTTGCCAAGACTTTGCGTCGTTTGGTCCCCATGATTTGAGGTCAAATTGCTCGGTCATCGCTAAGATTTGCCCAACCGTTAATGCACCTGAACTTGGTGGTCCCATTCCACAAATATCGTAGCTCTCATAAGCGGAACAAACGGGTTCACGTTGCTTGATTGAATAGGCGTCGAAGTCTTTCTGTGCCAATACGCCCGGATTGCCTTTGGCAGTTTGCACAGCATTGATGATGTCGGCAGAGATCTCACCCTGATAGAAGGCTTTAGCGCCATCCTTTGAGATAGCGTTTAACGTTGCCGCGTATTCTGGGTTCTTAAGTTGCATGCCAGCTGCTTTCGGGCTGCCATCGGCATTAAAGAAGTAGGCTTTAGTGGTGGCAAAGCGGCTTAGACGTTCTTGGTCGTTCTCGATCAAGGTGGCTAAGCGTGGGCTGATGGTAAAACCTTTTTCAGCCAGTTGAGCGATAGGCTTGATGAGTGAGGCCCATTCTAGCTTGCCGTATTTCTGGTGGGTATCCCACAATAATTGAACCGTACCGGGTGTACCAACTGAGCGACCCCCAACTACCGCATCATAGAATTTAAGCGGTTGGCCGTTTTCGTCTTGGAATAGACGTGGTGTAGCATCAAGTGGTGCAGTTTCACGACCATCGTAGGTTTTGAGTTGCTTGTCCTTGCCATCAAAATAAACAAGGAACGCGCCACCACCAATACCTGATGACTGAGGTTCTACCAAGCCAAGCATAAGCTGTACCGCTACCATGGCGTCAATCGCGTTACCACCTCGGGCGAGGGTGTCTGCGCCTGCTTGTGTCGCCAATGGGTTAGCTGCGGTGACCATCCAATCATTGGCTTTGACGAGTTGTTTAGTTTCTAAACCACTACTTTGTTCAGGCGCGACGGCATCGGCAGCTTGATTTGCCCAACTGACATGGGAGGCAAAAAGTAGGGTAGAAGTAGCGAGGGTTGTTAGTTTTGTTTTCCACTGCATGATCTTCTCCTTTTAATATGCAGAGCTAGATTGACAGTGGAAATAACATTTAGCCAGTGTATTGTTAATTAATTGTAATCTTTGTTCTAATTTAGAGCAGCAGTGATGAGGCTGATTGCCACAAAATACTGACGCCAATAATGGTGAATACAGCGCCGCACAAGCCATCGATATAGACAGTCGCTTCATGTAATTTTTTCTGTAAGGCTTTAGTAGATA
Source organism: Vibrio sp. R78045 (assembly GCF_042466085.1). Classification (NCBI taxonomy): domain Bacteria; kingdom Pseudomonadati; phylum Pseudomonadota; class Gammaproteobacteria; order Vibrionales; family Vibrionaceae; genus Vibrio; species Vibrio sp. R78045. The sequence continues at coordinate 411,191 of NZ_JAXHBS010000017.1, forward strand.
GCATCCAAGCTAAAAGTGAAAACCAAAACAGCGACAGGCCAAATAAGATAAGCAGAGTAAAACCTTTACCTGAAAGAGACATGTCAGCAGGCACTAGGCTCGACATTAAACTAATGAAAAACACCAAAGCCTTTGGGTTGAGAATGTTAGTGGCAAAACCCTTAGAAAACGCCTCACGCTTGTTGGTTAGAATGAGATCTGTGGAATGAACAGAATCAGTGTCGTCATCGTGATGCTGGATCGTATACCAAGTGGCTTTCAAAGCGCCATAACCTAGGTACAACAAGTAACTACCACCTGCTAGTTGGATTATCGCAAATAGAGTCGGTTGCTGGTGGACCAAGTAACTTATCCCCGTTAGGCTCAGCAGTGAGTGCAGTAATATCCCGCAAGACAATCCTAAAGCAATGTACAAGCCTGTTTGTCTACCATGACGTGTCGCGTTTTGCACGACTAACGCAAAGTCAGGGCCGGGACTCATCAAAGCGATGAAGTGGATAGAGGCTAGGGTGATCAATATGGTGACTTCATTCATTGTTCGTTCTCAATAACCTTGCAGCTATTTTAAAATAAGTAATCGTATTGAGCGTAGCTTACCGTGATTTGAAATGGAGCAATTGTAAATTATCAACACTTAGTTGATTTGTGATGGTGGGACACCGAATGTGGTTTTGAAGGCCTTGGAGAAATGGGCTTGATCATAAAAGCCAACTTGGTGTGCAACCATGGTGCCACAGATCCCTGATTTAATAAGGCGCATACTCTGTTCCATACGTAAACGGCTTAGCCAAGCATAAGGAGTGATACCCATCTTATTTTTGAAGTGGCGTTGGAACTGAGTGGTGGTTAAGCCGCATAGGTCTGACAGTTGTTCTAAACGAACTGGCTGGTCCAAATTCGCCATCAAATAGTCTTTTAGCGTATCAATCGATTGATTACCCAGTTTGATGTCGCTTTTCGATCCAAACTTTGCATAACGATCGACAATCGTAGAAAACCCTTCGAAAGGTAAGCAGTCTTGAGCGAGTTGGCTGACGTTTTGAGTTATTAAAAGACGGTGTAGGTTACACAATTGTGAAAAAGCGGCTTGATCGGAGAGGATCAACTCAGAAAAGCCTAATGTATGACCATTTAGCTTGGGATCGGCAAGATCTTGAAACCATTGAGGAGAAATCGCAAATACGCTGACTTGATAACCTGAATCGAGTTTGGAGTGCCCATCATGAAGCTCATCAGGCGGCATGATAACAACTTGGCCAGCTCCGACATGGTGACTCGCACCTTGATAGACAAACTTTTGTTGGCCTTTTGTTATTAAGCCAATGTGAAAGTCCAAATGATAGTGACGCTGAAACGCGAACTCTTGGTATTGAGCTTTAATCAGGCTGATATCTTCTGTCGGTGTAGAGTAATAGTGGACTTTATCCATGGTACAAAAAAGCTTGGTCAAATAGTCATCAATTCAACCAAGCTTATCTTCGTCACTCGCAGTTGTCTTGTAAAAAACGGTCAGTTCTTTTGTTTAGCTTGTTTGTTCTTCTTGTTGTTACTCAAACCATCAAAGCTGAATACCACTAATGCCCCCCAAATAAAGGCAAAGGTAACAGCTTTGTCTGACGTAAAGGCTTCACCATAAATCAGCACGGCCAATAAGAACATTAAGCTTGGACCGATGTACTGGAAGAAACCCAGTGTCGATAGTTTTAATCGCGTAGCTGCACCCGTAAAACACAGTAAAGGGATGGTTGTAATCACACCAGCAGCAACCAGTAATAGGTTGAGCTGCATCGGGTTCATTGATAAGTCTGAGGTTGGACTATCGGCAATAAACAGTAAGTACGTTGCAGCGAGAGGCAACATTACTAGGGTTTCAATGAACAAACCTGTTTGTGCCTCTAAGCTAACTTTCTTACGTAGCAAGCCGTAGAAACCAAAACTAAAGGCTAATGCGATAGCGACAATAGGAATTGAGCCAAAGGCTATCAATTGGATAAGGACTCCGACAGCCGCTAGCGCAACCGCACACCACTGTAGTCTGCGTAAACGTTCGCCAAGGAACAGCATCCCAAGCAAGACGTTAATCAGTGGGTTGATGTAATACCCTAAGCTGGCATCGAGCATATGATTGGAATTAACCGCCCAGATAAAAATGAGCCAATTGGCACCCACCAAGATCGAAGTCGCCACCAAATAAAGCATTTTTGGTTTTGAGGTTAAGGTGTCACGAACCTTGCGCCAGCTGCGACCAATATGCAGTAAGAAAGCGAGTAGGAAAAAAGACCAAACTACACGGTGGCTAAGGATCTCTAGCGGGGAGACGTCACTTAAAGATTTGAAATATATAGGGGCGATCCCCCACATGGTGTAAGCGCCGACGGCAAGCAAGATTCCTTGGCGAGTACGTTGTTGTTCTTCAGGGGTCATACAACTTTCTCTAGCATTGAGTGCTTATTAATAAGATTTATAAGAGAGTTGGTCAGTATAGGAGCGTTAACCCTTTTCACCTAACAATTTGCGGTTTAATTCACCAGCGTTCCCCTCTACAATGTGCGCCTTGCTTGCGAATGATGCTGGCTGATTTTATACCTCGATTAGGAACCACAATGACCGCCACTCTGATTGCTGAGCAAATACCGACTCCCGCGAATGATGCGCAAAACATCTTACAAGATGTCTTTGGTTATCAAAGTTTTCGCGATGGTCAGCAAGAGGTCATCGATCTTGCCGTTGAAGGCAAAGATAGCTTGGTGATTATGCCAACTGGTGGCGGTAAGTCGCTGTGTTATCAAATTCCGGCCTTGGTTCGTGAAGGGTTAACTTTGGTTATCTCACCACTGATCTCGCTAATGAAAGACCAAGTTGACCAATTGAAGGCCAATGGCGTCGCTGCTGAGTGCATTAACTCGTCGATGCCAAGAGAAAAGCTAATCTCGGTGTTTAATCGCATGAACTCAGGCCAATTGAAAATGGTCTATGTTTCGCCAGAGCGGGTGTTGATGCGTGACTTTATCGAGCGTCTACAAGGGCTTCCTCTTTCAATGATCGCAGTCGATGAAGCGCACTGTATCTCTCAGTGGGGACACGACTTCCGCCCTGAATATGCATCATTGGGGCAACTTAAACAGTACTTCCCGCATGTACCTTATATGGCGCTAACGGCAACCGCTGACGATGCGACGCGCAAAGATATTATCTCGCGTTTGCAGTTGGTGGAGCCGCACACTTATTTAGGCAGCTTCGATCGTCCTAATATTCGTTACAACCTTGTAGAGAAACACAAGCCAGTGTCTCAGGTGGTTCGCTACCTAGAAACACAGAAAGGTAATTGCGGCATTATCTACTGTGGTAGCCGTAAAAAAGTGGAAATGGTGACCGAGAAGCTGTGCAATAACGGTCTTCGTGCGGCGGGTTATCATGCCGGAATGGACACTGATGAGCGTGCTTATGTGCAAGAGGCCTTCCAACGCGATGATATTCAGATCGTCGTGGCGACTGTGGCGTTTGGTATGGGTATCAATAAACCCAATGTACGCTTTGTGGTGCACTTTGATATTCCACGTAACATCGAATCTTACTATCAAGAGACTGGCCGTGCGGGTCGTGATGGCTTGCCTGCTGAAGCTATGATGCTGTTTGACCCTGCTGATATGGGGTGGCTGCGTCGCATGCTGGATGAGAAAGAAGAAGGCCCACAGAAACAAGTTGAAATGCACAAGCTGAACGCGATGAGTGCCTTTGCTGAAGCGCAAACTTGTCGTCGTCAGGTTCTGCTTAATTACTTTGGCGAATATCGTGAGAAGCAATGTGGTAACTGCGATATTTGCTTAGATCCACCAAAACACTTTGACGCGACCCAAGAAGCGCAAAAGGCGTTGTCTTGTGTGTACCGCGTAAATCAGTCATTTGGTATGGGTTACGTGGTTGAAGTGATGCGTGGTATGCAGAACATCCGTGTGCGCGATAATGGTCACGATAAGTTGTCTACTTACGGTATTGGTCGCGATCACAGCCACGACTACTGGATCAGTATCTTCCGTCAGTTAATTCACAAAGGCTTGTTGTTCCAGAACATCACTCGTAACTCGACTTTGCAGTTAACCGAAGAAGCACGCCCGCTGTTACGCGGTGAAATGTCTTTGGAGTTGGCAGTGCCTCGTTTGGATACCGCAGTTCGTAATGCTAAGTCCGATAAGTTAAGTAGCAAGAACTACGATAAGAAGCTGTTTGCCAAACTGCGTAAGCTGCGTAAGTCGATTGCTGATGAAGATGGCTTACCACCTTATGTTGTCTTCAGTGATGCGACCTTGATTGATATGGCCGAAATCCTACCCACATCTTACGGAGAGATGTTGGCAGTGAATGGTGTCGGTCAACGCAAACTCGATAAGTACGCTGATCCATTCTTAGATTTGATTCAAGAACACATCACCACCCACGGCTAATTGGCTGATTGCTAGTTTTCAGAAGCGTTTAGCTTATAAGAACGGTTAGTTCATAGAAAAAGAATAAGGTTGATAGGGACATGACAACAAACACAGAATTTGGCTTAAGAGAGTATTTAGCTGAGGAAGGGCGTTTATTGATTACGTCTCCAAGTTTTGATTTTGATTCTTACGAAGTGTTAGGTGAAAAGCTGGTGGCATTGCTGTCCGCTTCTGTTGTAGAAAAGCAATGGGACGCTGACATGCATTCTTGGTTGATCGATTTTGAAGACTGTCGAATGTTTTTAAAGTCTGAACATTACAGTGAATCAATCTGGTTTGAGTCGTTAAACGCTGAAGAAAGCCGAGAAGAGTTTGATTATCTCGCGACGCTTTTCAAGCGTGGCTTCTAACTTCAAGCGCATTTCTAATTTTAGGCATAGAACCTAAAAACCTCGCTTTAAAAAACATAGCTTTTAACGTCATTCGCCAATAAATGTGAGGATAAACGTTTGCGTCTATTCTCACCGTTGCAGCCAATATTGATTAATGTATAATCGCCCGCCGCTCAATAGAGCAATTTATAGATACATTTTTAATTCACATTATTGGTAAGAGCTTTCTTGGTTTATTCGAAGAAATGACTCGATTTGGGTTCCCTCACCCCCAAACCAAACTAAAAAGGTACAGCATGAGTAACTTTACCCCTGCGCAACAGCGCAAAGCCCTAGCACTATTAGTTTTGTTCCATTTGGTGATTATTGCGTCAAGCAACTATCTGGTTCAGCTACCTTTTACCGTCTTCGGTATGCACACCACTTGGGGTGCTTTCACTTTCCCGTTTATCTTCCTAGCGACCGACCTAACAGTACGCATTTTTGGCGCGCAGCTTGCTCGTAAAATCATTTTCTTAGTGATGTTGCCTGCACTAGCCGTTTCTTATTTATTGTCTGTGGTGTTCTTTGAAGGTTCATTCCAAGGCTTTAGCCAATTAGGTGAGTTCAACTTGTTTGTTGCACGTATCGCCGCGGCGAGCTTCATGGCTTATTTACTGGGTCAGATCTTGGATGTGCATGTTTTCAACCGCTTACGCCAAATGAAGCAGTGGTGGGTAGCCCCAACGTGTTCAACGCTATTTGGTAACGCGCTCGATACCATCGCGTTCTTTGCGATTGCTTTCTACCAAAGCCCAGATCCATTCATGGCTGAGCACTGGACTGAGATTGCATTGGTCGATTATGGCTTCAAGCTTATCATCAGCTTAGGTCTGTTCGTACCTATGTACGGTGTGCTACTTAATTACGTGGTTAAGAAGTTAACCGCAGTGAACCCTGACTTTAAAGCGACAGGTGTTAACGCTTAAGTTTGAGATTTGTAACGCAAAGCATTAATGCAGCGGTAATAAAAAGCCCAAGTTAGTCAACTAACTTGGGCTTTTTTAATTTCTAGCGACAGATAATTAATATCACAGGCATTCTATATTGAGCGGCCAACCAATATCAGTTTGGCGGTTCGACTCAATTTCTAGCTCAGCAGCCGTAAGAGGGTTGGCCTCCAACCATTGCTTGGACAGATTTAATGTTAGCTTGTCATCTTGTGCTGTTAACTTCACTTGCGCGACAAGGTCAGGGTTACGGCGATGAGTTAGCAAAATGGCTAAGCGTAGAATACGTAAAATACGTTTGCTACTAGTACCTGATACGGCGTGTTGCTCTGGCAGTGATGTCAGTTGCTCACGGTAGCGACGTACGAGTTCACCGAGGTAGTGCTTCTGTGCACGTGTAAAACCAGGCAAATCCAAGTTTTGTAGTAAGTATGCGCTGTGTTCGCCACCTTTTTTGAAATCGATGGTTAAACCAATTTCGTGCAGTTTAGCTGCAGTTTGCAAAAGGATACCAGCTTGAGGTTCTGATACCCATTCCTCAGCGCCCGCTTGTTCAAATAGATATTGTGCTAACGATGCAACTTGCTCACCGTAAGTGACGTCCATTTGATAGCGAGACTGAACGCTAGCTACCGTACGAGCCCTAATATCTTCTTGGCGTAACTCGTCAACCATCTCATAAGCAAGGCCTTCACGGAGTGCACCGCCGGCGAGTGTCATTGAATCAATCTCAAGCAGCTCAAAAATAGCAATTAGAATCGATAGGCCACTCGGGAATACAAGTGCACGTTCAAGGGTTAACCCTTCAATCTCTAGCTCTTCGAGTCGCTCTGCTGCCATTGCTTGTTTTTGTAGGCGTTTAAGCTTGGCGTGAGTGATGACCTCATCCATGCCTTGTGCCAACATGATTTCTTGCAAAGCTTGAACGGTGCCACTTGCACCAACACACACATCCCATCCTATATCCGTGTAGCTATCAAGGATTGGTGCCAGCGTAGATTTAGCCGCTTCAATGGCGTTGTCAAAGTTGGTTGCGGTTAATTGGCGATCTTTAAAGTGACGCTCAAGCCAAGTAACACAGCCCATCTTCAGGCTAGTTAATGCTTTCGCTGAGAAGCCTTCACCGATGATCATCTCGGTACTCGCGCCACCAATGTCAACAACTAGTCGGCGACCACTGCCACCAGAAGTGTGTGCTACGCCTTTATAGATAGTCGCAGCTTCTTCTTCACCAGAGATAACATTGATATCGTAACCAAGGATCTGGTTCGCTTTCTCTAGAAAGATACCCACATTGGTCGCTGTACGCAGGGTCGCAGTACCTACAATGCGGATATTTTCTTTAGGAATGTCTTGCAGTCGCTCTGCAAAGAGACTCAAACAGTCCCAGCCTCGCTGCATCGCTTCTTTACTAAGTGCGTTATTTTCATCTAAGCCTGCGGCTAAACGAACTTTACGCTTAATCTTAGCCATGGTTTGCACGCTGCCATCGATATGGCGCACAACGAGCATATGAAAACTGTTCGACCCGAGGTCGATTGCAGCGTAAAGCGGGGATGACACTGTTTGGCTCATAAGCGACTAAGCTTCCTTGTTATGACGCGGTTGGCGTGGGCGACGGTTCTGGTTTGGTTTACGGTTACCGTTACGTGGACCATTGTTGTTTGAGCGACGTTGTTGCGGATTACGTGTACGTAAACGCAATGGTGCCGGTAGATCTTCTAGTAGTGCAGAAGCATCGTAGTCAGACATTGGAATAGCGTGCTCGATGTATTCTTCGATTGGTGGCAAGTTGATTGCGTAATCTTCACAAGCAAAGCTGATCGAATGACCGCTTTCACCAGCACGACCTGTACGGCCGATACGGTGAACGTAATCTTCGCAATCGTCTGGCAGGTCAAAGTTGAATACGTGTGTTACTTGAGGAATGTGTAAGCCACGTGCTGCAACATCGGTTGCTACAAGTAGGTCTACATCACCTTTAGTGAACTGTTCAAGAATCTTTTCACGTTTCTTCTGTGGAACATCACCTGTTAGTAGACCAACACGATGACCATCGGCAGCCAAGTGACCCCAAACTGATTCACATTTGTGCTTCGTGTTAGCGAAGATGATTGCGCGATCTGGCCATTCTTCTTCGATTAACGTTTGTAGAAGGGCCATCTTATGTTCGTTAGAAGGGTAGAAAAGCTCTTCCTGAATGCGGTGACCTGTTTTGCGCTCTGGCTCAACAACAACATGCTCTGGGTTGTGCATGTGTTCGAACGCTAGCTCTTGTACGCGGTAAGACAGCGTCGCAGAGAACAGCATGTTCAGGCGATCTTTTGGCTCAGGCATACGGCGGAACAAGAAGCGGATGTCTTTGATGAAACCAAGATCGAACATGCGATCAGCTTCGTCAAGAACAACAGCTTGAATATGGTTAAGGTTAAATACCTTCTGCTTGTAGAAATCGATGATACGGCCAGTTGTACCAATTAAGATATCTGCGCCTTCTTCGATCTTACCTAGTTGCTTGTCGTAGCTTTCGCCACCGTAAGCAAGTGCTGCTTTGATACCTGTGCTTTCAACCAGAGAGTCAGCATCGTTGTAGATCTGAATCGCGAGTTCACGCGTTGGTGCCATAATAATCGCACGTGGCTGGTTAGGCTTGCGCCCTTCATGCTCAGGTGTTTTTAGCAGGTGATTAAAAGTAGCAGTAAGAAACGCAAGCGTTTTACCAGTACCCGTTTGGGCCTGGCCTGCAATGTCTTGGCCGGTGAGCAGTACCGGGAGCGCCAAGGCTTGGATAGGGGTACAGTAATCGAACCCTTTTTTCTCCAATCCTTCAATGACTTGCGGGAGTAAATCCAAGTCGGCGAACTTTTGCTCTGTGATATGCGTCTTTTTCATTGCTATAGAATATCAGCTTAAGCTTGCAATACGAAAGTAAATACATTCCAATAGGGCATCTATTTACTGGTTATCATCCAACCAGTTCTAAAAAATACATTGGAGTGGAAGATGAGTGATAAGATTTTGCAGCTAACTGATGACGGTTTTGATAACGATGTGATCAATGCTGCAGGCCCGGTTCTTGTTGATTTTTGGGCTGAATGGTGTGGTCCTTGTAAGATGATTGCTCCGATTCTTGATGAAATCGCAGACGAGTACGAAGGCAAGCTCACTATCGGTAAATTAAATATCGACCAAAACGCAGGAACTCCACCAAAATTTGGTATTCGCGGTATTCCAACGCTACTTCTTTTCAAAGATGGTGGCGTAGCAGCAACTAAAGTTGGTGCATTGTCTAAAACTCAACTTAAAGAGTTCCTAGACGCTAACCTTTAATTAGGTGAGCATTTGAAAAGAAACCGCGCAGTTAACAAATGCGCGGTTTTGTTTTTTCTAAGCTATGGACTAGTCTTAGTTTTAGTGCTAATTTATCGCACGTTAATTGAACGAATTTCTCTTCTTGGTCGATCCTGCGTGACCAAATCCTTCTTAACTTAAGAAAACAGATCCTATTTTGACTAAACAAACTTCCACCACTATGAATCTTACTGAACTGAAGAACAGACCAGTGTCTGAACTTGTTAAACTTAGCGAAAGCCTAGGTCTTGAAAATCAAGCTCGCTTAAGAAAACAAGACATTATCTTCTCCATCCTTAAAGCGCATGCAAAAAGTGGTGAAGACATCTTTGGTGATGGTGTTCTAGAAATTCTTCAAGACGGTTTTGGTTTCCTGCGTAGCGGCGACAGCTCATACCTTGCTGGGCCAGATGATATTTATGTATCACCAAGCCAGATTCGTCGTTTTAACCTTCGCACAGGTGATTCTATTGGCGGTAAAATCCGCCCACCTAAAGATGGCGAGCGTTACTTTGCACTACTTAAAGTAAACACGGTTAACTACGACAAGCCAGACAACGCACGTAACAAAATCCTTTTTGAAAACCTTACTCCTCTTCATGCCAACGAACGTATGGTGATGGAAGCTGGTAATGGTGCGACTGAAGATATCACAGCCCGAATCCTTGACCTTGCTTCACCAATTGGTAAAGGTCAGCGTGGTCTGATTGTTGCTCCGCCTAAAGCGGGTAAAACAATGCTGCTGCAAAATATCGCTCAAAGCATTGCTCGCAACCATCCAGAGTGTGAACTAATGGTTCTACTTATCGATGAGCGTCCAGAAGAAGTAACAGAAATGCAGCGCCTAGTTAAAGGTGAAGTAATTGCATCGACTTTCGATGAGCCAGCATCTCGCCACGTACAAGTAGCAGAAATGGTAATCGAGAAGGCGAAGCGCCTTGTTGAACACAAGAAAGACGTGGTTATCCTACTGGACTCAATCACTCGTCTCGCTCGTGCTTACAACACCGTGATTCCTTCATCTGGTAAAGTTCTTACTGGTGGTGTTGATGCGAATGCTCTACATCGTCCAAAGCGCTTCTTTGGTGCGGCACGTAACGTAGAAGAAGGCGGTAGCTTAACTATCATCGCAACAGCACTGGTTGATACTGGTTCTAAGATGGATGAAGTTATCTACGAAGAGTTCAAAGGTACAGGTAACATGGAACTGCACCTTAACCGTAAGATTGCGGAAAAACGCGTATTCCCAGCGATTGATTTCAACCGCTCTGGTACTCGTCGTGAAGAGCTTCTTACTAAGAACGATGAATTACAGAAGATGTGGATCCTGCGTAAGATTGTTCACCCAATGGGCGAAATCGACGCGATGGAATTCCTTATCGACAAGCTAGCAATGACTAAAACGAACGATGAGTTCTTTGACGCAATGCGCCGTCAGTAACCTTGACGGGTTTATAGTTATCAAAAAGCGCTGCCTTCGGGTGGCGCTTTTTATTTGCATTTTACAGCGCTAGCTTGCAGAATGACCAAAAGTGTTAAAAGGAAGTTAAAATGCAACATGGACTGTTGTCATCATTACTCCTGTCTACTTCACTGTTATTTTCACCGGTTGGTATGAGCTATGCCACCGAGATGTCTCCACTTACAGTTGAGTCTTGGCTTGAGAATGATCAAGTAAAACTGAAAACTGCTGAATTACTCGAGCTTGTTGTGCGTGATGAAGTCAATTCGTTACGTTTCGCGCTTGAGCGTCTGACATTTCCTCAGCAAGAGGTAGCTCGTTACCAACTTTTGAAGAAGATTGAGCAACAAAAAATTGCACTCACCCCTAAGATGTCTATCTTCATCGAGCAACAACTTGATCTCACGCCGACTTACCAAGTTTTAGAGCGTGGTGATGGATATGAGTTCACGGTACCTGCCTTTAATTACCCTTCGATTGCTAATCGATTAATCAAACAGTGGCACCAAGACCAAACAACATTGGTATTTGTGTTAGATGCAGAAAAACAAGAGCTCGACCTAAAAGAGTGGCTATCTGGCCCTGAGCATCAAGTTCAAACGCGAGAGGCTCTGTTAATAAGAGAGCTAGATAGTTTGTCACCTGAAGCGGTTGATTATCTGACTAAGCAACTCACCGCATCTTCTATTGTTAGTTGGTTACCTTCTACAGAGGTGGTGGTTCGGTTAGCGCAAGTCAGCGAAGACCCGGAGGTCTACAAGATTCTATGGCGAATGAAGGCCGATTATCATAGTCAAGCCGAACTAGTGCGCCTTGCTGAAACTAAACAAACGTTCGCGCTTGAACAGGTAATGGCGGCGACTAAGAATCCGCGCTTGAAAGATGAGGCGATAACTTTGCTTACCAAGGTTAATCCGTTATCAGAAGAAGTGAAGCAGTTCCTTGTCTCTCGGATGGCGATTGCCGATGAAGCGCCATTAGTCGCGCGTGAACTGGCCAAACAAGGTCACACTCGCTGGTTGCAAGACCTCGTCAATGATAACCCTCAGGTGAAGAGCTCTTTGATCGAGCAAGCATTACCGTAAAGTGGATTTTGCCTCTCAATAACCACATTAAAAAGGGGGATCTCAGCGTCACCCTTTTTGATATACTGAGCGCAGAATAATCAGCATGTAGAAGTCCTATGAGTTTTAAAGATTTACGTGATTTTATCGACCATCTTGAAAGTATTGGTCAGTTGAAACGCATTTCTCACCCTGTCGATCCAGACTACGAAATGACCGAGATTAGCGACCGTACTCTACGTGCTGGTGGCCCGGCTCTTTTGTTTGAAAATCCTGTAGGCTATGACATGCCTGTTTTGACTAACCTATTTGGTACACCTAACCGTGTGGCTATTGGTATGGGTCGTCAGGAAGTAAAAGAACTGCGTGAAGTGGGCAAGTTGCTTGCTTACCTAAAAGAGCCTGAGCCCCCAAAAGGCTTTAAAGACGCTCTTGATAAGCTGCCAGTGTTTAAGCAAGTCTTAAACATGCCGGCTAAACGCCTTCGCAAAGCGGCTTGCCAACAAGTGGTTTGGCAAGGTAATGAGGTCGACCTAGATAAAATTCCTGTGATGAGTTGCTGGGCCGACGATGTCGCGCCATTGCTAACATGGGGTTTAACGGTTACTCGTGGTCCAAATAAAAAACGCCAAAACTTAGGTATCTATCGCCAGCAAAAGATCGGTAAAAACAAAATCATCATGCGTTGGTTAGCCCATCGTGGTGGTGCGCTTGATCTACGCGATTGGATGGAAACCAACCCAGGTAAACCATTTCCGATATCTGTAGCATTTGGCGCAGACCCTGCCACCATTCTTGGCGCGGTGACACCAGTACCAGATACCTTATCGGAATACGCATTTGCAGGATTGCTGCGTGGTAGTAAAACTGAGGTCGTTAAATCAATCAGTAATGACCTAGAGGTACCAGCAAGTGCGGAAATCGTAATGGAAGGCTACATCGACCCGAATGAGTTCGCGGACGAAGGCCCATACGGAGACCACACGGGTTACTACAACGAGAAAGAAAAGCACCACGTATTTACGATTACTCATGTAACCATGCGCGAGAACCCTATTTATCACAGCACGTATACTGGCCGTCCGCCTGATGAGCCAGCGGTATTGGGTGTTGCACTAAATGAAGTGTTTGTTCCTATTCTTCAAAAGCAGTTCCCTGAGATCGAAGATTTCTACCTGCCGCCTGAAGGTTGTTCGTACCGAATGGCGGTAGTGACAATGAAGAAGCAATACCCAGGTCACGCTAAGCGAGTGATGATGGGTGTATGGTCTTTCTTGCGTCAATTCATGTACACCAAATTTGTATTGGTGTGCGATGAGGATGTGAACGCACGTGATTGGTCTCAAGTAACCGCTGCGATGTGTAAATATATGGATCCGTCACGCGATAGCTTGATGATAGAGAACACACCGATCGACTCGTTAGATTTTGCGTCTCCAGTGGTTGGATTGGGTTCTAAGATGGGCTTAGACATCACCAAGAAGTGGGATGCGGAGTTAGCATTATCGCCAGACGTTGAATCTGCGCCTGTAAGTAGTGAACATATCGAAGGTAGCCTGGCTGAGTTAACTAAGGCTCACCCTGAAATTATTGATATTCATCTACAGAACGACAACGCCAGCATGGTTGTCGTGTCTATTGATAAGCAAGCTGCAGGTAACGGTAAGAAAATCATGGAAGCGGTTTGGTCTCAATTTGATGAGAATAAATTTGTTATCGTGTGTGATGGTGATGTCAACGTGAGTGATTGGAATGACATCATTTGGGCGGTGACCACAAGAATGGACCCGGCCAGAGATACATTGTTCCTGCAGAATGAAACTGGACACTCAAAAATGGGTCTAGATGCGACTAATAAATGGGAAGGTGAATGCCTTCGTGAGTGGGGGGTGCCAATTACAAAAGATCCTGAGCTCGTCAAAAAGATTGATAGCATTTGGGAACAGCTAGGAATTTCATGAGCTACCAAGTAGTCTTATATCCAGAAAACATCAGTTTCACAGTAGGAAAAGGGCAAACGATCTTGGATGCTGCGCTCAACAGCAATATCAATTTCCCGAATCGTTGCCAAGTTGGCGCATGCGCGATGTGTATGTGCAAAAAATTAGAAGGCCAAGTGAGTTACCACCTTGAACCCATGCTCACAGAGAAAGAGCAGTTACAAGGTTGGATTTTTGCTTGCCAAGCATTTGCAGAAAGTAATTTAGTTCTAACCTTTGCCGATTAAGGGTTAGTGAGAGGAAGAACATGACTATTAAATGTAAAGTGAAATCTATCGAGCCTTTGGCTTGTAACACTTACCAAATCCTACTTCACCCAGAAACACCGGTCGCTTTTAAAGCGGGACAATACTTGATGGTTGAAATGGGTGAAAAAGACAAGCGCCCATTTTCGATTGCAAGTAGCCCTTGTCGCCATGAAGGCGAGCTTGAGTTACACATTGGTGCTGCTGAGCACAATGCTTACGCGTTAGAAGTTGTTGAGGCGATGAAAAAAGCACAATCTGAAGATGGTGATATTGCTATTGATGCTCCTCACGGTAACGCGTGGGTTAAAGAAGAAAGCGAACGTCCTCTATTATTGATTGCTGGTGGTACTGGTTTCAGCTATGTACGTTCGATTCTTGATCACTGTATTGCACAAAACAGCAAGAAAGAGATTCACTTATACTGGGGCGCAAAAGATGAGTGCCAGTTATATGCGAAAGAAGAGTTAGTCGATATTGCAGAAAAACATAGCAACGTACACTTTGTACCTGTTGTAGAACAAGCTCCTGAGGTTTGGCATGGTCAAACAGGTAATGTGCTTGAAGCTATTACGCAAAGCTTCGAATCATTAGCTGATTTCGATATCTATATTGCAGGCCGTTTTGAAATGGCGGGTGCAGCAAGAGACTTATTTACTCAAAACAAAGACGCAAAGCGCGACCATATGTACGCTGATGCTTACGCGTTTATCTAACAATACCTTTAGATTTTGAGTAAAAAGAGAGCAGAAATGCTCTCTTTTTTACGTTTAGGTGAACTATTAGGCAGTTAACCCCTATTTATTCATTTTTTATGAAAAAGTAGTTGCTAAGCTGAGAGGGTTCCCTATAATGCGACACCACTGAGACGGCAGACGCCACAAGGCTTCAGCAAGAATCAGTAAGACGGAAAGCGACAAAAAATTAATTTTCAAAAAGTGTTTGACACTGAATGTTAATTCGCTAGAATGGCCGTCCACTTCGAGAGGCACCTTACTTAAAAGGAGCGCTTGAGAAGTAAAGCTCTTTAACAATTTAAACCTATCAATCTGTGTGGGCACTCGTTGATGAATATCAAAACGTTTTATCCTTTTGGATAAAACAGTTACTTCGGTAACAAACTTGATTTCAATGAACTGAGTGACCAATACGTTTAACTACTTGTAGTTATTCGGCACAGTCAATTCATTACCATTCTGTTGGAATGGTAATAGCTTTAAAATTACACTCTTTATTTATAAAGAATAGTTTTGAAGTCAGTATTCGTTGAGTCACAAAATCTTAAATTGAAGAGTTTGATCATGGCTCAGATTGAACGCTGGCGGCAGGCCTAACACATGCAAGTCGAGCGGAAACGACACTAACAATCCTTCGGGTGCGTTAATGGGCGTCGAGCGGCGGACGGGTGAGTAATGCCTAGGAAATTGCCTTGATGTGGGGGATAACCATTGGAAACGATGGCTAATACCGCATGATGCCTACGGGCCAAAGAGGGGGACCTTCGGGCCTCTCGCGTCAAGATATGCCTAGGTGGGATTAGCTAGTTGGTGAGGTAATGGCTCACCAAGGCGACGATCCCTAGCTGGTCTGAGAGGATGATCAGCCACACTGGAACTGAGACACGGTCCAGACTCCTACGGGAGGCAGCAGTGGGGAATATTGCACAATGGGCGAAAGCCTGATGCAGCCATGCCGCGTGTATGAAGAAGGCCTTCGGGTTGTAAAGTACTTTCAGTTGTGAGGAAGGGTGTGTAGTTAATAGCTGCGCATCTTGACGTTAGCAACAGAAGAAGCACCGGCTAACTCCGTGCCAGCAGCCGCGGTAATACGGAGGGTGCGAGCGTTAATCGGAATTACTGGGCGTAAAGCGCATGCAGGTGGTTCATTAAGTCAGATGTGAAAGCCCGGGGCTCAACCTCGGAACTGCATTTGAAACTGGTGAACTAGAGTACTGTAGAGGGGGGTAGAATTTCAGGTGTAGCGGTGAAATGCGTAGAGATCTGAAGGAATACCAGTGGCGAAGGCGGCCCCCTGGACAGATACTGACACTCAGATGCGAAAGCGTGGGGAGCAAACAGGATTAGATACCCTGGTAGTCCACGCCGTAAACGATGTCTACTTGGAGGTTGTGGCCTTGAGCCGTGGCTTTCGGAGCTAACGCGTTAAGTAGACCGCCTGGGGAGTACGGTCGCAAGATTAAAACTCAAATGAATTGACGGGGGCCCGCACAAGCGGTGGAGCATGTGGTTTAATTCGATGCAACGCGAAGAACCTTACCTACTCTTGACATCCAGAGAAGCCAGCGGAGACGCAGGTGTGCCTTCGGGAGCTCTGAGACAGGTGCTGCATGGCTGTCGTCAGCTCGTGTTGTGAAATGTTGGGTTAAGTCCCGCAACGAGCGCAACCCTTATCCTTGTTTGCCAGCGAGTCATGTCGGGAACTCCAGGGAGACTGCCGGTGATAAACCGGAGGAAGGTGGGGACGACGTCAAGTCATCATGGCCCTTACGAGTAGGGCTACACACGTGCTACAATGGCGCATACAGAGGGCAGCAAGCTAGCGATAGTGAGCGAATCCCAAAAAGTGCGTCGTAGTCCGGATTGGAGTCTGCAACTCGACTCCATGAAGTCGGAATCGCTAGTAATCGTGAATCAGAATGTCACGGTGAATACGTTCCCGGGCCTTGTACACACCGCCCGTCACACCATGGGAGTGGGCTGCAAAAGAAGTGGGTAGTTTAACCTTTCGGGGAGGACGCTCACCACTTTGTGGTTCATGACTGGGGTGAAGTCGTAACAAGGTAGCCCTAGGGGAACCTGGGGCTGGATCACCTCCTTATACGAAGATATTTACGATGAGTGTCCACACAGATTGATGGTTTAGATTTAGTTAAAGCCAGAGCTTTAATTAATAACGTAAGTTATTGATTAAAGCTTTTTGCTTTATGCTCTTTAACAATTTGGAAAGCTGACTGATTGATTACTTACGAGTAATTCAATCAAATTTAAAAGTTCTCAATGTTTATCTTTCATTAGATAAACACAACAAACACATTCAAGTGTCTTGTATTCGAATCAATGTTTACATTGATTCACAATTGAGTCCGGCAAACAGTTATCAAGAATTAACCCTTCTTGATGACAACCAAAAACCTTGGTTAGTTGCCATACACTAAGACCCTTTCGGGTTGTATGGTTAAGTGACTAAGCGTACACGGTGGATGCCTTGGCAGTCAGAGGCGATGAAAGGCGTAATAACTTGCGATAAGCCCAGATTAGGTAGTAATAACCTTTGAGTCTGGGATTCCTGAATGGGGAAACCCACTTGCATAAGCAAGTATCCTGTTGTGAATACATAGCAACAGGAGGCAAACCGGGGGAACTGAAACATCTAAGTACCCCGAGGAAGAGAAATCAACCGAGATTCCGAAAGTAGCGGCGAGCGAAATTGGATTAGCCCTTAAGCTTTTAATGATGCAGGTGAAGAGTCTGGAAAGTCTCGCAACAAAGGGTGATAGCCCCGTAACCGACACATCATAATCAGTGAAAACGAGTAGGGCGGGACACGTGATATCCTGTCTGAATATGGGGGGACCATCCTCCAAGGCTAAATACTACTGACTGACCGATAGTGAACCAGTACCGTGAGGGAAAGGCGAAAAGAACCCCTGTGAGGGGAGTGAAATAGAACCTGAAACCGTGTACGTACAAGCAGTAGGAGCACCTTCGTGGTGTGACTGCGTACCTTTTGTATAATGGGTCAGCGACTTAATTTTAGTAGCAAGGTTAACCGTTTAGGGGAGCCGTAGGGAAACCGAGTCTTAACTGGGCGTACAGTTGCTAGGATTAGACCCGAAACCAGGTGATCTAGCCATGGGCAGGTTGAAGGTTGAGTAACATCAACTGGAGGACCGAACCGACTAATGTTGAAAAATTAGCGGATGACTTGTGGCTAGGGGTGAAAGGCCAATCAAACCTGGAGATAGCTGGTTCTCCCCGAAAGCTATTTAGGTAGCGCCTCGGACGAATACTACTGGGGGTAGAGCACTGTTAAGGCTAGGGGGTCATCCCGACTTACCAACCCTTTGCAAACTCCGAATACCAGTAAGTACTATCCGGGAGACACACGGCGGGTGCTAACGTCCGTCGTGGAGAGGGAAACAACCCAGACCGCCAGCTAAGGTCCCAAAGTATAGCTAAGTGGGAAACGATGTGGGAAGGCTCAGACAGCCAGGATGTTGGCTTAGAAGCAGCCATCATTTAAAGAAAGCGTAATAGCTCACTGGTCGAGTCGGCCTGCGCGGAAGATGTAACGGGGCTAAGCTATACACCGAAGCTGCGGCTACGTACCTTAGGGTATGTGGGGTAGGGGAGCGTTCTGTAAGCCGTTGAAGGTGGTCTGTAAGGGCTGCTGGAGGTATCAGAAGTGCGAATGCTGACATGAGTAACGATAAAGGGAGTGAAAAACTCCCTCGCCGGAAGACCAAGGGTTCCTGTCCAACGTTAATCGGGGCAGGGTAAGTCGACTCCTAAGGCGAGGCCGAAAGGCGTAGTCGATGGGAAACGGGTTAATATTCCCGTACTTCTTACAATTGCGATGGGGGGACGGAGAAGGCTAGGTGGGCCTGGCGACGGTTGTCCAGGTTCAAGTACGTAGGCGGGTGGTTTAGGTAAATCCGGACCGCTACTAACGCTGAGATACGATGTCGAGTTACTACGGTAGTGAAGTCATTGATGCCATGCTTCCAGGAAAAGCCTCTAAGCTTCAGATTGTAAGGAATCGTACCCCAAACCGACACAGGTGGTCGGGTAGAGAATACCAAGGCGCTTGAGAGAACTCGGGTGAAGGAACTAGGCAAAATGGTACCGTAACTTCGGGAGAAGGTACGCTCTTATCAGTGAAGTCCCTTGCGGATGGAGCAGACGAGAGTCGCAGATACCAGGTGGCTGCAACTGTTTATTAAAAACACAGCACTGTGCAAAATCGTAAGATGACGTATACGGTGTGACGCCTGCCCGGTGCCGGAAGGTTAATTGATGGGGTTAGACTTCGGTCGAAGCTCTTGATCGAAGCCCCGGTAAACGGCGGCCGTAACTATAACGGTCCTAAGGTAGCGAAATTCCTTGTCGGGTAAGTTCCGACCTGCACGAATGGCGTAATGATGGCCACGCTGTCTCCACCCGAGACTCAGTGAAATTGAAATCGCTGTGAAGATGCAGTGTACCCGCGGCTAGACGGAAAGACCCCGTGAACCTTTACTACAGCTTGGCACTGAACATTGAACCTACATGTGTAGGATAGGTGGGAGACTATGAAATTGCGTCGCTAGATGTGATGGAGTCGTCCTTGAAATACCACCCTTGTAGTTTTGATGTTCTAACGTTGGTCCCTGAATCGGGATTACGGACAGTGCCTGGTGGGTAGTTTGACTGGGGCGGTCTCCTCCCAAAGAGTAACGGAGGAGCACGAAGGTGGGCTAAACACGGTTGGACATCGTGTGGTTAGTGCAATGGCATAAGCCCGCTTGACTGCGAGAATGACAATTCGAGCAGGTGCGAAAGCAGGTCATAGTGATCCGGTGGTTCTGAATGGAAGGGCCATCGCTCAACGGATAAAAGGTACTCCGGGGATAACAGGCTGATACCGCCCAAGAGTTCATATCGACGGCGGTGTTTGGCACCTCGATGTCGGCTCATCACATCCTGGGGCTGAAGTCGGTCCCAAGGGTATGGCTGTTCGCCATTTAAAGTGGTACGCGAGCTGGGTTTAGAACGTCGTGAGACAGTTCGGTCCCTATCTGCCGTGGGCGTTGGAAAATTGAAAGGGGCTGCTCCTAGTACGAGAGGACCGGAGTGGACGAACCTCTGGTGTTCGGGTTGTCATGCCAATGGCATTGCCCGGTAGCTAAGTTCGGAATCGATAACCGCTGAAAGCATCTAAGCGGGAAGCGAGCCTTGAGATGAGTTTTCCCTGGCACTATAAGTGTCCTAAAGGGTTGTCGTAGACTACGACGTTGATAGGCAGGGTGTGTAAGTGCTGCGAGGCATTGAGCTAACCTGTACTAATTGCCCGTGAGGCTTAACCATACAACACCCAAGGGGTTTTGTGGACTCAATAGAAAGACAGACCTTGAATGCGTTTGAAGAGAAATACTTTTAAATAAGCTTTCCGAATTTTAAAAATTTGCTTGGCGACCATAGCATTGTGGACCCACCTGATTCCATGCCGAACTCAGAAGTGAAACACAATAGCGCCGATGGTAGTGTGGGGCTTCCCCATGTGAGAGTAGGACATCGCCAGGCTTTAATTTCGACTTATCTCGAAAGAGATGAGTCAACATAGTTTTCTGAGTTAAAACTTAGAATATTATGTTGACTTTCAAAGTGGAAAGCGTATTATACGCGTCCTGCTTAAGTGCTAAGGCACTGAAAGCGTTCTCTTTTTAGAGAACAAGCTCTTTAACAATTTAAACCTATCAATCTGTGTGGGCACTCGTTGATGAATATCAAAACGTTTTATCCTTTGGATAAAACAGTTACTTCGGTAACACAATGATTTCAATGAACTGAGTGACCAATACGTTTAACTACTTGTAGTTATTCGGCACAGTCAATTCATTACCATTCTGTTGGAATGGTAATAGCTTTAAAATTACACTCTTTATTTATAAAGAATAGTTTTGAAGTCAGTATTCGTTGAGTCACACCTATTAATTTAGGTAATCAAAACTTTAAATTGAAGAGTTTGATCATGGCTCAGATTGAACGCTGGCGGCAGGCCTAACACATGCAAGTCGAGCGGAAACGACACTAACAATCCTTCGGGTGCGTTAATGGGCGTCGAGCGGCGGACGGGTGAGTAATGCCTAGGAAATTGCCTTGATGTGGGGGATAACCATTGGAAACGATGGCTAATACCGCATGATGCCTACGGGCCAAAGAGGGGGACCTTCGGGCCTCTCGCGTCAAGATATGCCTAGGTGGGATTAGCTAGTTGGTGAGGTAATGGCTCACCAAGGCGACGATCCCTAGCTGGTCTGAGAGGATGATCAGCCACACTGGAACTGAGACACGGTCCAGACTCCTACGGGAGGCAGCAGTGGGGAATATTGCACAATGGGCGAAAGCCTGATGCAGCCATGCCGCGTGTATGAAGAAGGCCTTCGGGTTGTAAAGTACTTTCAGTTGTGAGGAAGGGTGTGTAGTTAATAGCTGCGCATCTTGACGTTAGCAACAGAAGAAGCACCGGCTAACTCCGTGCCAGCAGCCGCGGTAATACGGAGGGTGCGAGCGTTAATCGGAATTACTGGGCGTAAAGCGCATGCAGGTGGTTCATTAAGTCAGATGTGAAAGCCCGGGGCTCAACCTCGGAACTGCATTTGAAACTGGTGAACTAGAGTGCTGTAGAGGGGGGTAGAATTTCAGGTGTAGCGGTGAAATGCGTAGAGATCTGAAGGAATACCAGTGGCGAAGGCGGCCCCCTGGACAGACACTGACACTCAGATGCGAAAGCGTGGGGAGCAAACAGGATTAGATACCCTGGTAGTCCACGCCGTAAACGATGTCTACTTGGAGGTTGTGGCCTTGAGCCGTGGCTTTCGGAGCTAACGCGTTAAGTAGACCGCCTGGGGAGTACGGTCGCAAGATTAAAACTCAAATGAATTGACGGGGGCCCGCACAAGCGGTGGAGCATGTGGTTTAATTCGATGCAACGCGAAGAACCTTACCTACTCTTGACATCCAGAGAAGCCAGCGGAGACGCAGGTGTGCCTTCGGGAACTCTGAGACAGGTGCTGCATGGCTGTCGTCAGCTCGTGTTGTGAAATGTTGGGTTAAGTCCCGCAACGAGCGCAACCCTTATCCTTGTTTGCCAGCGAGTCATGTCGGGAACTCCAGGGAGACTGCCGGTGATAAACCGGAGGAAGGTGGGGACGACGTCAAGTCATCATGGCCCTTACGAGTAGGGCTACACACGTGCTACAATGGCGCATACAGAGGGCAGCAAGCTAGCGATAGTGAGCGAATCCCAAAAAGTGCGTCGTAGTCCGGATTGGAGTCTGCAACTCGACTCCATGAAGTCGGAATCGCTAGTAATCGTGAATCAGAATGTCACGGTGAATACGTTCCCGGGCCTTGTACACACCGCCCGTCACACCATGGGAGTGGGCTGCAAAAGAAGTGGGTAGTTTAACCTTTCGGGGAGGACGCTCACCACTTTGTGGTTCATGACTGGGGTGAAGTCGTAACAAGGTAGCCCTAGGGGAACCTGGGGCTGGATCACCTCCTTATACGAAGATACCACGATGAGTGTCCACACAGATTGATTAGGTTTAGAAAAGTTAAGAGACGATATTGGGTCTGTAGCTCAGCTGGTTAGAGCGCTCGCCTGATAAGCGGGAGGTCGGTGGTTCAAGTCCACTCAGACCCACCAATATCGACCTAGATGGGGCTATAGCTCAGCTGGGAGAGCGCCTGCCTTGCACGCAGGAGGTCTGCGGTTCGATCCCGCATAGCTCCACCATCTTTAAGTATTCTCTTAAGAGAGTCTTTAAAAATGGTTCATTTTATTGAATCAAGCTCTTTAACAATTTGGAAAGCTGACTGATTGATTTACTTACGAGTAATTCAATCAAATTTAAAAGTTCTCAATGTTTATCTTTCATTAGATAAACACAACAAACACATTCAAGTGTCTTGTATTCGAATCAATGTTTACATTGATTCACAATTGAGTCCGGCAAACAGTTATCAAGAATTAACCCTTCTTGATGACAACCAAAAACCTTGGTTAGTTGCCATACACTAAGACCCTTTCGGGTTGTATGGTTAAGTGACTAAGCGTACACGGTGGATGCCTTGGCAGTCAGAGGCGATGAAAGGCGTAATAACTTGCGATAAGCCCAGATTAGGTAGTAATAACCTTTGAGTCTGGGATTCCTGAATGGGGAAACCCACTTGCATAAGCAAGTATCCTGTTGTGAATACATAGCAACAGGAGGCAAACCGGGGGAACTGAAACATCTAAGTACCCCGAGGAAGAGAAATCAACCGAGATTCCGAAAGTAGCGGCGAGCGAAATTGGATTAGCCCTTAAGCTTTTAATGAGACAGACGAAGGCTCTGGAAAGTGCCGCAGTAAAGGGTGATAGCCCCGTAGTCGACATCTCATAATCAGTGAAAACGAGTAGGGCGGGACACGTGATATCCTGTCTGAATATGGGGGGACCATCCTCCAAGGCTAAATACTACTGACTGACCGATAGTGAACCAGTACCGTGAGGGAAAGGCGAAAAGAACCCCTGTGAGGGGAGTGAAATAGAACCTGAAACCGTGTACGTACAAGCAGTAGGAGCACCTTCGTGGTGTGACTGCGTACCTTTTGTATAATGGGTCAGCGACTTAATTTTAGTAGCAAGGTTAACCGTTTAGGGGAGCCGTAGGGAAACCGAGTCTTAACTGGGCGTACAGTTGCTAGGATTAGACCCGAAACCAGGTGATCTAGCCATGGGCAGGTTGAAGGTTGAGTAACATCAACTGGAGGACCGAACCGACTAATGTTGAAAAATTAGCGGATGACTTGTGGCTAGGGGTGAAAGGCCAATCAAACCTGGAGATAGCTGGTTCTCCCCGAAAGCTATTTAGGTAGCGCCTCGGACGAATACTACTGGGGGTAGAGCACTGTTAAGGCTAGGGGGTCATCCCGACTTACCAACCCTTTGCAAACTCCGAATACCAGTAAGTACTATCCGGGAGACACACGGCGGGTGCTAACGTCCGTCGTGGAGAGGGAAACAACCCAGACCGCCAGCTAAGGTCCCAAAGTATAGCTAAGTGGGAAACGATGTGGGAAGGCTCAGACAGCCAGGATGTTGGCTTAGAAGCAGCCATCATTTAAAGAAAGCGTAATAGCTCACTGGTCGAGTCGGCCTGCGCGGAAGATGTAACG
This sequence comes from Vibrio sp. R78045, assembly GCF_042466085.1. NCBI lineage: Bacteria > Pseudomonadati > Pseudomonadota > Gammaproteobacteria > Vibrionales > Vibrionaceae > Vibrio > Vibrio sp. R78045. The sequence goes on from NZ_JAXHBS010000017.1 coordinate 435,062, forward strand.
GGGCTAAGCTATACACCGAAGCTGCGGCTACGTACCTTAGGGTATGTGGGGTAGGGGAGCGTTCTGTAAGCCGTTGAAGGTGGTCTGTAAGGGCTGCTGGAGGTATCAGAAGTGCGAATGCTGACATGAGTAACGATAAAGGGAGTGAAAAACTCCCTCGCCGGAAGACCAAGGGTTCCTGTCCAACGTTAATCGGGGCAGGGTAAGTCGACTCCTAAGGCGAGGCCGAAAGGCGTAGTCGATGGGAAACGGGTTAATATTCCCGTACTTCTTACAATTGCGATGGGGGGACGGAGAAGGCTAGGTGGGCCTGGCGACGGTTGTCCAGGTTCAAGTACGTAGGCGGGTGGTTTAGGTAAATCCGGACCGCTACTAACGCTGAGATACGATGTCGAGCTACTACGGTAGTGAAGTCATTGATGCCATGCTTCCAGGAAAAGCCTCTAAGCTTCAGATTGTAAGGAATCGTACCCCAAACCGACACAGGTGGTCGGGTAGAGAATACCAAGGCGCTTGAGAGAACTCGGGTGAAGGAACTAGGCAAAATGGTACCGTAACTTCGGGAGAAGGTACGCTCTTATCAGTGAAGTCCCTTGCGGATGGAGCAGACGAGAGTCGCAGATACCAGGTGGCTGCAACTGTTTATTAAAAACACAGCACTGTGCAAAATCGTAAGATGACGTATACGGTGTGACGCCTGCCCGGTGCCGGAAGGTTAATTGATGGGGTTAGACTTCGGTCGAAGCTCTTGATCGAAGCCCCGGTAAACGGCGGCCGTAACTATAACGGTCCTAAGGTAGCGAAATTCCTTGTCGGGTAAGTTCCGACCTGCACGAATGGCGTAATGATGGCCACGCTGTCTCCACCCGAGACTCAGTGAAATTGAAATCGCTGTGAAGATGCAGTGTACCCGCGGCTAGACGGAAAGACCCCGTGAACCTTTACTACAGCTTGGCACTGAACATTGAACCTACATGTGTAGGATAGGTGGGAGACTATGAAATTGCGTCGCTAGATGTGATGGAGTCGTCCTTGAAATACCACCCTTGTAGTTTTGATGTTCTAACGTTGGCCCCTGAATCGGGGTTACGGACAGTGCCTGGTGGGTAGTTTGACTGGGGCGGTCTCCTCCCAAAGAGTAACGGAGGAGCACGAAGGTGGGCTAAACACGGTTGGACATCGTGTGGTTAGTGCAATGGCATAAGCCCGCTTGACTGCGAGAATGACAATTCGAGCAGGTGCGAAAGCAGGTCATAGTGATCCGGTGGTTCTGAATGGAAGGGCCATCGCTCAACGGATAAAAGGTACTCCGGGGATAACAGGCTGATACCGCCCAAGAGTTCATATCGACGGCGGTGTTTGGCACCTCGATGTCGGCTCATCACATCCTGGGGCTGAAGTCGGTCCCAAGGGTATGGCTGTTCGCCATTTAAAGTGGTACGCGAGCTGGGTTTAGAACGTCGTGAGACAGTTCGGTCCCTATCTGCCGTGGGCGTTGGAAAATTGAAAGGGGCTGCTCCTAGTACGAGAGGACCGGAGTGGACGAACCTCTGGTGTTCGGGTTGTCATGCCAATGGCATTGCCCGGTAGCTAAGTTCGGAATCGATAACCGCTGAAAGCATCTAAGCGGGAAGCGAGCCTTGAGATGAGTTTTCCCTGGCACTATAAGTGTCCTAAAGGGTTGTCGTAGACTACGACGTTGATAGGCAGGGTGTGTAAGTGCTGCGAGGCATTGAGCTAACCTGTACTAATTGCCCGTGAGGCTTAACCATACAACACCCAAGGGGTTTTGTGGACTCAAAGAAAGACAGACCTTGAATGCGTTTGATGAGACATAACTTTTAAATACAGTTTTCCAGATTATTTTGCCTTCAGTTTTTAAAAAACTGAAAGTAAAAGCAAAATTTGCTTGGCGACCATAGCATTGTGGACCCACCTGATTCCATGCCGAACTCAGAAGTGAAACACAATAGCGCCGATGGTAGTGTGGGGCTTCCCCATGTGAGAGTAGGACATCGCCAGGCTTTAAATTAAATCTTTAGGTTGACCAACCTGGAGATATGGACGCTCACTTAGTGAGTTGACCACTGCGGAGTGGTAGTTCAGTTGGTTAGAATACCGGCCTGTCACGCCGGGGGTCGCGGGTTCGAGTCCCGTCCACTCCGCCACTTATTAGAAAGCCCTGCTAGTAATAGCAGGGCTTTTTTACATTTGAAGAAAGTGTTTTGCTTTTAGATTGTATGAGTGCGGTAAAGGCATTGAGCCCCTGCACTTAACGCTATGCCGGCACATATTAGAAAGCCTAGTCTGACGACTAGGCTTTCGTCGTTTACGACGTATGAGTTTGAATATTCGTTTCCGAGTTCTGTCGAAGTGTTGTTCGCTGATCATGACCTTTCATTGGTTAACCTTTCAGAGTGTCTAAGAACGGCTTACTTATTATTAAGCTGAGCGTCGATAAAAATAACAAGCTTTTAACGTTCTATAGCTGGATATGGATAGTTACTTAATGGCTAACTTACCGTGGTTTGAATTTACTGGTAAATATCTTTAAACATCTTCTGTTACTCTCGAAATGAACGTCATTCACTGTGGGGGTATAGGTATCACTTCATCGACTAAGCTTCTTGAATCTCTTTTAAAGAGCTTGCTCAAAAAAAACGAGACACAGCTAAAGTAGCTTTCCGTGTGTTTAGGTGCCTCTATTGAATAATACTTGTTTTGGTTATTTTGGTTATTTTGGTTATTTGGGTTATTTTGGGTGTGTAGGGAGGTGGTTTATAGATAGTGTAGAGGCGATCTTGGGATAAACAGAAGATACAAAAAAGCCGATGCTAGGCATCGGCTTCGTGTTAGTTATTATTAGCTTAAGATGGTTGAACTAAAGTCAGAGCTTTACGAGAAACTTCGTGGGCTGCTTTCGTTAAGTTCTGTTTTTCTAACGCGTCTGATAGGTATCCGTAATCTGATACGTTTGAGCGAAGTGCCAATGCCTTTTCAAAATGGTTTTGTGCTTCCGCCCATTTCTGTTCTCTGAGGTAGAATTGAGCTAATGCGCTATGCGCTTCAGCATTGCTATCATCCTTACTGATAGCACGTTCTAACATCACTACTATTGGGTGGTGATCGGCCAGGTTAAGCTCAGGTAAAAGCATGTAAAGCTCATTTGAACCATTCTTCGCAATGTTCTCTTTAATCACTGTGAACGCTTCTGAGTCAGCTTTACGAGCTATCAGTTGTTTAACAAAACATGACACTAAGTGTGAGCTTTGTTTCTGTTTTCTAGAAAGCCTATTCCAATGGCTGATTAAACCTTCGCTGCCTTGTTGTTGTGCGACATCGTGAAGCAAACCACACTGAGCTTTCTGTTCTAACTCAACTTGCTCATCAGCCGTAAGAAGCTTGTTTTTAGCTAGCTTAGGCGTTAACTCTAGTAATGGCTGCCAGAGTTTAAGCTGCGTGTAAGTGGCTTTTAGTAGGCCAAGTACAGCCGTGTTGTTTGGGTAGGAGCCTTTTAGGGTAGAAAGTGTATCGAATGCGGCTTCGTAGTTCGACTCACTGATCTGTTGTTTTGCTTTAGTTAGCTCAACGGCTAGTAGAGAGTCTTCTTGTTGGCTAGCAAGTTCGATGTACTTATCACGGTCACTGGTATTACCTTGTTCATGAGCAGCTTGAGATGCGACTAAATAACAAAGCAGAGGCATGTCGTGATGATTAGCCCAACGAGTCACTTTTTTCTCTGCGCCTTTCCAGTCACCTTCCAGAAGTTTGATGATTCCTTCATTGGTATAACGACGAGAGCGTTTTAGCTTGCGTACGCTGAACCAGTTCCAAGTTGTTGAGCTTGCGTAAATTAGCTTTTTAAATAGGTACTCTAGGCCGAATAAAGCGGCTAAAAGAGCAATCACAAAAATAACCAGGGTCGTTACACTCATCTCGATAGTCTTATTAGCAATCGAGATCAATACATAACCTTGTTGACCTGAGAACTGGGTACCAACAAACAGACCTGCACCCAGTATGAGAAAAAGAAAAATCCAACGAATCATTATTTTTCCTCCGTGGTCATAACGGTCATTTCACGACGCAGACGTTCGCGTATTACATCTGACAACTCATTTTGAGAATCAAGTTTCACTGGGTATTTTACAGAGATGTTTTGTTCGCTTAACTGTTTGATAGCCTTCTCAAACTCGATTACCGACTGGTTGTCTTGGTTTAGGTAAGCCGTCGACCATTCGTTAGCCGTTTTAAGCGCTGCGTTATAAACATCACCTTGTTCTTTGTACACAGCACGAATAGCGGTTTCGAGTTTGCCTTTAATGTTTTCACGTAGGTAGAAGTGTTGTTCTGGAGACAGTAGTGGTATTACTTCGCCATCACGGCTACGAAACGTAATAAAGTTTTCTGAGAAGTCTTTCATCGACGTCATTAGGTTGTTTTGCCAATCATTAATATCACCTGATACCGCTTTTTTCTCAACAACGGCAGCCTCAGGCAGGATTGCATTGGCAAGCGGTAGGTGGTCGACTTGTTGTTGAAGACTTGTAATTCGCAATACTAGGCCATCACGATCGATCAGAGGGATCGTACGAAGCTTGGTAATGTCATTAGTCATTGATTGACGGAGAGATACTAAGCTAGGGTCATTTAACGCTGCGATACGTTGATCGGCACTTTCCATGAGTTTGGTTGCGCTAACGGCATCATGTTCGAGAAACAACTTGCGGCCAGCAAGTTTCACAAGGTAATCGGCTTCGGCAAGTAACCAGTCATTAGGGCGACGGCCTTTTACATCAGCAACGGCTAGTTGAAGGCTTTGAATGCTCTTTTGCTGTTGGGATTGCACTACCTGAGTTTTCTCTACTGCATGTGATGCTTCTTGGATGGTCTCTTGCTTGATAGTTTGGAGATCTTTATTTACTGCAGACTGAGTATTTTTCAGTTCAACTTGTAGGGCTGCAATTTCCGCCGAGTATTCAGCACTCTTTTGCTGCATTTGAAATGCGATACCGCCACTGAAAATAATAGAAATAGCGATCGCAATTGCGCCTAATTTGACACCGCGCTTACCTTGTTTCTCGGCTTTTTCTATTTGCTCTTGGTGCTCTGCTTGAGTCTCATCATTTTGAGCTACATTTGACACTGAGCCATCAAGCTTATCTTCTGGCTGTTTTGTCTCTTCAGATTCAGCTTTTTCGTTTTCAACAACTACTGTCTGAGTCTCTTGTTTCTTTTCAGGTTCAATATGCTCGTTATTTTTTTTGCTTGTCATGCTTATTTCCTGTTTCTAGCTAAGGCCGGAGAGCAGCCAGTAATATTTGGTTCGTAGCACTGTGAGTATTAGTTACGTCAGCGAAACCGAGTTGTTGTGCTCGTTCCACTATGCGCTGGCTTGGGACAAATAGTTGTCTTGTTGAAAGCCAAGCCAAATACTCATCAGGAGTAATTGAGCGGAGATATTCCAATTGCTCCTGACTAGTGATGACAACTTTGGATGTTTTTTCGTTTATCCATGCTTGATAGGTATTGTGGTCGCTAATAGGAATATATTCTCTACGGTAGGTCTCACAATAAGAGACTTGTGCGCCTCTGTTAAGTAAAGAGTCTCTAATGAGCTCGCGTCCACCATTACCACGCAGTATCAAAATGGATTTATTATTTACATCATTAAGTTCAGTAAGTTTAAGAAGATGTTCACTATCACTAACTTGAGGATAGTTTACTTTTTGTTTACAGACTTTGCTTAAAACGTGCGCAGTTTTTTGACCAACGCCAAGATAAAGCGGCGAAGATGGCCAAATAGATGCAGTTTTAGAAAGGATGTTTTGGGCCGCGGTCACAGCGTGATAGCTGACGGCGATTATAATATCGCTGTTCTTAAGCAGGGTGCTTAAATTCGATGAGGGTGGATTATCAACGATGCGAATAAGCGGATGGTGGATTGCTTGAATCCCTTCATCCGCTAGTTGTTGGCAAAGCGATTGTCCCTCTGGGCCGGGACGAGTTACCAACACTGTCATGGCTAATCTTGGTCTGCGTATAGTTTGGTTAAGATTTCTCTCGCACCGTCATCTAGCAATTGATTTGCCAGAGTAACGCCAAGTGCTTCTGCATCTTTGCGAAGGCCAGAGATCTCACCACGAACCATTTTAGAACCATCCGGTTCGCCAACTAACGCACGTAGCCAGATATTATCGCCATCTAGTAGTGAGTAGCTGCCAATAGGAACCTGACAACCACCTTCTAGGGTAAGGTTCATTGCACGTTCGCATAGTACGCGATCAGCGGTATCTTTGTGGTTTAGTGGTTCAAGAAGCTTAATTAGACGTTCATCATCAAGACGGCATTCAATACCGACAGCGCCTTGGCCTACTGCTGGTAAAGACTGCTCTGGTTCGATAAAGCTACGGATACGCTCTTCTAGCTCTAGTCGCTTAAGACCAGCTGCCGCTAGGACGATAGCATCGTATTGGCCGTCATCGAGTTTACCTAGACGAGTTCCTACGTTGCCGCGTAGTTCTTTGATGATCAAGTCAGGGCGGTATTCCAGTAGCTGACATTGACGACGCAGGCTGCACGTACCAACGACAGCGCCTTGTGGCAATTCATCAATGTTGTTGTATGTGTTTGATACGAAAGCGTCACGAGGATCTTCACGTTCACAAATCGTCACCAGACCTAGACCTTCAGGGAAGTCGACAGGCACATCTTTCATTGAGTGAACCGCTAGGTCAGCACGACCTTCTAGCATGGCTACTTCGAGTTCTTTAACGAACAACCCTTTACCACCTACTTTCGCAAGAGGAGTGTCTAGGATGATGTCACCTTTGGTCACCATAGTTACCAACTCAACCTCTAAACCAGGGTGAGCAGCTTGCAGTGCATCCCTTACAAAGTATGCCTGCCAAAGGGCAAGAGGGCTTTTTCTGGTTGCGATACGGATTGGTGCTGAATTTGTCATGGTGTTTCCGATATAGGTTCTGTAATAACCTAATCCTACCATTGTGAGGCGAAAATTCTTACTGTTTGATCGCTTCCCCCTTTTATAGCTGAGGGATTTTCACTAGTTCACCAAAATAGTGTGATTGGTATCTCATTTGAAACATGGGCTATTATTAGAAATAGTCAATACAGAGGACACTACGGCGCCGTGAGTTTAACTTTTTGTCATTAAAGAATTGGCCAGCATGACAAGCTCCTTTGCTTTACCATTAGGGGTAAAAGTGTTAAATTGATCACGTTTTGTTGCTCCTTTCGTTCAGTAACTAAACAGAAGTGCATTTAATCTCAAACCAAGGACTTACCTTGCAGGCTTACACTCAGACTTTGATTCAACGATTAGACAATCTAAATCAGCAGCGCATTGATCGTGCGTTGGCGTTGATGAATGTCCAAGGTCAGCGAGTTTTTAACCTTATTCCCACACTGCTTCATTTCAATCATCCCATGATGCCTGGTTATTACGACCAGCAAGTTCCTTTTGGAATTCATAGCTTCACGCTTAACTCATTCCAAAAGCAATTTGTCTCAGATACTGAATTAACACTTGGTGGCAAGCTGACCGAAGCGGCTGAACCTGCAATTCTTGGTCTTTACACCATGGGTAGCACTTCTTCTATTGGCCAAAGTACCTCAAGCGACCTCGATATCTGGGTTTGTGTTTCTCCAGATATGGACGGTGCATCGCGCGATAGCCTGACTAACAAATGTTTGCTTATTACCGATTGGGCTGAAACCTTAGGGGTTGAAGCAAACTTCTTCTTAATGGATGGAGAACGTTTTCGTTCAAATCATTCTGAAGAGATGACTGGCGATAACTGTGGTTCTTCACAACATTTGCTATTACTTGATGAGTTTTATCGCTCTGCAGTTCGTTTGGCTGGCCAGCGTTTGTTATGGCAGATCATTCCACCAGAAATGGAGGAGTGTTACGACCAATATGTTCAAGGTTTATGTCAGGATGGTTATCTTGATTGCTCGCAGTGGATCGACTTTGGTAAGTTGAATCGCATTCCTGCCGAAGAGTACTTTGGTTCAAACCTATGGCAACTTTATAAGAGTATCGACTCACCGTATAAATCGGTTTTGAAGGCTATTCTGTTAGAAGCTTATTCATGGGAGTACCCACATACTCAACTTCTTAGCATTGATACCAAGCGTCGCTTCTTTGCGGACGAACCTGATCTTTACGGCATGGATAGCTATTATCTGATGCTTGAGAAGGTAACGCGCTATTTAGAACGCATTAACGACCATACTCGATTGGATTTAGTTAGACGTTGTTTCTACCTCAAGACCCACGAAAAGTTGTCGCGCGAAGCAGGTAATGGTTCTGTTGCATGGCGTCGTGAAGCCTTGACCGAGATGACTAAATCTTGGAATTGGGGACATGAAACGATCGCTGAGCTCGACAACCGCCGTAACTGGAAAGTTGAGCAAGTTAAAGTGGTGCACCATGCACTGCTTGATGCCTTGATGTTGAGCTACCGTAACCTCATTCAATTTGCACGTCGCAATGACATTACTTCAGCTATCAGCCCACAAGACATCAGTATTTTAGCTCGCAAGCTCTATGCTGCGTTTGAAGTTTTACCTGGCAAAGTGACGCTATTGAACCCTCAAATTTCCCCTGATTTACATGAATCGGATTTGAGTTTTATTGAGGTGCGCCAAGGCCAGGCGAACAAAGCGGGCTGGTACTTGTATAAACAACCATTGATTGCACACCGCATTCTTGGTCAGCCATCTTTAGAGCATCATGAGTACTTGAGTAAGTTGGTTGCTTGGTCATTCTTTAATGGTTTGATTACCGAATCGACTCGTTTACATTCTGTTGTTCGTGATGCTCATATTGATATTGATAAGTTCTATCAAATGGTCAGTGACCTGAGAAATACTTTTTCTTTGCGTAAGCGCCGCCCAAGCATGCAAGCGCTGGCCAGTCCATGTGAAATAAGCCAGCTGGCGATGTTCATCAACTTTGAGAATGATCCGACTTCTGAGTTGAGTCCTCGTGAATTGAAGCTTGATCTTAAGAATGCCGATATCTTCAGTTTTGGTGAAGAAGGTAAGAGCTTGGTTGGGAGTGTTGATCTGGTTTATCGTAATTCTTGGCATGAAGTGCGTACGCTTCATTTTCAAGGTGATACCGCGATGTTGGACGCCCTTAAAACTGTACTGGGTAAAATGCACCAAGATGCTTTACCGCCAGAATCAGTTGATGTGTTCTGTTACAGCAAAAACCTACGTGGTGTGATGCGTAACATGGTGTATCAGTTGTTGGCTGAGTGCATTGATTTGCGATTGAAACCGATTGAGCCTGAAAAGCGTCGTCGTTTTAAGGCTATCCGTTTAGCTAACAAAATGTTTGGTCTGTTCTTTGAACGTCGTGGTGTCTCGGTACAGATGCTGGAAAACTCGGTTGATTTCTATCGTAGTATTTCAACCAACAAGCTGAAGGGCTCGCCTTTACAGATGCTAGATAAAGAGCAAGAGTATCAATTACCCGAAGTGGTTGATGGTTTTGCTAGTGAGGGTTTAATCCAGTTCTTTTTTGAAGACACGGATAAAGGCTTCAATATTTATGTATTGGATGAATCGAATCAAGTTGAGGTGTACCACCAATACAGTGGTGAAAAAGATGAGATGATCGCAAGCGTGAACTCTTTCTACACTTCAGTAAAAGATGAAACGAAGGTGTCCTCTAGGTTGATTAATTTCAATCTACCTCAGTACTATCAAATTGTTCATCCGGAAGAAGGCAACTCTTATGTCGTGCCTTATCGTAACGATGCTACTTTGTCTTCTCGTAGCTCGAAGATAGTCAATATCTAAGTTTTTGAGCCGACAGATATTAAAAAGGAGTGATTGATTCACTCCTTTTTCCTTTCGCTTACAAATGATTAGACCCAATTGATCTCTTCACCTGCATGTTTCACGCATTCTTCTTTCACCATCTCAAACAATTCCATGCCTGTTTTTGAGCATGTCCATTTGTCATCAATTAACTTGAAGTGAAAGCCACCAGATTTAGAGGCTAACCAGATTTCACGCATTGGTTCTTGGCGGTTGATAATAATTTGGCTGCGGTTTTCAAACTCTAGTGTCATCACGTTACCAGTCACTTCGTAATCAACATCTGCCTCTGATTCATCGATAGCTTCTTCGATGTTTTGCATCTGTATATCGACCAGTTGATGAAATTCAGTATCGTTCATCCTTTCTATCCTATTGCTTTTCCTGAGTGTGGTGCGATTATAGGGGGCATTGAGTTAATAATCACGATATGCAAAATGAAAAAATTAATTACCGCTCTGTTTATGGTGTCCGTTATTGGACTTTCTGGTTGTGGTCAAACGGGTCCGTTGTACGATCCTGAAGATGTTCAACAGACCGAACAACCACAATAAGTGAAAACACGCAGAAATCGTTATTTATAAGGGATAAGAACTTTGGATTACTTCAACTATCAGGAAGATGGCCAGCTTTGGGCTGAGGACGTCGCACTTTCACAACTAGCAGAGCAATATGGTACACCGCTGTATGTATATTCTCGTGCAACATTAGAACGCCACTGGAATGCGTTTGATTCATCGGTTGGTGAGCACCCACACTTAGTGTGTTATGCCGTTAAAGCTAACTCAAACCTCGGCGTATTGAATACTTTGGCTCGTTTGGGCTCTGGTTTTGATATTGTTTCTGGTGGTGAGTTAGAGCGTGTGGTTGCTGCAGGTGGCGATCCAGCTAAAGTTGTGTTCTCTGGTGTTGGTAAGACAGCCGCAGAAATGAAGCGTGCGCTTGAGTTAAACATTAAGTGTTTCAATGTAGAGTCTGAGCCAGAACTAGAGCGACTAAATAAAGTGGCAGGTGAACTTGGTGTTAAAGCGCCGATTTCTCTGCGTATCAACCCAGACGTTGATGCGAACACTCACCCTTACATTTCTACAGGTCTGCGTGACAACAAGTTTGGTATTGCGTTCGACCGTGCCCCTGCCGTCTATGCTTTTGCAAAAACACTCGATAACTTGTCTATCCATGGTATTGATTGTCACATCGGTTCTCAGTTAACCGATATCGAACCTTTTATCGATGCCACTGATCGCCTGCTCGCGCTGATTGATCAGCTGCGTTCTGATGGGATTAACATCAAACACCTTGATGTCGGCGGCGGCCTTGGTGTGGTTTATCGTGATGAATTACCACCACAGCCTTCAGATTACGCAAAAGCTTTATTGGCTCGCTTAGACAATCATTCTGATCTAGAGCTGATTTTCGAGCCTGGAAGAGCGATTGCTGCTAACGCTGGTGTATTATTGACGAAAGTCGAGTTCCTCAAGCCAACAGAGCATAAGAACTTTGCCATCATCGATGCGGCAATGAACGACCTGATGCGCCCCGCACTTTATCAAGCTTGGCAAGATATTGTGCCAGTCAGCCCTCGTCAGGGTGAAGCCGTGACTTACGACTTGGTTGGTCCGATCTGTGAAACGGGTGACTTCTTAGGTAAAGATCGTGACCTTGTTCTCGAAGAAGGCGACCTACTAGCAGTTCGTTCAGCTGGTGCTTATGGCTTCGCGATGTCATCTAACTACAACACTCGTTCGCGTGCGGCTGAAGTGATGGTGGATGGCGATAAAACTCACTTGGTTCGTCAGCGTGAAGAGCTTACGAGTTTGTGGGAACTTGAAAACATTCTTCCGGAGTAATTTTAAGCGTTATGCACTTCCATTTTTCTAAAATGCATGGTTTGGGCAATGATTTCATGGTCGTGGACTGCATTACTCAAAATATTTTCTTTTCTCCAGATTTGATCCGTCGTTTGGCGGATCGTCACACTGGTGTGGGGTTTGATCAGCTACTTGTGGTTGAGGCTCCTTATGACCCAGAAACTGACTTCCATTACCGCATATTCAATGCGGATGGCAGTGAAGTGGAGCAGTGTGGCAATGGTGCTCGTTGTTTTGCACGATTCGTTCGCATGAAAGGCTTAACGAATAAGTACAGCATCAACGTAAGCACTAAGAAAGGTAAAATGGTTCTTAAGATTGAAGACAATGACCAGATCACCGTAAACATGGGTGTTCCTGAGTTCGAACCAGGCAGGATTCCATTCAAGGCGAAACAGTCAGAGAAGACATACATCTTAAGAACGGATGCCCACACTTTATTCTGTGGTGCCGTTAGCATGGGTAATCCACATGTGGTTACCGTTGTTGATGATGTTGATACCGCTGACGTAGACACCTTGGGCCCACTTCTTGAATCGCATGAGCGTTTCCCAGAGCGAGTGAATGCTGGCTTTATGCAAGTGATCAGCCGTGATGAAATTCGTTTGCGTGTTTACGAACGTGGTGCGGGTGAAACTCAAGCATGCGGTAGCGGTGCATGTGGCGCCGTTGCGGTTGGTATCACTCAAGGCTTATTGGCTGAGAATGTGAAAGTTCGTCTGCCTGGAGGTGATTTACAGATCAGCTGGCAAGGTCCGGGTAAGCCTTTGTTTATGACTGGCCCTGCAACGCATGTGTTTGATGGTCAACTTTCTTGCTAAGAACGATTCATCACTCATCGATTCATAAAATATAAAGGATAGGTTTTGTCTTACGTTGAAGCCGACGCACTCACCGCAGAAGTGGTCGCGGAATATTTACGTGATAACCCAGATTTTTTTCAAGACAGGAAAGATTTGGTTGATCGCCTTGCTATCAATAACGTTGAGCAGGGGGCTGTTTCTCTGGTTGAGGTTCAGCTAAAACGCCAACGCCACAGAATCGAAGAGCTCGAAGAAGAGATCACCGGTTTGATGTCGTTGGCTGCAAATAACGATAAAACCTTCTATGAATTTATGGATCTGCAAGCGCAGGTGCTGAAATGCAGTGACTTCATGCAGGTGATAAAAGCTGTTGAGCAAAAAGCGTTAGATCTAGGGCTTAAGGCTCATGTTCGAATCCTTTCGCAATCAGGTTTTTATCAGCTCAATGAAGAGCGTTACTCTAAGTTCTCACTTAACCATTTCAATGGTAAAGATGCTTACTTAGGGCGTTTGAGAAAAACCGACAGACACGATTTGTTTGGTGATTTTCCCGTTCCAGAGCTAGGCTCTTATGTAGTACTACCGCTCGCTAAGCTGTCTCCATTGGGTTTGCTCGCCTTTTCTAGTGAAGATGGCGGACATTTCCAACCCCATATGGACACGCTCTTTTTACGCCATTTAGCGCTGGTAGTAGCTCATTTGGCGGATACCTTACCTTGGCAGATAAATAATGAGCCTAGAGCCCAAAACACCTCTTCCTAGCAGCCTTCAAAAGCCACTTTCTCGCTTCTATGAATATCTCAGAAGCGAGAAGGGACTCAGCCTACACACCCAACGTAATTACAAACAACAGCTTGAAACCATGGCCGCTCATTTAGTCACTCTTGGCCTAAAAGACTGGGGCCAAGTTGATGCGGCGTGGGTAAGACAACTTGCCAGTAAAGGCATGCGAGAGGGAATGAAGGCGAGCAGTATTGCGACTCGCTTATCTTCACTGCGCAGCTTCTTTGATTTCCTTGTGTTACGTGGTGAAATGAACGCTAACCCAGCAAAAGGGGTTTCAGCTCCACGTAAACAACGCCCTTTACCTAAGAACCTCGATGTTGATGAAGTGGGTCAACTGCTTGAAGTGAACGGAGATGACCCATTATCGATTCGTGATCGAGCGATGATGGAAGTGATGTATGGTGCAGGCTTGCGACTCGCTGAATTAGTCGGAATCAACCTTAAAGATGTATTAGGCCGGCAGGGTGAAATCCGAGTGATTGGTAAAGGTGACAAAGAACGTAAAGCGCCGTTTTCTGGTTTAGCTAAAGAGTGGGTCGATAAATGGCTTAAAGTTCGTGGTGAATTGGCTTCACCGGGTGAAACCGCCCTGTTTGTGTCAAAACTAGGGACCCGTATCTCTCATCGCAGCGTACAAAAGCGTATGGAAGAGTGGGGTAAGAAGCAATCCGTCGCGAGTCACATTAGCCCACATAAATTGCGTCACTCTTTTGCAACACATGTGCTTGAGTCGAGCCAAAATCTTCGCGCAGTTCAAGAGTTACTTGGACATGAAAATATCTCGACGACCCAAGTGTATACCCACTTAGATTTCCAGCACCTGGCACAAGCTTATGATCAGGCTCATCCGAGAGCTCGTAAGAAGAATAGAGATTAGATTAAAGGGTTTACTATGCGAATTTATCGAGGGTTAAAGCCCATCAAAGCCATGACCTTTGACTTAGATGACACCTTGTATGACAACTGGCCTGTGATCATGAAGGTTGAGAAGGAGATGGCACAGTGGCTTTATCAAAAGCACCCTGTGTCGGCTTCTTTATCGCTCGAAGAGTGGCAGGGCATCAAGCAGCAAGTCGCATCTGAAAATCCAACCTTAAAACATGATGTCACTGTGTGGCGTGAAACTCAGATTAAAATTGGTTTGCTGCAATTGGGCTATTCTCTGCGGCAAGCAGAACAAGCGGCTCGAGAGGGTATTGAGCATGCCTTGTGGTTGCGTAATCAAGTCGATGTGCCTCAAGAAACACACCGAGTGATGACAGAACTCAGCCAGTGTATTTCGCTCGTTGCGATTACTAATGGTAACGTCGATCCGCATAAAATAGGGTTAGGCCAGTACTTTCAGTTAATCCTCAAAGCTGGCCCTGACGGTAAAGCAAAGCCTTACCCTGATATGTTTGATACCGCTCAGCAGTACTTAGGGTTCGATGCTGAGAATATCCTTCATGTTGGTGATCATCTCAGAACTGACGTCTATGGGGCGAAGCGAAATGGCTTCCAAGCATGCTGGTTTAATGATACGGGTTCCAATTTATATCTATCTTCTAAGGCAAGTGTGTTACCTGATGTTGAAATAGATCAGCTCAGCGACCTTATGCGACTCATTTAATCGCCACTATAAGCTTATCGTGTCGCATTTATGATAATGAATTGTTACAGTGGTCGCCATTAAAAGCCGGTTTAGGCTAGGATAATTGGCGGCTATTTTTATAGATTCATTTCAGTCAAGCAGAGGTTGCGGGTTATTCAATTCACTCGATTTTGAACAAGGGTTGGCATGCAAACATTTACATTTCTCGCAAATACTGAGGAGTTATTTAAGTCTCAATTTAATCTGCGAGAGTGGAGTGACAACAAACAATACCTTATCCAGCTCTTTTCTGCTCAATCTTCTGATGTCGCTCGTGGAATCGCGAGTATTGCCTTAAAGCGTTTAAATCGTGCGACGCTAATTGGGCAAAGTGCACGCCATGTTATTTGTGACAACTGCCTTGAAAGTACGTGTACGTTAATCATTATCAGTGAATTTAACGAAACTCGTTTATCTACTGCTGTTCAGCCTTTTACTGGCAACCCTAATTATGATAGCCAAGCGTTAACTGCTCAGTTAAACCTATCTGAAGATACCAAGACCGTGATCAGTCTATGTGATCAGGTTGAAGGTCGTGATTACCCTATCTATAACGCCTTTGAGAATCTGCCTTACGCTTTGCCGGTGGCTGGTGGGTTATGTCATGAGAATGAATTTGGTCGTTGGGTGATGCACAACGAAGAAATTTATCAGCACGCTTGTGTCGCTGTTGCTTTGAGTAACCCTAAATTAAAAGTTTGGTCAGATGCTTATTCTGAGTGGAACCCGATCGGGATGAAGCTGCGAGTAACGCGCGCTGAGGGTCATCGCTTATATGCATTAAATGATAAGCCTGCCATCGAGGTTTTCAAACATTACCTTGCCGATGGAAAAGATCTTCCCTTTAGTCAACTGATGAGCTTTCCACTTTATCGAGAACTTGGCAGAAAGAAGGGGATATCGACACCTTTGCGTATCAACGATGATGGAAGTATCGAGTTTGATAGCCCTTGGCATATCGGTGAAGAAGCGCAGTTCTGCTATAACCATCCGTCTTTGACCGCAGAAAAAGTTCGTCATGGCGCTGAGATGCTGGCCATCCATCAGCCTGAGTCTGTGATTATCTATAACTGCGTCTCTCGACTTGAATTCATCGATAGTAAACTTGAACTGAAGCCATTCGAAGGAATCGTGAATACGTGCGGAGCATACTGCATGGGTGAGCTATATCGCAATGAAGATCGCCAAGAGATACTTCATCATAGTCTTACTTATATTGCGATGAGAGAGTCGGACGAGATCGATGAGTTTCGCTGTGGGGGTTATCAGCGTGACTCTACAGTATCACCATTGCTTAATTTAGTAAGAAATGCCGTTGCTGATCTCGATAGCATGAATATTCAGATGGAGGAAAAACTTCATCAACAGGCACGTCGTTTAACGGAAAGTTATCGTATTGACTCTCGTACCGGGCTGCCTAATCGCATTGTATTAAAAGAACGCCTCAATATGATTCTCTTCACTGAGCACCTGTTGACGCTCAAACTGACCAATTTCCACCAAGTGAACGAGAAATATGGCTACCAAGTAGGGGATCAGTTATTACAGGATCTCTCTAATTACTTTGTAGAGCGATTGCACCTTCGCGTGGTTAAGGAATCCAAGGTAAAGGTAGAGCTGTTCAGTATTGGTGTTGGTGAGTGGGCTATCATCTTTAATGCAAGTGTTGATAGTACAAAGATAGAGCAACGTTTCGTCGAGTTCGCTGATGATATCGAACACACCAACTTTGAACCCTATGGACTCACTGATATTGATTATCTCTCAGTATCGTTATGCGGTGGTTTTGCGAGCCGTTGTGATTTCTTAAGCGACAGCGGTGATCAGATCTTATTGAAGGCCATTGAAGCTCGTCGTTATGGTGTGCGAAATAATACTCACATTACTAATGCTAAGAATATTCAAGTCAGCGAAGAAGATCGTAAGGAGCAACTTGGTTGGTTGAGTTGTGTAAGTCGAGCGATCTTAGATCAGAACATAATTACCTACTCACAACCTATTGTAGCGGCGGGGACTCATGAAATGATCGCTCAAGAGTGCTTGGTCAGAATCATGGAATCAGATGGCTCGATTATCCCTCCTGGTAAGTTCTTACCTATCATTGCTGATACGCATCTTTATACTCGTCTTAGCCGACATATGATTAAAAGCACCATCGGTTATATGGCGGATAAGCAGAGCTCGTTCTCTATCAATCTATCCCCGCAAGATTTATTGAGCGATAAGACGCTTGAGGTTCTTGAGGCGGCGATTAGCGGTATGAATGATCCGACTCGACTTGGTTTAGAGGTTTTAGAATCAGAGCAGATTAAAGACTATGGCCGAATGATTGAGGTATGTGATCACTTCCGTGCTCTAGGGACGAGAATCATTGTCGATGACTTTGGCTCAGGCTATTCCAATATTGATGAAATCATCAAGCTTGAACCGCAAGTCATTAAGTTGGACGGCAGTTTGATTCGCAACATTGATAAGGACGAAAAACAGAGAAATATCACCTCTCAACTGGTGCGTTTATGTCAGGTGTTTAATGCTAAAACAGTCGCTGAATTTGTTCATAACCAACAGGTTTGTGATATCGCGGAGCAAATGGGTGTCGACTACCTACAAGGTTATCACTTTGGTGAGCCTAAGCGATTGTTTTAAAATACAAAGGTCAGGCTGTTATACGATATATCTATTGAACGGCGCGCAATCACAGCTCACCGCCTGGTTTTATTGAAATGAATGATGTTTAACTAACGTCACATTATTAGTACGACGATCGTAATTATTCCGTGCAAGCTGTATTTATAATAAGCACAATGACGAATCATTAACGTAACGATTAATGTGAATATGCAGTCGACCTCTCTCCTGATACAAGACATAGAACAAACCCAACATGAATTGGACAAGATAGATTTTCATAAACATGAAAGTTTGCTGATTCAGGTGTTCTCTTCTTTCGAGAAAGGTTCGGTTTTGGCTGCCTGCCAAGTGATTAAATCGATTTTCCCCAACGCCAAACTCATTGGTTGTAGTGCAAACCACTACATCAGCCAAGGTGTCATCCTGCATCAAGGCCTTTATCTTATTGTCACTCGCTTTGACGCGACGTCTTACACTTGCGGTATTGTGGAATACAGTGAGCAGCCTCTACTCGATAGTGGAATGATGGCGGAGCAGCTGCAGTGTCATGCCGAAACTCAAAGTATCATCTGTTTCGCAGATTGCTTGCAGATAAACAACCGAGCTCTGTTTGCAGCGTTTGAGCAATCGAGGTACTCATTACCTATTTGTGGTGGTGCCTCTACCATTACAGAGGGGGGCCGATGGGTAATGCTCAATGGTGTCTGTTATGAAAATGCCTATGTGATGGTGGCGTTGCACAGCTCAAAGCTTGCCATTACCAAAGGTTATTACACTGAGTGGAATCCAATCGGTCGAACCTTTCGAGTGACGGGCGCTCAAGATAATCGGTTAGCAGAATTGGATGGAATGCCGATTCGTGATCTTTATAATCGTTACCTTGCTGATGGTCTGGAAGTCCCTTTTGAACAGTTGCACAACTTCCCTTTGATGGTTGGCGACCCAAAAGAGCAAAATATTCACCTGCCACTTGAGGTCATGGAGTGCGGAGAGATAGAGTTCAGTGGTCAGTTTCAGGTGGGCGATGAGGTCAGATTTTGTTATGACCACCCCTCATTGACTTTAGAGCAAGTTAGGCTTGGCGTTCAACAAATTGCCTCACATAAACCAGAACAGCTCTTTATCTATAACTGCACTTCTCGAATCGACTTTATCGATGGTAACCAAGAGGTAGAGGTTTTCCAAAAGCTGGCGGATACTTACGGTGTTTATTGTATGGGCGAGCTTTATCAAGATACGGGTCAACAAAGAATCTTGCATCATAGCTTAACTTATCTCGCCCTAAGAGAAGGGGAAGGTAAGGCTGCGTTGCCACTCGAAACACAACCAGCAACCAATATATCCCCGCTATTTTCACTGATTCGAAACGCACTGCTTGATGTCGATGATATGAACAACAGTATGGCCAGTAAGATTCAACAGCAAGCGACTGCATTGACTGCGAGCTACCGAATTGATCGCCGTACTGGCCTACCCAATCGAAGTGTACTGCGTGAAGCATTGTCGACAATGAGTTTTGATAGCCATTTATTAACGCTGAAGGTCACCACCTTTGGTCAAATCAATGAGAAGTACGGTTATCGAGTCGGTGATAAGCTTCTGCATGACTTGAGTGAATACCTTCAAAAAGCACTTTTGAAGTTCTTTGATGAGAGTTGCCAACTTTATAGTATTGGCATTGGCGAGTGGGCCGTGGTTTTTGACAGTTGGGCTAGTCAAGAGCAAATCCACCAGCGTTTCTCTGAATTTGCAGATCAAACCGAGCATGTCAACTTTGAGCCAATGGGGTTACCG
Source organism: Vibrio sp. R78045 (assembly GCF_042466085.1). Taxonomy (NCBI): domain Bacteria; kingdom Pseudomonadati; phylum Pseudomonadota; class Gammaproteobacteria; order Vibrionales; family Vibrionaceae; genus Vibrio; species Vibrio sp. R78045. The sequence continues at coordinate 454,435 of NZ_JAXHBS010000017.1, forward strand.
GATATCGATTATCTTTCGGTTTCAGTCTGTGCTGGTGTCGCGAGTCGTCGCGATTTCCCTACGACCTCCATTGATGATTTATTACTGAAAGCGATTGAAGCTCGACGCAGCGCGGTGAGTCAGAATAAACATCTGGTGAGTGCTAAGGCGTTAATCCAATTAGAGAAGCATCGCCAAGAACAACTCGGTTGGCTATCGTGTGTCAGCCGCGCGGTGCTCAACCAAAATATTGTTGCTTGCTCGCAACCCATTGTGTCGGCACATAGTCATCAAGTAGAAAGCTACGAGTGCTTGGTTCGAATCGAAGAAGATGGCCAGTTGATCGCACCGGGTAAGTTCTTACCTATTATTGAGGGTACCCACCTCTATACACGTTTAAGTCGCCAAATGATAACGCGCACCTTTGATTTCATGAGCCAGAGAACCGATTCGTTCTCCATTAACTTAGCGCCACAAGATTTCAGCAATGAGAAAACCATTTTACACCTTGAGCAAGCCATCAAAAAAATTAGCCACCCACAGCGTATTGGTTTAGAGGTGTTAGAAACTGAGCAAATTCAGGATTACGGTCGCTTGATCGAGGTGTGTAATCACTTTCGCGATCTTGGGGTGAATATCATTGTCGATGACTTTGGTTCTGGCTATTCGAACATCGATGAAATATTGAAACTGGAACCACAAGTGATAAAGCTCGATGGCAGCTTGATTCGCAATATCGATAAAGATAAGAAGCAACGCAAAATAGCTCAACAACTCGTCAGTCTGTGTCATATCTTAAACGCTAAGACGGTAGCGGAGTTCGTACATAATGAACAGGTATGTCGAATAGCAGAGGATATGGGGGTTGATTACTTGCAGGGGTATCATTTTGGTGAACCCAAGCGTCTGTTTTGATGGGGCGATTGACGTAGCCGATCGTTTCACGTGAAACACTCATTGGTTCAAAAACTAAAGTGCGATGTAAAAAGGGTGAGCTTATGGCTCACCCTTTGTTTTTAGCTATTTATCTCCAGCATCTGCACTCAACTATTTGAGTGAGTGGCCACACTTATCGGCTTGGAATACTTTTAGATAATGTTGGAAATAGTCATCAATCTGTCGCGCTTGCTCTTCTTCACCTAATGCCTTGAGCAGTTCAACGCCAACCTCACAGGTACACAAATGACCACTGTCTTGGTTGCGGCGCAGAGTGTATGAGGATTCACTGGTAATGTTGAGGTGAGCTTGTGGAATCGCTTGTAACCAAACACTCTTGTTGAGTATTTTCTTCGCTTCTTGCCATGTTCCATCCAAAATAATGAATAGCGGCTTACGATCTCCAGCTACAGATGACACGGCTTGCTGACATTCGATGCTTTTATCACTTGGAAACAATAGAAAAGGCTGTCGTGTTTCATCTTCAAGTAATGCCATTAGATCGGCAGGTGGCGTCTTTCGTTGCCACACGAACGCCTCGCACTTCTCAAGCGATTGTTGCAGCAGTTTCCCTGTATTAGTGTCTCGCGAAAACTCATTCTCGTGAGTCAACAGTACAAGGTCGACTTGGCTCTTAATACTTGGTATTAAATGACAAACGCATTGGTGAGTAAAACCACAACCACCACAAGCTTGTTGGTTACTCATGTTTATAACTTAACTCCGATTTTTGCTGGTGAGATACCATCCGCGAACAAAACCACATCGCTGATATTAGCATTATCTGCGACTGGCGCTACGCTTGGGTTAAGTGGGTAGCTGACACCAGAGTAAGACAGTGTATGTTTCGCCGGTGTTGCCCCACCTCCGCTGACATTGAAGATAAGATCGTGCCAGCCGTGGCTTTGTGATTTGCCAAGGCGGATATCCCCTTTGACCAATGTTACCCGGCTGTTGAAACGCCAGTTGTCTTGATGGTTTTCAAAAATGAGTAAAGTACAGCCTCCAGAGCCACACCAGTTGAGTTGAGCGAGTAACTCTTCTTTACCGTCACCGTTAAGATCGTAAGTCAGCCAACGATACTTAGTGTTGTCCGGTGAGGTGTTATTGATCTTGAAATACTCACGGATCGCTTGGTCGACTTTTTGATCAAGTTGATCGCTCGAGTTAACCTGTTTTGCGGTTAGATCCACGGCCGTGGTCGTGTTTACTTGCGCCTGTTCACTCTTGGCTTCAAATAACACCAAACCGCCATTGGCAATCGGGTAGACAACGTTGCCTACTTTCTCTTTTTCAGCGACCAGCTTGCCGTTGTCGAGCGTGAAGATACGTTCAGAGATTAAGTATTGTTGCTGGTGGCGAGTCATTACCACTTGTACTTGATTTTGGTTCAGTTGCTGCCAGAAGCCTTGTTCAACAATTGAAGGGTCGCCATTGCTGTACGAGTATGTGGTCACAGCGCTGTGATCATCGTTGAGTTCAAGGTTGATAGAGAACCCTGTGTTCTTCGTTGAACTTGCGAAGTAGAGCCCGCTCCAGTTCAGCGTTGGATCTTGATTTGATAATGTCGCACAGCCACTGTAGCTACTGTCATTGAGATTGAGCTTGGCTTCCAAGCCGTAGATTGAGTCGCTCATGCCATCGCTACAGCTTTCTTTTTTGAGATTGAGTTTTCCTTGCGCCGTTTTACCTTCTAATTGGTAATCACGACTGTTTGGTGTGGTGCGGCTTGATTCAATATTTAGGCGTTGTGGTTCTTCGCCCATCTGAGCGTATTTGAGTTGGTCTTTATCGAAGGCTGCGGACCAGAAAGGTTCATTGCCAAATACGCGTGTTGAACGTAGGGGTTGGTCACAACGGTTAGGGTTTTCTGCGGTTAGGATATTCACTTGATCAACCACGAAACGTGCCGTGAAATCTGCGTTATAACCCGTTTGGCTCGGCACAGTTAGGTATCCAATCAGCTCGCCATATAAAGCTTGGTAAGGTCGGGTTGCTAGCCCTTGAGCTTCCAGTGCTAATTCTGGTGATAAATCTAACCAGTATTGTTGTTGGCTACCGCAAGGAGTGAAGGTTCGGCTTTCATGGCCAACCACAACCTGACCACGCATGATGAAGGTTTGCGGTTGGATGCTCAGTGGCTCATCCAAGGTTGCTGGTGGTAGTTCTGGCTTTTGGGGGACATCTGGCGCTGTGACACAGCCTTGTAGAGCGAATGCGACTAGCCATGTCACTGGGTTTTTTATTACCTTCATGTTATATCTTCCTCGGAGCAACCGTTAATTGGATTTATTATGGCATATTGGTTATTTAAAACAGAACCTGACACCTTTTCTATTCAGACTCTGAGAGTACAAAAAACCTCTTGTTGGGAGGGTGTACGCAACTATCAGGCTCGAAACATGATGCGCGATGAAGTTAAGCTTGGAGACCTAGTGATGATATACCATTCATCATGTAAGAAAGTTGGCGTAGCAGGGATCGCCAAAGTAACCAGAGAAGCCTACCCAGACCACTTTCAGTTCGACCCAGAGAGTGATTACTACGATCCTAAGTCTTCACCAGATAACCCGCGCTGGATAATGGTGGATGTCGAGTTTGTTCGAGTGACTGAACGCTTGATTCCCTTAGCAACGCTTAAAGCCATGCCTGAACTATCAGAGATGCCATTGGTGAAGCGCGGTAATCGCTTATCTATCATGCCGGTTACCGAACAAGAGTGGCAGGCAATCTTAAGCAAAGAAGTGCTAGATTCTCGATAGCGTTAGAGAGAGCTTTTTACGTAAGGTTCAAAAAGGCAGCCAGTTGGCTGCCTTTTTATTTATTAAGATGGCTTCGACGAGACAAGGTTAGAGCAGATGTTTTTCTAAGTAGTGTGCAACCGCATCGTCGGCGTTGCTGCCAATCACTTCATTGTGTGGCAAAGCTTTGAGGACCTTCTCATGCGATGTACCCATCACTAAGCCTTTTCCAGCCATTGAAAGGAGTTCGACATCGTTCATGCCATCACCAAAGGCAATACAGTTCTCAAGTTCTAGGTCTATAGATTGTGCAACGGCTTGTAGCGCATCACCCTTAGACACTTCTGCTGCCATCACTTCTAAACACCAAGGCGTTGAGAATGCGATATTCAGCTTGTCACCAAACTGCTCGTTCAATTTATCTTCGAACGGAACAAGGTGTTCATGTTCTTGATTTGGGTGAGTACAGAAGATTTTAGCAATGCCTTCGGTCGGCGCATTGTCGACGTCATACAGTCGGTATGTAAAACCAGTTTGATCGTGGAAATTCTTCATGGTTTCGTCTTCACGGTTTAGCAACCATTCGTCGTTCATGTAGATATGAATAAAGATCTCAGGGTCTTGTTTGAGAACATCAACTACGCTTTGTACAAGATCCACTGGCAGGTTTTTGGCATACATCAGGTTGTCGTCTTGATCATGCACACGCGCGCCGTTCGAGGTGATCATGTAAGCGGGGATGCCTGTTTGTTTACGAATGCCTGCAACATCAACATGGTGTCGGCCAGTAGCGAAGATAAAGGTATAACCTTGTCCATGTAACTTCGTGAGTGTCTGCTTAGTAAAGTCGCTGAGCTGATGGTTTGGCGCTAACAGCGTACCATCTAAATCGGAGGCAACAATTTTCACGGAATCTTTTAGTGCAGGAATAGTCATTTAACCCTCATTGCAAAATGCTTAACTAAAATCGACACTAGCTAACGCTAGTATTCTCTTTAACTACAATATCTGTACTTGGAAATTGTATGCCAAATTTGCGTAAGAAAAGAGGGCAAAGCTCGCCTACTTCTCTTCCTCTTTAGCACCTCAATTCTTAAAGGCTTGCCCTCTTAATCGTCCTCGTTAAGCAAAGAATTGATTGATGGCGTCTAGTGTTTGATTACGGTATTCATCTTGTTCAAACAATACTTCATGCCTAGATCCTTCAATGACCTTAAACATGCAATCTGAGTTGGTTTTCTTCAATTTATTGATGAATTTTACTTGAGCATCGTTACTGACAATTTTTTCTTCCCCTGCCTGAATCAATAACAGCGGGATTTTTATTTGACGAGTTTGTTGTATCGCCTGTTTAGCGGCCATTAACCCTTGCCATACCCAGCGTGTGCTTGGTCCGCCAACCTGCAAAGAGGGGGAGCCGTCATACAGGCAACGAAACCACTGATAACGCACCTTACTGTGGCTTAGTAGGTTGTTTTCAAAAGGCTTTGAATAATAGGCCTGTTGGCCCGGAGCATACGTTGGTTTAGCGTGAAAAGCCGTTAACGCTTGTCCAACGAGCATCGCGATAGGTTTAAAATACCACTCGGTGTTGATACCAAACATTGGAGCGCACAGGGTGACTTTGTCAAACGGGTGAGCTGGATGAGTTTGCAAGTATCGAGTAGCTATAGTACTACCCATTGAGTGTGCGAGCAGGTAGCAATTGGAATATCGGCTTAGATCAAAACTGGCAATGACGTCAGACATATCTGAAACGTAATCATCAAACTCATGAATGTGACCAATGTCAGAGTCTGTTACCATGCGTTCAGACTGGCCTTGACCTTGGTGGTCAAATGAATAAACGTCATAGCCTTGCTGATAGAAATCATAAAAGAGTTCTTGGTATTTCAAGCAACATTCAATGCGGCCATTTGAAATAACAATGGCTTTGGTGTGCGTTGGTGAGGTTAAGCTACACCAGTACAGCTTCTTTTTGCCAGATGTTGTTAGATACCCATCTTTTCGTTGTTGCCAAAGGGTGGGGATAGGGTGTTTAATCGCTTGTTCGAACTGAGGTTCTTGCGTGTAAGAAAACGGGGCTTCACTGTGGTTTTCCATGGGAAATTACCTGAACTGATGCATGTGAGAGCTTTATTGCTACTAATGTTGTTAGATTAAAGAACTAGTAAGGAAATGCAAATGGATACTCATGTTTGGCTTGCTTATGTCGTCACTGCGATATTGTTTAGTTTGGCTCCGGGCTCAGGTACCGTTAACTCGATCAGTAATGGACTTAGTTATGGCACTAAGAAGTCACTTGCGTCGATCGCAGGCTTACAGCTTGGCCTTGCATTCCACATTTTGTTGGTGGGGGCGGGTATCGGTGCATTAGTGGCAAAATCAGCGCTGGCATTCACCATTATCAAATGGGTTGGTGTAGTTTACCTGGTTTGGTTGGGCATTCAAAAATGGCGTGATAACTCTAACTTGGTGGCTTCAGAAGAGAGCTCTACGCTATCGAGTAGTAAGTTACTTAGAAATGCTGTGCTTATTAATCTCACTAACCCGAAATCTATCGTGTTTTTAGTGGCTCTGTTTCCTCAGTTTATCGACCCGACACAACCTCAAGCACCACAACTGTTAGTCCTCGGTGTGACAACGGTATTCATTGATAGCGTTGTTATGTTGGGTTACACCTCATTAGCTTCACAAATGGGACGTTTTATTCGCTCTGATCGCATAATGGGTAAGATAAATAAAATATTTGGTGGTATGTTCATGGGTTGCGGCGCTTTGCTAGCTGCTGCCAAAGCTTAATGAAAGTAATAGAGTTATAGTTAAATCAATTAGAGTTATCAATAAATGACCGCTACGTACGTTGCTCGACAACCTATCTTAAATCGTAACAAGAACACGCTCGGTTATGAGCTGTTGTTTCGCGATGGAGAGAGGAATGCCTATCCAGCGCATATTGAGTCTAATCGAGCAACGTATCGTCTGATTGTTGAAAACTTTTTGTCGGTAGGGCTTAACCCTTCGATCTCATCTTCGCGCTGCTTTATCAATTTCCCATACCAAAGCCTGATTCGTCGACTTCCTTTAAGTTTACCGAAAGACAAGGTGGTGGTAGAGATCCTCGAGACCTGTAAACCAACCGATGAGTTATTAGATGCGGTAAAAGAGCTTTACCAAGCTGGCTACATGATTGCTCTTGATGATTTTACATCGACGCCTGAATGGGAACGCTTCCTGAGGTATACGCACATCGTTAAGCTCGATATCATGCAAATGGGTTTGGATGAGGCGTGTGATTTGGTTAAAGCCCATCAAGGGAAGAAGTTTAGCTTTCTTGCTGAACGCGTTGAAACCGAACAAGAATTCAAGCAAGCGAAAGAGGCCGGTTTTAAGTTCTTCCAAGGCTACTTCTTTAGTAAGCCGCAAATCATCAAGACCAAGTATATTAGCCCAGAGCAAGTGATTGCCATGGAGTTATTTCAAGAGGTGTGTAAACCGGACGTCGACTTCCAACGTGTTGAAAGCATTGTCGCGAAAGATGTCGCTTTATCTTATAAGTTACTGCGGTTTGTAAACACCATGTCGCCTCGTCTTGAGGTGACTATTTCTTCGTTCCGTCAGGCCTTAGTGTATCTGGGGCAAGAGAAACTGAAAATGTTTGTCTCGTTGGCGGTGGCATCTTATGTCTCTGATAAAAAACCAAAAGAGTTGTATGGCCTGTCTTTACAGCGTGCTCAATTTTGCCAGCGCATGTCTCGTTACCAGGCATTTGCAGGGCACACTGAGCAGGCGTTTATGATTGGTTTGTTTTCATTGCTTGATGCGCTGCTTGATCTGTCGTTAGAGAATCTCGTAGAGCAGTTGCCGTTGTGTAAAAGTATCAAGGTTGCTTTGCTTCGAAGAGAAGGGCCATACGGGACTCTACTGGCACTTGAAGAGAGTTTTGAGCATGCAGATTGGCAACAAATTGATGAGCATTGCGCTGATCTAGGACTTAATGTCGAGCAAGTAAAAACAGAGCTTACCGAAGCGCGACGCTGGAGCCATACCGTTACTAACCAGCTTTGATTTATCTTTGTTAAACTTTAATGACAATTGAAACGCACGCCTTGACGTGCGTTTTTTTATAATTAAGATATATGCATATCCATATATGAGTATGTAATTATGCTTCCTCACCAATTTTTTAAATTACTGTCTGATGAAACGCGAGTGCGTTGCTTAATGCTGATTGTGCGCAATGAATGCCTTTCTGTTGGTGAGTTGACTCAAGCATTACAAGAAAGTCAGCCAAAGATTTCCCGTCACCTAGCGCAGTTGCGCTCAAATGGTATTTTGACGGATGTTCGCCAAGGGCAGTGGGTGTTTTATCGTCTGTCACAAGATTTACCCGGTTGGATGCTCAAGTTAATTGATGACCTTATCGCATCGAACTGTTTGAAAACGGAATACCAGCAAGATATTGAGCGTTTAGAAGCAATAACTTCACGCCCTCAATGTTGCGTTTAATTGAATATTTTTAGATTCACCACTGACTGAGAGAACACACAATGACAGTTAAAGTAGGTATTAATGGTTTTGGCCGTATCGGCCGTCTAGCACTTCGTGCCGCATTCGATTGGGCTGAGCTAGAGTTTGTTCAGATTAACGATGTTGCTGGCGATACATCGACATTGGCTCACTTGCTTGAGTTTGATTCTGTTCAAGGCCGCTGGAACCACGCAGTGAATGTTGAAGGCGATGAGATGATCGTCAATGGACAGCGTATCAAGACGACTCAAGAACGCGATATTGATGCTGTTGATTGGTCAGGTTGTGATGTTGTTCTTGAAGCGACTGGTGTTCACCGTAAAACCTCTTTCCTTAATAAATATCTTGAGCAAGGCGTGAAGCGTGTTGTGGTATCGGCTCCAGTGAAAGAAGACGGTGTCGCCAACATCGTAGTTGGTGTAAATGACGCTATCTTCGATCCAGCGGTACATAAGATTGTGACAGCTGCATCTTGTACTACTAACTGTCTTGCGCCTGTTGTGAAGGTGATTAACGAGAAGTTAGGCATCGAGAACGCAGCCTTTACCACTATTCACGATCTAACCAATACACAAACTATATTAGATGCGCCGCACAAAGACCTACGTCGTGCTCGTGCATGTGGTATGAGTCTTATCCCGACAACGACAGGCAGCGCTAAAGCGATTGTTGAGATCTTCCCAGAGCTTGAAAACCGCATCAACGGCCACGCGGTTCGTGTACCACTAGCGAATGCTTCTCTGACAGATATCATCTTTGAAGTGAAGCAAGACACCACAGCCGAAGATGTTAACGCGATGCTGAAAGAAGCGTCTGAGAATGAACTTAAAGGCATTCTTGGTTTTGAAGAGCGTCCACTGGTTTCTATCGATTACAAAGGTGACCAACGCTCAACCATCGTGGATGCACTATCAACCATGTTAGTGGGTAAGCGCATGGTCAAGATTTACGCTTGGTACGACAACGAGATGGGCTACGCAACACGTACTGCTGAGCTAGTTCGTACTGTTGGTCTGGCTTAATTTACAAGATTTTTAAGAGATAGATGACGATGACAAACTCTCAAGTACATCCAACATGGCAACTAGATTTAGAAACTGGTGCGTTAGTGCTTACTCCATGTCCAGGTACAAAAGGTGCTGACTTAGATGCATCTCTAGCGCAACTGAAAGCACAAGGCGTGGAAGCGATTGTGACGGCTCTAGACAGTGAAGAACTGGCGAGCAAGAACGTATCTGAGCTAGGCGAGAAAGCGCAAGTACTAGGCATGCAGTGGTTCCAAATCGAAATCGAAGACGATTGTGCTCCGGGTGCTGATTTTGCTGCGAAATGGCAGGCGGCTAGCCCTGAGCTACACCAAGTGGTGGATAACGGCGGCAAGGTAGCAATGCACTGCATGGGCGGTTCTGGCCGTACTGGCTTGCTTGCTGCACACTTGCTGTTAGAGAAGAGTTGGGATCTGAGTAAGATTGTTCAAGAAGTACAATCACTTCGTCCGGGCGCCTTCACTAAACCGATCCAGATTGAGTACATTAATGGCGTAGCGAACGGCTAATAAGCCATGGTTGTTATACAAGGAGCTTTTGGTATCTGGAGTGTTGAACTTATCATGATCCAAAAGCTCTTTTTGTTTAGATTGCAGAGATAGCATTATGTTTTCAAACCTAAGTAAGAGCGTTCGCCAATATATGTTGGTGACATTCAACTATTGGAATTTCACCATTACGGATGGTGCACTTCGTATGCTGGTGGTTCTGTATTTCTATGACCTTGGCTACAGTTCGTTAGAGATCGCCTCACTGTTCCTTTTTTATGAATTCTTTGGTGTAGTGACTAACCTAATCGGTGGTTGGTTAGGGGCGCGTCTTGGCCTCAATAAAACCATGAATATCGGCTTAGGGATGCAGGTTGTCGCCTTGAGTATGCTCGCGGTGCCAAGCGCAATGTTGACCATCCCTTGGGTAATGGCGGCGCAGGCGTTGTCTGGTATCGCTAAAGACCTCAATAAGATGAGTGCCAAGAGCTCAATCAAAACTTTAGTCCCTGATGAACAGCAAGGTGCGCTTTATAAGTGGATTGCGGTTCTAACCGGATCTAAGAATGCACTGAAAGGTGCCGGGTTCTTTATCGGTGGTTTACTGCTTTCGATGATTGGTTTCCAGTACGCTGTGCTCGCGATGGCTGCTGTGCTGACATTGGTCTTCATTGGCAGTTTGGTGAGCTTAGAAGCGGACATGGGGAAAGCGAAAACTAAACCCAAGTTCAAACAGATTTTCTCCAAATCTGAATCCATCAATATCTTATCGGCTGCGCGTATGTTCCTATTTGGTGCTCGTGATGTGTGGTTTGTGATTGCTCTGCCGATTTATCTAGGCAGCGTGTTTGGTTGGGATCACTCATGGGTTGGTGGCTTCTTAGCGGCTTGGACCATCGCTTACGGCTTTGTACAGGGCATTGCACCAAAGATTACCGGTAAAGCGCAAGGTAAGGTACCTGATGGCCATGCAGCGCTATTGTGGGCGGGGGCGTTGGCTATTGTGACCGCTGGTATTGCCTATGCGGTGCAAATTGGCTGGCAACCAGAGTTAGTGATCATCGGTGGCTTGATGGTGTTTGGTGCCGTTTTCGCGGTGAACTCATCATTGCACTCATACTTGATTGTGAGTTATGCGAAAGGCGATGGTGTGTCGCTTGATGTCGGCTTCTACTACATGGCGAATGCGATGGGCCGTTTGATTGGTACGATATTATCAGGCTTGGTTTTCCAAATGGCCGGCTTGTCTGCGTGTCTTTGGGTCTCCTTCGCGTTCTTAGCGATAACGACACTGATCTCTTTGCGTTTACCGAAAGTGCCACAAATCTCAGCGGCATAAGCTTCAGCCGCATGAGTCTTAGTCGTAAGAGCGAGGCTTGTATAGCCTAAAGTCGAATGAACTTAATTCGCGATAAGCCTCTCCTTTAACACTAAGCTGACTTGGTATTTATTCCGGTCAGCTTTTTTATTGCTATAGTAGAATGATTGAATATTAATCAGGCATTTACATGAAGCAGCGAATTCTCTTTTTTGATTTAGCACGATGTGTCGCGGCCGTAGCGGTTATCGCGATTCATGTTTTGGCTCCTTATCGTAATGAATTGAACACCATTCCTTTCGGCGAATGGCTTACCGCCATCACGGTGAACAGTTTCAGCCGCTGGGCGGTGCCGGTGTTCATCTTGATTACTGGTGCCCTGATGCTCAGTGACCAACGCCCGTTTGATGCGAAATACTACCTTAAGCGTCGATTGGGCAAGGTACTGATCCCTTTCATTGTCTGGTCGCTTTTCTATACCTACCTGTCTGGTTGGTCTGCGATGGGTTTTGATGCTGATGTGAGTTGGGATATTTTGCTCAATAGTTACCATCACTACACGTACTACCATCTTGGTTTCTTCTATTACTTTATCCCGCTCTACTTTGTGATTCCTTTCTTACAGATCATGGTTAGAAAGTATGGGGACAAAGCGGTTTATGGTTTCACTGCAGTGTGGCTATTTACCACTTTGTTGTTCTTACTCAGGATAGATGGCCCATGGAGTCACGAGCTGTGGCTTTACACTGGGTACCTACCTTTGGGGTATATGCTGTATAAAATCGTTCCGCTTAACAAGGTGACGGTCGGTGTGAGTGTTTTACTTGGTGGGTTAGCATTACTAACCACGGTCTACATGGTGGTTGATGCAAGCCTGATAGCTGAGGAATACACGGTAGGTCGTTGGTTATCTTACAAAACATTGAATACGGTATTAGCTGCAAGCATGGTGTTCATGCTGTGTCGTTATTACGGAGAGGGTTTATCTGATAAGAGCAATCAAGTGGTTGGTTTTATCAGTAAACACAGTTTAGGTATTTACCTGCTGCATCCTATCTTTTTGTGGCCAATGAAAGAGTTCGGTTGGTTCCAAGGACATCCTGCTTGGGTGATTCCATTATGGATCGTGGTTAGTGGTGCAGGGGCTTTATGGATGAGCTGGTTAGTATCTAAGTCAGAGAAGACACGTTGGCTTTTACCTTAGCGATTAGTACTAAGGCTATTCTTGCGAACTGTGCTTGGCTTGCTTTGATGACAGATGGTTGAGGCGGTTTATGACTAGCGTTTCAAAGCAAAGTGCAAAAATTTATCGCCTTGGTAAGTTAAGGTTCCTTTATCACCAGGATTAAGTGCGTGGAAATAGTGGATACCGACTTGGAATTCTCGCTTCGGACCAACAACCCCACGTTGAACGTAAATCCAGTATTCTTGATCTTCTTGGCCCGGTTCGGCGTCAGGAAGATCGATGGATTGTTTGTCTAACACAGTGACATTCACTTTCTTTTCTGGCGCATTTTCACCTTGCGTGTGTTTTCGATAGAAACCAAGAAATACCCAAGCTGCTAGACCGGCGAGTGCAAAGATGGCAAAAAAGAGTGAATTAGGCATATAACCTCCATGTAGTCGTGATGGTTATTCTAGTCTTTCAAGCAATAGGGATATGTGTTTGAAGCCGTTATTCGTGAAGTGTTGTAAGCCAAGCTGATTATTTTTCGGCTGATATCACATTTAATGGCTAGTTTGGGATAAAGCGTTGTTATTTATTGTCTCTTTCTCTCGTAAATAACAATGATTTTGTATAAGAATAAGGAAATGCTCGACTAGAATTATAGTGTGGAGTGGGAGGGCCAAGATGACCGATATTGAAAAAGTGGTGAATAGAACTCGCAATATAGAAAAATTATTGAGACTTCAATATCACGCTGAAGGCGAAGGATTGCATGAGCTTGTAACAAGCTGTGAAGAAAGGCTACCGCACGATATGGTAATCAAGCTGCGTTATATCGCAACGTGTCGTAACAAGGTAGTGAATGAACATGAGGCTCAGCTGGAAGACCAGCAAAAATTTATAATGATGTGTAACGACTGTGAGAAGGAACTGACACCTCGTAGCGGTCGTTTTATTTGGCGAGTTGCGATCTTACTGATGATGGTAATGACTTTGGCTGCTGCTGGTTTCTATTATGCGAACTGGGATGTATTAACATTACATTTGTTTTCGAAGTGAAAAATCTGAACAAAAAAAGGGACGCTCATGGCGTCCCTTTTTTTATCTGTAACTTGCTTAGTACATCATCGGTAGTGTCATTAGACCTACAACTACCGCGATCATTACAAGTCCTTGTCTTTGCGAAGATGAAATCATAACACTACTCCTAAATTTGGTTGTCTCTCGCTATGTTTAAAAGAATAGCACTACTTATGGCTTTAGATCAAGTATTACTTTCGAAAGCTTTAAAAGTAGAAGAAAAGTGCCAGTTTTTAAGTTGTAAATCTCGATTTAACTGTATTTTTTGGTGTGTTCTTATTTTGTTCGTTGTGATTCATGTTTGTTCTTATTGTATTTAAGTTGTTGTTTTTGTTGTGGTGTATTGTGTAATTGATATTGTTAAAAGTTGTTAAACTGTATTAATAGGGGTTGGGTATGTCCAGGTTGTTTTTGGCTGTATTTTCTATTTTTTGTTAGGTTTTAAGTGGTAGTTTTTACATAGGTATAGGATTGTTCTGACAATTAGACGTTAAATCAAAGCAAACCTCTTACTTTAGTGGGCTAGTGCTACTTGGCCTTTTGTTTTCCTGTTTTATTTTTGTTTTTTTGTTTTAAGTTGCTGTTTTTGATTGCTTAATTTATTTTTGGTTTGTATTTAATATCATGATTTTAGCCGGTTTTTGCTCATTTTTGACAGTTTCGTTAGACTAGAATTGTCCAAATGACAAGTTGAAGGGCTGGAGTCGAGCTTTAAAGAGGTTTTGTATGAAAGTGTTCTAGTTTTAAACAAATATCAATGAGAGCTAAGGGATTTCTTATTGCTTGGGGGAAAGAGGTGCTTTTTTAGTGGAAGCGTAATCAAGATCCAATTTTGAAAGGCTTAGGCTTTACATCAACACTCGTGTGCCTAGACTGGCGACGTTTTAAAGCAATAGGGTAAATGATATGTGGAGTTGGTTAGCGGTTTCCTTGTCTGGTATTGGAGTAATAGCAGGAACGAAACATGGACATATCGGTCAGGCCTTATCGTATAAGGTTTTTACCTTTGTATTATTAGCGATCATTGCTTTAACTCAATCTGTTGTTGCTGATTTTACCTATTGGGTAGTGGCTGGACTGGCTATCTCTGCGATTGCAGATGTTCTTCATACTTTCACTCAAAAACGTTCTCTACATTTTGTTTGTTTCTTGGTTGCTCAACTTTGTTATAGCAAAGCATTTTGGTTACAGTTGTCAGGAGAAATGGTCTGGTGGCTGTTCGCTTTGTTGTTAGCGGCATGTATTGTTGCTTTCTTCTTATTATTGCCTCGCTTAGATAAACTTGTCTTTCCTGTTGTTATCATGGGGATGGTGCTTATTCAGCTGGCATGGGCTTCTGGTGAGGTTTGGTTGCTTGATCCTAAACTGTCCCATGCGGTGGGCTTTGCTGGCTGTAGTGTGTTGCTGCTTTCTGCATTGGCTTATGCACTGAACTGTTATCGTAGCCCAATCAAAGGTGCTTACTTTTGGGTGACGGGCAGTTATTTATTTGCACATGCACTTATTGTGGCATCTCTGACCATTTAGGGTAGAGCTTACTCAATTCTGAGCTACATCAAGGCAGCCTTGTTGAAAGTCTGTACTCTACGCTTAATTCATTAAACATGAGATTGAGTTATGACTATCGAAATTCACGCACACAACGTTTTAAATTTGCTTAGTGAAAAACCACTGACTCGTGAAGAGCTGACACAAGAACTGGCTCTGACGTATGGAGCAAAAGCTCGCTTTCACACTTGTAAGCTAGACGGTCTAGATTTGGATGCTTTGTTGAAGTTTTTTCTGAAGATGGAAAAGGTCGTGATTGTTGATAACAAGCTTTGTACCAATCGCGAGCGCGTGTGTAATCATTGATCTTTAGTAGGTACTGAGTTTTAGATATTTTTGGTTTCAGAGTCTTTTGATCTTCAGATATTGGGCGAGTGGATGAGAGGTTTTGACTCCACTCCTATATTTATTTCCGTATCACTTCCCTCTGTAAATTCCCTCTTAACGATGCCAACTACTGTGTTCGAAAATCAATGTGAGGCTGTTATACTCCGCGCACCTTCGCTTTTCGAGACCAACTTATGGAAATCTTATCTGCAGCAACCATGCTGTTTCTTATTATGGACCCGCTTGGTAATCTACCAATTGTGCTCTCTATCCTTAAGCACCTCGATCCGAAGCGTCGCCGTATTGTTCTTGTTCGTGAACTGATGTTTGCACTGATTATCTTGCTGTTGTTCTTGTTTGCTGGACAAAGCATTATGAACTTCCTGCACGTACAACCTGAAACCTTGAGTATCTCAGGTGGTATTATTTTGTTTATCATCGCGATTAAGATGATTTTCCCAAGCGCAGGTAGTATTACAGGCCTCGCGGCAGGTGAAGAGCCGTTTATTGTGCCTATGGCGATTCCGATGATTGCAGGCCCGTCAGTGATTGCGGCATTGATTCTGTTGTCGACCCAGCATCCTGACAACATGCTAGAGCTCTCAGCTGCTGTGATGCTGGCTTGGGGCGCGACCTTCTTTATTCTGATGTTTAATGGCTTCTTCCTGCGAGTACTGGGAGAGAGAGGTCTTAAAGCCATCGAGCGCTTGATGGGCTTGTTGCTGGTTATGCTGTCGACGCAAATGTTCCTAGATGGTGTAAAGGGCTACATGGGCTAACATCAGTATCAACGATGAATAAAAAAACGCCGCTCAAATGAGCGGCGCTTTTGTATCGACTGTTTCTGTCATGATGTTTTCTGTAGTTCAGTATTTTGTATCTGAGCTTAAGCTTGATTACATCATGTGTTTGCGTCGGATATCGAGTAGGGCAAAGACTCCGAAAATCAGTATTGACCATTTCTCCCAACGTGACATTTCGATCTTATCGCCAAAAGCACCGATGAAAATCAGCATCTGCAGGCCGTGCATGAAGAACAAAAATGCTGTCATGATATAAAGCGCAATCGCAGCATTACCCGGGAATGGGTAGAAAATATTGGCGATTAAGATAAACCAAACAAAGGCGATGGCTGCTTTTGCTAGTGGAAGCAAGAACTTCATTCAATAACTCCTATTCTTCAGTGATTCGATTGAACAGTCGGTAGCTAGACTGGCCAGTGGTCTTATCGCGATGCAATTCCCAGTTATCTGGCATAGCTTCGAGTTTCAGTTCTTTCTCTGTTTCAACGTAAATGATCGCATTGTCTGCAAGCCAACCATTACTCTCAAGCAGTTGTACTGTTTCTGCCAGCAAGCCTTTACGAAATGGTGGATCAAGGAAAACCATATCGTAAGGAGTGCCAGGCTTCTTAAGGAAAGAGATAGCATCAGTATTCACGACATTGATGTTGTCTGCCTTAAGCTCTTTCGCGTTATCAGAAAGCTGTTTAGCTGCCTTTTGGTTCATTTCGAGCAGTGTCACCATTTTTGCTTGGCGAGAAGCGGCTTCAAAACCTAGACCACCAGAACCGGCAAATACATCCAAGCAAGTTGAATGTGGGATATCTTGAGCCACCCAGTTAAAGAGTGTCTCTTTTACTCGGTCAATGGTTGGGCGTAATCCTTCTAAATCATGAACGGGCAGTTTTCTACCTCTCCACGAGCCACTAATAATTCGAACAAAGCCTCCGGATGGCTTTTTTTGTGATGTGTTTTGCTGGCGACGTCTTACCATAGATTTTTTGACCGCTAATAAAGTGATACTATACCGAGCCCAATTTAAGTGGGTTCGTGTATTAAATAAATTTACAATGACAAAGTGTATCAAGCTAAAAGCAAACTTATCACTGCTTTGTCATTTTTCTTTACTATTCGTTTATACAAGCTTGTATTGTATAACAATAGCAAAGAGTCGACGTGTATTAAGTCAATACAGCTAATTAGTAGATCTAGGAAACTCCTCTGATGACGGAAAAAAAGAAGCGCGGATTATTATCGTGGCTTGGTTTTGGTGAAGAAGAACAAAGCCCAAAAACTCAGAATGAAGCGAACGTAGAAAACGTTGAAGATCAAACTGAAGTTGAATCACAAGTTGAGGCTGAACAGGTCGCGCCTGAAGCTGAACAAGCTAAGCCAATTGAATCTAAGTCAGTTGAACCTGAGCAAGCGCTTGAAGAGATTCAACAAGAGCAGCAATCTGTCGAAGTAGAAGCAGAGCAGGAAGAAGTGGCAGCTCCTCAAGCTAAGGTTGAAGAAGTACAAGAAAAGCCGACAGAAAGCTTTTTTGCACGCCTTAAGCGTAGCCTTAGTCGCACCAAAGCCAATATTGGTGCTGGCTTCTTTGGTTTATTTAAAGGTAAGCAAATCGATGAAGATCTATTTGAAGAGCTAGAAGAGCAACTTCTGATTGCTGACGTGGGTATGAATACCACCGTAAAAATCATTGAAAACCTAACAGAAAAAGCATCTCGCAATGACCTAAAAGATGGTGAAGCTCTATATGGTCTGCTCAAAGAAGAGATGGCCGATATCCTAAGCCAAGTTGAACAGCCTCTTGTGGTTGATACAACAAAAACACCTTACGTTATCTTAATGGTCGGTGTGAACGGTGTCGGTAAAACAACCACTATCGGCAAACTGGCTAAACAGTTCCAAGGTGAAGGCAAGAAAGTGATGCTTGCTGCGGGTGATACCTTCCGTGCAGCAGCGGTTGAGCAACTTCAAGTTTGGGGTCAGCGCAATGATGTTCCCGTTATCGCTCAACACACTGGTGCTGACAGTGCGTCTGTTATTTACGATGCGATTGAAGCAGCGAAAGCTCGTGGTGTTGATGTTGTGATTGCAGATACTGCAGGTCGTTTGCAGAATAAGAGCAACTTGATGGAAGAGCTACGCAAGATTGTTCGTGTAATGAAGAAGATTGATGATTCTGCACCACACGAAATCATGCTAACACTAGATGCCGGTACTGGTCAGAATGCTATCAGCCAAGCAAAGCTGTTCAGTGAAGTTGCACCAGTAACGGGTATTACGCTAACGAAGTTAGATGGCACTGCAAAAGGTGGTGTGATTTTCTCAATCGCGGATCAGTTCCAGATTCCAATCCGCTACATCGGTGTGGGTGAAGGTATTGACGACTTGCGTCCGTTTGAGTCGAAAGACTTTATTGAAGCACTATTTAGTCGTGAAGAGTAACGCGCGTAGCAAAGTGGTTTATCCTTAACCTGCTACCGTTTTAAATTTGATATGAGTGATCGTAAGAGGAATTTTCGGTGATCAAATTTCAGCAAGTGAGCAAAGCCTACCGAGGTGGGCGACAAGCGCTCCAAAAAGTGGATTTTCATCTTAAACGTGGAGAGATGGCTTTTTTGGGTGGTCACTCTGGAGCTGGTAAAAGTACCTTGCTGAAGTTGATCTGTGCTATTGAGCGTCCGACTGATGGCCGTGTTTGGTTCAATGATCACGATATCACTCGGATTCCAGCCAAAGACATTCCTTTTTTACGACGTAATATTGGGATTGTTTTTCAAGATCACCGCCTGCTGATGGATCGCTCGATTTTCGATAACGTCGCTCTGCCTATGCGTATTGAATCTATTTCTGAAAACGAAATAAAACGTCGAGTTAGTGCTGCGTTGGATAAAACCGGATTACTTGATAAGGCGCGTTGCCTACCAAGTCAGTTATCTGGTGGTGAACAGCAACGAGTAGGTATTGCTCGCGCCGTGGTTAACCGTCCAACGCTGCTGTTAGCGGATGAACCCACAGGTAACCTCGATCCTGAATTGTCTAACCGTGTGTTGCGACTCTTTGAAGAGTTTAACCGCGCGGGCGTCACCATTATCCTAGCGACGCACGATATCGGGTTAGTAAACACTCGCCCTCAATATCGTCACCTTGAATTAAACCAAGGATTTTTGAGCGAGGTTGAAGACTATGGCCGCGAATAAGCGTATCAAGAAACCTCAATCTAACCGAGCAGCAAACCGCGCTTCAAGTGACGGCTTTTTTGTTATTCATTGGAAGCAAGCAAAATCATCTTTCACGCAAATGTGGCAACGACCTTTGGGTAACTTGCTGACGCTTGCGGTTATTTCAATGGCTTTGGCGATGCCAGCTTGTTTATACCTACTGGGTAAAAATGTTGGTGAAGTAGCGCAAGATGTCACTAGCCCGTCACAAATAAGTGCTTATATAGAGGATGGCATTCCTGATCCTAGAGTTATGGTGCTTAAGGATGAAATCGAAAGTTGGGATCAAGTTGAGCTGGTGGAGTACATCTCTCCGCAACAAGGGCTTGCAGACCTCAGCCAGTATTCTGGTTTTGAAGATGCCCTAACCATCCTCGACGATTATTCACTGCCAGGTGTGTTGGTGATTACACCAAGCGTACACAGCGATACCCTAATTAAAGAACTGGCAGGCACAGTTAAACAACAAGAATTAGTGACCGATGTTCGTTTAGACGAAGATTGGTTAGCGCGATTAGATGCGATCAAAGCATTAGCGGCTGTCATCGTGATTACCTTAACGGTATTGATGTTGGGCGCGGTGTTTTTAATTATCGGTAACACATTGCGATTTAATGTATTGGCGCATAAAGAAGAGATTCAAACCATGAAGCTGATTGGTGCGACCGACAGTTTTATTCTCCGACCATACCTTTATGCAGGGATGTGGTTTGGTGTTTTAGGTTCGATTAGTGCTTGGATCATGACGGCATTGATTACCATATTGCTCAACAGCGCAGTAGATGACTTAGCTCAGCTTTATGACAGCCACTTCCGCCTAATTGGCTTGAGTTGGGATGAATCCTTACTGCTTTTGATCGTTGGAACCCTGCTTGGTAGCGTGGCTGCGAAGCTTTCTGCGCAGCGTCACCTAAAAGAAATTGAACCTGTTTAGGTGAATAGAGTCATAATTAGACGAAAAATAGGCACTTCTTAACCAGTTTTAGCCTTGTATAGACGAATTGATTATGCATAATTACTTCCCCCTCCTTGAAACCTGTTCATTTTAGGTTCAAGATTGTTGGGTTTTAATAGATGTATTACTCCAGATCAGAGATTGATGAGGAACCGAATGGCAAACCAAGCGTATCAAATGGCTTTAGTCACACAAGATAGTTTAGATAGCTATATCCGATCAGCGAACAGCTACCCAATGCTGACCCCTGAAGAGGAACGTGGACTTGCAGAGCGATTACATTACAAAGGTGAGATCGATGCTGCGAAAGGCTTGATCCTTTCCCACCTACGATTCGTGGTACACGTTGCAAGAGGATATTCTGGCTACGGGTTACCAATGGCTGATCTTGTCCAAGAAGGTAACATCGGCTTAATGAAGGCTGTTAAGCGCTTCAACCCAGAAGTTGGTGTTCGTCTAGTATCTTTTGCTGTTCACTGGATCAAAGCTGAGATTCATGAGTACGTATTGCGTAACTGGCGTATTGTTAAGATCGCAACGACTAAAGCACAGCGTAAATTGTTCTTTAACCTACGTAAGTCTAAAAAGCGTTTAGGTTGGTTCAATAATGGTGAAGTCGAGACTGTTGCTCGTGAATTAGGTGTCGAGCCTTCAGAGGTTCGTGAAATGGAATCTCGTTTAGCGGCTCAAGATGCTACGTTTGAAGCGCCTATGGATGATGACGACGGTGGCTCTGCTTATACTGCACCAGTTTATTACCTTGAAGACAAAGCATCAGATGTTGCTGAGACAGTTGAAGCCGCTAACTGGGAATCTCATACCAACAATCGTTTAGGTCTCGCATTGAAGAGCTTAGATGAGCGTAGCCAACACATTGTTCGCTCACGTTGGTTAGATGACAATAAAGCGACGCTGCAAGACCTTGCCGATACTTACAGCATTTCTGCAGAACGTGTTCGTCAGTTAGAAAAGAATGCGATGAAGAAGTTGAAGCAAGCTGTTGGCGACTTTTAAAGGCAGATAAGCCTGAAGCGGTAAAATAAGCTGAATTTGAAAAGGCCGAGATCGAGAGATCTCGGCCTTTTTATTTTCGATCGATTTCTCAACTTTTGCGATCGAAATTTGCAAAATGATTTTGTGGATAACTCTGTGAGAAGTTTATTCGTCAGTTGTCTAAAAGCAGGGTGTAGTAAGGCTTTGTGAGGGTTTTTGATGTGGGGATATTTTTCATAACACCCACAGTTAGATCAGGATCATCACTACATGTTGTGGATCTATTTTAAAAAAAACACTTTATTCACGCAATCCACAGATTTATCCACAAACGGTGTAAAAGTGATCGCTGGTGGATAACCTTATTAAGTGGATGTGATTGTTAGCCTTGGGATAGGTTACAATGGCAGCAAAGTAAATCAGCATAAAAGAGAAAGTCATGGACCAGTTTAAACATATCGATGTTAAAAGCGCTCAAGCCCTTATAGAACAAGGCGAAGCAAGACTTGTCGATATTCGTGACCCGCAGTCTTTCGCGGTGGCTCACTCAAAGACAGCTTATCACCTTACCAATGATACGATGGTGTCGTTCATGGATGAGGTAGAGTTCGAACAACCTATTTTAGTCATGTGTTACCACGGCATTAGTAGCCAAGGTGCTGCACAATATTTAGTGAACCAAGGCTTTGAAGAGGTATATAGTGTTGATGGTGGCTTTGAAGCTTGGCATCGTGCTGAACTTCCAGTGATCGCTGGGTTATAGCCTTTAGCACTTTAGCCACTTCAAGCCTTTCTAATAGCATGAATAGGAAATAACAATGATTAGACTGATGGTGTTAGACAATCCTCGTCTTGCGCAAGCATTTATTGATTATATGGCTTCTCGTCAGATCCCTATTCAAATGTCTGCTGAGGGAGAGGGACGTTTTGCTCTTTGGCTGATAGACAGTCAATACCAGGTGGAAACTGAGGCGGAGCTGAATCGTTTTCTTGCGGAACCTAATCATAAACGCTATCAAGCGGCCTCTTGGGACATGGCAGAGACTAGAAAGAGCAACTTCCATTACCATACTCCAAGCTTTATGGGCATGATCAAAGCGAAAGCAGGCCCTGTGACACTAAGCCTGATGTTGGTGTGTGTTGTGATTTTTGTGCTGCAACAGATCGGTTTTGGCCAAGCTATTTTCAATGCTCTGCATTTTCCAGCAGTCGATGGGCAGCAATGGCAGCTATGGCGCTGGTTGAGTCATGCCGTTTTGCATTTCTCTGTTATACACATCGCATTTAATATCTTGTGGTGGTGGCAGTTAGGTGGAGACATCGAGAAAAAGCTAGGTAGCCTCAAGCTACTTCAGATATTTGCTATATCTTCTGCGCTTTCTGGCGCTGGACAGTATTGGGTTGAAGGAGCAAACTTCGGCGGCTTGTCTGGTGTTGTTTATGCTCTGGTTGGCTACTTATGGATTTTAGGGTCGAAAGCCCCTCAGCTTGGTTTGAGTATCCCAAGGCAGATCGTAGGCTTTATGCTGTTGTGGTTAGTGCTTGGTTACATGCAGCCGTTCATGGCTATCGCGAATACTGCTCATTTAGCCGGTTTGGCGGCAGGTTTAATTATCGGTTTAATTGATTCAATGAAAGCACCTCGCTCTACAACAAGCTAACTCTCGTATCATCGAGAATAGACAAGTGCTAGAGACAAAAAAGCGGCCAGATGAGCCGCTTTTTTATTTGGATTTCTTTTCACATCTTCATTATTGATAAAGGTATTTGGTAAACAATAAGTCAGCAATGAGGGTTTTACCTGTCTCAGGAAGCAGAATCTTGTTGAGATGTTCAACTAAGGATTTTCTTAAATCTTCGCGACCAGACAGAGATTTGATGGTTTCTTCGTTTTGTTTGCCAAGCAATTCAATCACTGCATCGCGAATCAATGGTTGGTGATGCTCAATGGCCGCCAAGTCATCGCTATTCGCGACCATGATATCGAGGCGAACTTGAATATAGCCCAGCTTTTTACCTTTGGTGTAAAAATTAGTGGTCAGGTCTGGCTCTAGCGTGAAGTAGGCTAGTTTGGGCCCCGACTCCTCTTCTGCGAAGCTAGATGCTGAAAAGAGTAGAGTAATCGCAAGAAATATTTGGGCTACATAACGTTTGTGCATATTTGTGACTTTTCTTTAGTTTATTCGCGATATTCGAAACGCATTAGTCTTGTTACAATGAGCGGTCTAAATCTAAATACGTTTACGATTCGAAGAACGCTTTAATTTTGTTCGAAAGTTGAAGCTTTATTGTACGTGTAAAGTCACCTATTGAATACTAGTATGAATCAGCCAATATCGCTGTATCTTAATTCGTTAATGAATGTAGATTGGCAAAGTACAGAAACATTTGATTTTCCTAATAAAACCACCAAAGAGTGGCTTATGGAGCAAGGTTCTCTTTCCCGCAAGTTGGGGAAGTGTTGTCAGCACCTGTCTGTTGAGTTGCTTCATAATCAAGTTGTAGAACGCTCAATGTTGCAACAAGACGAGGAACATCTTTTATCATCATTTGATTGCTTGCTGCGTAAAGTGATTTTGAAGGGTGATGATGCCCCATGGGTGCTAGGTCGAACCTTGATTCCCCGTGTGACGTTAGAAGATCATCAACACTCCGACCTTTCTCAACAAGGAAATGTCCCGCTTGGACTAACGGTGTTTAGTGCTGAGAATGTCGAGCGGGATGCGCTGCAAGTCGGTTGGGTTATCGCAGGTGATGAGTGTTTACTCGCGCGTCGCTCTCGATTATGGATGAACCATAAACCGATGCTTGTGGCAGAACTGTTTTTACCAACATCACCCATTTACTCTAAGGAGAGTGTGTAAATGTTTGCCACCAAAGCGAAGGCGTACTGGCAATTAACGCGAATGAATCGCCCGATTGGTACTCTGTTACTCCTTTGGCCGACTTTGTGGTCGCTGATTATCGCCGCACAAGGTATGCCTGATTTTGATGTCTTGGTTGTTTTCGTACTCGGCGTCGTGTTGATGCGTTCAGCTGGCTGTGTGATCAATGATTTTGCGGACCGTAAAGTGGATGGCCATGTTAAACGCACCAAGCAGCGTCCATTACCCTCAGGTTTGGTTTCCAGTAAGGAAGCGATTCTGCTCTTTTTAGTGCTAGCCGTAGTTTCATTTTTGCTAGTACTCACCATGAATCCACTGACCATTAAGCTCTCATTTATTGGTGTGGGTCTGGCGTTCATTTACCCTTTCATGAAGCGTTTTACACATCTTCCACAGTTGTTCCTGGGCTTAGCGTTTAGTTGGGCGATACCAATGGCATGGGCTGCACAAACCAATGAACTACCAAGTATTGTTTGGTTTGTCTTCGTAATTAATGCTTTATGGACGGTTGCTTACGACACGCAATATGCGATGGTTGACCGAGATGATGACCTGAAGATTGGTATTAAATCGACGGCTATTTTATTTGGTCGCTTCGATAAGCTTATCGTCGGCTCTTTGCAACTTGTTACTCTAGCGATGCTGATTGTGTTAGGTATGCACTACCAATTGGGTGATACTTTCTATTGGGCATTGTTAGCCGCAGGCAGCTTGTTTGTGTACCAACAACATTTGATGCGGCATCGTGACCGAGACTTATGTTTTCAAGCTTTTCTAAATAACAACTATGTTGGCATGGCCGTAACGGTCGGTTTGTTCGTTACCTTCTGGTAAGCATCAGTTTTTATCAAACGAATATTCAAGAAAAAGGCACCCAGTGGGTGCCTTTTTTGATCGCGTTGAATCTGCTATCAGAGCCCTGCTATATACAGGAATTACTCGACTTGGTGAATACTCTCTTGAATAGTCAGACGGACTTCTGGGTAAAGCATCGAGTAAAGAAGCTTAGCGAATTGCTGAGTCTTCTCTAAATCGCAGTTGCCGTCGTTATCTAGGTACTGTTGCTGCTTCAACGTTGCGAACATAGAAGCAAACACGCCTTTATCGAAGAATTCGGGAGCATTGATACCATGCAATCGACCAAGTCGCTGTGCGATGTCTTGGCTTTTCTGCTCAAGGTCAGATTTGTCCAGTTCCGGATTCTCTGCCAGCAAGTTTAGAGCAATAGAGTAGCGCTGTAGCGTTTCTGAAATCGTACGGCCTAACAGCATAAGAGCTTGGCTGTTCGATTGGTTGATCGTCACTTCATTGTCAGACACAACAATCATGCCCTGGCTAACAAGTTCATCAATGATGTTTGATACTACGCCTTCAAGCTGTGATTCGTCGTAGCTTAAGAACAGCTCTTTCTTTAAGAACGGATAAATTGCTGCAACATTCTTTTGAATCGCTTCAATCGATAAACCGCGCTGACGAATGGTCATCTGGGCAATTAAAGATGGCAGAGCGAACAAGTGAATGATGTTGTTTCGGTAGTAGGTCATCAGAATTGACTGGTGACGGTCTAGCGAAATAATGTCGCCCATTGAGTCTGATTCAATTAGGAACTTGTTCAGCGATTCAGCGTGTTTTACCAGATCTTCAGCACTGTCTTTTGGTACCGTAAATGTATCAGAGTAAGGTACGTTCTTAAGCAGAGACAGGTAGCAATTGATCTGAGAAACCAAAGAGTCACGAGACAATGCGCGCTGTCTTGAGGCCAATAGCGCGGTTGCACAAAGGGTCAATGCGTTGGTCGCCGCGGCATCGTTAATGTGCGTCATCATTTTGGTCGCCAGGTCATTAACCACTGGATTCATCCATTGTGGTTTACTGGTGCCCATTGGGTCGATGTCTTTGGTCCACTCAGGTGAGTGTTCATTCAGGTATTGGTTCAGTTGAATCGGCTCACCGAAGTTCACGTAGCCTTTACCAAAGTTACGTAGCTTACGAATGGTACGAATCACTAAGCTCGCGTTTTCTTTCTCTTTACGCTTGCCACGAAGTTCTTTCGCGTAAGTCGCCACTTCCATCACGTGTTCATAACCAATGTACACAGGGACCAAAGTAACAGGACGGTTCATACCACGTAGCATTGCCTGAATGGTCATCGCTAGCATGCCCGTTTTTGCCTGCAATAGACGACCTGTACGAGAACGACCACCTTCACTGAAGTACTCTACTGAGTAACCTTTAGCGAACAATTCCGCTAGGTATTCACGGAAAATCGTCGAGTACAGCTTGTTGCCTTTGAAGCTACGACGAATAAAGAATGCACCACCATGACGGAAAATAGGACCGGCAGGGAAGAAGTTGAGGTTGATACCCGCCGCGATATGCGGAGGCACCATGCCTTCGTGGTAAAGCACATAAGAAAGCAACAAGTAATCCATGTGGCTACGGTGACAAGGCACATAAACAATCTCGTGACCATCTTGAGCCAATTTACGAACCGTTGAAGCGTTGCTGATATGCAGGCCTTGGTAAAGCTTATTCCACAACCAACCCAGAATCTTCTCACCACGCTTGATCAGCGAGTAAGAGAAGTTTGCAGCAATCTCGTCCATGATGTCTTGGGCTTCTTTGCTCGCTTTCTCGATCGAGATGTTCTTTGCTTGTGCTTCGTCTTCAATTGCTTTCTTGATCGCTTCTGATTTGAGTAGGCGATCAAACAGCGCTTGGCGGCTTGGAAGGTTAGGGCCTGATGCAGCAAGTTTTTGGCGAGAGAAGTGGATACGCGCTACACGCGCCAGTTTGTGCGCGATGGTGCTGTCGGTACCGTGTGAGTTTGCCATGTAGCGAAGAGATACCACAGGACTAAAGCGAACTAGACAGTCACGACCTGCGAGCAATACCGCTTTTGATTTTTCTAAGCCATTCATTGCTTGTAGGTAAGGTTTCTGGTTAGTCTCTTTACCTGGTTTACGTCCCCAAAGCACAGTGGCAGGGATAACTTGAACATCGAGCTCAGAGTCTTCAGCATGCAGTGAAAGCAACTCAGAGAACACTTCAATTGAAGAGCTTGGTACATAATCATCGTCTTGAAGCAGAGTTTTGCGAGAAGAGATAAAAACGTAGCGTTGCAGTGATTTGCCGTTGATTTCAAGCTTGCTTAATGGATCAGGTAGACCTAATTCAAGTGCATGTTTTTGCAATGTAAGAATGTCGACACTTGAGCGAAACGGTAAGGCGTATACAATCGGTTTGCTCAAATCAATGTTCAAATCCTCAACAGGGTTTGAAGGAATTGATGTGCCCTTTACCAATACGGATAAAGGTAGCTTCATTAATGAACGTGAAAAAGATTGTCCAGAAGACATATAGGTTCACTGCCTCAATAGTTATTTCAATGTGCTCAAGCGTATCTCTATTTCTATGATGAAAAAGGATAAATCCTATGAGTGAAATAGGGATAAGCCTAGGCGTAAATTTAATCGATGCAAGAATACCAGAAACTGGTCTAACCTTTTAATGGAAATAGTCATATTGCCGTTAAGTTTGTGGAAAATCATTCATCGACTGATTGAGTATAGAGTTAAAAATGACCAAAAAATCAAACACCGGATTCAAACGCATCATAAAAGCAGCAGGCTTTTCATGGCAAGGCCTCACAAGTTCGTTTAAAAGCGAGGCTGCATTTCGGCAAGAAGTGTTCATGGCAGCAATACTGATTCCGTTGGCATTCTATTTGGACGTAAGCCAAGTTGAGCGAATCTTGATGATCTCAGCTGTTGTGTTAGTGATGGTTGTCGAGTTAATCAATACCGCGATTGAAGCAGTTGTTGATCGAATCGGTAGTGAGCATCATGAGCTTTCTGGGATGGCGAAAGATGTCGGCTCGGCGGCTGTTCTCATCTGTCTAATACTAGCGGGTTACGTGTGGCTAGAGATCCTATTTTTGTGATTCTTGAAAAATGAACTAAAAACAACCAATTGCTTTGCTTTTGTTCAGTTACTGGATATACTCACAGTCAACTGTATAAAAAGACAGGTGAATCATGAAGCCGTTAACGCCGCGCCAACAACAAGTTTTTGATCTTATCAAAAGTAAGATTGACGATTTCGGTATGCCACCGACACGTGCAGAAATTGCACGAGAACTAGGCTTCCGCTCTGCTAATGCTGCAGAAGAACATTTAAAAGCTCTTGCTCGTAAAGAAGCGATAGAGATTATCCCGGGTGCGTCTCGTGGTATTCGTATTTTGCTTGAAGATGCAGCAAATGAGGAACAAGGTTTACCATTAATCGGTCAGGTTGCCGCTGGTGAGCCTATTCTGGCTCAAGAACATGTAGAAATGCATTACCAAGTAGACCCAGGTATGTTTAAACCTCAGGCTGACTTCTTACTTCGTGTAAATGGCGAAAGTATGAAAAACATCGGTATTATGGATGGTGATCTACTGGCTGTTCATAAAACACAAGACGTACGCGACGGTCAGGTTGTTGTAGCTCGTGTTGATGATGATGTAACGGTAAAACGCCTAGAACGCAAAGGTTCAACGGTTCTGTTACATGCTGAAAATGAAGAGTTTTCTCCAATTCACGTCGATCTAGAATCTCAACATTTGTCTATTGAAGGGCTGGCTGTTGGTATTATTCGTAACACCGACTGGATGTAGTCATTGCAAAAAAAGCTTATTGATATTTATTCTCAATAACTTGTTATTGTAATTGATATTCATTATCATCTTCTTTGTCTAGATACAAGGAAGATGATGATGCCAAATCCAACCAAACCTCAAATGAAGCCGCTTATTCGTAAGCCGCGCTCCTCTGTTCAAAAGGCTTCTTCTAATCAAGGGTCTGCACATCAAGAATTCCAAGTTCCGACGAATCTCGTTCAACATCTTTGGTTTCGCAGCCGCGAAAGCCTTGCCGATGACGGCCTAGTCTATGACCCTATCGCAGCTCAAGCCTGCAAACGCTGCCAATTAGCACCAGAATGTCTTACTGGTGAACTCGACCAACAACAACTCCTTTACGCGACACTGACTCAACTTTGTGATTCTCAAGTTCAACAGTTTTTATCTCATAACCCAGATGCTTGGATTATTAACGTGGGAGCAGGGCTCGATACCCGTTTCTACCGTTTAGATAATGGCCGCTGTCATTGGGTTGAGCTGGATGTAACCGAGAATCTGCTTTGGCGACAACGCCTGTTCCACAAAAATGAACGCTATCGTTTAGAGTGTGGCTCTGTTGACGACTTAACTTGGTTAGATGAACTTAACATTCCAGAGCAAGCTTCTGTGATGGTGGTGTGTGAACATGCTCTGCTTGATTGTAATGAACAGCTGACGGCGCACTTTATTCAGTCATTGAGTCGTTACTTTACTCATGCACACGCGTGTTTAGTGTTAGCTGGAGACAAAAGCTCGAGTGCTCTTGGGCAAAAGCTCGGTTCTGGAAAGTATGCTCACGGGTTGTCTTCACCAATAGACAGTGTTCTCAATTGGTTGCCATGGGCGCAATGGGTTAAGTCATTTTCACCATTAGAGCAGCAATGTAATCGTTGGAAGTTGTGGCAGCGATTGTTGTGTAAGATTTCTCAGTTTAAAAAGCGTTTAACTCCTCAATTAGTACTCGTTAAATGGTAGCGTTAGCTTCTTCTATCAACACATAGTTTGGTAAAAGCTAACCAATACACAAAGTACACAACATAGTGAAAGCCCACCCACTAGGTTAAACTATCGCCTCTAAACTAAGAGGTGATCGTGAAGCTATTTAATCCCCAAATTATTTTTCAAACGCTATCCAATCAGGCGATGCACAAAAAAGTGTTGTTGCTCGCGATCCCGATGGTTCTCTCTAATATTACGGTTCCACTGCTGGGCTTAGTCGATGCGGCGGTTATTGGTCATCTAGAGCATTCTTGGTATTTAGGTGGTGTGGCATTAGGCGGCACTATGATCAGTGTGACCTTTTGGTTGCTTGGCTTCCTGCGTATGTCGACAACAGGGCTAGCCGCACAATCCTATGGTGCGAATGATGGCAAGCAACTTGGCTTAGTCTTTGTGCAAGGCGTGACTATGGCCTTAGGGTTTGCTGGTGTCTTTTTGCTTTTACACAGTCTAGTCGCCGATTTAGTTTTCTCATTGAGTAGCGCCAGTGATCAAGTTAAGCACTATGGTCAGCAATATTTCTCAATCCGCGCTTGGAGTGCACCTGCTGCGCTAACTAACTTTGTAATTTT
Organism: Vibrio sp. R78045; assembly: GCF_042466085.1. Taxonomy (NCBI): domain Bacteria; kingdom Pseudomonadati; phylum Pseudomonadota; class Gammaproteobacteria; order Vibrionales; family Vibrionaceae; genus Vibrio; species Vibrio sp. R78045. The sequence continues at coordinate 484,673 of NZ_JAXHBS010000017.1, forward strand.
AGGTTGGTTACTCGGAACTCAAAATGCCAAAGCGCCAATGTGGATGGTGATTATCACCAACATCACCAATATCATTTTGGATATCGTTTTTGTTATCGGTTTAGGGTGGCAAGTGGAAGGTGCTGCATTGGCATCTGTAATGGCGGATTATGCTGGTCTAACATTTGGCCTGATTTGTGTTTACCGAATCTGGGCGAAGAAACAGTTACCATCGCCATGGGATCTGCTTAAGAAAACTAGCCAAGGTTTGAGTCGTTTCGTGAAACTGAATCGCGATATCTTTCTTCGTTCATTGTGTCTACAAGCGACTTTCACTTTCATGACTTTCCAAGGTGCAAGCTTTGGCGATGATGTTGTTGCGGCCAATGCCGTGTTGATGAGTTTCTTGATGATCATATCTTATGGGATGGATGGCTTTGCCTATGCAATGGAAGCTATGGTCGGTAAGGCGATTGGCGCGAAAGACAAAGATGAACTAAACCAGTCATTGATTGGTACTTTCTTCTGGAGCTTCAATACTTGTTTAGTACTGACCATAGCGTTCGTAATCGCTGGCTCTAGCTTAATCAATATGATCACCACAATCCCAGACGTGAAGAGCCAAGCCGAGGTGTATCTGCCATGGCTGATTGCGATGCCATTGGTATCTATGTGGTGCTTCTTGTTGGATGGTATTTTCGTTGGGGCCACTAAAGGCAAGGATATGCGCAATAGTATGTTTGTTGCGACTTGCAGTTTTTTCGCGATTTTCTACTTAGCATCAGGCTTAGAAAACCATGCACTGTGGCTAGCGATGCTGAGCTTTATGGCAATGCGCGGAATTGGTCTTGGTGTGTTGTTTGTTTCTCAGTGGAAAAAGGGTGAGTTTCTCGCTTAGCTTACTTAGATAGCTCAGTTCAGGGAGCAACAAATAGAGGCTGTACAGGAAAAGGGGTATTTAGAACATCATGATCTAATTACTATTAATGCTTTAATGTTCAATATCTTAAATAAAAACAGCAAGCGCGCTGCTTGCTGTTTTTGTATTTGGCCTATGGGTGGTCAAATACTCCTATTGGTGCTTTGTCTAGAATAAACGGTTAAGCCCGTTGAGTGCTGCAACACGATAAGCTTCTGCCATCGTTGGGTAGTTAAAGGTTGTATTTACAAAGTACTCGATGGTATTCGCTTCACCTTTCTGCTCCATAATCGCTTGTCCGATATGGATGATTTCAGCGGCACGCTCACCAAACACGTGGATACCTAAAATCTCTTTGGTTTCGCGATGGAACAGAATCTTCAAGCTACCAATGTCTTTACCCGCAATTTGAGCACGAGCTAGGTGCTTGAAGGAAGAACGTCCCACTTCATACGGTACTTTAGCTGCGGTAAGCTCTTGCTCAGTTTTACCAACAGAGCTGATCTCCGGGATGGTGTAGATACCTGTTGGAATGTCTTCGATAAGGTGGCGTTCAGCTTCACCTTTCACTATTGCTTGAGCCACAAATCGACCTTGGTCATAAGCAGCGCTTGCTAGGCTAGGGTAGCCAATCACATCCCCGACAGCATAAACATGATCAACATTGGTTTGGTAATTGGTATTTACTGAGACTTGCCCACGAGAGTCCGATTCTAGCCCAACAGCACCAAGGTTTAGTCTGTCTGTGTTACCTGTTCGGCCATTGGCATACAGTAGGCAATCAGCACGCATTTTCTTACCTGACTCTAGGTGAATGATTACACCGTCATCAGTGCCTTCAATTTTCTCAAAGGTTTCATCGTTACGAATGACTACGCCACTGTTCCAGAAGTGGTAAGAAAGCGCATCTGAGGTTTCATTGTCTAAGAATGACAGTAAGCGGTCTCGAGTATTGATGAGATCGGTTTTTACGCCCAAACCACGGAAAATCGACGCGTATTCACAGCCAATAACGCCAGCACCATAGATGATGATATGTTGCGGGTCGTGTTTAAGAGAAAGAATCGAGTCGCTGTCGTAAATACGTTCATGCAGAAAATCGACATTATCTGGTTGATAAGGACGAGAACCTGTCGCGATAACAAATTTGTCCGCACTGTAATGTTCTTCAGTACCATCGCTTTGCATTACCGAGACAGTGTTAGTATCGATAAAACGTGCAGTACCAAACACTAGCGTACACTGGTTGCGGTCGTAGAATCCTTGGCGCAAGCGAGTCTGTTTGTCGATGACTGATTTAGCATGCCCCAAGATGTTAGAGAACGTTGAGTGAATGCTTTTGTTGTTCTGACAAAACAGCGGATTGCTGTTGAATTCGATAATACGACTAACAGCGTGACGCAGTGCTTTTGACGGAATGGTTCCCCAGTGAGTACAACCACCACCAACGCTGCTTTCTTTCTCAATGATTGCAACGTTCAACCCGGCTTTGGTTAATCCCATCGCTGCCCCTTCTCCTCCGGGGCCACTACCAATTACGATTACATCAAAGTGGTTGGAGTGTGGCATAGCTATCTTCCTTGTTATATTTGATTAACATTGCTTTAGCGAGATTTTAACTGATTCTGTTCTTGGGTACATGAAAAGGGTATCAGAGAGTCGGTGAGATCACGCCGAGTCATCGAAAAAAGAATATTTGGTATGTCGTATGTCTCCAAATGACAGTGTGGATATTGAAATTTTTTCTTCGAACGTATTTACTTCGATACGTGAACAAAGAGGTGTGTTTAGTGTCTTATATAACCAGAGTGCCTTATATAAAGAAGTGATTCGCGTTATATTAACCAGAGAATCAGACATGCCTGTTTAGGCTGTAAAAGAAGAAATTGATAAAGTATGAAACCAATGGGCATTCGCGCACAGCAAAAAGAAAAAACTCGTCGTAGCTTAATTGATGCAGCATTTAGCCAACTCAGCGCCGATCGTAGTTTTTCCAACCTAAGCTTGAGAGAAGTCGCTCGTGAGGCTGGAATAGCACCGACTTCCTTTTATCGTCACTTTAAAGATATGGATGAGCTCGGCTTAACCATGGTTGATGAAGGTGGTTTATTATTACGCCAATTAATGCGTCAAGCTCGTCAGCGTATAGTAAAAGAAGGCAGTGTGATTCGCACATCGGTTGAAACCTTTATGGAATTCATTGAAAGCAGCCCAAACGTATTCAGACTGTTATTACGCGAGCGCTCAGGAACTTCATTTGAGTTTCGTGCAGCGGTAGCTCGTGAGATACAACACTTCTCTGCTGAATTAACCGAATACCTGATAACGACAGGCATGACAAGAGATGAAGCTTTTACTCAAGCAGAAGCCTCGGTCATATTGGTTTTCAACTCAGGGGCAGAAGCATTAGATTTAGATCGACGTCAGCGAGATGAATTGGCTGAACGCTTGATCATGCAATTACGAATGATGGCCAAAGGGGCTTTTTGGTATCGTAAAGAACGTGAACGTAACCGATTAAAAGGCGGGATTGAATAATGTCGAATGAAAATAATACTGTAAACCGTGGTTCTGAAAGAAAGACACTCGTACTTGCTGTTGTTGCAGGTGTGTGTGGTGATGCACTGTTATCTTGGGTAACAATGAGCGAAGTGGGCTTCTCTATTTTCCCGTTGATTGCTTTAGTTTTGGCTGTACAAGCGCTTTACCAAGAATACCTAACTAATCCAGTATCTGAAGATATTCCGTTAGTGGGTTTGGCTTGTTTCTTTGTAGGTGCATTTGGCCACTCGGCTTTTGTGAAAGCACAGCACCCTGATGCAGGTTCAAACTTCTTTGCGATTATTGTCGCGATGCTGCTTTTAGCTTGGGTAGGTAAGAAGTTAGGCTTTATCGGCAAGACAGCTTAAGCCAACCTATAAATAAAAAAACGAGCCGATTGGCTCGTTTTTTTGTATCTGCTGTTTGTCTTAGGTCGAGAAAGCGTGTTTTATGCTTTACGTTCTAAGAACACACCTGCTTCCATGTGGTGCGTGTAAGGGAACTGGTCGAACAGAGCAAAACGAGTGATATCGTGGGTTTCGCTTAAGATCTCTAGGTTCTCTTTCAGTGTTTCAGGGTTACAAGAGATGTACATGATGCGCTCGTAGCCTTGCACCATCTTACAAGTATCAACGTCCATACCTGAACGCGGTGGATCAACAAAGATAGTGTTGCAGTTGTAGCTCTTTAGATCGATGTTTGCTTGCTGTAGGCGGCGGAATTCACGCTTACCTTCCATTGCTACGGTAAAATCTTCCGCAGACATACGAATGATCTGAACATTATCAATCTTGTTCGCCGCAATGTTGTATTGAGCAGATTCTACAGATGGCTTCGCTAGCTCTGTTGCAAGTACACGCTCAAAGTTTTGTGCCAGAGCTAATGAGAAGTTACCGTTACCACAGTAAAGCTCAAGCAAGTCACCTTTGCTGTCTTGAGTACAGTCGACAGCCCATTCCAACATTTTCTCTGCTACTTTGCCGTTTGGTTGAGTAAAGCTGTTCTCTACTTGCTGGTATATATAGCTATCACCATTCACATCTAGCTTTTCAATGACGTAGTCGCGATCCAGTACGATTTTCATCTTACGCGCACGGCCAATCAGGTTTAGGTTAAAGCCTTCATCATTTAATTGCTGCTTAAGCGCTTTAGCATCTTGAATCCACTGTTCACCTAATTGACGGTGGTAAAGCAGTGACACCAAAATCTCACCGCTTAACGTAGAAAGGAAGTCTACTTGGAATAGCTTGTGGCGTAGAGAGTGGTTGCTCTTCATTGCATCCGTTAATAGAGGCATTAGATCGTTGATAAGACGACTAGCCGCAGGAAACTGGTCTACGCGGTATTTTTCTTTGGTCTCTTGATTGAACATGACGTAATACATATCGTCACCTTCATGCCACACGCGGAATTCAGCACGCATGCGGTAGTGTTGTTCTGGAGATTCATACACTTCCAGCTCAGGCACATTGTATTGTGAGAACATTTCAGTAAGACGTTCAGTCTTTTCTGCGAGCTGTTCTTGGTAGCGTTGCGGGTTTACATCTAAATTCGCCATTGTTATGCCTTTTGCTGTCGTGCTTTTAAATCAAGAGCGCAGATTTTATTCAATCACAGGCGCTTGTCCAGTGTTGAGAGCTATTCAATGTAAATCGACCTTGAAAACTATAGCTTATAACTATCTTAGACTAGACAAATGATTCATAGGTTAATACTATCTCCGACAAGCTGGTGCCATTTGGATGTATAGATGGCTGAAGAGGGAATCTGGTGTGAATCCAGAACTGACGCGCAGCGGTAAAAGAGAACGAATATTCATAAGACACTGCAAATAGCTTTTTGTGGGAAGTCGAATATTAGGTAACCATAAGGTTGTGCTCTTGAGTCCGAATACCTGCCAGCGGCTAAGCCACACAATGTGGTTTGGTAGGACTTTACGCGATTTAGGATCACAACATGAACAAATCCCTTTTAGCGGTTGCTGTAGCATCGCTGCTTTCACCTATCTCCAATTTACATGCCCAAGAAGCCACTGCCGACGAAACCATGGTCGTTACAGCTAACCGTTTTGAGCAACCTCTCAGTGATGTTATTGCATCAACGACTGTTGTATCAAAACAAGAAATAGAAGAAACCCAAGCTAAATCTCTAGTGGATGTTTTGAAACGAGTACCTGGCGTTGAAGTTTCTCAAAATGGCGGACGTGGACACAGCGCATCTGTTTTTATGCGCGGCTACAATAGTGATCAAGTATTATTTCTAGTTGATGGTGTTCGTATTGACTCTGCTGCTGGCGGTATTAATTTTAACCACATCCCAGTAGGCATTATTGAGAGAGTTGAAGTGATTCGTGGTTCTGGCGGTGCTCTTTATGGTTCTGATGCTGTAGCGGGTGTAATTAATATTATTACAGCCTCTGGTAGTTCAAGTGAATCGACAAGGATTTCTGTTGGAGCTGGTAGCGACGCTCAAAAGGAAGCTAACTTTTCAACGACCCGTAATTTGTCTAATGGCGGAACATTAAAGCTCGCTGGTGGTTTTGATGAGACTGAAGGTTACGATATCAAAGATCCTGCTACTGGACTTAATTATGGCTATGAAAGCCAAAATCTCTTTGCATCGTATTCTCAACCTATTAATGAGGCCTTTTCAGGCAGTGCTTCAGTTCGTTGGTTCGATAGTTTAACTGAGTACGACTCTAGTGGTAAGAACTATGGCTACTCTGAGAATCTGAGTGTTACAGCTGCTCTTGATTATAAAGGTGATAACTTAAGCTCGACTCTTAGGGCTAATCAACAAGCGATCGAGAACCTAGACTATTCACAAACTCAGGGCAAAGATAATGCTGGTACTAAAAAGAAAATAGACCTAACGAACTTACAGTTCTTAAATCAGTATTACATCAACGAGAACGTTTCTGTTGGTGCTGGCGCAGATTGGCGTAGAGAAAAGCTTGATGATGATGCTTTGTCATATGGGTTTCCTGATGCTCTAGCTGGCGAGTCACGAGACACGACGGGTGTTTACGCTTCTTCTGAACTTAGGTTTGGTGATGTGCAAATCGTAGGTAGTGTGCGTAACGATAAACACGATACATACGACAATCATACGACTTGGTCTTTAGGTACTCGTTATTACCTAACGGAGAAGCACTCGTTAAGAGCTGCCGCGGGTACATCATTTAAAGCTCCGAGCTATTCTGATCTGACAACAAACTCAGACCTGAAGCCTGAAGAAGCTGAAAATCGCGAAATTGGATACACCGGTGAATTCGATTTATTCAAACTGGACATAACAGCATATGATAATGAAGTCGATAACTTGATTATTTGGTATGAAGGTAGCCCATTTTGGTACCCTCAAAACGTAGATGCAAAACTGAAAGGGTTAGAAATTACAGGTAATTTCGACACGTGGTTCATCCATCATACGGTTGTTGCTGAATTTAAAGATCATAAAGACTCAGCTGGCAACAAGTTAGCGAAGCGTGCTGATGAAAACTACAAGTGGTTGATGGATGCTTCATATGAAGATTTCGATGTAAATCTTACTTATACATATACAGGTGATAGAGCGGGTAACCCAAAAGAAACCACCGACCCAGATAATATCTTGCCATCAGTGAGCTTGTGGGATGTTTCTGTGGGGTATTGGATTTCCCCTGAGTTGGTTGTTCGTGGCCGAGTTGATAATCTAACTAATGAAAAATACCAGACAACGCTAGGATATAACGCACCTGAGCGCAGGTATTTTGCGAATCTAGCTTACCAATTCTAATTTACACCTAAACCGCCTCCGGGCGGTTTTTTCTTATTGGGTATATCAATGAAAAAGAAAGTCGTCATAAGCTGGTCGTCAGGTAAAGACTCGACATTAACGCTAGAGCGTCTACTTGAAAGCTCCGAATATGAAGTTGTTGCTCTCTATACGACATATGTTGGAGATGAGGTTCCTTTCCAAGTGACTCCGATTGATGTTGTTGCCATGCAGGCGCAATTAGTCGGTTTGCCATTAATCACGATTGAGCTTCCAGAAGTGTTTCCTAGTAATGAGATTTATCAAAGTACTATTGTTTCCGCACTTAAAGGTTCTGGCTTATCAATTGATGCGGTCGCGTTTGGAGACATGTTTTGTAATGGCATTGCAGATTATCGAAAGAGCTATATAGAACCAGCTGGTTGGGAGTGCGTGTTCCCTCTAATGGGAGAGAGCAGTCAGGCATTAGCGACTGAAATAATAGGCAGAGGCATCGAAACCTTTCTCGTCACGGTCGATAGCGATGCATTAGATATGAGCTATTGCGGGAAGGAGTACACACTTGAGCTCATAGGTAGCTTACCGAGTCATGTCGATCCATGTGGCGAAGATGGTGAGTTCCACACCTTAGTGACGTCAGCGCCATGCTTTAAAGGTAAGCTCAAGATAGATCTAGAAAATGTAGATCAAGGTGAGCGCTTTGTTCATCAACGCTACCGAGCTTGCATTATGTAGAGTGATGATTGGCGAAAACTAAGTGAAGGGGTATCATTGCTGCGGAACTTATTATAGGTAATGGTTGTGGCGGAAAGCATACAAAAAAACATATTGATCTTTGATTCTGGAGTTGGTGGCCTGTCTGTATATAAAGAGATAAGTCAGTTACTACCAAATCACAATTATATCTATGTATTCGATAACGAGGCTTACCCATATGGCGAGCTCGATCAGCAAGTTCTTATTCAGCGAGTCCAAAGTATCGTCGCTAGCTTTGTGGTGAGTCACGCTATTGATATTGTAGTGATAGCTTGTAATACGGCCAGTACGATAGTCTTGCCTACACTTCGCGCTAATAATCTAATCCCAATTGTTGGCGTTGTTCCGGCAATCAAGCCAGCATCCCTACTTGCCAATAAAGCGTTGGGTCTCATTGCTACTCCTGCAACGATTACGCGAGAGTACACACACGAGCTCATCAACAATTTCTCGAGTAATAAAAGAGTCGAACTTTTAGGTTCTACTCGGCTGGTGGATATGGCCGAAGATAAACTCAGAGGCGAGGAAATTTGTATTGAAGAGTTGCAGCAGATTCTTCAACCGATGATCAACATGGTTGATGTGGCCGTATTAGGGTGCACACATTTCCCGCTGATAAAATCTGAGATTCAACAAGTCTTGGGTAAGAGTGTTTTATTGGTTGATTCCGGTAAAGCGATTGCGAAGCGAGTTCAAGATTTGTTGGATTTGGATAGTGGTGATAAAGAGAGAGGATTGCGTGAAGTTTTTTGTAGTGCACCTCCTAAAAAAGAAAGTGCACTAAATAGTATGTTAAAGCAGTTAGGGTTTAGCTCAGTTCAGATTCGTCCGTTTCAGGATGTTTAGGATCATTTGCAACTCGTACTTTTAAAGTTCGTTGCATGTAATCTTTATCGTTAAGTGCAGAGATTGCATGATTCACATCATCACTTGCCATAACAACAAATCCAAAGCCTCTTCTTTTACCAGTACGTTTGTCTTTCATTAAACGTACTGCAAATACTTCACCATGCTCTGAGAATAATTCACGTACATGTGATTCATTCGCTTTGTATGGAAGGTTACCCACATAAAGTGTTTTTGTTGAAGCCTTAGGTTCAGAATCAGATTTTGAGTCGGTGCTTGAAAAGTTAACAACAAAAGCGGAAGCCAAGACACCAAGGATAAAGGTAATTGCAGGCGATATATCTACCTGAGAGAAAACAATGCCGCCTAATACAGCCAGTGCGACAATTAACAACATCGATTTTTTTGAGTTCATATCGGAATACTACATATTAATAAACGAAATAGACGCATCTACTATTAACAAAATAGACACATGAATCTTACGTTCATGGCTTCCATATTTCCAATGTATTGCTGTGATACGTCTCAAATGTTTAGTTTTTATTCGAAAAATGCGAATCTGGTGGCTTTTTAGACGAACGAAATTTTTATTTGAAAAAGTCCTTGTGCTCCATATCAATCTCTCTATAATGCCGCCTCACCGACACGGAGTGAGACGAGAGTCACACAGCGAAATCGGTAGAGGAAAAGAGTTTGAAAATAACCCTTGACTCTCAAAGTGGTGCAGGTATAGTACGCACCCCTAGCGACTGAGATGTGAATCACAAAACGCTAGCGCTCTTTAACAATTTAAACCTATCAATCTGTGTGGGCACTCGTTGATGAATATCAAAACGTTTTATCCTTTTGGATAAAACAGTTACTTCGGTAACAAACTTGATTTCAATGAACTGAGTGACCAATACGTTTAACTACTTGTAGTTATTCGGCACAGTCAATTCATTACCATTCTGTTGGAATGGTAATAGCTTTAGAATTACATGTTCATCAATCTTTTTCGAAAGAGCAATGAATATTAGTTTTGAAGTCAGTATTCGTTGAGTCACAAAATCTTAAATTGAAGAGTTTGATCATGGCTCAGATTGAACGCTGGCGGCAGGCCTAACACATGCAAGTCGAGCGGAAACGACACTAACAATCCTTCGGGTGCGTTAATGGGCGTCGAGCGGCGGACGGGTGAGTAATGCCTAGGAAATTGCCTTGATGTGGGGGATAACCATTGGAAACGATGGCTAATACCGCATGATGCCTACGGGCCAAAGAGGGGGACCTTCGGGCCTCTCGCGTCAAGATATGCCTAGGTGGGATTAGCTAGTTGGTGAGGTAATGGCTCACCAAGGCGACGATCCCTAGCTGGTCTGAGAGGATGATCAGCCACACTGGAACTGAGACACGGTCCAGACTCCTACGGGAGGCAGCAGTGGGGAATATTGCACAATGGGCGAAAGCCTGATGCAGCCATGCCGCGTGTATGAAGAAGGCCTTCGGGTTGTAAAGTACTTTCAGTTGTGAGGAAGGGTGTGTAGTTAATAGCTGCGCATCTTGACGTTAGCAACAGAAGAAGCACCGGCTAACTCCGTGCCAGCAGCCGCGGTAATACGGAGGGTGCGAGCGTTAATCGGAATTACTGGGCGTAAAGCGCATGCAGGTGGTTCATTAAGTCAGATGTGAAAGCCCGGGGCTCAACCTCGGAACTGCATTTGAAACTGGTGAACTAGAGTGCTGTAGAGGGGGGTAGAATTTCAGGTGTAGCGGTGAAATGCGTAGAGATCTGAAGGAATACCAGTGGCGAAGGCGGCCCCCTGGACAGACACTGACACTCAGATGCGAAAGCGTGGGGAGCAAACAGGATTAGATACCCTGGTAGTCCACGCCGTAAACGATGTCTACTTGGAGGTTGTGGCCTTGAGCCGTGGCTTTCGGAGCTAACGCGTTAAGTAGACCGCCTGGGGAGTACGGTCGCAAGATTAAAACTCAAATGAATTGACGGGGGCCCGCACAAGCGGTGGAGCATGTGGTTTAATTCGATGCAACGCGAAGAACCTTACCTACTCTTGACATCCAGAGAAGCCAGCGGAGACGCAGGTGTGCCTTCGGGAGCTCTGAGACAGGTGCTGCATGGCTGTCGTCAGCTCGTGTTGTGAAATGTTGGGTTAAGTCCCGCAACGAGCGCAACCCTTATCCTTGTTTGCCAGCGAGTCATGTCGGGAACTCCAGGGAGACTGCCGGTGATAAACCGGAGGAAGGTGGGGACGACGTCAAGTCATCATGGCCCTTACGAGTAGGGCTACACACGTGCTACAATGGCGCATACAGAGGGCAGCAAGCTAGCGATAGTGAGCGAATCCCAAAAAGTGCGTCGTAGTCCGGATTGGAGTCTGCAACTCGACTCCATGAAGTCGGAATCGCTAGTAATCGTGAATCAGAATGTCACGGTGAATACGTTCCCGGGCCTTGTACACACCGCCCGTCACACCATGGGAGTGGGCTGCAAAAGAAGTGGGTAGTTTAACCTTTCGGGGAGGACGCTCACCACTTTGTGGTTCATGACTGGGGTGAAGTCGTAACAAGGTAGCCCTAGGGGAACCTGGGGCTGGATCACCTCCTTATACGAAGATACTTACGATGAGTGTCCACACAGATTGATGGTTTAGATTTAGTTAAAGCCAGAGCTTTAATTAATAACGTAAGTTATTGATTAAAGCTTTTTGCTTTATGCTCTTTAACAATTTGGAAAGCTGACTGATTGATTTACTTAAGAGTAATTCAATCAAATTTAAAAGTTCTCAATGTTTATCTGCTCTTATTTATTAAGAACAGTATAAACACAACAAACACATTCAAGTGTCTTGTATTAGAATGATCAGAAATGATTGTTCATTTTTTGATTCTACTTTTTATTAAAAAGTGGAAACAAAAAGTAAATTGAGTCCGGCAAACAGTTATCAAGAATTAACCCTTCTTGATGACAACCAAAAACCTTGGTTAGTTGCCATACGCTAAGACCCTTTCGGGTTGTATGGTTAAGTGACTAAGCGTACACGGTGGATGCCTTGGCAGTCAGAGGCGATGAAAGGCGTAATAACTTGCGATAAGCCCAGATTAGGTAGTAATAACCTTTTGAGTCTGGGATTCCTGAATGGGGAAACCCACTTACATAAGTAAGTATCCTGTTGTGAATACATAGCAACAGGAGGCAAACCGGGGGAACTGAAACATCTAAGTACCCCGAGGAAGAGAAATCAACCGAGATTCCGAAAGTAGCGGCGAGCGAAATTGGATTAGCCCTTAAGCTTTTAATGAGACAGACGAAGGCTCTGGAAAGTGCCGCAGTAAAGGGTGATAGCCCCGTAGTCGACATCTTATAATCAGTGAAAACGAGTAGGGCGGGACACGTGATATCCTGTCTGAATATGGGGGGACCATCCTCCAAGGCTAAATACTACTGACTGACCGATAGTGAACCAGTACCGTGAGGGAAAGGCGAAAAGAACCCCTGTGAGGGGAGTGAAATAGAACCTGAAACCGTGTACGTACAAGCAGTAGGAGCACCTTCGTGGTGTGACTGCGTACCTTTTGTATAATGGGTCAGCGACTTAATTTTAGTAGCAAGGTTAACCGTTTAGGGGAGCCGTAGGGAAACCGAGTCTTAACTGGGCGTACAGTTGCTAGGATTAGACCCGAAACCAGGTGATCTAGCCATGGGCAGGTTGAAGGTTGAGTAACATCAACTGGAGGACCGAACCGACTAATGTTGAAAAATTAGCGGATGACTTGTGGCTAGGGGTGAAAGGCCAATCAAACCTGGAGATAGCTGGTTCTCCCCGAAAGCTATTTAGGTAGCGCCTCGGACGAATACTACTGGGGGTAGAGCACTGTTAAGGCTAGGGGGTCATCCCGACTTACCAACCCTTTGCAAACTCCGAATACCAGTAAGTACTATCCGGGAGACACACGGCGGGTGCTAACGTCCGTCGTGGAGAGGGAAACAACCCAGACCGCCAGCTAAGGTCCCAAAGTATAGCTAAGTGGGAAACGATGTGGGAAGGCTCAGACAGCCAGGATGTTGGCTTAGAAGCAGCCATCATTTAAAGAAAGCGTAATAGCTCACTGGTCGAGTCGGCCTGCGCGGAAGATGTAACGGGGCTAAGCTATACACCGAAGCTGCGGCTACGTACCTTAGGGTATGTGGGGTAGGGGAGCGTTCTGTAAGCCGTTGAAGGTGGTCTGTAAGGGCTGCTGGAGGTATCAGAAGTGCGAATGCTGACATGAGTAACGATAAAGGGAGTGAAAAACTCCCTCGCCGGAAGACCAAGGGTTCCTGTCCAACGTTAATCGGGGCAGGGTAAGTCGACTCCTAAGGCGAGGCCGAAAGGCGTAGTCGATGGGAAACGGGTTAATATTCCCGTACTTCTTACAATTGCGATGGGGGGACGGAGAAGGCTAGGTGGGCCTGGCGACGGTTGTCCAGGTTCAAGTACGTAGGCGGGTGGTTTAGGTAAATCCGGACCGCTACTAACGCTGAGATACGATGTCGAGCTACTACGGTAGTGAAGTCATTGATGCCATGCTTCCAGGAAAAGCCTCTAAGCTTCAGATTGTAAGGAATCGTACCCCAAACCGACACAGGTGGTCGGGTAGAGAATACCAAGGCGCTTGAGAGAACTCGGGTGAAGGAACTAGGCAAAATGGTACCGTAACTTCGGGAGAAGGTACGCTCTTATCAGTGAAGTCCCTTGCGGATGGAGCAGACGAGAGTCGCAGATACCAGGTGGCTGCAACTGTTTATTAAAAACACAGCACTGTGCAAAATCGTAAGATGACGTATACGGTGTGACGCCTGCCCGGTGCCGGAAGGTTAATTGATGGGGTTAGACTTCGGTCGAAGCTCTTGATCGAAGCCCCGGTAAACGGCGGCCGTAACTATAACGGTCCTAAGGTAGCGAAATTCCTTGTCGGGTAAGTTCCGACCTGCACGAATGGCGTAATGATGGCCACGCTGTCTCCACCCGAGACTCAGTGAAATTGAAATCGCTGTGAAGATGCAGTGTACCCGCGGCTAGACGGAAAGACCCCGTGAACCTTTACTACAGCTTGGCACTGAACATTGAACCTACATGTGTAGGATAGGTGGGAGACTATGAAATTGCGTCGCTAGATGTGATGGAGTCGTCCTTGAAATACCACCCTTGTAGTTTTGATGTTCTAACGTTGGCCCCTGAATCGGGGTTACGGACAGTGCCTGGTGGGTAGTTTGACTGGGGCGGTCTCCTCCCAAAGAGTAACGGAGGAGCACGAAGGTGGGCTAAACACGGTTGGACATCGTGTGGTTAGTGCAATGGCATAAGCCCGCTTGACTGCGAGAATGACAATTCGAGCAGGTGCGAAAGCAGGTCATAGTGATCCGGTGGTTCTGAATGGAAGGGCCATCGCTCAACGGATAAAAGGTACTCCGGGGATAACAGGCTGATACCGCCCAAGAGTTCATATCGACGGCGGTGTTTGGCACCTCGATGTCGGCTCATCACATCCTGGGGCTGAAGTCGGTCCCAAGGGTATGGCTGTTCGCCATTTAAAGTGGTACGCGAGCTGGGTTTAGAACGTCGTGAGACAGTTCGGTCCCTATCTGCCGTGGGCGTTGGAAAATTGAAAGGGGCTGCTCCTAGTACGAGAGGACCGGAGTGGACGAACCTCTGGTGTTCGGGTTGTCATGCCAATGGCATTGCCCGGTAGCTAAGTTCGGAATCGATAACCGCTGAAAGCATCTAAGCGGGAAGCGAGCCTTGAGATGAGTTTTCCCTGGCACTATAAGTGTCCTAAAGGGTTGTCGTAGACTACGACGTTGATAGGCAGGGTGTGTAAGTGCTGCGAGGCATTGAGCTAACCTGTACTAATTGCCCGTGAGGCTTAACCATACAACACCCAAGGGGTTTTGTGGACTCAATAGAAAGACAGACCTTGAATGCGTTTGAAGAGACATAACTTTTAAATACAGTTTTCCGAATTTTAAAATTTGCTTGGCGACCATAGCATTGTGGACCCACCTGATTCCATGCCGAACTCAGAAGTGAAACACAATAGCGCCGATGGTAGTGTGGGGCTTCCCCATGTGAGAGTAGGACATCGCCAGGCTTTAATTTCGACTTTGTCTATTTAATAGACAAGTCACCATAGAGTTCTAAGTTTTCTTAGTATTTTATGTTGACTTTCAAAGTGGAAAGCGTATTATACGCGTCCTGCTTAAGTGCTAAGGCACTGAAAGCGTTCTCTTTTTAGAGAACAAGCTCTTTAACAATTTAAACCTATCAATCTGTGTGGGCACTCGTTGATGAATATCAAAACGTTTTATCGTTAGATAAAACAGATTCTTCGGAATCAAAATTGATTTCAATGAACTGAGTGACCAATACGTTTAACTACTTGTAGTTATTCGGCACAGTCAATTCATTACCATTCTGTTGGAATGGTAATAGCTTTAGAATTACATGTTCATCAATCTTTTTCGAAAGAGCGAATGAATATTAGTTTTGAAGTCAGTATTCGTTGAGTCACAAAATCTTAAATTGAAGAGTTTGATCATGGCTCAGATTGAACGCTGGCGGCAGGCCTAACACATGCAAGTCGAGCGGAAACGACACTAACAATCCTTCGGGTGCGTTAATGGGCGTCGAGCGGCGGACGGGTGAGTAATGCCTAGGAAATTGCCTTGATGTGGGGGATAACCATTGGAAACGATGGCTAATACCGCATGATGCCTACGGGCCAAAGAGGGGGACCTTCGGGCCTCTCGCGTCAAGATATGCCTAGGTGGGATTAGCTAGTTGGTGAGGTAATGGCTCACCAAGGCGACGATCCCTAGCTGGTCTGAGAGGATGATCAGCCACACTGGAACTGAGACACGGTCCAGACTCCTACGGGAGGCAGCAGTGGGGAATATTGCACAATGGGCGAAAGCCTGATGCAGCCATGCCGCGTGTATGAAGAAGGCCTTCGGGTTGTAAAGTACTTTCAGTTGTGAGGAAGGGTGTGTAGTTAATAGCTGCGCATCTTGACGTTAGCAACAGAAGAAGCACCGGCTAACTCCGTGCCAGCAGCCGCGGTAATACGGAGGGTGCGAGCGTTAATCGGAATTACTGGGCGTAAAGCGCATGCAGGTGGTTCATTAAGTCAGATGTGAAAGCCCGGGGCTCAACCTCGGAACTGCATTTGAAACTGGTGAACTAGAGTGCTGTAGAGGGGGGTAGAATTTCAGGTGTAGCGGTGAAATGCGTAGAGATCTGAAGGAATACCAGTGGCGAAGGCGGCCCCCTGGACAGACACTGACACTCAGATGCGAAAGCGTGGGGAGCAAACAGGATTAGATACCCTGGTAGTCCACGCCGTAAACGATGTCTACTTGGAGGTTGTGGCCTTGAGCCGTGGCTTTCGGAGCTAACGCGTTAAGTAGACCGCCTGGGGAGTACGGTCGCAAGATTAAAACTCAAATGAATTGACGGGGGCCCGCACAAGCGGTGGAGCATGTGGTTTAATTCGATGCAACGCGAAGAACCTTACCTACTCTTGACATCCAGAGAAGCCAGCGGAGACGCAGGTGTGCCTTCGGGAGCTCTGAGACAGGTGCTGCATGGCTGTCGTCAGCTCGTGTTGTGAAATGTTGGGTTAAGTCCCGCAACGAGCGCAACCCTTATCCTTGTTTGCCAGCGAGTCATGTCGGGAACTCCAGGGAGACTGCCGGTGATAAACCGGAGGAAGGTGGGGACGACGTCAAGTCATCATGGCCCTTACGAGTAGGGCTACACACGTGCTACAATGGCGCATACAGAGGGCAGCAAGCTAGCGATAGTGAGCGAATCCCAAAAAGTGCGTCGTAGTCCGGATTGGAGTCTGCAACTCGACTCCATGAAGTCGGAATCGCTAGTAATCGTGAATCAGAATGTCACGGTGAATACGTTCCCGGGCCTTGTACACACCGCCCGTCACACCATGGGAGTGGGCTGCAAAAGAAGTGGGTAGTTTAACCTTTCGGGGAGGACGCTCACCACTTTGTGGTTCATGACTGGGGTGAAGTCGTAACAAGGTAGCCCTAGGGGAACCTGGGGCTGGATCACCTCCTTATACGAAGATACTTACGATGAGTGTCCACACAGATTGATTAGGTTTAAAAAAGTTAAGAGACGATATTGGGTCTGTAGCTCAGCTGGTTAGAGCGCTCGCCTGATAAGCGGGAGGTCGGTGGTTCAAGTCCACTCAGACCCACCAATATCGACCTAGATGGGGCTATAGCTCAGCTGGGAGAGCGCCTGCCTTGCACGCAGGAGGTCTGCGGTTCGAATCCCGCATAGCTCCACCATCTTTAAGTATTCTCTTAAGAGAGTCTTTAAAAATGGTTCATTTTATTGAATCAAGCTCTTTAACAATTTGGAAAGCTGACTGATTGATTACTTACGAGTAATTCAATCAAATTTAAAAGTTCTCAATGTTTATCTTTCATTAGATAAACACAACAAACACATTCAAGTGTCTTGTATTCGAATGATCAGAAATGATTGTTCATTTTTTGATTCTACTTTTTATTAAAAAGTGGAAACAAGAAGTAAATTGAGTCCGGCAAACAGTCATTGAGAATTAACCCTTCTTGATGACAACCAAAAACCTTGGTTAGTTGCCATACACTAAGACCCTTTCGGGTTGTATGGTTAAGTGACTAAGCGTACACGGTGGATGCCTTGGCAGTCAGAGGCGATGAAAGGCGTAATAACTTGCGATAAGCCCAGATTAGGTAGTAATAACCTTTTGAGTCTGGGATTCCTGAATGGGGAAACCCACGTGCATAAGCACGTATCCTGTTGTGAATACATAGCAACAGGAGGCAAACCGGGGGAACTGAAACATCTAAGTACCCCGAGGAAGAGAAATCAACCGAGATTCCGAAAGTAGCGGCGAGCGAAATTGGATTAGCCCTTAAGCTTTTAATGAGACAGACGAAGGCTCTGGAAAGTGCCGCAGTAAAGGGTGATAGCCCCGTAGTCGACATCTCATAATCAGTGAAAACGAGTAGGGCGGGACACGTGATATCCTGTCTGAATATGGGGGGACCATCCTCCAAGGCTAAATACTACTGACTGACCGATAGTGAACCAGTACCGTGAGGGAAAGGCGAAAAGAACCCCTGTGAGGGGAGTGAAATAGAACCTGAAACCGTGTACGTACAAGCAGTAGGAGCACCTTCGTGGTGTGACTGCGTACCTTTTGTATAATGGGTCAGCGACTTAATTTTAGTAGCAAGGTTAACCGTTTAGGGGAGCCGTAGGGAAACCGAGTCTTAACTGGGCGTACAGTTGCTAGGATTAGACCCGAAACCAGGTGATCTAGCCATGGGCAGGTTGAAGGTTGAGTAACATCAACTGGAGGACCGAACCGACTAATGTTGAAAAATTAGCGGATGACTTGTGGCTAGGGGTGAAAGGCCAATCAAACCTGGAGATAGCTGGTTCTCCCCGAAAGCTATTTAGGTAGCGCCTCGGACGAATACTACTGGGGGTAGAGCACTGTTAAGGCTAGGGGGTCATCCCGACTTACCAACCCTTTGCAAACTCCGAATACCAGTAAGTACTATCCGGGAGACACACGGCGGGTGCTAACGTCCGTCGTGGAGAGGGAAACAACCCAGACCGCCAGCTAAGGTCCCAAAGTATAGCTAAGTGGGAAACGATGTGGGAAGGCTCAGACAGCCAGGATGTTGGCTTAGAAGCAGCCATCATTTAAAGAAAGCGTAATAGCTCACTGGTCGAGTCGGCCTGCGCGGAAGATGTAACGGGGCTAAGCTATACACCGAAGCTGCGGCTACGTACCTTAGGGTATGTGGGGTAGGGGAGCGTTCTGTAAGCCGTTGAAGGTGGTCTGTAAGGGCTGCTGGAGGTATCAGAAGTGCGAATGCTGACATGAGTAACGATAAAGGGAGTGAAAAACTCCCTCGCCGGAAGACCAAGGGTTCCTGTCCAACGTTAATCGGGGCAGGGTAAGTCGACTCCTAAGGCGAGGCCGAAAGGCGTAGTCGATGGGAAACGGGTTAATATTCCCGTACTTCTTACAATTGCGATGGGGGGACGGAGAAGGCTAGGTGGGCCTGGCGACGGTTGTCCAGGTTCAAGTATGTAGGCGGGTGGTTTAGGTAAATCCGGACCGCTACTAACGCTGAGATACGATGTCGAGCTACTACGGTAGTGAAGTCATTGATGCCATGCTTCCAGGAAAAGCCTCTAAGCTTCAGATTGTAAGGAATCGTACCCCAAACCGACACAGGTGGTCGGGTAGAGAATACCAAGGCGCTTGAGAGAACTCGGGTGAAGGAACTAGGCAAAATGGTACCGTAACTTCGGGAGAAGGTACGCTCTTATCAGTGAAGTCCCTTGCGGATGGAGCAGACGAGAGTCGCAGATACCAGGTGGCTGCAACTGTTTATTAAAAACACAGCACTGTGCAAAATCGTAAGATGACGTATACGGTGTGACGCCTGCCCGGTGCCGGAAGGTTAATTGATGGGGTTAGACTTCGGTCGAAGCTCTTGATCGAAGCCCCGGTAAACGGCGGCCGTAACTATAACGGTCCTAAGGTAGCGAAATTCCTTGTCGGGTAAGTTCCGACCTGCACGAATGGCGTAATGATGGCCACGCTGTCTCCACCCGAGACTCAGTGAAATTGAAATCGCTGTGAAGATGCAGTGTACCCGCGGCTAGACGGAAAGACCCCGTGAACCTTTACTACAGCTTGGCACTGAACATTGAACCTACATGTGTAGGATAGGTGGGAGACTATGAAATTGCGTCGCTAGATGTGATGGAGTCGTCCTTGAAATACCACCCTTGTAGTTTTGATGTTCTAACGTTGGCCCCTGAATCGGGGTTACGGACAGTGCCTGGTGGGTAGTTTGACTGGGGCGGTCTCCTCCCAAAGAGTAACGGAGGAGCACGAAGGTGGGCTAAACACGGTTGGACATCGTGTGGTTAGTGCAATGGCATAAGCCCGCTTGACTGCGAGAATGACAATTCGAGCAGGTGCGAAAGCAGGTCATAGTGATCCGGTGGTTCTGAATGGAAGGGCCATCGCTCAACGGATAAAAGGTACTCCGGGGATAACAGGCTGATACCGCCCAAGAGTTCATATCGACGGCGGTGTTTGGCACCTCGATGTCGGCTCATCACATCCTGGGGCTGAAGTCGGTCCCAAGGGTATGGCTGTTCGCCATTTAAAGTGGTACGCGAGCTGGGTTTAGAACGTCGTGAGACAGTTCGGTCCCTATCTGCCGTGGGCGTTGGAAAATTGAAAGGGGCTGCTCCTAGTACGAGAGGACCGGAGTGGACGAACCTCTGGTGTTCGGGTTGTCATGCCAATGGCATTGCCCGGTAGCTAAGTTCGGAATCGATAACCGCTGAAAGCATCTAAGCGGGAAGCGAGCCTTGAGATGAGTTTTCCCTGGCACTATAAGTGTCCTAAAGGGTTGTCGTAGACTACGACGTTGATAGGCAGGGTGTGTAAGTGCTGCGAGGCATTGAGCTAACCTGTACTAATTGCCCGTGAGGCTTAACCATACAACACCCAAGGGGTTTTGTGGACTCAAAGAAAGACAGACCTTGAATGCGTTTGAAGAGATACTTTTATAGCTCTATTAAATAGAGAAGCAGCTTTCCGAATTTTAAAATTTGCTTGGCGACCATAGCATTGTGGACCCACCTGATTCCATGCCGAACTCAGAAGTGAAACACAATAGCGCCGATGGTAGTGTGGGGCTTCCCCATGTGAGAGTAGGACATCGCCAGGCTTTAATTTCGACTTTGTCTATTTAATAGACAAGTCACCATAGAGTTCTAAGTTTTCTTAGTATTTTATGTTGACTTTCAAAGTGGAAAGCGTATTATACGCGTCCTGCTTAAGTGCTAAGGCACTGAAAGCGTTCTCTTTTTAGAGAACAAGCTCTTTAACAATTTAAACCTATCAATCTGTGTGGGCACTCGTTGATGAATATCAAAACGTTTTATCCTTTTGGATAAAACAGTTACTTCGGTAACAAACTTGATTTCAATGAACTGAGTGACCAATACGTTTAACTACTTGTAGTTATTCGGCACAGTCAATTCATTACCATTCTGTTGGAATGGTAATAGCTTTAGAATTACATGTTCATCAATCTTTTTCGAAAGAGCAATGAATATTAGTTTTGAAGTCAGTATTCGTTGAGTCACACCTATTAATTTAGGTAATCAAAACTTTAAATTGAAGAGTTTGATCATGGCTCAGATTGAACGCTGGCGGCAGGCCTAACACATGCAAGTCGAGCGGAAACGACACTAACAATCCTTCGGGTGCGTTAATGGGCGTCGAGCGGCGGACGGGTGAGTAATGCCTAGGAAATTGCCTTGATGTGGGGGATAACCATTGGAAACGATGGCTAATACCGCATGATGCCTACGGGCCAAAGAGGGGGACCTTCGGGCCTCTCGCGTCAAGATATGCCTAGGTGGGATTAGCTAGTTGGTGAGGTAATGGCTCACCAAGGCGACGATCCCTAGCTGGTCTGAGAGGATGATCAGCCACACTGGAACTGAGACACGGTCCAGACT